>NZ_BAZY01000005.1:0-80000 GCF_001310975.1 Thermoanaerobacter thermocopriae JCM 7501
AAATAAGAATAAAAAAAGGAGGAAATAACCTAGCTGGTAATGCCTTTTATTGACATACTGACAACTTTATTATATAATATAGGTTGTCACTTAGAAAGGAGGCGTGGTAGCATTGATAAGATTTGAAAATATAGTAAAAACATATGGAGAAACTGAAATATTAAAAGGAATAAATTTAGAAATAAAAGATAATGAATTGGTGGTTTTGATAGGACCGAGTGGTTGTGGGAAAACCACTTCGTTGAAAATGATAAATCGCTTAATTGAACCAACTTCTGGTAAAATATTTATAAACGGCCAAGATATTTCTCAGATAGACCCAATACAACTTCGCAGGAATATTGGATACGTGATTCAGCAAATTGGTTTACTTCCCCACATGACAGTAGGGCAAAATATAGAATTAGTTCCTTTGCTTAAAAATTGGCCAAAAAAGAAGAGAATTGAAAGAGTAAAGGAATTAATGCATCTTGTAGGAATGCCTCCAGAAGAGTATATGAACAGATATCCAAAAGAATTATCTGGTGGGCAACAACAGAGGATAGGAGTTGCACGGGCTTTGGCTGCAGATCCAGACATCATTTTAATGGATGAACCTTTTAGTGCCCTGGACCCTATTACAAGGTCTCAGTTACAAGAAGAACTTTTTGAATTGCAGCAAAAGTTGCAAAAGACCATTGTATTTGTAACTCACGACATGGATGAGGCGTTAAAATTAGGTGACAGGATCTGTATAATGAAAGATGGAAAAGTAGTGCAATTTGATACTCCCGAAGAAATATTGAAAAATCCAGCAGATGAATTTGTGGAGAATTTTATAGGGAAAAAACGAATGTGGATACAACCAGAGCATGTTTTAGCAAAAGATATTATGATTACCAATCCAATAAAGGCTCTTCCTTCCAGGACTCTTGCACAAGCGATAGAAATTATGAGTAATAGTGGTGTTGACAGTATTTTAGTGGTTAATAAAGAAAATCAACTTTTAGGCATAGTAACAGCGGAGGATATAAGGGCTAATAAAAACACTGCAAAACGGATAGAAGAGATTTATACTCGAAATGTTTATACAGTCAAACCTGATGATTCAATTTTAGATGTTCTTAAATTAATGGCGCAAAAAAATATAGGATATGTACCAGTAGTGAATGAAAATAATTTGCTCCAAGGCTTGATCACGCGTAGTGCCCTGGTAAATTATTTAGGTGCAAATTATGCAGAATAGGAAGGAGGACTTTTAAATAGTGTTGGCAGAATATATAAATTTTATGAAAGATAGAGCTGACGATATTTTAATTTTAACAACTCAGCATATTCAATTATCTGTTATGGCTCTGATTATAGCTATAGCTATAGGAGTACCATTAGGTATCTTGATTGCAAAATTTCCTTCAACTTCTTCATTTGTCATTGGATTAGCCAATGCTGTACAAGCAATTCCAAGTTTAGCTTTGTTGGGATTTTTGGTGCCTTTTTTAGGTATAGGCTCAACTCCTTCAATAGTTATGATAGTTATGTATACACTACTACCAATTATAAAAAATACCTATACAGGTCTTGTCAATATAGATAAAGCTATACTCGAAGCGGGTAAAGGTATGGGAATGACGGAGATACAATTAATGAGGATGGTGCAACTGCCATTGGCTTTACCTGTTATAATGGCAGGTATTCGAATAGCAGCTGTGACAGCCGTTGGTTTTACTACTTTGGCGGCGTTGATTGGAGCCGGTGGTTTAGGTCAATTGATTTACAGGGGGATATCTATGGTGAATAACCAGATGATACTAGCAGGTGCAATACCAGCAATGATTTTGGCACTATTGATAGACTATATTTTACTTTTAGTAGAAAAGATAGTAACTCCAAAGGGAATAAAATAAAAAAAGGAGGAGATTTTAAATGAAAAGAATTTTGCTATTAAGTTTGGTTTTTATTTTAGCTGTTACTTTCATGGCATCTTGCGGTATTGGCAGTTCTCAAAGGAATGCAAATGATACTGTAGTTGTAGGATCAAAAAATTTTACAGAGCAAATTATCGTAGCTAATATGGTTGCCGAAATGATTGAAGCACATACCGATCTCAAAGTAGTGCGAAAACTAAACCTTGGCGGTACAAATGTAAACTTTGAGGCGATAAAAAGGGGAGGTGCGAATAACGGAATAGATATTTATGTTGAATATACAGGGACAGGTTTGGTGGACATATTAGGGATGGAACCTACTACTGATCCAGAAAAAGCTTATGAAACAGTGAAGAAAGAATATAAAGACAAATGGAATATAGTATGGTTGAAGCCACTTGGATTCAATAATACCTATACTTTAGCTGTAAAGGATGAATTGGCAAAGCAATATAATTTAAAGACTTTTTCAGATTTAGCTAAAATTAGCGATAAGTTAATCCTGGGAGCTACAATGGAATTTTTGGAAAGGCCTGATGGCTATCCTGGTCTACAAAAAGTGTATAATTTTAAGTTTAAAGATGCAAAATCTATGGATGCGGGTATAAGATATACAGCGATAGATAATAATGAAGTTCAGGTTATTGATGCTTTTTCTACTGATGGATTGCTAGTATCTCATAAACTAAAAATACTAGAAGACGATAAACACTTTTTCCCACCTTATTATGCTGTACCAATTATTAGGCAAGATGTGTTAGACAAACACCCTGAATTAAAAGATGTTCTCAACAAATTGGCAAATCAAATTTCTGATGAAGAAATGCAAAAACTTAATTACAAAGTCGATGGTGAAGGGCAAGATGCAGCAAAGGTGGCAAAAGAATTTCTAAAAGAAAAGGGATTAATTTAGCAGCAGAAATGTAAAGCTTCCTGAATTTAGTCGGTCAGGAAGCTTTATTATTTTATTTTAAGAATTAAAAATAAATTTTCTTCACTTTATCAGTTCAATTTGATAAAATATGTACTATACATAGAAAAGGTATAAAGGGGGATGCATTGTGAAGAACCTACGCATATACGATACAACATTAAGAGACGGAGTTCAAGGACAAGGCATATCTTTTACTGTGGAAGATAAATTAAAAATAGTTAAAGCGCTTGATGAGTTTGGTGTGGCCTATATTGAGGCAGGTAACCCTGGGTCTAATCCTAAAGATATTGAATTTTTTGAAAGAGTTAAAAATATTAAATTAAAAAATGCTAAATTAATTGCTTTTGGTAGCACAAGAAGAGCAAATACAACTACCGAAGAAGATGCCAATGTAATTTCACTTTTAAATGCTGACACAGAGGTAGTAACTATCTTTGGCAAGTCATGGGATTTTCAAGTTATAGAAATTTTGAAAACCACTTTAGAAGAAAACTTAAAAATGATTTATGATACAGTAAAGTTTTTTAAAGACAAAGGTAAGTCAGTTATATTTGATGCAGAGCATTTTTTTGATGGTTACAAACAAAATCCAGAGTATGCTTTAAAGACATTAGAAGTAGCATTAGAGGCGGGAGCAGACAGTGTATGCTTGTGCGATACAAAAGGCGGAGCTTTTCCTATGGAGGTTTATGAAATAACAAAAACTGTTGTGGATAAATTTAATACAGAAGTAGGGATACACTGCCATAATGATAACGGAATGGCTGTTGCAGATTCCATAATGGCAGTTGAGGCAGGGGCAATACAAGTACAAGGTACAATAAACGGTTATGGTGAAAGATGTGGCAATGCGAATTTATGTACCTTGGTACCGAATTTGCAATTACTTATGGGATATAAATGTGTGCCTGATGAAAATCTAAAACAATTGACTCATTTAGCGAGGTTTGTAAGTGAAATTGCAAATGTTGCTCACGATGAAAGAGCACCTTTTGTGGGAAAAAACGCATTTGCCCATAAAGCTGGAATGCATGCTGATGCTGTAAATAAAAATACTTATTCTTATGAACTGATTGACCCGTCTTTAGTGGGAAATAGCAGAACCTTTTTAATTTCTGAAGTTGCTGGAAGAGGAGCAGTTTTAAATGCTATAAACGAGATAGACCCAACCATCAAAAAAAATTCACCTGAGACAAAATTAATTCTTGATAGGCTAAAAGAAATGGAGTATTTGGGGTATCAATATGAAAATGCAGGAGGCTCATTAGAACTTTTGATAAGAAAAGTCCTTGGAAGATACAAGCCAGCCTTTAATTTAAAAGAATTTAAAGTTATTGTAAATGAACCTTCTGTCAATAGTGTTAATTCTTTTGCAATTATAAAGGTGGAAGTAGATGGAGTGGAAGAAATAGCCGCTGCGGATGGCGACGGACCAGTGCATGCTCTTGATAATGCTGTAAGAAGGGTTTTGGAGAGATTTATCCACAGATAAAAGAGATGAGGTTGACAGACTATAAAGTGAGGGTTTTGGATTCTAATTCTGCGACTGCTGCTAAAGTGAGGGTTATAATTGAGTCTACAGACGGAAAAGATTCTTGGAGCACGATTGGAGTTTCTACAGATATTATTGAAGCTAGTTGGAGGGCACTTGTTGATTCAATAGAATATAAACTAAATAAGGAGAATTGATTTATATGCGGAGAAATTGACATAAGTTTATTAAGGTGTTAAAGTAAAAGTGAGCCTGTCAATATCTCCGCTTTTTTATGAAAGGAGAGTACCTCTTGATAATAAGTGCAAGCAGGAGAACGGATATTCCAGCTTTTTACAGCGATTGGTTTTTTAAAAGAATTGAAGAAGGTTATGTTTTGGTAAGGAATCCTTTTAATTTTCATCAAGTCAGTAAAGTTTCTTTAAAGAAAGATGCAGTAGATGGCATTGTGTTTTGGACAAAAAATCCAGACAAAATGATACCAAAATTGTATTTAATAGAGGACTATACTTATTATTTTCAATTTACTTTAAATCCTTATGATAAAAAAATAGAAAAAAAAGTGCCGGAAAGATCTTATGCCATTGAAGTTTTTAAGAGGTTGTCCAGAGAAATAGGGAAAAAACGGGTTATTTTAAGGTATGACCCTATTATTTTAACTAAGGAGTTTGATATAGATTACCATGTGAAAAATTTTAATGAGATAGTGTCTGAACTTTATAACTACACTTCAAAATGCATAATCAGTTTTGTGACTTTTTATCCTAAAGTACGTAAGAGTTTAGAAAGAATAGGTGCTTATGAGATAACCAAGAAACAAAAAATAGAAATTGCACACAGATTTTATGAAATAGCGAAAGAGCACTCAATTCAACTTGAGACCTGTGCTGAAGAATTGGAGTTATCCTACTATGGTATAGAGCGTGCAAGATGTATAGATCCGGATTTAATAGGGGAACTTTCGGGGAAAAAGCTTAATGTAGGAAAAGATAAAAATCAAAGGAAGTTTTGTGGATGTGCAGAAAGCGTTGATATTGGCGCTTATGATACTTGTTTACATGGTTGTATTTATTGCTATGCAAACAAGAAGACGAGTTCTATAAAAATAAATTTAAAGCAATATGATGTAAATTATCCATTGTTGTGTAGCAATTTGGTAGATGGAGACATAGTAAAAGAGAGAAGTGGAGTTTAAAAGAAAAAATATTATTTGCTAGAATAATAACAAAAAGAATATTGTTATTTTGTGATAAATATTATCTAATGTTATTGACTTTATACGAAGGCGGACTTATAATTATTTTAAAAAGGATATTAATTAGTTATAATCGTGTATACAATATGCAAGATTCAAACTAGTAAATTTTAAGAGAGGTGTTTTTATGCAGTCTAATTTGCTGCTGCTAGGTACTATACTTCCTATTATAGCGGGTATTATTATTCTTTTTTTGAGACAACCTTTTATAAGAAAGGCTTTTATTGTAGTATCTTTAAGTGTAATCGTGGCGTTATCTTTGATTATGTTGACGACATTGAAAGTACCAGACGTTTTTAATTACACGACTTATTACAATGTAATGGATTTGGCTATCAAAGTAGGGGATTTTGTTCTTTTGCTTTATGTGATTTATATTTCTTTTAAAATTAAAGAATGGAAAGCTACTTTTTTTGCGGTATTACAACTTGTTCCTTTAATATACTTTGAATTTTTTAGATTAAAAGAACATAAAATTGCGATGTTTTTTGTAGACGAACTCTCTATCATTATGAATTTAATCATATCTATTGTTGGTTCTTTAATAACTATTTATGCTTTTGGATATATGGACCATCATGAAGAAGAAAAAAAAGTTTCTCCTACAAGACAGCCAAGGTTTTTTGCTATTATACTTGTATTTTTAGGAGCTATGAATGGGATAGTATTTTCAAATAATTTGATGTGGATGTATTTCTTTTGGGAAATAACTACACTAAGTTCTTTCCTGTTAATAGGCCATGACCAGACTGAAGGGGCTATTAAAAATGCTTCGAGGGCATTGTGGATTAATATGATGGGAGCTTTGCCCTTTTATTAGGTATAATATTTATCTATACAAACTACAATACAATTTCTTTAGTAGAAGTATTGAGTATAAAAGACGCTACTTATATACTTCTACCCATGTTTTTTATAGCGTTTGCAGCATTTACTAAGTCTGCTCAACTGCCTTTTGAGAGTTGGCTTCTTGGCGCAATGGTGCTCCAACACCGGTTTCAGCGCTTTTGCACTCCAGTACAATGGTTAAGGCAGGTATATATATTCTACTGAGGTTTTCGCCACTTTTTAGAAGTACTTTGTTGAGCGACTTTATAGCAATATATGGTGCTTTTACTTTTATAGCTACGGCTTTCCTTGCTGTAAGTCAAAGTAATGCTAAAAGGATATTAGCATATTCTACTGTGTCAAATTTAGGACTTATGATAGCAAGTATCGGGCTTAATACTTCTGGCGCTATTGCTGCAGCTATATTGCTCTTGATATTCCATGCAGTGTCCAAAGCTTTGTTATTTTTGTGCGTTGGAACAATAGAGCAACACATTGGAAGTAGAAATATTGAAGACATGAAAGGCTTAATAAATAGGATGCCTGTAACAACAATAATAACTTTTATAGGAATTTTAACTCTTATGGCAGCGCCTTTGGGATGCTGGTTTCTAAATGGCTTATAATAGAAGTAGCAGCTAAGCAAATATTGATTTCCCTTATATTGGCGATAGGAAGTGCTTTAACGGTCTTTTATTATACCAGATGGATAGGAAATCTTTTGTCAGGGACATATTTTAGCAAGCGCTCAGAAGAACGTATGAATTCCACAATCGGTATTTCTCTTTACAGCTTAACAGCTATAGCTATTGTGTTAAGTTTTATAGTTTCTAATCTTTATAACATGTTGGTGATGCCGCAGCTATTGACTATGAAAATGAATGTAGCACTAAAGGCTGTAAGAGGTTATTTATATACCTCAGCCGGTGGGTTTACTATATATCCAATTTTCATAACTCTTGGCATAGCAATTGTACTTTCATTGATTTCTATAAGAAAGGCTTCAAGAATTGCGGCAAAAACTGTTCCCTATACGGCTGGTCTTAATTATATAGAGGAGAGTGGATATAATGTAAAGAATTATTATTTTACGACTTTTACAAATGAGGGAACATTGACGAAATATTTTAATTATGTTTCCATTCTTTTAATTGCTGTGATTTTGGGAGGTGCCCTGTTATGACTTTGTATAAAATTATAATATTTGTCATAGCAATAATGGTTGCTCCACTGATTGGTGGTTTTTTGTCTGGCATTGATAGAAAGTTAACCGCTCATATACAAGGAAGATATGGACCTCCCATTTGGCAACCTTTTTACGATGTAATAAAACTTTTGCACAAACAAAGACTATTAGTAAATGACTTTCAAGTGTTTTCAGCTTATATGTATCTTTTGTCGGGGATTCTTTCGGTAGGACTTTTTGCATTAAAAACTGACCTTTTGATGATTTTATTTATAATGTCTGTAGGAGTTGTGTTTTATATAGCAGGAGCTCTTTCGACAAAATCACCTTACAGCCAGGTAGGGGCGCAAAGAGAGCTTATGCAGATGCTGGGTTACGAGCCAATGCTTATATTTTTTGTAATAGCAGTATACAACGTGACAGGAAGTTTTAATTTGGCACAAATAATGATTCATGCAGATTACTTTTGGATTTGCCGTTGATGTTTATATTGTTAGGCTTGGTATTGACAATAAAGTTAAAAAATCGCCTTTTGATTTATCAGCTTCAGAACATGCCCATCAGGAATTGGTAAGAGGTATTTTGACGGATTATTCGGGCCCGTATCTTGGTTTGATACAAATTGCAGATTGGTATGAGCTTGTGTTAATATTGGCTATGATTGCAATACTGTGGTCACAAAACCTTGCGATAGGTGCTCTTATTGCTTTAGCGACCTTTTTTGCGGATATAGTATTGGACAATATTAGTGCGAGAATGACAGTAAAATGGATGTTGGTTTTTAGCTGGAGCATAAGTATTTTGCTTACCATTGTAAATGTAGCTTATATATACTTTAGGAGATGATTTGTATGGGCTTAAAAGAGTTTATAGAAAAATCATTTAAAAAATCACCTTGGGTTATACACTATGACTGTGGCAGCTGCAATGGTTGTGACATTGAGCTTTTAAGTTGCATGACTCCTCTTTACGATATGGAAAGGTTTGGCATGGTCAATGTAGGCAATCCAAAACATGCGGATATTTTAGTTGTTACAGGTACTGTGAATCACAAGAATAAAGTGGTTTTGAAAAATATATATGACCAAATGCCAGAACCTAAAGTAGTAGTGGCAGTTGGGGTTTGTGCTGCTACAGGAGGTATTTTTAGGGAATGTTATAATGTTGTAGGAGGAGTAGATAAAGTAATTCCCGTGGATGTGTATGTGCCAGGTTGCCCCGCTAAACCCGAAGCAATTATAGATGGCCTGTACAAAGCTACTGAAATTCTAAAGGAAAAATATGATAAAATGGCAAAAGCTGAAGAGGTGTTAAAATGATTAACAGTAGAGAAGTAAAAATTGATGAGATTGAAAAAGAAGCAAAGTATTACTATGATAATGGTTATAGATTTGTTACAGAAACTTGTCTGGAGGAAGATGGGAAATTTAAGATAATTTATACTTTTGCAAAAGAGTATGAACTGGAAAATTTTCATGTTTATGTAAATACGTCGGAAGAAGTTCCTAGTATTTCAAAAATATACTTTGCAGCTCTTTTAGTGGAAAATGAAATACAAGAGATGTTTGGCCTTAAGTTTAAAAATCTGGTTATAGATTTTGAAGGATTACTGCTTTTAGGTGAGTATTCTCCTATTTCTCCTCAGGCAAGTATAGAAATTATCAAAAAGAATAAAGGTGATAAAAATGAGTGACAAGAGTACTATACCATTTGGACCACAACATCCGGTTTTGCCAGAACCTATACATTTAAAACTTGTTGTTGAAGATGAAAAAGTTGTGGAAGCATATCCTTCTTTTGGGTATGTTCATAGAGGTCTTGAGATGCTGGCACAAAAAAAGGATGTCAATCAGATGGTCTATGTTGTTGAGCGGGTTTGTGGGATTTGCAGTGCAATGCATGGCCAGGCCTATTGCCAAGGGGTAGAAAGCCTTTTAAACATAGAAGTTCCTGAAAGAGCAAAATATTTGAGGGTGATTTGGGCTGAACTTCACAGGATTCACAGCCATTTGCTTTGGCTAGGCCTTATGGCTGATGCTTTTGGCTTTGAGAATCTTTTTATGTTAACTTGGAGAATACGAGAAAAAATCATGGATATTTTAGAGGCGACTTCTGGCAACAGAGTAATTATCTCTGTAAATATAATTGGCGGTGTAAGAAAAGATATAGATGGTGAGCAAGCAAAATGGATATTAAAAGAGCTTGACAAGATTGAAGAAGAACTTAAAGAAGTTAACAAAGTAGTAAGGAATAATTATACAATAAAACAAAGGACTGTGGGAATTGGCGTACTTACTAAAGATGATGCGTATATTCTTGGAGCAACAGGTCCTGTGGCAAAGGGAAGCGGTGTTGCTATTGACATGAGAATGACAGGTTATGCTGCCTATGGCGATTTGGACTTTGAACCTGTAACAGAGACTGATGGAGATACTTATGCTAGGACTATTGTGAGAATGAGAGAGATATTCCAGTCTATAGACCTTGTGAGACAAGCTATAAATAAAATGCCAGAAGGAGAAATTGCCATAAAGGTAAAGGGGAATTTGCCGGCAGGGGAAGTTATTTCAAGAGTTGAACAATCCCGCGGTGAAGTGTTTTACTACCTTAAATCTAGCGGTGGGAAAAACTTGGAGAGGCTTAGAATAAGGACTCCTACTTTTGCAAATTTAGCCGCACTTTTAAAAATGTTGCCAGGAAGTTCACTAGCGGATGTGCCAGTATTGGTTTTAACTATTGACCCTTGTATAAGTTGTACTGAAAGGTAGGTGGTATAGATGTTGGATATGCTTAAAAACGTCCTCAGCAATCTTATCCACAAACCTGTTACAAGGAAATACCCTTTTGAAAAGAGGGAGCCTTTTGAAAGAGCGAGAGGACATATAAAGAATGACATAGACAAATGCATTTTATGTGGTATATGCCAAAGAGTCTGCCCTTCTAATTGCATACAGGTAAATAGAAAAGAGGGTAAATGGGTTTTTCAACCCTTTGAATGCGTAATTTGCGGTGCGTGTGTTGAAAATTGCCCAACGAAATCATTAAAAATGGAGGCAGAATATAGAGCTGTATCCAATGAAAAATATGAAATAGTTCACAAAAAGGAAGCTAAGAATCCTCCCACCAAGGATAAAAAGGAAGTGGCATAAGTGCATGAATTGTCTGTAACGCAGAGTCTAGTGGACATGGTATTGGAGGAAGCACAAAAAAGAGAGATAAAAAAAGTTACAAAAGTTACCATTGTCATAGGAGAGCTTACTGGTCTTGAAAGCGAAAGTATACAATTTTACTTTGGTGTATTAAGTGAAAATACAGTGGCAGAAGGAGCTGAATTAGTTTTTAAAAAAATAAAGGCACAGTTTAAGTGTGGACAATGTGGCAACATATTTGAACGTGTAAATTTTACTTTCAATTGCCCTGTGTGCGGTTCGACAGGAGTATTAGTGGACAAAGGAAAAGAATTTTATATAGAAAGCATAGAGGTGGAGTAGTATGGAGGAAATAATAATTATTAGAGATGTTCTTGAAGCAAACAACAATGTTGCCAGTGAGAACAAAGCTATAAAAGATGAGAGAAATATCTTGATGGTGAACATAATAGGTTCACCGGGAACAGGAAAAACCAGCTTTATCTTAAAAGCAATAGAACATCTTAAAGTACCTTGTGGTGTCATTGAAGGGGATGTCACTTCTGATATTGATGCTAAAAAAATGGCTGAGAAGAAAATTCCAGTTGTACAAATAAATACAGGCGGGTCATGCCATTTAAATGCTGGTTCAGTAAATAGGGCACTTCAAAGTTTGGCTTTTGACAATGGCATAGTGTTCATTGAGAATGTAGGCAATCTCATCTGTCCTTCTGGATTTGAATTGGGGGAAGACTTCAAATTGGCAATGGCAAATGTAACAGAAGGCGATGACAAATCCTATAAATATCCACTGCTGTTTACTAAAGCGAAAGCTGTAGTTTTGAATAAAATTGACATGCTGCCTTATTTTGAGTTTAATAAAAAATTTTTCTACGATGGAGTACGAGCTTTAAATCCAAATGCACCAATTTTTGAGGTGTCTGCAAGGACTGGAGAAGGGTTTGGAGAGCTTGCAAAATGGTTAGAGGAAGAATATCAAAAATTCAGGCAAAACAAATAGAAATTGCTGGTATTGTACAGGGCGTAGGTTTTCGCCCTTTTGTATTTACTCTTGCCAAAAAGTATCATTTAGGAGGTATAGTCTATAATACGTCTTCAGGAGTTTATATAGAAGTGGAAGGGGGAGAGGAAAATATCAATAATTTTTTAAAAGAGTTAAAAGATAATCCTCCTCCCCTTGCTGTTATCGATGAAATAGAAGTAAAAGACTTAGGAATTAGAGGTTATGAAGACTTCAAAATTATATCTAGTAAAGAAGATGGTGGATTTGTTCCTGTATCTCCTGATATGGGGTCTGCGACGACTGTTTAAAGGAAATGAACGACCCAAATGACAGAAGATACAGATATCCTTTTATAAATTGTACTAATTGTGGCCCCAGGTTTTCTATAATAGAGGATATTCCTTATGATAGATCTAAAACTTCTATGAAAGTATTTCCAATGTGTGAAAAATGTGAGAAAGAATACAATGACCCCAATAACAGGAGATTTCATGCGCAACCTGTTGCCTGTTTTGACTGCGGTCCTAAGCTTGAATTTGTAGGAGGAAGTTGCAAGGAAGATGAAATAAAATGTGCTGTAGCTGCTCTTAAAAAGGGGAAAATTGTCGCTATTAAAGGTATAGGTGGTTTTCACTTGGCAGTAAATGCCCTTGATGAAAAGGCTGTTTCTAGTTTGAGAATTCGGAAAGAAAGATATGGAAAGCCTTTTGCTGTTATGATGAAAGACATAAAGCAGGTAGAGGAGTATTGCATTGTAGGAGAAGAAGAAAAAAAGCTTCTTTTAAGTCAGAGAAGGCCGATTGTGCTTTTAAAGAAAAAAGGAGAAAAACTTGCAAAAGGCGTTGCTGACGGATTAGATACGTTAGGAGTAATGCTTCCCTACGCTCCTATACATTATCTTTTGATGGAAGAGATTAATTTTCCTATTGTGATGACAAGCGGAAATATCAGTGAAGAACCTCTTTGCAAAGACAATAAAGAGGCTTTAGAAAAATTAAAGGATATAGCTGACGTTTTTCTTTTAAACAATAGGGATATAGTCAACAGAATAGATGATTCAGTCACTTCCTTTAATGGAGGTGCTGAGAGAATTATAAGAAGGGCAAGGGGATACGCTCCTCAGCCAATTTTATTGAAAAAAGATGCTAAAGTAAATGTACTGGCGGTTGGTGGCTTTTACAAAAATACCTTTTGCCTCACGAAAGGTCATTATGCTTTTGTGAGTCATCACATAGGAGATTTAGACAATGAAAAGACTTTTGAATATTATAAAGAGCAAATAGAAAGGTATAAAAGACTTTTTAGAGTGACACCTCAGGTAATAGCACATGATATGCATAAAGGTTATCTTTCTACTCAATATGCTTTGACATTAGATTTACCTTCTATTGAAGTTCAGCACCATCATGCCCATATTGCCAGCTGTATGGCTGAGTACAATCTTGAGGAAAAAGTTATAGGAATAGCTTATGATGGTACGGGATATGGTGTAGATGGGAATATATGGGGTGCAGAATTTTTGATATGCGATTTAAAAGATTTCTTAAGAGTAGGGCATTTAGAATATAAACCGCTTCCCGGCGGTGAATTGGCAATAAAAAAGATATACAGAACTGCTTTAGGTTTTATTTCAAAGGATATAAATTTTTATAGAGATTTTGTGGGAAAATTTGATTCTAAAGAAGTTGATTTGATTTTGAAGCAGATTGAGAAGAAGATTAACACTCCTTATGTGTCCAGTATGGGAAGATTTTTTGATGCGGCGGTTTCTTTGATAGGCATAAGAGATCAAGTGCTCTTTGAGGGGCAGGTGCAATGGAGCTTGAGAGCTTAATAGTTGAAGATAATGATTTTTATGATTTTGAGGTTTATCGGGATGAGGAATATATAATAGATCCAGAGGTAATATTGCGTCAACTCTATGAGGATTATAAAAATGGGGTTGACAGAAGAGTAATTGCTACAAAATTTCACAACTCTATTGTTGAGTTTACGTTTTATTTGGCATTAAAATTGAGAAAAGAATTCGGAATAAATAAAGTAGTATTAAGCGGTGGAAGTTTCCAAAATAGGTATTTATTAAAAAAACTATTGACTAGGCTTACTGCTTCAGGATTTGAAGCCTATTCTAACAGCAAGGTTCCTTGCAACGATGGAGGTATTTCATTAGGGCAGGCTGTTATTGCGGGTAAAAAATTGGAGGGATAAACATGTGTATTGCAGTTCCAGCAAAAGTGTTAAAAATTGAAGGAAAAATTGCAGAAACAGAATTAGGCGGGGTTATAAGAAGGGTGTCGATAGAGATGGTGCCAGAGGTTAAAGTGGGAGATTATGTGATGGTTCATGCGGGCCTTGCCATAAGTATTGTGAATAAAGAAGAAGCAGAAATGGAAAGAGAGCTGTGGGAAGAGCTTATGGAGGTTTTACAAGATGCAACAAACGGAAATGATTAAAAAAGCTAAAGAAATAATCGATGTTTTTAACCCAGGAGTGCAATTTAATATAATGGAAGTTTGTGGTTCTCACACAATGGCTATTTCAAAATTCGGTCTAAGGCAGATTTTGCCTAAAAACATAAGACTTATATCAGGCCCAGGATGCCCAGTGTGTGTGACAGCCAGAACGAAATAGATAGTATAATAGAACTTTCTAATAAAAATGTAGTAATTGCTACTTTTGGTGACCTAATAAGGGTGCCAGGAAGTAAATCATCATTACAGCAACAAAGGGCAGCAGGCAAAGAGATAAAAGTGTTTTATTCACCTCTTGATGCTTTAAAATATGCTGAGGAAAATACGACTAAAGAGGTAGTTTTTATAGGAATAGGATTTGAAACGACCATTCCCACAGTTGCCGTTACTATAAAGGAGGCAAAGGAGAAAAATATAAAAAACTACAGTGTGTACTGTCTTCATAAGACAATGCCTGAAGCTTTAAGAGCACTTCTTGAAGGAGGTTCAAACGTACAAGGTTTTTTACTTCCAGGACATGTAAGTGCAATAACGGGAAGCAAGATATATGAGTTTATTCCGAAAGAATTCGGAGTTAGTGGTGTAATTTCTGGCTTTGAAGCAATGGATATTTTAATGAGCATTATAATGCTTCTTAAAAATTACAAAAATTCCTCAATAGAAATTCAGTACAAGAGAGTTGTAAGAAAAGAGGGAAATATTAAAGCACAGAAGATAATCGAAGAAATTTTTGAACCTTGTGACAGCACTTGGAGAGGTCTTGGAAAGATCAAAGGTTCAGGACTTAGGATAAAAGACAAGTATAAAGACTTTGATGCGGCGGTAAAATTTGATATAAAACCAATTGGAGGAGAAATCGAGATAAAAGGCTGTAGATGTGGAGATGTTTTAAAAGGGAGTATTTATCCTAATGAGTGCCCTTTGTTTGGAAAGGCGTGCACTCCTGAAAATCCTGTGGGACCTTGTATGGTCTCTTCAGAGGGTTCTTGTGCAGCTTTTTACAAATATGGGGCGTAAGAAAGGATGAGAAGGATGGATAAAGTTTTGCTGTCCCACGGTGGCGGAGGGACTATGATGGAAAGTTTAATTGAAGAAGTTTTTTCAAAGGCCTTTGACAATGAGTACATAAAAGGGATGGAAGATGCGGCGCTACTTTTTGAGAATATTACTTTTACCACTGACAGCTTCATAGTAAAACCTATTTTCTTCCCCGGTGGAGACATAGGAAGACTTGCAGTGTGTGGGACAGTAAATGACGCGTCTATGAGAGGAGCCAAGCCTTTATATTTAACTTCTGCCTTTATAATTGAAGAGGGTTATCCTATGGAAGATTTAAAAAGAATAGTAAAGTCTATGGCTGAGACAGCAGAAGAAGCAGGTGTTAAAATAGTTGCTGGAGATACCAAAGTCGTAGAAAAAGGCGGTGTTGATGGAGTATTTATAACCACTTCTGGAATAGGTGTGGTATATGAAAATGTAGATGTGTCAATTAAAAATGCAAAACCGGGGGATGTAGTATTGGTTTCAGGGACAATAGGCGATCATGGAATGGCTATTATGAGTGCTAGAGAAGAGTTACAATTTGATCCTCCAATTTTATCTGATGTTTCACCACTTAATAAATTGATAGAAAAGCTTATGACTTTAGGAAAAGCTGTAAAGGTGTTAAGAGATCCTACAAGAGGCGGAGTTGCGGAAGTGCTTTATGAAATATCAAAAATGAGCGGCGTTGGTATTAAAATATACGAAGATAAATTGCCTGTCAAAGATAGTGTAAAATATGCTTGTGACATGATGGGTTTTGACTTTTTGCACTTAGCAAATGAAGGGAAGTTAATTGCCGTTATTGACAGGAAATATGCGGAGGAAGCTTTAGAAATAATGAAGTCAGATAAATATGGGAAGGATGCGGCGATAATAGGAGAAGTAAATGATTCAAAGCTTGTTACACTCAATACGATTTACGGTACTTCAAGGATTGTTGACAGGCCAATAGGAGAGCTCCTCCCAAGAATATGTTAAGGCTAAACTTTGTCAACAAACTGAGGGATAGCTTTTAGCTATCCCTCAGTTTGTTGACAAAGTTAAAAAATATTCAAAGGAAATATTTTGCATCGTCGCTCCGATGTTCCAAAGCGACAAAACTAAAGCTCGACCTTCGGGCTCCGGCAGGGTACCGGGCACAATCGGCCTCCTTGCCTCAGGTGCCCGCCTTCGCCATCCATGGCTTCGGCCCTGCCTCCACCCTCGGTCTTGCTAAGTTTTGTTACCGCTTTGTAACAAGTCGCGCCAAACGCAAAATATCTCCTTTACGAAAGTTTGTCTACAGTCTGAGGGATAGCTTTTAGCTATCCCTATTTTTGTGCATAAAATTCAATTATTTTCACTATTACATCTACGGCTTTTTCCATTACATAGGTTGGTATAAATTCATATTTGCCGTGGAAGTTATGTCCTCCTATAAAATAAATTAGGTGTTGATAGTCCCATATAGCTTTGCAAATATTATTTGTCCTTGGGTGCTTGGATAACTTGAGGAACTTTCATCCGATGCTGTATGATATTTTACGTATTCCAAAAATCTTTCTACTACTTTTGACATATAGTTTCACTTAAAATTTTTCCCAGTGCAAAACTTCAGATAAAGCTTTTTTACTTTTTGGTTGTGGCTCTTCTGCAGGATATCCTAATGATATTATGGAAATCATTCTTAAGTTGTCAGGAATGTTGAGATAGTTATTTATTTCTTCTTCATAGGTTCTGTTATATCCCGCAACCCAGCAGGAAGCTATACCGTAAGCAGTAGCTGCCAGTAATATATTTTCTGTTGCTGCTGACCCGTCCTCTAAATGATGTCTGTTATTTTTATCACAATAGACAATAATGCAAGCTGCTGCATCTTTAATAAATTTACCATAAGTAGCTTTTTCGGCTATAAATTTAAGTCTTTCTTTATCTGTTATAACAACGAAATGCCAGGGCTGTGCGTTATTTCCACTGGGAGCAAGTCTTGCACAGTCTATTATATCTTCTAATATTTCTTTTGGAATGGGTTTGTCAATGTATTTTCTTATACTTCTTCTTTTCTTTAAAGCCTCTAATGCATCCATAAGTTTTACACCTCCTAGATATATTATATCCCATAAAGAAAAAATATCAAAAAGATTGACAAAAATTTATTACTGTATAAAAATAAAGCCAAGTAAACTTATACATACTTTTGAAAAACTTGAACAACATAGATTTATGGTATAAAATAAGTATGTAAATAAGGAATGGAGGTTTACATATGAAGAAATTGATAGGTTTTGATTATTCAAAAGCTCTACAATTTGTAAGTCAAAAAGAAATTGAATATATGGAAAAGCATGCAAAATTATCTCTTGATATGGTGCTTAGTAAAAATGCTCAAGGGAATGACTTCTTAGGATGGGTAAGTCTTCCCAAAGACTATGATAAAGCAGAGTTTGAACGCATTAAAAAAGCGGCACAAAAAATTCAGTCAGATTCTGACGTATTAGTAGTAATAGGTATAGGTGGCTCTTATTTAGGGGCAAGAGCGGCAATTGAAATGCTTTCTCATTCCTTCTATAATTTGTTGCCAAAAAGTAAGAGGAACACTCCGGAGATTTATTTTGCTGGAAACAGCATAAGCTCTACATATTTAAGTGATTTACTTGAACTTATAATAGACAAAGATGTATCAATAAATGTAATTTCTAAATCGGGTACTACCACAGAGCCTGCGATAGCTTTTAGGGTTTTTAGAGATTTCCTTGAGAAAAAATACGGAAAAGAAGGGGCTAAATCGAGAATATATGTGACAACAGATAGAGCGAAAGGAGCTTTAAAAAAATTAGCTGATGAAGAAGGATATGAAACATTTGTGATTCCTGACGATGTTGGAGGAAGATACTCAGTTTTGACAGCTGTAGGTCTTTTACCAATAGCAGTAGCAGGCATTAGCATAGACGATATGATGCAGGGAGCTTATGATGCTTCAACGGTCTATACCAAAGACAACCTTAATGAAAATATAAGCATGCAGTATGCAATTTTAAGGAATATTTTATACAGAAAAGGCAAAGCTATAGAAATACTTGTAAATTATGAGCCAAAGCTTCACTATTTTTCTGAGTGGTGGAAACAGCTTTTTGGAGAGAGTGAAGGCAAAGACAATAAAGGAATTTATCCTGCTTCAGTAGATTTTACGACAGATTTGCATTCAATGGGTCAGTTTATACAAGAGGGAAGTAGGAATATTTTTGAAACAGTTTTAAATGTTGAGAAGCCTACGAAAGATATAGTTATAAATGAGGATAAGGATAATATAGATGGACTTAACTTTTTGGCGGGTAAAACTATAGATTTTGTCAATAAAAAAGCTTTTGAAGGGACCTTGCTGGCTCATACAGATGGAAATGTTCCTAACCTTGTAGTAAATATCCCTGAAGTATCTCCATATTATTTTGGAAATTTGGTATATTTCTTTGAAATGGCTTGTGCTATAAGTGGATATATAAATGGTGTTAATCCATTTGACCAACCAGGAGTAGAGGCTTACAAAAAAATATGTTTGCACTTTTAGGGAAACCAGGATATGAAAAAGAAAAAGAATTGCTAGAAAAAAGATTGGGAAAATAAATTAAAGGCCGGGCAATTGCGCGGCCTTTTTAAATAGGAGTTGACTTATTTTTTTGTGTACATTAGATCGTAGTATTCTTTTAACATTCTATTAGCTGAGAAAGCTTCATAAGTCGTCCTTATGCTTTCTCTCATCATGCTTTCCCATTTCGCTTTATCGTTATAATAGGTTGGTACTACTTTATTTAAAAGGACGTCATACAGTGCTTCAAGGTCGTGTTTGTCTAATTCTTCTATATTATCAGACTCAAAGCCATCTCCAAATTGCCAGCCATTTACTCCGTCTATACAAGCTTCTGGCCACCATCCATCTAAAATACTTAAATTTAACACTCCGTTCATAGCGGCTTTCATGCCTGACGTACCGCTGGCCTCCATTGGTCTTCTCGGATTGTTTAACCATACATCAGCGCCTCGTGTGAGCATCTTTCCTATAGTCATATCATAATCTTCTAAGAATACTACGCTTTCAGGATATTTCTTTGTCATTTCTATTAATTTTGCAACAATTTTTTTACTCACGTCATCTAATGGATGACCTTTTCCAGAAAACACCATTTGAATTTTTTTAGACCTTAGATAATCACCTATAACTTCGTCATTTGTAAATATGAGGTCACTTCTCTTATAAGGAGCAGCTCTCCTTGAAAAACCTATCAAAAGCTTGTCAGCGTCTAATTTAACTCCTGTCCTTTGATATACAAAATCAATTAATTCTTGTTTTAAAATATTATGAGTTTCTAAAAGTCCTTCACCTTTGTTGTAGGCTTCTATTATCCTTTTATCTACCCAAGTATTTCTATCGATTCCATTAGTTATGGAAATTATAGGGGCCTTATTGTCAACATGTTGCCACATTTTGTTTGCAGTTTGACCGTGAAGTTTTGAGACACCGTTTGCAATGCGAGAAAGTCTCAAACCTGCGACTGTCATATTAAAAGGAACACCACCGATTTGAGCCATTTGCTCAATTGAAAGACCGTTGTTTGCACCCATGTACATGAGAAGTTCTAGATCGTGAGATTCGTTTCCTTCTTTAACAGGGGTATGAGTTGTAAATACTACTTCTTCTCTTGTGGCTTTCCACGCCTCTTTAAAACTCATATTTTGATTTTCCATTTTCTCTCTTATAAGCTCAATGGCTGCTAATACTGCATGCCCTTCGTTAAAATGATAAACATCTACATCAATTCCCAAAGCTCTTAAAGCTCTTACTCCCCCAATGCCTAACACCATTTCCTGTGCAACTCTTTCTTCACCAAACCATCCATAAAGCTGGCCTGTTATCCATCTGTCTCCATTTTCTGGTATATCTGTGTCAAGCAAATACAGAGGAGCATTGTCAAAGCTGTCTACCAACCATACTTTACAGTATACATCCCTATTTCTTATTTTTACTTTTACCTTTACTCCTGTGTCTTTTAAAAAGTCATATTTACGTGTGTAATTGCGATAGGCATCATAAGGATAGCCGTCTTCACCTATATGTTGTTCTGTATAACCTTGTTTCCACAGTATGCCTATTCCTACTAAAGGCATACCTAATTCTTTTGCGGCTTTTAGATGGTCTCCTGCTAAGATTCCAAGACCACCAGCATATAGTTTAAAATCTGATTGTAAGCCGTATTCCATGCAGAAATAGGCTACTCTTGGTAATTTTTCGTTATTCATATTAAACCTCCTCATTTTCCAAGTGTTAAGTATATTATAATATTAAAAAATCTATTATGCAAGGGTTTGCACAAAGATTAAAAAAGAAAAGAGCGTTGAATTTGCTCTAATAATTTCTGTCTCAAAGTGCAGGCCATTCAGTAAATGCCATAATATAAATAATTGCCAGTGTTGTAAAAAGAATTTTTAAGTTCATTTGAAAGCATAAAAAATTTTCGTATTGACAGGGGAATTAAACCATAGTATTATATAGCTTAAATAGTTTAACAAGTTAATACTTTAAATCTCTTATCAAGAGTGGTGGAGGGACTGGCCCGATGAAACCCGGCAACCGGCACGTATGTGCGTCTTGGTGCCAATTCCAGCAGCGTTTCGCTGAAAGATGAGAGAATTTTGGTGTCTCTTCTTTTGGCGAAGAGACTTTTTTATTTTTAAAAATGGAGGCGATGTAGATGTTGAAAAATGAAAATTTGTGTAATAAACTTAAGAAAAGGAAGTTTGTTGTAACAGCAGAAGTTTCTACGCCGAAAGGGGTAGATGTAACGAAAACTATTGAGAAGGCGAGAAAATTAAAGGGTATTGTAGATGCCTTAAATATAACAGATTCTCCTATGGCGAATATGCGAATGAGTCCCATAGCGGTAGCTCACCTCTTGCAAGACCATTTAAGCATTGAAGCTATTTTTCATTTGACCTGTAGGGACAGAAATCTAATTGGACTACAGTCAGAACTTCTTGGAGCTTATGCATTAGGGGTGAGAAATATATTGGCATTGACGGGAGATGACCCCTCCCATGGTGATACTCCTCAAGCTAAAGGGGTATATGATGTAGATTCTATTGGGCTTTTAAAAATTATCAGTGCTTTTAATAAAGGCTATGATTATAATGGCAATAAATTAGATTCACCAACAGAATTTTGTGCAGGCACTACTGCTAATCCAAATGATTTAAGAGATGAGGCGATAGAGAAGCTTAAAGTTAAGATAGAAGCAGGGCAGAGTTTATTCAAACACAACCGGTTTATGATGAAGAGATTTTATTTAAGTTTATTGAAAAGATTAAAGATCTCAATGTACCACTTTTAGTAGGTATATTGCCTCTTAAAAGCTTTAAAATGGCAGTTAATTTAAATGAAAAAGTGCCAGGTATAGATATTCCAGAAAAAGTTTAGAAAGGCTAAAAGATGGAGGAAAAGAAGAGGGAATAAGCATAGCTGTAGAGTTTATAAAAAATGTACGCAGTGAAGTTGCTGGAATTCACATTATGCCTTTGGGAAATACAGATGTAGTGTTAGAGATAATTTCTAGAATTGATGATTTGGCTTGTGAGGTTATACAAAATAAAGTTCAGATGAATTGAAACGGAGGTTAAAAATGTTAGACATTTTTAAAGAATTATCAAAGAGAGTAATTATTTTTGATGGAGCAATGGGAACACAACTTCAAGAGAGAGGTTTAAAAACTGGAGAGTGTCCCGAATATATGAATATAACCCATCCAGAAGTAGTATTTGATATCCACAGGGCCTATATAGAGGCGGGGGCGGATGTGGTTGAGACAAACACTTTTGGAGCTAATAGAGTGAAATTGGCAAAGTACGGACTGGAAAATGAGGTTTTCAATATCGTCACTCAAGGTGTCAAAATTGCAAAAGAGGCGGCAAAAGATAAACCTGTGGCACTTTCTATAGGACCTACGGGAGAGCTTTTAACTCATTATGGAGATATGACTTTTGACGAAGCTTATGAAGTCTTTAAAGAGGTAGTGGTGGCAGGAGAAAAAGCAGGGGCAGATATTGTCCTAATTGAGACTATGTCGGATATATTAGAAGCAAAGGCTGCTATACTTGCCGCTAAAGAGAATTCCAACATGAAAGTGATCTGCACAATGACTTTTCAAGAAGATGGAAGGACTCTCATGGGGTCAGATCCTATAACTGTAGTAGTTAGTTTACAAGGGTTAGGATTAGATGCCATTGGTGTTAACTGTTCTACTGGTCCCGATAAAATGATAAATGTGGTTGAAAAAATGTCTCAAGTTTCTCGCATACCTATTATTGCACAACCTAATGCAGGTATGCCTGTGATTAGAGACGGCAAAACAGTTTATGACTTAAAACCAGAAGAATTTGCTAGTTTCTTTCCTTCTCTTGTTGAAAAAGGTGCCTCTATAGTTGGTGGTTGCTGTGGTACTACTCCTCACTATATAAAACTTGTTAAAGAGGCTGTAAAAGATTTGAAACCAAAAGTCAAAGTAAACAAATTTACAGCAGTAGCTTCTAATACAAAAACAGTTTTCATAGGTGACGATTATCCTTTAAGGATTATAGGGGAGCGTATAAATCCGACTGGGAAAAAGAAGTTGAGTGAGGCTTTTTTGGCGGGAGATGTAAGTTTAGCAGTAGAGGAAGCTATAAAGCAGCAGAAATGCGGAGCGGAAATATTGGATATAAATGTAGGAGTTCCTGGGGTAAACGAAGAAGAATTACTTCCAAAAGTAGTTTCTGAAATACAAAATGTAGTAGACCTTCCTCTTCAAATAGATAGTACTAATATTAAAGCTGTAGAAAAAGCTATAAGAATTTTAAGAGGTAGACCCATAATCAACTCTGTAAGTTCAAAAGAGGAAAGTTTAAAAGAAGTGCTTCCTATTGTTAAAAAATATGGAGCTTGTGTTGTAGGACTTACTGTAGGAGATAAAGGGCTTCCCAAAGATAGGCATGAAAGAATTGAAAATGCGAAAAAAATTATAAAAAAAGCGGAAGAGTATGGCATACCCAAAGAGGACATATTGATAGATTGCATTGTACTGACGGTTTCTTCTGAGCAGGAAGCTGCAATTGAGACTTTAGAAGCGATAAAACTGGCTAAAGAAGAGTTAGGAGTAAATACTGTTGTGGGACTTAGCAATGTTTCTTTTGGCCTACCTGAGAGGAAATTGATAAACTCTGCTTTTTTAGCGATGGCAGCGTCATACGGTCTCACTACTGCTATTATAAATCCCTGCGATGAGACTATGATGGATACTTTAAGAGCTACAATGGTTTTGCTAAATAAAGATAAAGGCAGTGTAAATTATCTGAATATATATGGGAAAAAGCAAAAAGAGGAGCTCAGAGAAAAAGAACAACACAAAATTCAGGAAGAAGATTTAAAGTTAAAGTTCTATATACAAATTTTGGAAGGTAGAAAGTCAGGAGTAGAAGATATAGTAAAAAATATTTTAGAGGAGGAAGTTCAGCCTCTTTCTATAGTGGATAACATAATAATTCCTGCCCTAAAAGAAGTGGGGGATAGATACGAAAAGGGCGTGTATTTCTTGCCACAACTTTTAAGTTCTGCTGAAGTGGTGCAAAGTGCTTTTAAGATAATAAAAGAAAAGCTTCCAAAGGGTTCAGTATCTAAAGGCAAAATAATACTTGCTACAGTTGAAGGAGATGTGCACGACATAGGAAAAAATATAGTAAAGGTTTTGCTTGAAAACTATGGATATGATGTAATTGACTTAGGAAAAGATGTCAAAGGAGAAGTGATATTAGAGGAAGTAAAGCGAACAGGGGCACCGTTAGTAGGCCTAAGTGCTTTGATGACGACAACTTTATTTAACATGGAAAAAATTATTAAACTACTTAAAGCAAATACTGATGTGAAAATAATGGTCGGCGGTGCTGTTTTGACTGAGGAATATGCCTATAAGATTGGAGCAGATTATTACGGGAAAACAGCTCAAGATGCAGTTAAAATTGCTGATAAGTTTTTCTTAAAAAATGCTCTTTTATGTAAAACTTGTGGTATTTAAAGGTGGTGTAGAGGTGTCAGTAGAAGCGGTGAAAGAGTTTTTTAAAGAGAAAGGATATGATATTGAAATAAAAATTTTTGAAGATACAAGCACTGTGGAAAAAGCAGCTAAATCTTTAGGGGTAACTCCTGGGGAAATAGCAAAGTCTATGCTTTTTAGATTAAAAGATAAATATATTATGATTATAACAGCGGGAGATAGAAAAATAGACAATAAAAAATTTAAAGATACTTTTAAAACAAAAGCAAAAATGGCATCCCCAGAGGAAGTGTTAGAAGTTACAGGGCATCCTGTTGGTGGCGTTTGTCCTTATGGGCTGAAAAATCCGGTTGAAGTATATTATGATGTGTCTTTAAAAAATTATGAGGTAGTATATCCTGCTGCTGGCGACGTAAACGCTGCTGCTATCATAAAAGTCGAAGACCTCGATAAAATAGTAGAAGGAAAATGGGTAGATGTATGCCAATAGACATACATCTACCTTTTTAAAAAATTTTTTGCTTTCCATATATTCTGTTACTTGTACTAAAGTCTCTCCAAATCTTTGAAAGTGTACAATCTCTCTTTCTCTCAAAAACCTTAAAGTATCTTTTACGCAAGGGTCATCCGTTAGATTTATTAAATGTTCATAAGTTGCTCTTGCTTTTTCTTCGGCTGCCATATCTTCGTGTAAATCAGCGATTGCATCTCCTTTTGCCTGGATATAGGCGGCGGTCCACAGCATTCCAGTTGTATCTGCGTAAAACAAGCCTCTGTCGTGTTCTGTGTAATATTCTCCCAATCCCTCTTTCTTTAATATTTCTACTGGTACTCCCTTTAAAAGCTTGAAAACAAGAGTTGCTATTATTTCAAGATGTGCTAGTTCTTCTGTAGCGATATCTGTCAAAACCGCTTTTGCTTTTCCTGTAGGCATGACAAATCGCTGAGTTTGGTATCTTAAAGCAGCTGCCAGTTCCCCGTCAGGACCTCCGTATTGGGCGATGA
The DNA here is from genome assembly GCF_001310975.1 of Thermoanaerobacter thermocopriae JCM 7501. Taxonomy (GTDB): domain Bacteria; phylum Bacillota; class Thermoanaerobacteria; order Thermoanaerobacterales; family Thermoanaerobacteraceae; genus Thermoanaerobacter; species Thermoanaerobacter thermocopriae. The sequence goes on from NZ_BAZY01000005.1 coordinate 25,322, forward strand.
GGTATTTTGCCATTTTTACATCTGGTTTGCAGACTTTGGCAGGATATTGCAGTTTCTTTTCATAAACCCACATATCAAAGTCCTCCTCAATATTCTATTTCCCAAGGCCAAGGGTCGTCTACCCATTTCCAGGGATATTGACTTTGCGAATGACCAAAAACCATCAAAGGCCCGTAAAATTGTTCATATTGTTGTTTCAACATAGCCAATTGGTTGGAATAATAGTTATAGTCTTGAAGAGCTTTTTGGTCCTCGGGATGAGTGTCTAAATATAGATTCAAATCTATACAGGTAAACTCTATTTCCATGATTTTTTTAAGCAAGGATATTTGATTTCCATCCATTTTATCACCTCATTTTTTCGCCTGCGTAAGGCATATCAAGTTCAGGAAAGATGGTCCCCTTTTTAATGGCTTCTTCTGGAGGATAAAGGGATACATATTTTTGCAAAGGCACGTAAGCGCGTGCAAGTTTTAGATGTGGAAAAGTATAATCTTGCTCATAAGGATTATAATCGTACATTTTTTAAACCTCCCAAATCGGTTGATTTACTAATATAATATTCTTATATATCTGTTTGTGATACAGAAAAAAAGGTTTTTTGCTTTAAAAAGTCTCCTGCTTTTATGCTTGAATGCAGACTTTTTAATATGTCTTTGCGAAGTTATTTTATTTTTGCTAAAAACATTTTAGTTAATTATTTAGAATTATTGAGTAGGATAAGGTATAATCTAAATAGCGAAGGAGGAATGGTACAGTGAAAAAAAATGATATTATAACAGTTGAGATAAAAGAGATGGAGTTTGGTGGATTTGGAATAGGCTATTACGATGGGAAAAGGGTAAAAATAAAAGGAGCTTTTTTAGGACAAAAAATAAAAGCGAAAATTAAAAAGATAAAAAAAGAGATACTAGAAGCGGAAACGGTAGAAATAGTAGAAAATTCACCCTTGGAAAAAGAGAGCCTTTGCCCGCTTTTTGGAGATTGCGGCGGTTGTACTTATCAAAATGTTGATTATTTAGAACAACTCAAAATAAAAGAAAACATTGTAAAAAAGCTTCTTGAAAAAGAAGGAATAAAAGATTATAAATTTTTAGGGATTGTAAAAAGTCCTAAAGAGCATGGTTATAGGAATAAAATGGAATACACTTTTGGAAAAGATAAAGAGGGCAATGCGGCGTTAGGACTTCATAGAAAAGGTCGATTTTATGAGGTAATCATGACGGATAAATGTAATATTGTTGATGGTGATTTTATTAAGGCTTTAACTCTCACTTTTGAGTATGCGATAAATAAGAGATTGCCTTTTTATGACAAAAAGACTCATGAAGGTTTTTTGAGACATTTGGTGGTTCGGAAAGCTTCAAAATCAAGGGAAATTTTGTTGAATATTGTGACAACAACACAGTTGAAACATGACTTTACAGAGCTTATCGAAATATATAAAAATGCGAATTTTGGAAGTCATCTTGTGGGTGTACTGCATACTCAAAATGATTCTTGGTCGGATGCTGTGGTATGTGAAAGATTAGAAGTGTTATATGGAAGAGATTATCTAATAGAAGAGATTTTGGATTTAAAATTTAAAATAAGTGCATTTTCTTTTTTTCAGACCAATTCATACGGGGCAGAAAAACTTTATGAGACGGTAAGGGAATTTGCTGGAGATGTATCTGACAAAATAGTTTTTGATTTATATTCTGGTACAGGGACCATAGGCATAATTATGGCTCCAATGGCTAAAAAGGTGATTGGGATAGAACTTGTGGAAGAAGCAGTTATGTCGGCGAGAGAAAATGCCAAACTCAATGGACTTAAAAATTGTACTTTTATTGCTGGGGATGCCTCACAAAAACTAAAAGAAATCAAAGAACAGCCTGATGTAGTGATTGCAGACCCTCCGAGGTCTGGCATCAACCCAAAAGCTCTTGAGGATATTGTGAAGTTTAATCCTCAAAAAGTAGTTTATGTTTCTTGTAATCCTGAATCTCTTGCAAGAGATTTAAAAGTTTTTAGTGAAGGAGGATATAAAGTAGATAAAGTAAAATGTGTAGACATGTTTCCTTATACGACACATGTTGAGTGCGTCACATTGATGTCAAGGGTTTAGAAATAAAGAACAGAAAAGCTTGTAAATAAAGGGTTTCCAGACATTTAGTTTTTCCCGAGGCCGATCTGCCGGATGTGGCAATGTCAGGAAACCCTTATTTTGGTTGCTTGAGGGAACATATCAACCGTCCAGAAAATTAATAGTTGAGTTACCAGATTAGATAACCCCCTTTTTTACAGGGGGTTGAGGGTGCAGGATGGATGTATAATTTAATCTTCTCGCTCAGCATCCGTATCAAAAATTCTATCAAGTTCCTCGTTTGATGTAATGCCACGAACTTTATTTCTAACAGCTACTTTTGCCATATCAAGTCTATAGAAATGTTCACGACCGTCTAATCCTTTCTTTTGCCGGATAAGTTGAATTCTTCCAAATTTATCCCAATGTTTCTCTGCGAATTTTGCTAGGCCAACTGCCTTGGGATAATTGTCCTTACGGCTGGGGTCGTGTGGTTCTAGAATATCAAAAATGTAACCTTGTACATCAGCTCTCACTACCACTAAATCAGGAAACATAGAAGTGATAACACCGCCGACCTCATATGGGATTTCAAGTGACCACTTTTTACGATCAAGATTACGTAACCAGCAAACGGCACCGTTTTTAGTTCTTCTTCAATAACTCCCTTTTCCCATGGTTTAGTGATGCTTGGAATGTTCCATCCTCAGAACAATAGAGGTGTCGATCAATTTTTATACTGTTATCTGAAACTGAAAAATCGATTGAATCTGGCAATACCCAAGGAATAGCTATTGGTTGAGCGGAAGCATTTATTAATCTTTCATAGATGTTTTTTCGAGCCTCATTTAATCTTGCAATAGAGCGTTTATTATTCTCATATAGACTAATAAATTTCTCTTCTGCAAAGGCGTTTATTCGCTCCATAGCAGCAGTATCACTTGTAAGCACAATGACTTCAATCTTTACTTCAATATGGTCTCGGGTACTGTGGCGAATCCAATACTCCTTATGTAAGCCTTCTCCCAATATCCTTCCAGCTTGTTCAAAATGTCGAGAAATGTCAAATTCGGTAACAGTCATGGTTTGTGTAGCTTCATCAAATGAATAAGCATTTTCTCCATAGTCAAATGTTAGCGTATTAAGAGCAAATCCAGTGATTGAAGCAACTCGACCATCAAAGTCACCACTTTCTTTTATGCGAGCAATTTCTTCGTCCATTTTTGATAAAACTGCATTTTTAACGGCTTTTTGTGCTTCCAAATCAATACCATCCATTGTTAATGCTCTAGAAAGCTGTATTAATAACTTAAGCGGTGCTTGCTTGCGGGATGAATCCAGGCGGTATGTAATGAGCTTATCCATTGAATCAAACACATCAGAATAAGCGAGGTTGCGCCCGAGTGTTATAAGCTCTTTATTTGTACCAGTTTCAGTGGGCATAACCGATTCACTATCATGTAGAGCATTAACAACATTTTTTACTGTATCTTTATCAAAGTATGGAAGAAACAGACTTACATTATTAAGTTCAGCATCGGAGGCAATTCTTCTTGCCAAAGGAGTGCGAATCATACGCCCCAAAAGCTGTGCTATGTAGGTATAGTCCTGCGCGCTACGAAATGACATCATTGTTTCAGCACGAGGACAGTCCCAACCTGTGGAAAGGTTCATTTTGAAGAACACAACCTTCACATTTTCTTCGTCTTCGATTCTAGAAGCTTCAATTTGATGAATTTCAACGTCACGCACTTTGATCGTACCATAATCATTAAAGGTATGTACCACTTCACCGGGCAATAACTTGCGTACCATTGCCTCTTCCAGCAAATCGATACAAATCCCTAAATCGGTACGGGTTATTTCTCGTTCATTACCATCTTCGACTTGGACGACAAGGATAGGGTTTACCATTTTCTCATTTTCACGTTCACAGTAAGCTTTCCAGTGAGCACATTTATTAAGCCAATTTTCGACTGCACCTTTGAACATTGTCATATCGGCACCAAGTTGGATATCTGGGTAATGAATAATGATTCTGTCCTTTAAAAGCCCCGATTCACGTACTTGTTCAGGTGGAACAATAACTTTTTGTACTGTCGAAGTAGTCCCAGCAATTAAGTTATCAAATCTCTGGGGTGTTGCGGTCACGCCGATAACTAAAGGCATAATACAAAGTCCGTCTTCTTCGCTACCTTTGATGAATTTTTGCATGATGGATTGTGCTTTATTTTCTGCTTGAGCAGATGTATAAGTCCCTCTATGTGCTTCATCAATGACCACATAGAACTGTTTGGGAATGCGTTTAGCTGTATTTGTGAGTGTTTCCCAAATTGTATATTGCCTTGTATCGGACTTAGTTGTTAATAACTTGTCAGAACCGAGTTTTTGTGTGTTAATAAAATAAATACGTCCACCCTCCAAATACTCGGCATCAAAGTTTGAATCTACAGTTACTAAGTCCCGTACACGAATTTTGTCTGATTTGCTTTCAATTTTTAATCGCGTTTGCTCGTTAAGTTCCGGCGAATCGGAAAGCCAAACAAACACTGAATTCGGATCGCCGATATTATCTGAACCTCCATATAGGATTTCTTCAAAAAGTGCAGTCATAATTATAGTTTTTCCAGAACCCGTAGGTGCGGAAAACGATATTACCTGAGGGTCTTTTTCGCTCCACATTAAATGAGCTTTATTAATTTTCTCATGCAATTCTGCAAGAGCCGTTTCCTGAAATGGAAATAAAGTAACTCTCATTTATGAATCCCTCCTACTTCCCAACACAAAGTTATCAATGTAATCTCGGTATAGTTGGTATGTATTTTTTATTTTTATGCCATCAGTCATTTCGCGGAAAGCTTCCTCCGAGTTTGTTACAAAATATACCACTTTAATATTATTTACTTCTGAAATCTTTTTTGCAAACTCGGCATATTTTGCTTCATCAACCAGAACTGCAAAGCCGTTTTGAGGAAGAATTAACATATCTGGTTCTTCATCGCTGTTTATTTCTGGCCTCCGGCCGATAGCACCGGATTTTAGCCAAAGCAATGGTAATATTTCGCGGAATTGTTGACCTAGTGATACGCTGTTTTTATCTAAAAAACCTAGTTTAAAATACTCAACATTTGCAGGAAAACCATCGCTCATGGGACGTTTAACTTGCAATGTTACATTCATTGGACCGAGCAAGTTTGATACCTGTGCTTTAATTTCCTTGAAAGTGGCAGCAGATTTTACCACTATATAAAAGTCTGTGATGTGGTCTTGATCTTCTAAAGCTTCCAGCCATTCATTAACAGCATTTACATCAAACAAGATAGTCGCCGAATGTTTATCCGAAACAATAAATTTACTATCTGCTTTGACTAATGATTGTGGTAATTGCGACTTTCCATCCTTACCGCGTAGCAAAGAAACAAGCTGCTTTTTTGCATTAGTTGTTAGTTCCGTAGGATTATCAATAAAGCCAAGCTGATAGAATGAACGCTCTACCTCTTTTGATACTGTTTGGTTTGTGTAATACTCTCCTGATAGGATAGTGCCATCATCACGTTTTCCAAGGATACTATATTTTATCCTAGGCCAAGTAACCGAGCGACATATACCATGTTTTTCCCATTCTGGTCGCCAGGTTGATATCCTTGTTCGCGTAAAGCTTTTGATTCTGCGTCTGATACTTCGTTATTTGTTACTAAAATACAACGACGGTTACCATTATCCTCTACGTTTAGTAAATTTACCGCATGGAGCGTTGTTCCACTACCAGCAAAAAAGTCGACAATTAAAGCATTTTTCTTTCCTGATACAGCGAATAACAATGCATCATGGACAGCATAGAGTGATTTTGGGTAAGAAAAACCGCCACCAATTATGGTTTTAAGCATATCTGTACCATGGGCTTCTGCATTATATAAAGGATCAGTCCAAACCGTTTTTGGAGGTTCGCTTTCTCTACGTAAAATAATTTCTATTCGATTTCCTTTTTTTTCAATAAACATTCTATCTTTTACTGATTCTACGGTATCACGTCCATATCGCCATTTCTTTTCAATGCCATTCTTATCAATTGGCCAAACATAAATTGTACCATCTGCATTATATTCTACTTGAGCTGTAGGGTGTAACTCTTCATCGAGTAAATCACCAAACCGATGATGTTATAGTTAGAGTCTAGAATTACTGGATAAAAACATGTTGCACCTTCGTAGCGACCTGAAGTGCTTCCCCAACGTCTTAAATTATATACATCTCCACCAGTATGTTGCTTGCGAAAAATAGTACTTTCTGATGAATATGAAAATATTGCATATTCATGAGTCACAGAAAATTTTTTGCCCTGAGTTCCGCCGGGATTATGCTGAATGGTTATGCAGGTATGAGTTAGGTTTGGAAAAATTTCGTGAAGGAGAATCCATAGATGAGCATATTCATTGTCATCTATTGTAGTAATCAAAACACCATCATCAGCAAGTATTCTTTTTGCTATCTTTAAACGTTTCTGCATCATGGATAGCCATTTACTATGACGCCAATTATCAGTGGAATCAACATAATCATTATTATATTTCCAATCCCGAGCACCGGTATTGTATGGTGGATCTATATAAATGCAGTCTACTTTCTTTGGATATAAATATTCTAATAACTGGAGAGCGTGGTAATTATCTGCTTCAATAATAGTGTGCCATAAATTACTGTCAGGTGCATTCTCTACAGCAGCAATTGGCTGAAGCATGGGGAAAATAGGTTCTCCAAATTGAGCAACTGAAACCAACTCCGAAACTGGGATATTTCTAGTATCACCTGTTGTTTTGTTGCGGCAAAGGGCAATATCCTCTTCTATTTTTAACACCGTATACAAATCGTTAATATGACCTGTTTTGAGTGCAACCGTCGAGCCACGTTTTACAGGAACATCATAAAGAGGAGTACATTCAGGAATGTGCTCTTCAAATACAAGACCAAATTTTTTATTTTTTGATAAGCGGGCAAATTCCTGTTCTAATCGATCACGCAAAGAAGTGTCAGGAATTTGACGCAGTAAATCATTGATTGCAGCCATATTTTTCATCCTCCTAATATTTAATCATTCGATTCGTATTTACTCCACGAACGACCAAATAGTTCATTACCATCTGATAATCGCAAGATTGCTGTTTCTTCTAAAATCTTGTGCGCTTTCTCAGTTGTAGAATCAGCTTTATCAAACGCAATGAAAACCTGGCGATTACTGGATTGATAACGTTCCAATATATGTTCTAAGTGTATATCCTCAATACGTTTAAGGATATTGGAGTCGTGGATAAGTGCAGGGATTGGACGTAGTTCAAGTATAGTTAAATCGTATATAACTAGGCTCTTGAAAGCGGTTCCCTCACTTGTGTTTCCGGGTGTTTCAAATATAATTTCCTTTTGAGGAGTTATCTGCAAAAGTGGGGCGATTTCCTGCTGTTCAGTTACTACGTCGTTAATCATTTTCATTCGTAGGTTAATGTTATCTTGTATTTCATGTATTATTTCGGTTTGTTGCAGCAGCAAATCTTTTAATTTCCTCTCCGCTTCAATGCGAGCTTCTTGAAGCTCTTTCTGACGAATTAAATCCGCCGTTTCTTCTTCAAGTCTATCAATTGTTTTAGACACATTAACACACTGTGATAGTATTCTCTCTGACATTTCCTTAGCTAAGCCAGTTTCTTTAATTTTTCTATTAAGGCGATTTATTTCTTTATCATATTGATCAATTATTTGCTGCAAACGCTCAATTTCCTGATTCATCTCTTCGCCTAAAATTTCTCTAATTTTCTCATGAAAATATTCAATCTTTTCAAATGCTGCTATATTAGCATTTGGGAAAAAGTGTAACAATGAATCAAATTCACTTGCGATTTCGGCCTTACTATCAGCTATATTGCTCGTAATAGCATTAAGCTGCGATTGCAAGCGATTACGTTTGCGAATAAAACTATTCAATTCTTTTTGAATTGCAGTTATTTGTTCGAATGTATGTGTATCAAACCCAAAAACTGCTAATTGCGCTTCTTCGTTGTTTTTCATTAATTTTTGAAGCCTTTTCTTTAAAGACTCGATCATTTTTTGATTGGTTTCGATTTTTTCTATATCCACTCTCTGATGTTGGCGGTATTTGAGCTGCGAAAATTTAATCCCAAGTTCTTCTTCCATGCTCTTAATCGCAGATAGAATTTCATAATGCCCAAAAAGTTTTAATAAAAAATCGACTGCCTTTTCATCTTGTTCACGAGGTTTTACAAGTAATGGATACTTTTCAAGCGTATTTTCGCGCCCATAAATGCGGAAAAAACGCTCAGTTATATCTGAAAATGTAAGAGAGGGGATACCAACTTTATATTCTTGAAATAGAAAGCTACGAAATTCATCAAGTGTCAATTTTGTAATAAAATGTCCGTCCTTATCACTTCGATATACATTTTTAGTATCTTCAGTACTTCTATAAAAATAGTACGGTTGTCCTTCAAACTCGTAAGTGAAATGGATGGTATGTGGGCCTATTTCCTTTTTTATATCATCCGACATGGAGTAGTATCTGTCACCGCCGAATGCATAATCTATAACCCACAGAAATGTTGATTTTCCTATTGCATTAGTACCGCTGGAACTGCCCAAAACCGTGTTTAATCCTTCATTAAGTTTTATCACTTGATGATTTGGAGCAAATTTATCGCATCGTATCTCTTTTAACATAGCGCAGTACCCTCTTTTCCTCAATTAGTTTAATTCTGCCTAATGCAAACAAGCAGTCTAAAGCACTTAGAAAATCAGCCATGTTTTTTTGGCGTGGCATGGTTCGTTCAAATAATTCTTTTGGGGACATATCTTGCTGTGACAATGCTTCTAAAATACCTGGAAAAAGCGCAATAATACTGTTTGAATATGATGTTACTTTATTTGGTAATCTCATCGAACACCTCACACCTTTGCACGAAGTAGGAGATTATTATCTCACAAGCCTCTCTGTATTTACGACCGGTCTTTTCAAATAATGTCTCAACAAGGAGGTTGTAAATAGCACTTTGTGAAATCTGTGATTCACTAGCATCTTCATACATCCGTTTAATACTTTTAGCAAATCTATCCACATTTAATTTATTTTCTCCGGCTAACCGATCTAATGTATCATTTACTCCTTCATAAAACCGTCTAACATCAAAAAGCACTCTTTCTTTCAGGCGTTTTTCAGTAATTTTATTTTCAACCTTAATAGGTTCCATTTTGAGTTGTGTATCGGCTGTAACATCCATTAGATCAACTTCTCGAAGTACTTGTTCAATTTGCTTTTCTATTTCATGTCTTGATGTAGCATCTCTTGCCTTAACAAGTATTTCTAAGTCATGCTTGTCGGATAATAAAGCCAATTTATCTTCTTCAGATAAATTTCGAATTTCGCGTTCACAGTCAACACATAGAATAATATCGTCAGTTTCTGAAAGGCGAACGATCTTAGCGTAGTTAATATCGTTGCCTTCTTTTTTTATACCAAGAATTCTACCGCACTTTTGGCATCTGCCGCCCGTTTCAGCTAGTAGCACCAAAGCTCGAGCATCGATCGCAACTTCATTAGCGGCTTCCATAGAAAAATTATTGTAAGTTGTAATAAATTTAATGCTTTTCTTTTGAGTTTCAAAGGATTGTATGTACTCATCGGTTATCTCTCTTACACTATTTTCACAATTCCTGTTTTCGACATTAAGTACTGTATAAAGAAATATTCCGGCAAGAAAGTCTTCCAGAACAAATGAATTACAGGTAACAATATCCTCCTTTGTCATGTTATTTACTTTCTCAACAATTGTTTCAGGTTCGATTGTGTCATCAGAAGCAATGATGTCCTTCAATGCAAGAACTATTAGGCTATTTTTATTACTATCCAACATGGGGAGGACTTTCTCCTTAAAGAAAACCGAAATATCACGAGCATCTACATCCGGAGCAGCATCGGTTACAACAGGTGAAAGATTTTTTTACCTAATATCAAATCTGAAACGGTGCCATCATCGCTGCGAATATCATAAGTAGGCGCAATAGAAAGCAGCATGGTACCGCACAATTGCTTTTGTGTTACTCTTTTTGCCATGCAAATCTTTAAAATTGTTGCAAAAGTGCCAAAACATAGCTTCTTCATGTATTGCGCCCTCCTGTTATTTTGTTTTATTGGTTGGAATATCGTCGTCAACATAGTCGACAATATCGCCTATGTTGACATCAAGAGCTTTACAGATTCTTCCTAACACATCCATGCTTACCGGCAAATCTTTACTCAACTTCGCTATTGTTGTCGATGTTAAATTCGTCATCGCCATCAGATCTTTTTTCATCATCTTTTTATCAATTAATAGTTTCCAAAGTTTATTATAACTAAATGCCATTTTAATCGCCTCCAAGCACTATTGGATGGTATTCCCAACAGGTTATTTATTATTATAGCAATTAACTATACAAATTACAATTAGTTATTTATATATACAAACTTCGGCTTTACAAACGCTTATGTTAGTTTTGTTCCAAAAATAAATGGAGATTTGCGGAGTTTCAGCGGAGTAACAGCGGAGTCATAGCCGAGGACTTCAGGTGCTCGAATTAATAAAATTTAGATAGACGGCGGAACAAAGCTGTAATTTAAGAAAAAGGAGGGTAACTCATGAAAGATATTCGCGATTTCAATGGTCGCTTAGTCTGTAAAGCTGACGCAGCCACAGGTCTTGTAGAAGTTGCATATAAACGATGTAAAACCAGCACACAGATACCTATCGGAGGAACATTGAAGATTGAACGTGATGGGGTTGTCACAATAATCAAACGAATAAATGATGCTGCTTTTCATGTAGAAAGCTATGTCTGCGCAGCATAAGACGTTAATCAACTAAATAGAAAATCCGCGGAGCTGCATGACGGCCAGGATTAATTCTCATACCAGAGAATTATCCCGGCCGTCATTTTTTGTTCTACGGATTTTCGGCTCCTGCGGATTTCAAAAATCTGAAATTCAAGGAGCTGAGAAAAATGAAAATCAAATATCACTTCAACACTGAAACCATTGAAATTGAAGTATCTGAAGAGTGGGGAGAAATTCTGGTCGAACTTGACCGTCAGGAATACAACATTAACCATAAAGAGACTCGCCGACATACATCACTTGATGCAATGAAATATGAGGGAGAGATTTTCGCAAGCAATACCAACATTGCCGCAGAGTACATAAGAACTCAAGAAAATGAGACATTGCTAAAAGCCATCGATAGTCTTCTCCCACAGCAAAAAGAACTGGTACGAAGGGTGTACTTCAATAATGAATCCCTTGCTTCAATAGCACGAGAAGAAGGGGTCAGTAAGATGGCTATTACAAACCGCATGAAAAAGATCCATGAAAAACTAAAAAAAATTTTGAGTTAGGGGGTTTACTTTTACTGTTTTCGTGGCCTAACAGTGAGGGCCAAAACATCAGTCCTAAGAAAGATGAGGTGAAAAGAGCATATGAAACACAAACTCAAAATCAATATCTCGGATAATGACAGAGATTTAGGTATTGTGAAATGTCGCAATGTCACTCTACGAGAAAGGTTTTTGCAATATCTGCTGGGGAGAAAACAGAGAGTAACGATTATTGTTCCTGGTAACAGTGTAAAGTCTGTCGATATCCGCGAAGTTTCGGAGGTAGATGATCTTGATGCATTCTAAACGCGAAGAAATTATTCCAATGCCCATAAAGGGCAGACCATATAAGCATCAGATTCGTGCTTTCAATTTCATCTGCAGTCTATTTGGGCTTTTGAAGGGTGGTGGTGTTTCTGCCATTTCCGGATGGGGTGCAGCGCTCCTGATGGAAATGGGCTGAAAAGCACCGGGAAAACTCTTGTCTCAATCGCCATTATAGGAGCATTGCTTGCTGCAGGAAGAATAAAACGTGTGCTGATTGTTGCGCCACTTTCCATTCTGGGAGTGTGGGAAGACGAGTTTAAACGGTTCGCAGATTTCCCATATCAGCTTATAGTCCTTAATGGCACGATTCAAAAGAAAATCCAACAACTAAGATTTTTAACTGGCGAAGGTGTCCATGTAGTGGTAGTCAACTATGAATCAGCATGGAGAATGGAAAAGGAACTGGCTAATTGGCATCCTGACTTATCATTGCTGATGAAGGACATAAAATTAAAACTCATAACACTTCAGTTTCAAAGGCAATGCACCGGTTGGGCTTGCTTGCCCGGTATCGGCTCTTGCTAACAGGAACGGTTATAACCAACAAAGCCATAGATGTATTCAGCCAATATAAGTTTCTCGATCCACGCATCTTTGGCAACAGCTTCTATGCCTTCAGAAACCGTTATTTCAACATGGTCGGCTATGGCAACCATACACCAGTGCTGAAAAAATCAATGGAACAGGATTTAATGAAAAGGATCCACAGCATCGCCTTCCGGGCGACCAAAGCGGAGTGCCTGGATTTGCCGGAAACCACCGATATTATTCGCCACATTGAGCTTGAGCCTGTCACTTTAAAGAAATATAAAGAGCTTGTCAAACAAAGCTATACTGAGCTGTCAGCAGGAGAAGTAACAGCTACAAACATACTGATACGCTTGCTTCGTCTTTCGCAATTAACCGGCGGCTTCATCGGAAGCGATGACGGTGGGAAAATCGAGCAAGTCAGCGATGCCAAGTTGAAAGCTCTTGAAGATATCCTTGAAAGCAGTATTCAAGAAGGACATAAGCTGGTTGTTATAGCAAGGTTTATCCCTGAAATTCATGCCATATGCAGGTTGCTGGAGAAGAAGAACATCGGTTATGCGTGTATTTATGGTGCAACTAAGGATCGCCAAGGGCAAGTAAACCGGTTTCAATGTGATCCCGACTGCATGGTGTTCGTAGGCCAGATTGCAACTGCTGGCCTCGGTATTACACTAACCGCTGCAAGCACAATGGTATTTTACTCACTTGATTATTCCATGTCGAATTTCGAACAGACAAAAGCCCGTATCCATAGAGTTGGACAAAAGAACGGTTGCACATATATCTACCTTATCGCCAAGGGTACTGTAGACTCAAAAATCCTGACTGCTCTGCGCAATAAGGCAGATCTTGCAAAAATGCTGATAGACGACTACCGCAAAGGAGCAAATCCTTTTGCCCCAGAGGGAGGTGAAAGCTGTGAGCAATAATGCGATGTTTGAACTTGCTGATCGTCTTAAGGAGCTTCGCGATGCAAAAAAGGCCGCGGAAGAGGAAATGAAAAGCATAAATGCGGAGATTGACGATGTCGAATACCGTCTGTCTGAGCTGATGATCAGCAGTGAGACGCAAAACTTCACAAGAGCAGGAACAATGTTCTGCCTTTCAACGACAACAAGAGCCAGTGCTGCCGCAGGCATGAAGGAGGAACTGTTTGACGCACTACGCAGTAAAGGCTTTGGAGAACTCATCTATGAAACAGTAAATGCAAATTCCCTGTCAGCATTTGTTAAAGAACAGATTGCGGAGAATGGGGACGAGCTTCCGGACTGGCTGAAAGGCCTTGTGAATGTCTTCGAAAAGACAACAGTAACTGTGCGGAAAGCAGCAAGGTAAATAGCTTCAGAAAGCAATGCTCCAATATCAATGTTCAAGGAATAACTGTTCGAAGAACAATGCTTCAAAGAACAATGATATAGATTACATTCCAAATTCATAATTACGGAGGTATAAAAGCATGAAAAACAATGAACTCGTAACTATTAACGAAAATACAGGTTTTCTTCAGCTCGCTAATTTCAATCTTGACGAGGCAATGGCATCAGAACTTGACGGTCTTGACATGACTTTTGAACGCATAAAAATCCCGTCCGCAGGCAGCACAGTATTTGAAGTGCCCGGGGAAAATCCCGGAGAACCTGATACTGTCAAGGAATTCTCAGCGGTAATTCTTTATCATCATCCACTTTATGCATACTACAAGGACAAGTATACCGGAGGCAGTAACCCACCGGATTGCGGAAGCTTTGATGGTATAACCGGCGAAGGAGACCCCGGAGGAAGCTGTGCCAAATGCCCATATAATCAGTTCGGTTCGGGGGAAAACGGCAGCAAAGCTTGCAAGAACCGCCGCAGGATATATGTACTGCGTGAAGGGGAGATTTTCCCGTTGATACTCTCATTGCCAACAGGATCGTTGAAAGAGTTTTCCCGCTACATCAAAAGGCTGCTTTCTAAAGGTAAAAAATCGAACAGCGTAGTTACCCGCTTTTCATTGAAAAAGGCGACCAATTCAAGCGGTATCACCTATTCACAGGCTCAGTTTGCTGTAGATCGGGATCTGACCGCTGACGAATATGCGTTGATATCCAAGCTTTCCGAGCAGGTCAAAGCATTCAGTACCCGAGTCGGCCATGACACTGAACCTGCCGGTGAAGAGGTAATAAATGTAGACCCTGAAACAGGTGAAATTACAGAGCCGCTTAAGTGATCAATTGCCCTATCGGAGAGGAACTTTCTATCTCCGATAGGGCGGAAAGGAGAACCGCATGGGATACAAATGTGTTTATACGCTGGCTGAAATACAGGAGTATCTGAAAAACACTGTCCTATTTGCTTTCGACTTTGAAACGTCACCCCGCGATAAATGGAGGAACGATAAAAGTGCAGCTCTGGATGCTCATAAAGCAGATATTACAGGGATCAGTTTTTCAGTATCAGAAGGGACTGCTATATATGTTCCACTTAAACATCGTAGCGGGCGAAATGCAGAGAACCAGGCGGCAATATGGGATTATCTGAAATTACTATTCGAATCAAAAGATGTAATAAAAGTTGCTCATAATCTGGCTTTTGAGTCTATGTTCCTTTACGCAAGAGGTATCGTCCTTCAAAAGCCTTGCTATGACACGATTGCAGCATCACAGCTTACATTAAAAAGCAAGTGGGAGTTCAGAAGTCTTGCTGACAGCGGACTTAAAACGCTTGCGCCTGCACTCTGCAAAGCAGAAATGACAGAATTCTCAACGGTTACTGAAGGTCGGTTTTTCGATGAATTGAACCCTCAGGATGAGAAGACTGTCCGCTATGCTTGTGCTGACAGCGACTATACTCTTCGCTTGTATCATGTTTTCAATCAGTGGTTTGATAGATTTTTACCCAAACACAGAACTATTGTGGAAGAGTAGAATCGCCTACATCAGTATATGTCGGGATAATGAAGTATAACGGCATATTGGTGGATAAGTCAGCCATGCTGAAGAAACAAGCGGAAGCCGCAGAAAAGATTGTCAGTATCAGAAAAGATATTGCCGGAATTATCGGCAATGTAGAGATTGGGGCAAATGCTTCAACTTCAGCATTTAAAAAATATCTTTTTGTGGATCTCGGTCTTCCGGTAATGAAAACGACCGCAAAACATCAGGAAGCTGCCGATGATGAAACCATGATCCTATTAAAAGAATGGTGTGAATCCAACAGGCCTGAACTTGATCGCTTATTTGATCTGGTGCAAGAGTACCGCAAATGGGGCAAACTCAAATCCACCTATATAGACGGTTATCTTCGATTTATTGATGAGGATACCGGCAGGATTCATCCGGACCTTATACCATTGGGGACAGAGACAGGCAGATTTGCGTCAAGAAACCCGAATATGCAGAATTGTCCGCAGAAAGACAATGACCCAATAGGCGTACGGAAATTTATCATTGCACCGGAAGGAAAGGCTATTTTATCCCTTGACTTTTCACAGATAGAACTGCGCGTCGGAGCGTTTTATTGCAGGGACAAACGTATGCTGGAAACCTATCGTACTGGCGGTGATATCCATGCTCAGACCACTTCTGTTATTTACCGCATTCCTTTTGAGGAGGCAGCAGACAAAAATGCTCCACATTATAAAGAGCGCAGGACCATTGCAAAGAACTGCAATTTCGGTGTGTTCTATGGCCTGTTTCCTACTGGCTTACAGAGAACACTTAAATTTAAAGCTGGGCTGAACCCAACTTTGTCCGAATGTGAGACCATCATTCAAAACTTGAAATCCGGATACCCCGATCTTGCCAAATGGCAGGATGAGGTTAAAAAGCGAGCTGCTGTAAGCTGCTATACAGAAACATGGCTGGGCAGGCGAAGATACCTGCTGGGAATTCGGTCATCAGATTGGGGCAAGAAGTCCTTTGCCGAGCGGTGCGCATTAAATACACCTATTCAAGGTACAGCGGCAGATATTCTAAAGCTTGCCTGTGGGCGCATCATCAGTGGACTTCCCGAAAGGCTCTGGCTGAAACCTATACTGCAGATACATGACGAGCTGGTTTTTGAATTACCGGAAGACAAGGCGGACGAAGCAGTTGTTTTTATAAAAGAGTGTATGGAAACACAACCCTTCCCTGAATTTGATGTACCTATTGTGGCAGAGGCTTCGGTAGGGAGAAATTTTGGAGAAATGAAAGAAATGGAGGATTGATGTTATGAATAATTTACAGGTTTTTAAGAATACAGAATTTGGCGAACTTAAAGTACTCGTTATTGATGGAAAGGAATACTTCCCTGCAACAGATTGTGCAAGGATGCTGGGATACAGTAACCCACACAAGGCAGTAATAGATCATTGTAAGTACCTAACAAAACGTGAGGTACCTCATCCGCAAAATCCTGAAAAAACCATAAACATAAATTATATTCCTGAAGGTGATTTGTTCAGACTGATAGTTAAATCCCAACTTCCTGCAGCCGAACGCTTTGAGAGATGGGTCTTTGATGAAGTGCTGCCTACGATAAGAAAACATGGAGTCTATGCTACGGATAAAGTTATCGAAGAGATGATTTCCAATCCAGAGTATGGTATCAGGATTTTCTCCGAACTAAAGGCAGAACGCGACAGACGGAAAGCTTTGGAAATAGAAAATGCAAAGAATAAACAGATTATCAGCGAGTTAAAGCCCAAGGCGAGCTATTATGATCTCATATTGCAAAATAAAAGCCTTGTGCCGATCAGCAAGATTGCCAAGGATTACGGAATGTCTGGCCGCGCTTTCAATAAGCTGCTTCATGAGCTTGGAGTACAGTACAAAATGGGAAACTGCTGGCTTTTATATCAGGAGTACGCCGATCAAGGATACACGCAGTCCAAGACCCACGTTATTGATGCAGAAAGAAGCGTAATGCACACATATTGGACACAAAAAGGAAGGCTATTTATCTATGACCTTCTTAAAAACAAGAAAGGTATATTGCCTGTAATCGAACGTGAACAAAAAAGCGCATAGGCAGGGGGTAATACCATGAGTATCAGCAAGTTTAACGCGGAAGGATATTACGACCCCACACCTTATGAAGCACTGCTTAGGATTGAGCGAGAGGCCAGGAAAGCGCCTTACAGACCGATGGTATTTATCTGCAGTCCATATGCTGGTGATATAGAACGTAATATCCGTAAGGCTCAGGGGTACTGCCGCTTTGCAGTGAGCAGGAATTGCATACCTATTGCTCCGCACCTCTTGTTTCCGCAGTTTATGGACGACGATGATGAACAAATGCGAAATCTGGGATTGTTCTTTGGCATGGTATTGATGTCAAAGTGCTCAGAAGTGTGGGTATTTGGCAGAAAAATTACTAAAGGGATGTCCATTGAGATTGAAAAGGCAAAGCAGCGCAGCATTCCGATCCGGTATTTTAATGAACGATGCGAGGAGGTGCGGTGTAAATGAGCATCTCATTCCCTAAAGAATTGGCAAACCGGAAGCAATGGATCTGCTGGCGTCTGGAACCAAACACAAAGGACGGAAGAGACAGTAAAATCCCTTATAATCCCTTAACTGGTAGAAAAGCCTCAAGCACTAACCCAAACGACTGGTCGACGCTTGACGATGCGATTGCGGCAAAAGAACAATACCTCTATACCGGATTGGGTTTTGTATTCGCAAAAAGCGGAGGTTTAGTGGGGATAGACATAGATCACTGCCGCGACAAAAACACTGGGGAATTAAGCGATACCGCTAAGGATATCCTTGAGCGGTTTCCGTCCTATACGGAAATCAGCCCTTCAGGAACTGGGCTTCATATTTTCTATAAAGGGGAGATGCCTGCCAAGGGCAATAAAAACACTAAAACCGGCGTTGAAATGTATGCCCACAGCAGATACTTCACAATGACTGGCGAACGACTGCCAGGGACTCCTGATTACATTGCTGAAGATAACGGGCACTGGCCTGGATACATGAGAATTATATCAAAAGTAAAAAGCGGAGAGGAAAAAGCAAGAAAGACAGTAAGGTGGTTAAGCTAGAGCCGCTTACAGACGAAGAAATTCTGGAGAAAGCCCGGACAGCCGAAAACCATAAGGAATTTAATCTGCTATGGGAAGGAAAATGGCAGGAAGCAGGGTATCCGAGCCAGTCCGAAGCCGACCTTGCCCTTTGCTGTATGCTAGCTTTCTGGTCAGGCAAAAACAAAGAGCAGATGGACAGGCTGTTTAGAAATTCCGGGTTATTCCGGGAAAAGTGGGATACGTACATCATGCAAGTGGAGCAACATATGGCAGGAGACACTGGATAAGGCCATTGAAGTTACAGAGAACGTATACAGCCGCGAAAGCGAGTCAGTTATCTTTGAACATGAGGCAGGTATTACCGCACCAGAGGCGAAAGTGTGTATCCTATAACAAATTTTATCATTCAACCGGTGGAGATGATTGTATCGGAAGATGAAACGCAGATGACTGCTGATCTTATTACAATTCGTGATGAAATATACCGCCAGACATTTATGACTACCGACTTCAATAACATCCAAAAATTTAAAAATATCTTGAACCGCCGGACAATATCCTTAGGCTATTTTGGCTCAGAAGGAGATTTGGAACTGCTGAAAGGTTATATATCTGAAATGGAGTGGGTAAGGAAAACAGGGGTCAAGGCTCTTGGGATTTATGAGCATGGCGGGCGGATGGTATATGTTTCAACGGATGGTGCCATTGAAGCAGGAGGCAACATTGTTGAAGATATCGTGCAGCTTGATAAGTATAAAAGCATAACAACCGATATCCTAACCTTTGAGCCATTGACAAAGAAACAGCTTATTATGCTTGGTGAATGGCTCCTCAGCTATAACGAACCCATAAAAACGGTATCAGTAATGGCCTGGGTGGCCGGGTGCTTTATCAAACCGCATCTAAAAAATCAGGTATCAAGTTTCCTCATTTATTGCTTGTCGGAGAACAAGGCAGCGGAAAAAGTAATACATTGGAGCGGGTTATTCTGCCGGTATTTTCGTGCAGTAAAATCCGCGCGGCTACACAGGTTACTGCATTTACACTGATGAAGGAATCTGCATCATCGAATCTGATACCACAGTTGATGGATGAGTTCAAGCCTTCAAAGATAGATAAGTTAAGGCTAAATGCCTTATACAACCATCTTCGAGATGCATATGACGGCCATGAAGGTGTCCGCGGTAGGGCGGATCAAAGTGCTGTTACTTATGAACTGTTGGCGCCTATTATTGTAGCTGGTGAGGAATCGCCGGATGAAGCGGCCATCAGAGAACGGAGCATAGAATTGCTATTCAGCAAGAAGGACTTAAAACCAGCCAGCCATAGACAAGCATTTTATAAGCTGTGTGCAAAAGCGGATCTGCTTGGCAGCTTCGGTCGGAGCCTGCTGGATATAGCACTCAGAGTATCGGTTGCTGAGGCAGAGAAGTGGTATGAGGAAGCAAAGTCAGAGATATCTGATGAGTTTCCATCTCGTATCGTCAATAATCTCGCCTGTTGCTATGCCGGATTGAGCCTAGTAAACAAACTGTGTGAATTCCTTAATGTTACATGGTCTGAAGTGTTTCCCATTAACAAAGGGGCGTGTATTCGATATCTTCAAAACGGTGTGCAGGAATACTTGCTGGATGGCGGCAGCAACAACAAGACTATTGTAGAACAGACGCTGGAAATCATGGCCCGGATGAAACTGGCTCCGAATCAAGACTACACTTTTGATAAAGGAGGCAATGTTATCGGGATTCGTTTCTGTGATGTATATGACCGCTATACCAAGTACAGACGCGATTATGCAATCACAGGTGAATGTCTTCCGTATAACCAGTTTCTGAAGCAATTGAGGCAAAGTGACTTTTTTCTGGAGAGCAATAAAACGATGCGTTTCGGGAACGAAACTAAGAAAGCGTGGGCTCTTGATTTTTCGATATTGAAAGAGCGATGCGATGTGAGCGGCTTTGAGATCACAGATATTGAGCCTCTTTAACCTCAAAAAAGGTAACAAGGTAACAAAAAGGTAACACCCGAAACGCTGATGAATAGCCACTTGTTACCTATGTTACCTTTGTTACCTCAACTTTATATATACGCGCGAGAGATGAAATTATTTTTTGAAAAATAAAAATAAAAAAATATAAATATTTGTGTCTATACCTACCCCAAAAAAGAGGTAACAAGGTAACAAAATCCTCAAATGCGCTTGTAAAGCGGGTTTGAGAAGTTGCCTTTTTAGAAATACCGGGGTAACAAGAGGGGAAAAGGTAACATTTTTGGAGGATAAGCGGTTATGTCCGAAAAGAGTATTGTGACTAAAGTACTGCGGTACTTAAAGACAGTACCGGGATGCTTTTGCTGGAAGGAACATGGTGGTATGTACGGGACAGCGGGGATACCAGACATTATTGCCTGTGTAAATGGGCGGTTTATAGCTTTTGAAGTAAAAACCCCATCGGGAAAGACAACAAAACTGCAGGAAGCAACTATAAGGAAAATCCTCAATGCCGGAGGTGTGGCAGCGGTTGTCCATTCGGTAGATGAGGTGAAGGCTATTTTGGAAAAGCATGGCCTTCTATAAAGAACGAAGACATAACGAACAAGGAAACAAAGCACTGCAAAGCAACGCAAAAAAGCACACTGCTTCAAAGATCAAGGTTTTTATCTTGATTTTTGGAGGTGCGATATGCTGATTGCATGGCAGTATTTAGATAAAAAAGCGGCTGCTGTTGAAGCTTTGAAAGATTACAGCAGCATGCAGTACATTATCGAACACAGTGATGAGGATATATATGAAATTGAAACCCGTATGACAAGCCCTCATAGTGCAAAGATTACCGGAGTTCCGGGCAAACACAATCCCAAAAGCGGCGAAGAACGCCTTGCTGCTTGCCTTGACGAGATTGATGTGTTGAAAGAACGTTATAGACGGGCATTGGAATATATGGAATGGTTCAAGCCTGCTTGGGACGCCTTGCCGGAGGAAGAACAGTTTATACTGACAGAATTTTTTGTTAATGATGTGAGCAAGACAGAAGCTGTAGCAAACATCGGAGAGAAGCTGTTTCTTGAAAGAGCACAGGTGTACCGTAGGAAGGACAAGGCACTTAATCATCTGGCACTGCTTTTATACGGGAAGTAGTAATGAGATTTTTATGAGATGTAAAACACAGGTATCCAATATATAATGATATCGTGAAAAAATGACATTAAAACGCATAAGCCTTCGGGGCTTTTTCTTATGACATAAAACGGGAGTGAAGAAAGATGTACGATAATTGTTTTGGCGGTAACGGAAGGAATGGCTGCAATATCCTGACTGTACACAAGTGCTTGCAAGATAAATGTTCCTTCTATAAAAGCACCCAGGAGTTAGAGGAAGATAGAAAAAAGGCTTATCTTTTGCTTGCAGCTTTATCACCCGATATGCAGCGGTATATTTCGGATAAATATTATAATGGCAGGATGCATGGGCAAATGTAAGCGTCAAATAGCCCCCACCTTTGATTTAGCAGGGGCATAATATATATTATTTATTGGGCACTTTGCAATGACCCGGAAGATTTGCTGACCATGGCAACAAGGTGTCTAATGCATGTTGATCCTTGATATTTATATTCGGTAGACGTTCAAAGAGATAAGTAAGATATTCAAACGGGTTCAACCCATTCTCTTTTGCCGTCTCCACAATACTGTAAATTGTTGCGCTGGCATTGGCTCCTTTAGGCGTGTTGCTAAACAGCCAATTCTTCCTCCCGATTACAAAAGGCTTTATCGACCGTTCACTTCGGTTGTTATCAATCTCTAGCCTGCCGTCCAGCATAAAGGCTCCAGCTTGTCCCACTGGTTCCGGCAGTATTGGATTGCTTTTCCTAATGAACTTTTGGGAGTTACTCTTGGACTCCAGTATTTGAGCCATTCCTTGAATTTATCAAGCACTGGCCGGCTGTGTTTCAATCGGCCCTCATATCTTTCTTCCGGTGTAACATCATGAAGCATTTTTTCTATCTCAAACAAGTTATTGCAAAATGCCAAACCTTCTTCTGTTACTGTGGGCTTGTCATCTTTTTTTGGAGGCATGGCTTTTAAGGCGTCGACAAAATAACGCCTTGCATGTGCCCAGCAACCAACCTGGATGATTCCGGGCATGCCACTATAACCATCATACCCATCCGTATGAAGGTAACCTTTGAATCCTTCAAGAAATTTTTTAGGATGTTTGCCAGCCTGGTAGTTTGGTAGTCATAAAGAATAATCGGAGGCCCTTCCCGGCCGGTCCGGTATAGCCACATGTAGGAGGTTGAATCTGCGGCTCGCCCGGGTTCCTTGAGTACTTGGAGGGTAGTATCATCGGAATGGAGGATGTCCCTTTGCTGCAAGTGTTCCCGCATTCGTTCATATATCGGCCGCAGCCACCTGTCGGAGCTTTGTATCATCCAGTTCGCCATGGTTTGCCTGGATATTTCAATCCCCATCCTCTCCCAGTCCTGCTCTTGACGATAAAGAGGAAGCCCTTTTACAAATTTCTCCGTCATTACATGAGCTATGGCGGATGCCGAAGCCAGGCTTCCAGGAAGTGCCGGCTTTGGCATTGGGGCTGTTACTATCGGTGTAGATATTTCATTCTTCTCGCAATTACGGCAGCCATATACATACTGCACATGTTCCTTTACACGCACCTGAGCCGGAATAATTTCTATTTCCCGCCTTACTTCCTTGCTCATTTCATGCAGTTTGCCGCCACAGCAATCACAAACCTGCTCTTCTTCAGGCAAGCGATACTCTATGGTCTCTACAGGAATGTCTTTAAGCATTTCTTCTCTGTGCCCCTGCTTTTTACGACGTTTATATGTAATTTCCTCTAATGTTGGTTCGGGAACTGCAGGCTTGGCTTCTGATTCCGCCTCGTTGAAAAGATTTAGCTGTTCAGGGATTTCCGTCTTTTCACTTGAACGCCCAAAAAGCTTATGCTGATGCAGCCGGAATTGTTCTTCAAACCATTTGAGTTTTGCTTCAAGCTCGGCTTTTTCCTGCTTCAATATTTCAATTTCTGTTTGGAGTTTTTCTATTGTAACCGTTGATTTCACTGTGTTTTCCATAATTTTATTATATCATTTTTCTACGGTTTTTTCCAGGAAAATGATAAAAAATATAAATATTTTTGTCTTGAAAGTATTCATATTACTGCACTTACTGTCACTTTTTTGTGTGCCTGCTTCTGCTCCAAGGATAGTCCATCCAGCAGCCAACCCAGTTCACGGACACCAACCTTCATTGGAGTGCCGCAACTTTCTTTAGGCCATTGGAATTTGCCTTTTTCAAGCCTCCGGTAATATAGCCAGAAACCATTATGTTCCCATTGGAGGATTTTAAGCTTATCACGTTTTTTATTGCAGAACACAAATAGACAAGACGAGAAGGGGTCCAATGCGAAGCTTTGCTGGACGATGGCAGCCAGGCCATCGATAGACTTACGCATGTCGGTACTTCCACAGGCAAGGTAGACCTTGTCGGTGCCGGCTATGCTCAGCATAATTCCCTCAGCACCATTAGCACATCCAACAGATGCTTCTGGTCAAAGCCTGGTTTGACTTGAACTTCAGCTGGGCCAAATTTGATTTCGATTGATTGGCCTTTGCCTGTATGCTCTTTATGATCTACTTCTACCGGAATCCATTTGGGAGATTCTGATTGTATGATTCCGTTTTGTCTTTCTTTTCTCAACCAGTAGCTTAACTGACGAAGACTTATCCCCGCGGATTTGCAAAATGAAGTTTGCGTCTGTCCGCTGGATTTGTACTCTGCAATTATGGATGCCCATTTTTGATAAAGATCTGCTTTGGTCATAAAGTTATACCTCCAGTATATTTTCTGGAGAGATTATCTCATAAGCCTGTTTGCATTTAAATGTGGGTATTATTTACCGCTTACGGGCAAATAGCAAATGTGTTGTTCAATATTCCAGATGAGATTTTTATGAGATGAAATTCATTATAAATCCAAATATAATGGTATTGTGAAAAATTATAGATAATCCTTCATGGGATGAACCTGTGAGGGCTTTTTTATACGCGTAAAGGAGGTGGCCAGATGCCAAGAAAACCAAAAAGGCCTTGCTCCTTTCCTGGCTGTCCTGAACTGACGGACGGAAGGTACTGTGACATGCATCAAAGGCAAATGGATGCTTATTACAACAAATACGAACGAGATCCCCAAACAAGAAAACGCTATGGCCGGAGATGGAAACGCATCAGGGACAGATATATCTCAGAGCATCCGCTTTGCGAGGAGTGCCAAAAGTACGGAAGGCTTACACCAGCCGAAGAGGTACATCATATTATCCCTTTATCCAAAGGCGGAACCAATGCAGACAATAACCTTATGAGCCTGTGCAAACAATGTCACTCATCGCTCACTGCTCGCGAAGGAGAACGATGGGCAAGACGGTAGGGGGGTCAAAATCTCTGGCGGAGTAGTTTTGTGCAACGGGCGGGGGGTCACGCGCGAAAAATCGCAGTTTCAAACGGGGTATATCCCCTGTTTATTTTTACATGAATCGAGGTGATGTGTATGGCAAAGGACGGTACCAACCGCGGCGGGGCACGTATCGGTGCAGGACAGAAGAAAAAGCCTCTGGCGGATAAGATTTTGGAAGGAAACCCCGGCAGACGAAAGCTCATGGTAATGGAGTTTACGGATGCTGCGGAACTGGAAGGAGAGAGCATGCCGCCACCAAGGGATTATCTTGCTGCAAAGCAGAAGAACGGAAAAACAACACTGGCGGTGGAAATATACGAAAAAACATGGCAGTGGCTTAAGGAACGCAGGTGTGTTCACCTTATCCCTGCGCAGCTTATAGAGCAATATGCCAGAGTGTGGCGCGGTGGATCCAGTGCGAGGAATGTATCACTGAATTTGGCTTTCTTGCTAAGCATCCGACAACTGGCAATGCCATCCCGTCACCTTATGTGGCTATGAGTCAAAGCTTTATGAAACAGGCCAATAACCTGTGGTATCAAATTTATCAAGTCGTGCGGGAAAACTGTGCTACCGAATACAAGGGGGCTACTCCTCACGATGATGTTATGGAAAAACTACTGACAGCCAGGAGGGGTGGCTGATGCATAAAACAAATTCAATCTTTCTTAGGGAACTAAGAAAATATAAAGACCATTTAACGAAGCAGCAGTTTAAGACTCTGCGGGGACAAGTAATAAACGGAGATTGTAAGGGCGCAAAAAAGGGTCTTAAGAAAATATTGAACAGGAGAACGCAGAATGAACATACAAAAAATATCTGTTGAAAAACTTAATCCAGCAGCATACAACCCGCGCAAGGATTTAAAACCTGGCGATAAGGAATATGAAAAGCTAAAACGGTCAATAGAGGAATTTGGCTATGTGGAGCCTGTTATCTGGAACCAAAAGACGGGCAATGTGGTAGGCGGGCATCAACGCTTAAAGGTTTTGCTGGACTTGGGACAGACTGAGATAGACTGCGTTGTAGTGGATCTTGACCCGCAGAGAGAAAAAGCGCTTAATCTTGCTCTTAATAAGATTCAGGGAGAGTGGGACGAGAATAAACTGGCCGAGCTGATGGCTGAGTTGGACGCAGGTGCTTTTGATGTTTCGCTTACAGGGTTTGACGCTTCTGAAATAGACGAACTGCTTAACCGATGGTACTCCAAAGAGGCGATACAAGACAGCTTTGACATAGATAAAGCGCATGAGGAAATTGTGCAGCGCGAACCTGTAACGAAGCGGGGCGACATCTGGCTTCTCGGGAATCATCGCTTGATGTGCGGCGACTCTACTAAGGATGAGGATTTTGAGAAGTTGATGGAAGGGTGTCACGCACAGATGGCAGTGACTTCCCCTCCATATGGGGTAGGCAAAGAATATGAAAAAGCCGGGATTGAGCCATGGTTCGAGACAGTACGCCCAGTGATTAGAAACCTGTGCAGGTATGCAGATATTGTCTGCTGGAACTTAGGTGATCTCTATGCCACCGGCTCTCAGTTTATTGAACCCACCAGTGTTTACAGTGTGAATATGTTTTTGGACAATGGTTACCGCCCTATCTGGATCCGCATTTGGAAGAAACAAGGGCAAAATTTCGGTGTAGGACCTTATCATCTTGTTTCAAACAAGCCGGTTCAGCAGTATGAGTATATTTCAGCCTTCAGCAATAAAGGAGAAGTTGAGGAATATAACGATCAGGAATATGTATGGCTTTCAGCCTTTGCGGGACACAGTTATAAATTTGTGAAACGGCTTACAAAGGAAGAACGCAAGAAATGGGGCTATGCTGGGATATGGGAGATGACCACTGTCCGGGCAAACAAGGAGCATCCTGCAATGTTTCCTGTGGAGCTTCCATGGCGGTGCATCAAAATGCACAGCGACAAAGGCGGTATTGTGCTTGAGCCGTTTTCAGGCAGCGGCACCACTATAATTGCGGCTGAACAGACCGAGCGTAAATGCTACGCAATGGAGTTATCTCCTGTTTACTGTGATTTAGCTGTTAAGCGCTGGGAGGAATTCACCGGTGAAAAAGCCATCAAACTGGAGGGTTAAGATTTATGGATATACTGAAAATACCAACAGAAAAACTAAAACCATCTAAATATAATCCGCGGAAAGATTTAAAGCCTGGTGACCCCGAATATGAAAAATTACGTCGGTCTATTGAAGAGTTTGGATATGTAGAGCCGGTCATATGGAATAAACGCACCGGGAATATTGTCGGCGGACATCAGCGTTATAAAGTACTTACAGCTTTGGGGTATAAGGAGATCGACTGTGTTGTAGTTGATCTGGATGAACAGCGGGAAAAGGCGCTCAATGTCGCGCTGAATAAAATCAGTGGTGAGTTTGATATTCCGCTTTTGACCGATCTGCTTATGGATTTAAATGAAGATGGTTTTGACGTTTCTCTTACCGGGTTTGATGCTGCGGAAATTGATGAGTTGTTCCGTGATAAAACAGCCGCTAATGTCAAAGAGGATAATTTCGATACAGAAAAGGCAATTGCAGAGATTAAACTCCGGTTACCAAAAAGGGCGACATATGGTACTTGGCAACCACCGTCTGATGTGCGGTGATAGCACCATGCTTTCAGATGTGCAAAAGCTGATGAACGGACAAAAGGCGAGATTTGTTTTCACCGACCCACCATGGAATGTTGATTACGGTTCAGATACCAGGCATCCAAGCTGGAAGCCAAGACAAATTCTAAATGACAATATGAGCACCGAAGAATTCGGCGCTTTTTTATTGCGCGCTTTTAAATGCATGAAAGAGGTTTCTGAAGCCGGATGCATGACCTATGTGGTAATGAGTGCTCAGGAATGGGGCAGTTTGATGAACGTCATGCGAGAGGCAGGGTATCACTGGTCGAGCACAATTATATGGAAAAAAGACAGCTTGGTACTATCAAGAAAGGACTATCATACCCAGTACGAGCCGATCTGGTACGGTTGGCTTGAAGGAACACGCCTTTGCCCGCTTAAAGACCGTAAACAGTCAGATGTTTGGGAGATACCCCGTCCTAAAGTATCGGAGGAGCACCCTACCATGAAGCCGGTATCGCTTGTAGCAAAGGCAATGCTCAATAGTTCCCATATTGGAGATTTAACTCTTGACCTGTTCGGTGGTTCTGGTACGACAATGATTGCGGCACAGCAGACCGGGCGGGTTTGTTTTATGATGGAGCTTGACTCGAAATACTGCGATGTGATTGTAAAGCGCTATGTTTCACAATTTGGAGCAGATTTAGTATTCCTGCTGTCAGGTGGCGAAAAAATTCCTTACGCTGAAACACAGATTGCTTAAAAATGTCCTTGCTTTCCCCTCAAAACAGAGCGTTAATGTACCCCACCAAAAAGGAAAGGTGGGATTTTTTATGGGAATCAGAAATGGTTTAGCTTATTTGAGGGAGGTGAACGGCATGAGCAATAATAGCTTTCGTTTTTCACAGAAGGTTGTCGGTCAGGAGAGGAAAGCCATTGCCACAGTCATTGCTGAAGCTCTTGAAGGCGGGGTGCGCTATGCCGGAGCGCCGGGTTTTGCGTATGAGGTAAACGACGGGAGCACTGCTGGCAGCTGGACGGTAGACAGGGACAGTGTGGTTCACTCGCCGAAAATCAGTCTTGATGAAATCAAAAGCATCCGTCCCGTTATTGACGCGCTGAATATGGCGGGCTTATCTGCAGAGGGAACCATGACAATTACTCTTTCTTTGGAGGGCTTTGGCGAGACAAGCCTTGAAAACCTTAGAAATATGCTGGCCAGCAAAGAGACGTTGATTAAGAAAGCACTGTCGCTTGACCGGGAACTTGAAGTATTCGCTGAAAATGATGAGATTGCTTTCCCTTTTTGGAACGCGACTTTAAATGCTGATGAAGTGCAGACCTATATAACGCTGGCAAAGCAGATGGCAGAACAGGCAAAAGCTCAGAAGCATGTGCTGCGCATTGAAAAACCGGCAGATAATGAAAAATATGCTTTTCGCTGTTTCCTGCTTAGGTTGGGATTTATAGGAGATGATTTCAAAACCGAACGCAAGGTGCTGCTTTCAAGGCTGTCAGGCAACGGGGCGTACCGGAAAGGCAGAGCAAAGGCGGTGGATGAGAATGAATGATTTTTATAGCACCGCCTTCTTTGTCAAGCATCCGTTTAGGATTGAGGATCTAAAGGTGCCGCATCGGTATGAGACGAGGAAACGATTCGCAGTTGTGAAGACCATTGAGCTTTCAAAGATTGACTATGACAACTTCGTTGCCGACCTATGCGTTGACCGCACATTTATTGAGGAAAACAAAGGGCTTTGCAGAATTGACGAGGATGGAGTATGGCTTTGCTTGCTGGTTAAGCAGCGGGGACGGTCTGATGGAGTGTTGGTAATGCCGGATGGTAGAGATTATCCAAAGTATGCCGCATATTATCCTGGAGAGGAGGACGAGCTATGAGTGCAAGAGGCTTTCCTTCAAAAGAAACAGTCCTTCGCCTTAAAGAGCAGTATCCGCCGGGAACACGCGTTGAGCTTATCTACATGGATGATCCGTATTCTAAGCTG
This sequence comes from Thermoanaerobacter thermocopriae JCM 7501, assembly GCF_001310975.1. Lineage (GTDB taxonomy): Bacteria > Bacillota > Thermoanaerobacteria > Thermoanaerobacterales > Thermoanaerobacteraceae > Thermoanaerobacter > Thermoanaerobacter thermocopriae. Next base: position 54,718 of record NZ_BAZY01000005.1, read on the forward strand.
AAACCGGGAGACCAAGAACAGTCTCTTATGTGGATGATATCGGAACTGTTCATATTGACTGGGACTGCGGTTCTTCTTTGGGTGTAGCTTATGGTGTAGATATGATCAGAAAGCTGTAAATGTACACAAATTAAGATGCGGAAAATCGTCCAAAATCCAGCGGAAACTCATGCAGAATTGCCTTGCTATCCTGTGTTTTCAATGGCCTAATGTACACTGCCAAAGGGCAAAAAACACAGAGAAAGCGAGGAGAAAGCGCAATGCTTACAACGAGATTTGGAATCGAGGTAGAATTGACGGGGATTACAAGAAAACAGGCGGCAAAAACTGCAGCAGCTTTTCTTGGAGGAAGGATTGAATCCAGCGGAGATTATTACGATACCCAAAAGGTTATTGCACCGGATGGACGGATATGGAAATTCATGAGCGACGGGAGCATCCGGACTCAGAAAAAGGAAAGCGGCCGGATTGCAGCGGCAGGCCGGGAATACAGTGTCGAGCTGGTAAGTCCGATACTGACATACCGCGAGGACATTGAAACCCTGCAGGAATTGATAAGGAGGCTCCGCAAGGCGGGAGGTTTTGCAAACACAAGCTGCGGAATCCATATCCATATAGACGGGGCAAACCACACGCCGCGAAGCATCCGTAATTTTATCAACATTATCGCCAGCAAGAACGACCTTTTCTATAAGGCACTGCAGATTGAGCCGGATAGGATGCGGTTTTGCAAGAAGATGGATGAGACTCTGGTTGAAAAGATGAACAGGCGTAAGCCCAAAACCATGGCTGCGATTGAGAGCATCTGGTACGAGGGTTACAGCGAAAGCCGAAGCACCCATTATCACAATAGCAGGTACCATTTTCTCAACCTGCACAGCTTTTTTAACGGCAATGGAACAATTGAGCTTCGAGGCTTTAACAGCGAACTTCATGCGGGAAAAATTAGAAGCTACATAGTGCTTGCCCTTGCGTTAAACCATCAGGCATTAACCCAAAAATGCGCTTCCAGCAAGAAGCCACAGGTTGAAAATGAGAAGTTTGCCATGCGGACATATCTCAACCGCATTGGACTTATTGGTGATGAGTTCAAAAACTGCCGGGAGCATCTTTGCAAACACCTTGATGGTAACGCAGCATGGCGGTTTCGGGCAGCATAGATAGACAAGCGCAGGGGTGGATCTCCGCCTCTGCCTTGGTAAATACAAGGAGGATGATACGATGAGCAAAGAAAAAGGAACCATATATTTAGCATACGGAAGCAATCTGAACTTAAGGCAGATGGCATACCGCTGCCCAACGGCAAAAGTGCTGGGGAGTGCAAAACTCACAGGATACCGGCTGTTATTCAGAGGAGGGAATGGCGGCGCAGTAGCGACAATAGAAAAACAAAAAGGTGAAAGAGTACCAGTACTGCTTTGGAGAATCATGCCTAATGATGAGAAGGCGCTGGACAGATATGAAGGTTATCCGCATCTATACCGGAAAGAAACGGTTAAGGTACGTTTCAAAGGGCAGTGGGTACCCGCAATGGTGTATATCATGAATGAAGGTAGACCTTTGGGAGCACCGGGTCGTTACTATTACGAGGTGATTCGGCAGGGCTATATAGATGCGGGTTTTGATATTTCATTTCTCAATAAAGCGGTAAGAGATTCAATTTCAGCGGCAGAGAAGTCAGAGGTGTAGGACATGGGTAACGAGAATCTGATAACTGATAAGATTTATCGGCAGATTATGGCCATGCGGGACAGCGGTGCCTGTAATATGTTTGACTTGCCAAGAGTACAGGAAGAGGCATATAAAATGGGGTTTTATGAATTAGTAGTATTTCTTAATGAACACAAGAAAGAATATGCCGAGTTTATCCTGACAGGCAAACGATAACGTTTATAACGTAACAAGTTTCATAGAAATCCACTAAGGAGAGGAACTTCATCCATGAGGTTCCTTTTTTCTTGCTCAATTTTAGGAAAGGAGGCGGCAAAGCTGCGGAAGTTAAAACGATATAAACCAACCAAGTTTATGGCGGAAGGTTCTCGATATGACAAGGAAGCGGCGGATGCCGCTGTTACTTTTATAAACTGCCTGAAGCATACCAAGGGTGAATGGTATGGAATGCCTTTTGAATTAATTGACTGGCAGGAACAGATTGTCCGGGATATATTCGGAATCTTGAAACCTAACGGATACAGGCAGTTTAACACTGCCTATATAGAAATTCCAAAAAAGCAGGGTAAGAGCGAACTTGCAGCGGCAATTGCTTTATATCTTACCTGTGGTGATTTCGAGCATGGTGGCGAGGTTTATGGATGTGCGTCTGATCGTCAGCAGGCATCCATTGTTTTCGATGTTGCAGTAGATATGGTGGAACAGTGTCCGGCATTAAAATCTCGAATTAAACCAATGCTGTCACAGAAGCGGCTGGTTTATAAACCGTTAGGCAGTTTTTATCAGGTGCTTTCAGCGGAGGCATATACGAAACATGGGCTAAACGTCCATGGTGTGGTATTTGACGAACTTCATGCTCAGCCAAACAGGGATCTTTATGATGTAATGCTTCACGGATCTGGCGATGCAAGAAAACAACCGCTGTTTTTCCTGATCACAACTGCTGGCACAGACCGCAATTCCATCTGCTGGGAAGTACATCAAAAGGCTGAGGATATTCTTCAAGGGCGTAAGATAGATCCGACTTTCTACCCTGTTATCTACAGCGCAGCCGATACCGATGACTGGACAAGTGAAAAGGTATGGAGAAAGGTTAACCCGTCACTGGGCATTACAGTCGACATCGAAAAATTGAGGGTGGCTTGTGAAAATGCCAAGCAAAATCCTGCAGAGGAAAATTTATTCCGTCAGCTCCGCTTAAATCAGTGGGTGAAACAATCGGTGCGCTGGATGCCAATGGATAAATGGATAAGTGTGCGTTTCCTGTTGATGCAGAAAAATTGCGCGGCAGAACCTGTTACGGAGGACTTGACCTGTCATCTACTACCGATATTACCGCCTTTGTGCTGGTGTTTCCACCGCTTGATGAATCTGATAAATATCAGATTCTACCTTTTTTCTGGATACCGGAGGAGAATATTGATCAGCGTGTGCGGAGAGATCATGTGCCTTATGATGTCTGGGAGAGGCAAGGCTTTTTATATACCACTGAGGGTAACGTCGTGCATTATGGCTTTATCGAAACCTTTATTGAGGAAATCGGAATGAAATATAACATTAAGGAAATAGCCTTTGACCGCTGGGGCGCAATTCAGATGACGCAAAACCTCGAGGCTTTGGGGTTTACGGTTGTTCCATTCGGTCAGGGTTTCAAGGATATGTCGCCGCCTACAAAAGAGTTGATGAAGTTGACATTGGAAGAACGCATCGCCCATGGTGGTAATCCAGTACTGCGGTGGATGATGGACAATATCTATGTCAAAACCGATCCCGCCGGAAACATTAAGCCGGATAAAGAAAAATCCACCGAGAGAATAGATGGTGCGGTAGCGTTAATTATGGCGCTTGACCGCGCGTTAAGGCATGACGGGGATGAACGCAACGGATCAATTTATGATGAAAGGGGGCTGTTGATCATATGAGTGTATTTTCCCGTTTGTTCAAAGCAAGGGATAAGCCGAAAAACAGTCTGTTCGGTAATGCATATAGCTTTTTCTTCGGCGGCACATCCAGCGGAAAAGCTGTCAATGAGCGGACTGCAATGCAGACAACGGCAGTGTATGCCTGTGTAAGGATACTTGCAGAAGCCATCGCCGGGCTTCCGCTTCATGTGTACCGCTATAAAGAAGACGGTGGCAAAGAAAAAGCGTTGACCCACCCGCTCTATTATTTACTCCATGACGAACCAAACCCTGAGATGACTTCATTCGTGTTCCGAGAAACACTGATGAGTCATCTTCTTTTATGGGGAAATGCTTACGCTCAAATTATTAGGGACGGTTCCGGACGAGTGCTGGCGCTTTATCCACTTTTGCCAAACAAAATGACGGTAGACAGGGCTCCAAATGGAGAACTGTTTTACACTTATCGGCGCGACAGCGATGAGAGCAGGGTTAATCCAAAAGCAGGCCTTATTTACCTACGAAGTGAGGAGGTTCTTCACATCCCGGGACTCGGTTTTGACGGACTGATCGGATACTCCCCTATTGCTATGGCCAAGAACGCCATAGGCATGGCTATTGCCTGTGAGGAGTATGGTGCATCCTTTTTTGCCAACGGAGCAAATCCGGGTGGCGTTCTGGAACATCCCGGTGTACTAAAGGATCCGGCAAAGGTGCGGGAAAGCTGGAACGCTGTTTATCAAGGAAGTGCCAATGCTCATCGCATTGCAGTTCTGGAAGAGGGAATGAAGTTTCAACCAATCGGCATTCCACCCGAACAGGCACAGTTTTTAGAGACAAGAAAGTTTCAGATAAATGAAATTGCTCGGATATTCCGAGTACCTCCCCATATGGTTGGAGATCTTGAAAAGTCAAGCTTTTCAAACATCGAACAGCAATCTCTGGAATTTGTTAAATACACGCTTGACCCGTGGGTGGTGCGTTGGGAACAGGCTCTCCAAAAAGCGCTGCTTTTACCATCAGAGAAGCGGGCATACTTTGTCAAATTCAATGTAGATGGCCTTCTGCGCGGTGATTATGCAAGCCGCATGAATGGTTATGCTGTAGCTCGCCAGAACGGCTGGATGTCTGCTAACGATATCCGCGAGCTTGAGGACATGAACCGGATTCCGGCGGAGTTGGGCGGAGATCTGTATCTTGTTAACGGTAACATGACCAGGCTTGCCGATGCAGGTGCCTTTGCAGGCAAAAACAATGCTGAAACGGAGGGATCAAAAGTTGAACAAATCGCAAAAACAAAACCGGTTCGCCGCTTCTGGAACTGGATACAAAACGATGATGGCAGCCGGACATTATATATTGACGGCCCAATAGCTGAAGAAAGCTGGCTGGGAGACGAAGTAACTCCCAAGCAGTTCAAATCAGAGCTGTTGTCCGGAGAGGGTGATATAACGATCTGGATCAACAGCCCTGGCGGAGATATATTTGCAGCTAATCAAATTTACAACATGCTTATGGATTACAAAGGCAAAGTGACGGTAAAGATTGACGGTATTGCAGCCAGCGCCGCTTCGGTCATAGCTATGGCCGGAGGTGACGTCTTTATGTCACCAGTCAGCATGATGATGATTCACAACCCTATGACAATAGCCATCGGTGATACAGAAGAAATGGAGAAAGCTATCGCAATGCTGGAAGAAATAAAGGAATCCATCATCAACGCTTATGAGCTGAAAACCGGGCTTTCCAGGGCAAAAATATCGCACCTAATGGATGCAGAAAGCTGGTTTAACGCAAGAAAAGCGGTGGAACTTGGCTTTGCCGATGGAATCTTGTTTATGGAGGATGAATCATTCCCATCCGAATTTGAAGTATCAGGAGGAATGATCTTCAGCAGGCAGGCAGTAACAAATTCCATCCTGCAAAAGCTTAAACCAAAAGAGAAACCAAAAGGAACACCAATTGAGTCGCTTGAAAAGCGGCTTTTTCTACTTTTACCCCACTAAATCTGCGATTTAGCGGGGACCCCAAATAAAACCGTAAGGAGGATTTGATTATGAGCAAAATACTGGAACTGCGTGAAAAACGCGCTAAAGTATGGGAAGCTGCTAAAGCTTTCCTCGACAGCAAACGCGGGAACGACGGACTGCTTTCACCGGAGGATACCGCGACTTATGAAAAAATGGAAGCCGACGTTATTGCGCTGGGCAAAGAAATAGAGCGTCTTGAACGTCAGGCTGCCATAGATTTGGAACTGTCAAAACCGTTGAATATTCCTATTACAGACAAACCCACTTCCATATCTGGCAACAATGAAAAAACCGGACGTGCCAGCGATGAGTATAGGCAGTCTTTCTGGAACATGATGCGCGGCAGGCGCAAATATGACGTACACAACGCGCTGCAGATTGGAGAGGACACCGAAGGTGGATATCTTGTTCCCGACGACTTTGAGCGTACTCTTGTGGAAGCACTGGAGGAGGAGAATATCTTTAGGCAGATTGCCAATGTTATTACCACGTCCAGCGGTGACAAGAAAATTCCTGTGGTGGCAAGCAAGTACTGCATCCTGGGTGGATGAGGAAGGCCAGATTCCCGAAAGCGATGACTCCTTTGCACAGGTATCCATCGGCGCATATAAGCTGGCTACTATGATCAAGGTGTCAGAGGAATTGTTAAACGATAGTGTATTCAACCTTGAGCAGTATATAGCCAAAGAATTCGCCCGCCGAATCGGAGCAAAAGAGGAGGAAGCATTTTTTATCGGTGACGGATCTGGCAAGCCAACCGGTATCTTGGCAGATAACGGCGGTGGCGAGATAGGAGTAACTGCGGCGAGTGCAACAGCCATTACCCTTGACGAGATCATGGACTTGTTCTACAGCCTAAAGTCTCCGTACCGCAGGAACGCTGTATTCATTATGAATGATTCGACAATTAAAGCTATAAGGAAGCTCAAAGACAACAACGGTCAGTATCTCTGGCAGCCTTCTGTAACTGCTGGAACACCGGATACTATCCTCAATCGTCCAGTTAAAACTTCTGCATTTATGCCAGCCATTGCCGCCGGAGCAAAAACGATTGTATTCGGCGATTTTTCTTATTACTGGGTGGCAGACCGTCAAGGCAGGGTTTTTAAGCGGCTTAATGAGTTGTATGCTGCGACCGGACAAGTTGGATTCATGGCAACCCAGCGTGTAGATGGCAAGCTGGTACTGGCTGAAGCAGTCAAGATACTGCAGCAGAAATCAACTTAATGAAAACGGAGGTGCTGCGGCATGGAACTTTTGGAGAAGGTTAAAGCAAACCTCATATTGCAGCACAGCGAAGATGACGCACTTTTACAAGAGTATATCAAAGCCGCAGTGGCCTATGCGGAAAGTTACCAGAAAAAGCCGGAAGGATATTATACCGAAAACCCCATGCCGCCTACTACTGAGCAGGCTGTCATTATGCTGTCGAGTCATTTTTATGAAAGCAGGGATGGTTCGACGGCTGGCTTTTTTGGGGATAGTGTGCAGGCTGGACAGCAGGTATGGAATACAGTTAATCTATTGCTGCGGCTCGACCGGGATTGGAAGGTGTAAATATGGGCCTTGGGAAAATGAAAACTTTCGTGGACATTATCTCAGTCAAGCCGGTTAAGGATAGTGAGGGTTTTACTGAAAAAGGTGATGTCATTCTTGCTTCGGTAAGGGCATACAAGGAAGATAGGCATGGCAGTGAAAAATGGGCAAACAGGGCGGCGTTTTCGCAGGCGTCTGCCCTGTTCCGCTTCCGTAGGATACCTAACCTGGAAGTTACCACAGATCTTGTACTCGTTTGCAGCGATGGCAGGTACAACATTATAAGTGTTGAGGATGTAAAAGGACGTGGAATGTATATTGAGGTGCTTGCGGAAAAGGTGAAATCAAGCAAAGCATAAAAGGAGGGGCTGCAACGTGGCTAAGGTGGAAGTTAAAATGCCGGAACAGTTCTTGCTCAAGTTATCCAGACTTGGAGAAAGAACAGACGAAATCATACCTAAGGTGCTGGAAGCAGGCGGGGAAGTGGTTCTTTCAAAAGTAAAGTCCAATCTTCAGTCAGTTATCGGGAGCGGCACTAAATATCCGTCCAGAGCAACCGGTGAATTGGTAAATGCTTTGGGACTTTCTCCTGCCAAACAGGACAGGGATGGAAACCACAACATAAAAATCGGCTTTACTGAACCAAGGAAGGATGGGGAAAGCAATGCGAAGATTGCTAATATTATTGAGTATGGCAAGTCCGGGCAGCTCCAAGGCCCTTTTTGAAACCGGCAAAATCAGCTACAAGGAAGTCCTGCATCGAAGTAATGAAGTCAAGACTGGAACAGGAGCTGGGTCGTATATGAGCATATTGTCAGAATTAAACTCGTTATTGGATGGTTTGGGTATCCCCATTGAAACCGGGGTATTTAGCGGTGTACCGCCAGATGAGTACCTTGTCATTACTCCGATGACAGATACATTTGAAGTTTTTGCAGACAACCAGCCTCAGGTAGAAACCCAGGAGGTAAGGTTGTCTTTATTTATAAAGGGAAACTACACTGCCCGTAAAAACGAAATAGTGAACACATTGCTTCAAGCAGGCTTTACCATTACCGACAGGCGGTATATAGGCCATGAGGACGATACCGGCTATCACCACTATGCCATTGATGTGGCAAAAGAATATGAAGTAAAGGAGGAATGAAAAACATGGCCACAATCGGACTGGACAGGTTATATTATGCCAAAATAACTGAGAATGAAAACGGAGAAGAGACATACGCCACGCCTGTTCCGCTGGCTAAGGCTATTACGGCAGAACTTTCTGTGGAGCTGGCAGAGGCGACACTTTATGCCGATGACGGGGCGGCAGAAGTGGTCAAGGAATTTCAAAGCGGCACACTGACTCTTGGTGTTGCAGATATCGGAGTAGACGCTGCTGAGGTTTTGACGGGAGCCACTCTTGATGACAATAAGGTGCTGATTTCCACCAGCGAGGATGGAGGCGCGCCTGTGGCAATTGGCTTTAGAGCCAAGAAAGCTAACGGCAAGTACAGGTATTTTTGGCTTTACAGGGTGAAATTCGGCATCCCGGCAACAAATCTGCAAACGAAAGGTGATAGCATTACCTTTTCGACACCCACCATTGAAGGGACAGTCATGAGACGTAACAAACCAGATGGCCAGGGAAAGCACCCTTGGAAGGCAGAGGTCAGCGAAGACGATCCCGGTGTATCGCCTGAAACTATTACCGGCTGGTATACGGAAGTTTATGAGCCGGTATTTGCTGTGGGAGGAGGCAGCGAATAATGCAGGATAATGACAGAAGCGCAATTATCAAAATCGGCGATGAAGAATATCAGCTTATTCTAACCACTAAAGCGACAAAGGAGATTGCAAAAAGGTACGGCGGTCTTGAAAACCTCGGCACGAAACTGATGAAAACCGAGAACTTCGAGATGGCTCTTGACGAAGTGGTATGGCTGATTACACTGCTGGCTAACCAGAGCATTTTGATACACAACCTTAAAAATCAGGATAAGCGTGAACTCCTGACTGAAGAGACAGTGGAACTTCTCACATCTCCTTTGGAACTGGCAGCATATAAAGACGCTATCATGGAAGCAATGTTCAAGGGTACCAAAAGAAATGTTGAAAGTGAGGATGACTTAAAAAACACACCGGCCGAGTGAGCGATGAGGAATTGTTCACTCGGCTTTTATATTACGGCACTGTCCAGCTCAACCGTTCAGAGGATGAAGTATGGCTAATGCCTATTGGGTACCTGCTTGATTTATGGGAGTGCCATAAGCAGTTTTTAGGGCTGGCGAAACCAAAGCGTATGCTTACCATTGATGATGTGATACCTTACGGAATTTAAAAATTTTGCAGGAAAGGAGGCGGTTATGTGGCAGACAATTTTGGCCTGAAGATCGGGATTGAAGGCGAAAAGGAATTTAAAAACGCCATTCGTGAGATCAATCAAAGTTTTAAGGTACTGGGTAGCGAAATGAACCTGGTCGTATCTCAGTTCGACAAGCAGGATAAGTCAGTTGAAGCTGTTACTGCAAGAAACAAGGTGCTTAACAAAGAGATCGAATTGCAGAAAGAAAAAATAGCTACTTTGGAGAAAGCCCTTGCCAATGCCGCCTCATCTTTCGGAGAAACCGACAGACGTACTCAGTCGTGGCAAATACAGCTTAATAATGCAAAAGCCGAACTGAACAAAATGGAGCGCGAGCTCGAACAGTCTGCTGAAAGTGCAGACGAACTTGGGGACGAATTGAAGGAAAGTGGAGACAATGCCGAAAAATCCAGCTCGAAATTTGAGAAGCTGGGCAGCGTTCTTAAAGGTGTTGGCGCGGCTATGGGTGCTGCAGCGACCGCAGCGGGCGCGGCTGCCATCAAGCTGGGAAAAGAGGTCGTGGAGCAGTTTGGTGAGCTTGAGCAGAACCTTGGCGGTTCTGAAGCTGTGTTTGGCGAATATGCTGCACGTATCCAAAAAACGGGAGAAGAAGCTACAAGAATCTGGGCTTGTCCCAATCCGAGTACCTTGCCACCGCCAACAAAATGGGCGCACTGTTTCAGGGTGCTGGTGTCGATCAGCAAAAAAGTCTGGAACTTACCGAGAAGGCCATGCAACGGGCGGCAGATATGGCTTCGGTTATGGGCATTGACATGCAGACTGCCATGGAATCCATCGCTGGCGCAGCCAAGGGTAACTTCACCATGATGGATAATCTGGGTGTCGCCATGAACGCCACTACCATCGAAGCTTATGCTCTTGCAAAAGGGCTGGATTTTGCCTGGAATAGCGCAACCAATGCCGAAAAGGCCGAGATCGCCATGCAGATGTTTTTTGAAAAAACCGAACAGTATGCTGGAAACTTCGCAAGAGAGTCTACCCAGACCATCAGCGGTTCCATTGGTCTTTTACAAGCCTCTCTAAGTTCGTTTATAGCAGGACTTGGCAATGCGAACGCTGATATGACGAACCTAACACAAAATCTTGTGGATGCCTTTCAGGCTGTAGTTAAAAATATTGTACCGGTTTTGGAAAATATAGTGGCTGCTCTGCCGGAGGCAACCGGTGCGATTATCTCAGCAGTCAAAGATCTGCTTCCCGTGCTGTTGCAAACTGTAACTGAATTGTTCTCTCAGGTGCTTCAAACTCTCTTGAGCCTGCTGCCGGAGCTGATTCCAGCAGCAGTAGATGCGGTTATGACCATTGCCGGAGCACTCATTGATAACCTGCCTTTACTCATTGATGCAGCGGTGCAGCTAATCACAGCGTTGGTAATGGGGCTTGGAGAAGCATTACCGGAGCTAATTCCAGCAGCGGTTCAAGCAGTGATCACCATTGTGCAAGGGCTGCTGGATAATATGGACAAAATCCTTGAAGCTGCTTTTACATTGATTCAGGGACTGGCGCAGGGACTTTTAAATGCATTGCCAGAACTAATTGAAGCACTGCCGAGGATAATTACAACAATCATTGACTTTGTGACGAACAATATGCCGAAAATCATAGAATTGGGAATTACGCTTATCGTACAGCTTGCTGCCGGGCTTGTGAAAGCCATTCCAGAACTAGTAAAGTCTTTACCTCAGATTGTTGCGGCTATTATAGAAGGCTTGGGCAAGGCGGTTGTTTCAGTGGTTGAGATTGGTAAGAACATTGTAAAAGGCATCTGGGAAGGTATTAAAAGCCTTGGTAGCTGGATTAAGGATAAGGTTTCCGGTTTCTTTTCCGGTATTGTTGATGGAGTAAAGAATTTTCTTGGAATCAGATCTCCGTCCACTGTTTTTGAAGGTATTGGCGGCAATATGGCACTGGGTATTGGTGAGGGATTTGACAAGGCTATGGCCAGAGTGGCAGACGATATGCAAAATGCAGTGCCGACAGATTTTAATATATCTCCTGATATTAATGTAAGTGGAAGAGGTGGATTTAGCGGTTTAGCTTCTGGGCCGCTTGTTGTGGTGCAGCAGATGATTGTTCGTGGTGAAGAAGACATACGTAGGATTTCACAGGAGTTATATAACCTGATGCAGACAGGTTCAAGGGCGCAGGGACGTTTTATAACAGCGTAATGGAGGGAAGCATATGGGATTTATCTACAATGGAATATCGTCACAAAGTATGAAAATACGAGCAAGACTTACCAAATGGCAGGTTTCCCCTGCCCTGCGTAATTCCTTTGAAACTGTGCCGGGCAAAGCAGGTATTGCAGATTTTGGCTGCGATATATCAGAACGAAACATAATAATTAGCTGTAGTGTGCTTCCCCAGCGCAGTTTTGCTGAGCTTGTATCGGTTCTTGATAATGTTGCTGAATGGTTAAATCCGGAAAACGGGCTTAAACAACTTGTTCTAGATGATTTGCCCGACCGATATTTTATGGCTCGCTTATCAGAAGCGGTTGACTGTGAGCGGATATTGCGGACAGCGGGCAGCTTTGAACTTCGGTTTGTTTGTCCCGACCCGTATGTTTACGCGTTGGAAGATGAGATATTTGTTCTTTCTGAAACAGGTCTGCATGAGTTGGAGAGGGTTAAAGGAAATACGGATTCCAATCCGGTTTATCTCTTGAAAGGTTTGATATCAACGTCCTCATCAAGCTATATTTCGCTTATTACGAACGGCGAGGAATTGAGAATTGTTGGCTCATTATCTGAAGGTGAAACTCTGATTGTCGACTCCGGCATGGTAACAGCTAAGGTTATTGATGAAACAGGCCGAACCTTGAGAAATGGCCTTCCCAGCTTGCAGGATCTGAATTTTCCAATTCTCAGGAAAGGTGTTAATCATATTGAGATTGCCGCAGAAAACGCGACCTTTACTGAGTTAAAAATACAGGCAAAAAGCAGATGGAGGTGATAACATGGCGATAAAATCAATCCTGACAAACCAAGAGGATTTTACCGGTGAGTTTCCTGTAACATCAAGGACGTCTGCTTTATGGCGATTTAATGAAAAAACACCAGACGAAAATCTTCAGCTTATAGACTCATCGGGACATGGCAGACATTTTACCATCTCCGGCTGGTCAGGGACATCGGCAAACCTTATTGCTGGAAGATTCGGAAGATACTTTAGGCAAAATATTGTTAATCCGACTTCTGAAAAGACCCATCTTATAGCAGAAAATGATGGGAGTTTCTTTAGCAATCTGGGCGAAAAGATTGTTGTAGGAGGTTGGATTAATCCTACCACCTATTCGGTCGGCCAGACATATATACCCATATTCAATACCCGCCAAGGACCCGGTCAGCCAATTTTTTATGTTTCACTTTATCAAGGGAGACTTAGGCTTATGTTGTATAACTCCTCCGGCACACTAATCTACGACCAGAGTGAAACAGCTACCATTACCTTGAAAAACGGCGGCTGGTATTTTATCGCCTCCATCATTGAAGTAAGCAACAAAAAGGTACAGAACATCATATGCGATCGCAGCGACGGGGCAACCTGGGTGTCGCCTGTGCGTTCCTTTTCGGGAGAGCTGAATCGGGAATGTATAGCAGACATTATTATGGGGATGCATGCAAATACCTACTACTATGCCGGAGGCTTCGACGACTGGTTTCTGGAAACGGACTCACAGCTTACAGCTGATGATTTGCTGTTATATTTTAAGTCGTCTTTACATGCAAACGGTGGGGATGCGGCTTCGGATGTAGATGCTTTGGCAGAGCCTGGCGCAGCACCCTCAAAGCAACAGATGGCGAGTATCCTGCAAGTGGCGTACTTTATACAAGGGCGGTTCCATGTGCATTATCGGGCAGCGGTCGTGTAGCTGTCGCAAGCGAATATACTGCAGGTGTTACTTCAGTGTCTATAGTAGAGACCAGCACAAGCGATGATCTTGAAGAATGGTCTGCATGGCAGGCTGTGGGAACCAGCGGTGAACTTCAATCGCCAAATCGGCAATATATAAGGTTCCGTGTTACCCTTACCAGCAGCGATCCGTTGAGGACGCCAAAACTTCTGGAAATACAGCTTCATGATATACCGAAAGCGCCCTATGAGAAACTAGGCTTTGCCCGTCCTGTGATTTTGGACAAAAACGGAGCATGGGAAGCTGTTCTTGAAAATGCCTTTGATATCATTGTCACTGGTGAGGTGAACGGCGCGGATACGCTGGAATTCAAGCTTCCGTTCCATGATCCAAAAAGAAGCACACTGGAAAATGAAAAACAAGTGCAAATCGTAAATGACATTTACCGGATCCGAACCTTAACGGACAATAAAAGCGAAGATGGGCGTGTTATTACGCAAGTATATGCTGAAGCGGTATTTTACGATCTGTCTTTCAGTGCGGAAAAAGAACCTAGAGAATTCAATGCAGATACTGCAGATGTTCCGATGCAATATGCACTTTTGGGTACAGGTTGGACAGTAGGAAATGTTACTGTCACTACGAAACGGACATGGCAGTGTACAGAAAAAAATGCCTTATCCATCCTTCGCACTGTACAGAATATTTATGGCGGCGATCTGGTGTTTGACAGCGCCAACCGCCAGGTACACCTTTTGACTTTTAGTGGTACTGATAGCGGAGCGCTTTTTTCATATAGAAAGAATTTGAAAAGTATTCAGCGGGTAGTCGATACACGTGAATTAGTGACAAGGCTCTATGCTTATGGAAAGGACGGATTGACCTTCGCTTCAATTAATGGAGGTAAGGAATACGTTGAAGATTACACTTTTTCCAGTGAAGTGAGGGTGTCGACGCTTGATTGTTCGTCGTTTACAAATCCGTATCAGATGCTGGAATATGCAAAAATGCGGCTTGCAGAATATTCGAAGCCTCGCGTTTCTTATGTACTGTCTGCAATGGATTTATCTGCGCTAACCGGTTATGAGCACGAAGCATGGAAACTGGGTGATATTGTTACAGTGGACGATAAAGAACTAGGCCTTTTGGTAAAGACTCGTGTTGTGAGAAGGCAGTATAACTTGCAGGAGCCATGGAAAACAGTGATTGAGCTTTCAACTAAACTGCGGGAACTCGGCGATTCTTCAGCACAGTGGGACAAGGCAGCGGATGCACTGTCCTCAGCAGAGTTGATAAACCGTCAGGAAATTAAAGATATGGTACCATTCAACCATCTGCGCAATTCCAGAGCGGATGATGGTTTTGCCTACTGGGTCAATTCCGGCTTTGAAGTGGATACTGAAAATGGTGTTTCGGGAACTGCTTCCTTCAAGGCTGTTGGTGTACCTGGTATGACAAAGAGTCTGTCACAGACGGTATACCCAGCAACACGTAAAAGTTATACATTTTCAGCGCAGATTGCTTCCGAAAACCTTGTAAAGGGCGAAAACGGCCAGGTTGGTGTTGAGATAGTCATTGAATACGAGGACGGTACAACAGAAACAAGATTTATAGACCTGATTTGAGGGTGATGATATGGCATATTTCAATCAGATTACACACAGTATTTCTCCCAAAAGTATCAGCAGAGTCAAATCTATCACCATCAGGCTGTGCGTCACTGACTGCACCGGCACAGTGTACTTTACAGACTTATTGCTTCAGGGCGGTTCGGTTTCCACTGGATGGATCGGGCATGTATGCGAAATTCAGTGGACATTAGACGGGTAGGTGAAATGGATGCAGTTTTCAAGATTTACAGAAACCATACAACTAAAAAGCAATAAACATGTGGCGGGCGTAACTGTGCGCCTTCTTATTGCAGACTGTACCGGAATAATCTATTTCACCGACATGCAGCTTCAGGATGGAGATCAGTTGACAGGCTATACCGTCCACACGAGCAAAATGCTAACGAAAATGCAGGAAAACGGGCAGCCAGTTCCGCCCCGGCATTATAACGGTGTGGTGCGAACAGCGGAGACTGTAATTTTATTCAACCTGGGTAAAACTTCTGCTGGTCTTGACTGCTATATCTATCCTATACAGGATATGGCCGCAGGAAGTATTGAAATATCCCAAGGTATGGGCGCGCATAAGGTAAGGTTTCTTGACTCGGTTAACGCAGGCGATGAGCTGACACTCAAGGCTTCCACCCGCCAATGCCTAAAAAACGGAAGTCAGACTCCTAAGGATGGGTTTTATCAATATTCTGCGGCATGGGACAGCAAACATACAGTGAAACTGGAAGAGAGAAAATCGGCGCGGTTGCTCTTTGAATTTCAGGAGATGCAGGAAGGCGGTGACCGGTTGTGAGGGATTTCTTAAAAGGCAAACGTTGCATGGTGTGGAGTTTTATGGGTAATTCCCGAATGTATGAGGCGCTTAGAGACTACGGCGACCGCTTTGATACGGTAGGCATTTTTACTTTTGAGGTTGACGAAACAGGCACAATTACTGAAACCGGTACAAGCATCAGCAGCATGCTACCGTATATTCAGAAATGGCCTCATATTAAGTGGCTGCTCACAATTATGAATCATGGAATAGCCAATATTTTTACTGCACTTCGCAACAACGAAAACGGTGCAAAGGATAAGTTTCTCACTGAAATCATCCGAATAATGAACAAGTATCCATGGTGCGCTGGGGTAGATATTGACCTTGAGCGCGGTGGAGGTTATGAAAACAAGGATGCGGCGAATGCACTATTTAGGGATATATACAATACAGTTAAGTCTTATGATGCAACAAAGCTTGTCAACATCTGCCTGCCTGGCATGACCGGCGTTCAAGGCTCGGTGGGCGGTGAAGACTGGTGTGTTTATGCCGATCTTAACGACTATTGCGATACCGCCGCCATCATGAGCTATGGCATGGCATGGGCGGGCTCTGCTCCCGGCCCAGTATCTCCTCGTGACTGGCTTGAGGCATATATGATTATGCTGTTTCCGTTATGTCACCCGACAAGATATTCATGGGATTGCCTGCTTATGGTTGGAACTGGAGGATTCATGATACACCTGAAAACCTTGGAATAACCTATCGAGGAGTGTCTAATACCTACTATGCGGCAAAATACTGGATGACTGGGGTTTACAATTTCACAGGCGATGCACCGCCCCAGCCGTTTATTCCAATTGTGGCTTACTGGGATGACTATAACAAAGTACCTTGGGCTCTTCCTCATGTATATGATTATATGGAAGGATGGGATGCTGTATCTTGGGAATATCCGCTGCTAAAAGGGGTTTATAACAGGCGAAGATATTTGACAAGCTATGGCAAGGAGCAGAAAGCGGAGTTCGGAACCATTTATATTGACAGGAACGGAGTTCCGGATGAATACGAAGGAAATGTCATTATTACTGATGAGATGGCCTCACTTGGAGATGACCAGGCGTCAGCAGAGTACCGTTTTGAGATAAGAGAAGCGGGATATTACGATATTGCAGTACAGCTTTGCTTTCCTTACTGGGACAAAAATGCGATTATTGTTTCCCTTGATGGTATATCAAAGACTTTCAGCGAGAACCGTTTATGGTGGCCATACTGGAGAAGAGTTTGCTGGTTGACACTTGCAAAAGGTGTATTTCTCCAAGAGGGAACGCATGCTGTCAGCATAAGCGGTGGTGTGCCGGGAGTCCAGTTTTACGGTTTTAGGGTTTGCAGTGGATTTTCGGAGTATCCCTTTGCCGGTGAAGCCAGCTTTATGCTCTCTCCTCGTCGGTTCAAGGATGTCAATGGTGTGATGGTTGAGCCGGATCGAGGTTTTAAACTGACCTTTGAAATGTTGCGAAGAAAACCCGACTCGGCGCTTATTTGGTATGAGGATTTTCGGGACAGGAACATCCTGCCTGAAAATTACTGGACTGTGCTGGATGGCGAATGGGATGTTTGGCAAGATCCAGACAGCACAGAAAGTCGCCCATATTCCCAGCTCGAGGGATATGGCAAACTTGCATGGAAATACGACGGGTTTTCCGATATTCATATCCGGGCAAGGCTGGCTTTCCCTCAAAATAGCAGTGGACGGGCTGGGGTGTTCCTTGGAGATATTTTCTGCTGCTTAAATTATGACACGCAAAGAGTCGAGCTTTATCAAGGTAATTCCTTGCTTGGTAGCTATTCCACCAGTTTCTCAAAAACTGCAGATGCCGATCTTCGTGCTAATCCGAATATGTATACTATAGAGATGCGAAAACGCGGCAATAAGGTAAGAGTATATTCAGGTGCAGCTTCAACCCTGCGTTTCACAGTGAATGTAAACGGTGGTAGTGGTTATGCAGGGTACTGCTCGGACAACCGGACGGTATGCGAGCTACTGAGACTGGGCGATGCATGTATATGAACCATACGAGCGTTTTGATGTGGAACTCCCGGATGGAACTATAACCAGCTTTGGCAGGCTTGCTCGCACTGGTGTCACGTGGGATGATGAATTTCAGGTGTTTTCAGTAAATAGCGATGTGGAGGAATCGATAACTCGCAGTGAGGACATTTCGATGGACTATGACTTCTTCCACTCACAACTTTTGGCTCTTTCTTGCGGTAATGACTATGAAGTAAAGATTATACCGAAAGACATCAATATCTGGATATCCCGTCTCTTCCTCGGAGATGCAGATGGTTTTTCTATTCTGTATTATCAGGATGTGGACAGCCTTGTTTACTGGGCAAACGAAGCGGCTTATCGATGGAAATTGCGAGGTATAGCCATCTGGTCGCTTGGTCAGGAGGATATGCGGCTGTGGGAGGCGCTTCCGAAGCAAATGTAGGTTAAAAGTTTTATATATTCAGCGCTTTGCTTTAAGGCAAGGCGCTTTTTTATATGCAAAACTCAAGTTGAACGGAGGTTTAAGACAATGAAAACAGTATGGAACTGGGTGCAGGCGGTTTTTACTGCTATTGGCGGATTTCTTGGCTGGTTTCTTGGAGGGCTGGATGGATTTTTATATGCACTCATCGCTTTTGTAGCCATTGACTATGTGACCGGGGTGATGTGTGCCGTTGTAGACAGAAAGCTTTCGAGTGAAGTCGGAGCCAAGGGCATCTTTAAGAAAGTGCTTATATTTGTACTTGTGGGTGTGGGACACATAATCGACAGCCAGGTTCTCGGCAACGGAGGGGCAATCCGGACAGCGGTGATTTTCTTTTACCTGAGTAACGAGGGAGTTTCAATTCTTGAGAATGCAGCACATATAGGACTGCCCATTCCTGAAAAGCTGAAGAACGCATTGGAACAACTGCATGGCCACTCAAATGAGGAGGATGAAAAGAAATGAAGCTTTTTACAAAATACATGACGCGAAACGATTGCTATACAGCAGGCCGCAAAATCACGCCTAAAGGAATCATGGTACATTCGACGGCTGTGCCGGGTGTAATGGCGGCTGAGTGGTTTTCCCGTTGGAACAAATCTTACAAGGCCGGCGAAATAAATAGGCAGGTATGTGTTCACGCTTTTGTAGACGATAAAGAGGTTTGGCAATACCTGCCTTGGGATCATCGCGGGTGGCATGCAGGAGGAGCAGCCAACAATACCCATATTGGCTTTGAAATTTGTGAGCCTGCTGGGTTTTCGTATAAATCTGGGTCGGTAATGGTGGGTTATGATGCAGCAAAACAAGAAGATTATTTCCGTAAAGCGTGGCAGAATGCGGTTGAACTCTGCGTTATGCTCTGCAAGAAGTACAGCCTTAATGAAAATGACATCATCTGCCACTCCGAGGGATATAAGCTCGGTATTGCCAGCAACCATGCTGATGTGATGCACTGGTTTCCCAAGCATGGGGAGAATATGGACACTTTCCGTAAAGCAGTAAAAAAAGCGCTGGAGAACAGTACAGATATCAATACTGATATTGGAATTGGAGATATGGTGGAGTTTAAGGTCAGTGTAAAGAATTACTACCCCGGCAGTGTGGAAGTTCCAACGTGGGTCAAAAATGACTATTACCACAGGGTCACACAGACTTTATACAAAGGCAAGCCGGTCATAAAAGGCGGCAAAGAATGTGTTTTGCTTGGCAAAAAGGTTAAGAAATCCGGCGGTCAAGAGATTGCAGGCATAAACACTTGGGTAGCAAAAGAAAACCTTGTAATTGTAAACAGCATTCCTGATAACAAGGGCAATAGAACCTATACAGTGCAAAAAGGCGACACCTTATGGAGAATAGCGGAAAAAGAACTCGGCAGAGGAACAAGATATCCGGAGATTAAGGAACTCAATGGCCTGACTTCAGATACTATTTACCCCGGACAAGTTCTCAAATTGCCGGAATAACGATAAAGGACAGCTAATCGCGACTGTCCTAAGTTTTTATAGGAGGTGCTTGAATGATAGAGGCGGCTAATCATTTACCATATAACCCGCAGGAAACGAACTATACAAAGATATCACAGGAGGAAATTCAAAGAGAGGTTGATTACTGGCGGGCGTACAAAATTCTGCAGAGGATGCTTAAGGCGGGACTGATTTCAGAAGAAGAATTCAACAAAATCGACAAGTTGAACCGCAAAACTTTCTCGCCGATGTATGCACAGCTTATGCTAATTAGCTTGCTATTAGCGGCACACAGAGGTAACATGTCACATGCCCAAAGGAGGTGAAAACAGTGAGAAAGGTAACAAGGATTGATGGAAACAATGCTCTCCAAGCTTTCAAGCCAAAGGTGAGGGTAGCGGCTTATTGCAGGGTTTCAACAGACAGTGATGAGCAAATGGCAAGCCTGGAAGCACAAAAGGACCATTATGAATCCTATATAAAAGCAAATCCTGATTGGGAATTTGCAGGGATTTATTATGATGAAGGCATATCAGGCACAAAAAAGGAAAACCGAACTGGACTTTTGAGACTGCTTGCAGATTGCGAAAACAAAAAAATTGACTTTATTATAACCAAGTCGGTCAGCAGATTTGCCAGAAACACAACCGACTGTATTGAGATGGTGAGAAAACTTACCGATCTCGGTGTTTTCATCTATTTCGAGAAAGAGAATATAAACACACAGCGCATGGAAGGCGAATTGGTGCTGACAATTTTGAGCAGTCTTGCAGAAAACGAGTCATTATCCATTGCAGAAAATAGTAAGTGGTCTATCAGACGTAGGTTCCAAAACGGAACATACAAAATTTCGTATCCTCCTATGGTTACGATTATGTGGATGGAAAGCTATTTATCAATAAAGAACAGGCTGAAATCATAAAGCGGATTTTTTCCGAGGCTTTGGTTGGTAAAGGCACACAGAAAATTGCAGATGGGTTAAATTTGGATAAAATCCCAACAAAGAGAGGTTCACATTGGACAGCGACCACTATCCGCGGTATCCTTAGCAATGAAAAATATACCGGGGATGTCCTTCTGCAAAAAACATATACAGATGAGAATTTTAAGCGGCATTATAATCGTGGTGAAAAGGATCAATACATGATAAAGGATCATCATGAAGCCATTATATCCCATGAGGAATTTGAAGCCGTCAAAGAAATATTGAAGCAAAGAGGTAAAGAAAAAGGCGTAATCAAGGGAAGCAGTAAATATCAAAACCGCTACCCTTTCTCGGGGAAAATCAAATGCGCAGAATGTGGCAGCAGTTTTAAGCGTCGAATTCATGGCAGTGGTAATCATAAATACATTGCCTGGTGCTGCACAAAGCATATAAAAGACGCTTCGGCTTGTTCAATGAAATTTGTCAGAGAGGATGGGATCCATCAGGCCTTTGTTGTTATGATGAATAAGCTTATTTTCGGACATAAGTTCATTCTAAGGCCATTGCTGCAAAGCTTAAAGAAAACAAATTACTCAGATAACATAACTAAGATTCAGGAGCTGGAAACTAAAATAAAAGAAAATACAGAGCGGGTACAGGTGATTATGGGACTTATGGCCAAAGGATACCTGGAACCCGCTCTTTTTAATACACAGAAAAATGAGCTGAGCAAAGAAGCAGCCTTGTTAAAAGAACAAAAAGAAGCCATAAACCGCGCAATCAATGGGAGTCAGACTATCCTTGTTGAGGTTGAGAAGCTTCTTAAATTTGCAACGAAAGCTGAAAAGCAGATTGATGCATTCGATAGCAAAATATTTGAGGATTTTATTGAAGAAATCATTGTGTTTTCACAAGAAGAAATAAGTTTCAAAATGAAATGCGGGTTGAACTTAAGAGAAAGGCTGGTGAAATGATGAGCCATATACCTTTTGGATATACCATTCAGAACGGTAGGGCTGTAATTAATGAAGAGGAAGCAGTTAAGATTGAGAAAATATTTGAGGCTTACCTTTCCGGGCTTTCTTTAACCGAAGCAGCCCAAAAAGCGGGCATTAAGCGCTACCACACATCTATTGCAAGAATGCTGGCAGATAAACGGTATGTTAAGGATAAATTCTATCCGCCAATTATCAGCAAGGACACATTCGAAGAAGCACAACTGGAAAGACGCAGGCGAGCTGAGGCACTTGGCAGGATTTATGAACATAAAGGAAATGAAAAGAAATGCCTAAATTTTAGGTTTCATGCTTCAATGCCAGATAATCTATATGATGATCCATTTCAGCAGGCAGAGTATGCTTATAGTCTTATTAAGAGCGAGGTGATTTCAGATGGCAATCAGGAATGTTACGGTAATCCCTGCTCGTAAACGGATTGGAAATAGTGCAAAGGCTGAAGAATTGCCTAAGCTTCGGGTAGCAGCCTATTGCCGCGTATCTACGGACAGCGAGGAGCAGGCAACCAGTTATGAAGCGCAAATTGAGCACTACACAAACTACATTAAAAGCAATCCGGAATGGGAGTTAGCTGGCATATTTGCGGATGAAGGGATTACTGGAACCAACACGAAAAAGCGTGAAGAGTTTAACCGGATGATAGAAGAATGTATGCAGGGCAAAATCGATATGATAATTACGAAATCTATCAGCCGTTTTGCAAGAAATACGCTGGACTGCCTAAAGTACATAAGGCAGCTTAAAGAAAAAAATATTCCAGTTTACTTTGAAAAGGAAAATATAAACACATTGGATTCCAAAGGGGAAATCCTGCTGACCATTATGGCTTCTTTGGCGCAGCAAGAAAGCCAATCGTTAAGCCAGAATGTAAAACTGGGTATTCAGTACCGATATCAGCAAGGAAAAATCCATATTAATCACAACCGGTTTCTTGGCTATACAAAGGATAAGGATGGCAATTTAGTTATCGTACCTGAAGAAGCAGAGATCGTTAAACGCATTTACAGAGAATACCTTGAAGGTTCCAGTATGCTACAGATAGCAAGAGGTCTGGAAGCTGACGGAATTCTGACAGGTGCAGGCAATCACAGATGGCATACCAGCACCATCAATAAGATTTTGAGGAATGAAAAATATATCGGTGATGCGCTGTTGCAGAAAACCTATACAGTAGATTTTTTATCGAAGAAAAGGGTGGCCAATAACGGCATAGTTCCTCAATACTATGTAGAAAACAGCCATGAGCCATAATCCCGCGTGAAATTTATATGCAGGTTCAGGAAGAGCTTGTCCGCAGAAGATGTGTGCATATAAGTAAGAACGGAAAGAAGAGAAACTACAGCAATAATCATCCCTTATCCCAAATGGTGTTCTGCGGCAAGTGTCATGAAGTATTCCGCAGGGTTCATTGGAATAACCGAGGAAAGAAATCAATCGTATGGAGATGCGTCAGCAGATTGGAAAACACCGGTTTGTTTTGTACCGCTTCCACTATACTTGAAGATACTCTCAAAGAGAAGATTGTAGAAGCTATCAATATAGCCGTCAGCGGGAAAAACTCTTTCCTGGCCATACTGAAAAAGAATATTGAAACCGTATTAAACGAGGATTTGGACGAGAGTACGGCAGATATTGATAAAAGGCTGGAAGAGCTTCAAGCCGAGTTGATCCAATTGGCAAATTCAAAGGAAGCATATGATAATATTGTCAATGAGATTTACCGCTTACGGGACTTAAGGCAAGAAACCCTTTCAAGAAACGCTCTCCGTCAAGATAAGCGGGATCGGATCGCTGAGATGACGGACTTCCTTAATATGCAAACCGGTGGTATTACGGAATTTGATGATAAACTGGTTAGAAAACTAATTGAAAAGGCAACTGTATATAATGACAGGCTAGTGGTAGAGTTTAAGTCAGGGTTAGAAATAGAAGTAAACCTATAAGCTCGTATTAAGATAGCCGCCAGTAGGGGAAGAGTACTTATACTATTATAAATAACTACAGGAGACATAATTGGATTACCGATTGCGGGAGCAGAAGCAAAATGCGCTGGTTAAAAATGCAGAGCGTGAAGGAAGAAGCAGCGAATAGCTGAAATGACAGACTTCTTGAATGAACAGTCCTATGAGCTGGAGGAATATGATGAGCAACTGGTAAGGCGGCTTATTGAAAAAGTTACGGTATTTGATAATAAGCTGACCGTTGAGTTTAAGTCTGGAGTAGAGATTGATGTATTAATTTAAAATGAACTTGACCGCCGATTGAGGAGAAATACTTCTTGATGGGCGGTTCTTTTCTATTTATACTTGGGGATAATCTAATAAATAAACACACTTGAACAATTACTCATATGTTTTTATTGACAAACGGAGAATTGAGGTTTATAATATATATGAAAGCTTATTCAAGTGTTCAATTGAATGATAAGGAGGTGATATAAATATGGCAAAAAAAATTCAACCAATTGAAAGATGCGACTGTGATGTAATACATGAGGAAATTGTAAATAAAGTGCGAGAAAAAATGCCTCAAGAAGAAACTCTATATAATCTAGCAGAACTATTTAAAGTTTTTGGAGATTCAACAAGAATTAAGATACTCTGGGCATTAGATGAATCAGAGATGTGCGTTTGCGATATTGCATTCTTATTAAATATGACCCAATCAGCAATTTCACATCAGCTAAGAGTCTTAAAGCAGGCTGGACTAGTAAAGAGCAGAAGAGAAGGAAAGATTGTATTCTACTCTCTTGAAGATGAACATGTAAAGCAAATATTTGACCAGGGATTAATTCATATTTCAGAAGAAAGTAAGTAAAGGAGGGTCAGTAATGTTAAAGAAGGAAGTAATTTTAGAAGGTTTAGATTGCGCAAATTGTGCAGCTAAAATTGAAGATGAGGTTAATAAATTAAATGGAGTCAAAGCCTATATGAACTTCATGAACAAGACATTGACTTTAGAAATTGAATCAGAGCAAGAGTATAAGAATATATTACAGCAAGTTAAAACCATAGTGCACAAGCACGAACCGGATGTGGTAGTGAAAGAAAAATCCGTTAACAAGAGCAATAAAAAAGTATTAATACTTGAAGGACTTGGCTGCGCGAATTGTGCAGCTAAAATGGAAAAAGAAATAAGCGGTCTAGAAGGAGTTGAATTTGCTGCAGTAGATTTTGTTTCGAAGAAACTAACACTGGAAATAAGTCCGAAAGTCAACCGCTCTGAGTTAAATGAGAAGATTGAAGCATAGTAAAGAAAATAGAGCCAGATGTAAAGGTCATTTTTGAGGAGAATAACTCCAAGACCAAAATAAACGAAAATAACGAAGAGGAAGAAGAAGGTGTCAACAAAAAAGAAATCATAAGACTTGTGGTCGGTGGAGCAATATTTGCCGTGGGAATCATCTTTAATTTCCAAAATTGGCTTGAGCTTACCTTGTTTATTATTAGTTATATCATAGTTGGTGGAGAGGTTGTCTTAAGAGCAATAAAAGGTATTGCCCGTGGTCAGGTATTTAGTGAGCATTTTTTGATGAGTATTGCTACCATTGGTGCTTTCTTCGTTGGAGAGTATCCAGAAGGTGTAGCAGTTATGC
>NZ_BAZY01000005.1:85000-124160 GCF_001310975.1 Thermoanaerobacter thermocopriae JCM 7501
TAAAAGAGAGAAAATTGATGGAAAAACTTATCTGGATGGAGGAGTATACAACAATCTTCCGGCTGATTTACTAATAAAAAAAGGCTATAAAGATTTGATAATCATAAGGACTGGCAGTTTTGGCATAGTGAAAAAAATTGATTTTAGAGGTTTAAATACATTAGTTATTTCTCCAAAGGAAGATTTAGGAGGGATTTTGGATTTTGATAAAAACGTCGTAAGGGATAACCTTAAATTAGGATACTTTGATGGTTTAAAGGCTTTAAAAGGACTAAAGGGAGATAAGTATTATATCGAGCCGAAAGGGGATAAGGAATATTTTATCCGCTACCTTATGAATTTAGAGGAAAGAAGAATTGAAAATTTAAAGGATATCTTTAGAGTAAATAAAGAAATTCCAGCAAAGAGAGCTTTGTTTGAAGTTATTATCCCTAAATTGTGCTCCTTATTGGATTTGAAAGTTGATGCCGATTACGATGAAATATTTTTGACTCTTTTAGAAAACCTGGCGGAGATTTATGAAATAGAGAGATTTAGGGTTTATACCTACGAAAAGCTAATTAGCGCTGTAAGGGAGAAAATTAATTGTGACAAAGAAGTAGTTGAGGAAGATAAAGAAGAAATAAAAGAAATAATAGAAAAGGTAATTAAAAAGATAGATGTGCTTTCTATATTTACTAAAAATGAAGTTATGAAGGAAGTCGGGAAAGTTATTTTTGGCTAACTTACTGTAATACTGCTTAATTGGAGGACAGATAAAATAGAGATAGAGAGGTTGATAATCATTTTCTTGTGTGATATTATGAAAGCAAAGAAATATGACCTTGTCTCTTTTAGGAGGTTTCCTTATGGAGTTACAGGTAAAATACCTGGATTTAGCAAAGGAGCAATTTTGAGTGCAAACACTTTGAAATTTGAAACTGCTTTTTTAATAGTTTGATGGCTTTTAGTGTAGGGAGAAGGAATAATGTATGATTATTTTACTTAGTATTATAGAGTTCGGTTGTGGCTCTTTGATGTTTTCTTATTGGATAGGTCTCATGGTAGGTAAAAGATTAGAGGAAGTACGGGATGGAAATCCTGGAGCCTTTAATCTTGGCCATGCAGCTGGCTTTAAAATGGGTGTTATCGGCGCTACTTTTGATTTCATGAAAGGCTACTTTCCACTTGTGTATTTCTTTGAAAAAGAGTATATTGCAGGAAATGCCATTGCAATTGTTGCAATAGCACCTATTTTAGGACATGCTTTTTCACCATTTTTGAAATTTAGAGGTGGAAAGCATTAGCTACTACTTTTGGAGTGTGGAGTGCAATTACTCGTTTTAAAGCTTCATTTATGTACGCTGTGATCCTTGGAATTTTAAAATTAGGGGAAAGAGTGTATAATAAAGGAAAGCCTTCTATACCTGAAATAGATGCTGTATTAGACCTTGTGGGTTTTTGCATTTTAGGTGGATTGTTGTTTTTGAGTAGTATTGAAAGTTATTTACTTTTACTATGGATCCTCAACTTTGCTGTGCTTTTATATAAAAGAAAGAAAGATATGAATGTTATTTTAAAAGCCAAAACGGTACAAAAGTTTTGAAGCCAGGTCCGATTGTAAGATTAGAAAAGAGAAAGTACAAAAATAAAACTTAAATGGTGAGAAAATATGGAATACAAACAAGCATCTATATTTGATAATGAAGTGAGGAAAAATAAACCTTTAGCCGATAGAATGAGACCTAGAACTTTAGATGAGTTTGTAGGTCAAGAACATCTTTTAGGTAAAGGGAAGTTACTAAGAGAATTAATTGAAAAAGATAATATTACTTCAATGATTTTATGGGGGCCGCCAGGGGTAGGTAAAACTACCCTTGCTATGATTATAGCTAATATGACAAATTCTAAATTTGTCACTTTTAGTGCTGTTTTATCAGGAATCAAAGAGATAAAGGAGATAATGGCAAAAGCTGAATTGGATGCTATGCATGGAACTAGAACTGTTGTATTTATTGATGAAATTCATCGCTTTAATAAAGCTCAGCAGGATGCTTTTTTACCTCATGTAGAAAAGGGAAATATAATATTAATTGGTGCAACTACAGAAAATCCCTCTTTTGAGGTAAATTCAGCCCTTCTGTCTCGTTCTAAAGTTTTTGTCATGAAACCTCTTACAGAAGAAGATTTACTTATACTGCTTAAAAGAGCGTTAAAAGATGAGCAAAATGGATTGGGTATGTACAAAATTGGTATAACAGAAGAACAGCTCAAAAGAATTGCGCTTTTTGCAAATGGTGATGCAAGGGTTGCTTTAAACACATTAGAAATTGCGGTTATGGGGGCTAAGGTAACTGAAGGGAGAAGAATTGTCACAGATGATATATTAGCTGATGCAATGCAAAAGAAGACTTTGCTATATGATAAACAAGGAGAAGAACACTATAATTTAATATCTGCTTTTCATAAATCTTTAAGAAATAGCGATTGGGATGCAGCAGTGTATTGGCTTGCAAGGATGTTAGAAGCCGGAGAAGACCCTCTTTATATTGCGAGAAGGATGATACGATTTGCTTCTGAAGATATTGGCTTAGCAGATCCTCAAGCTCTTGAAATGGCTGTTGCAGCCTATAATGCTTGCCATTATATTGGAATGCCTGAATGTAGTGTAAATCTTGCACAGGTGGCGATATATTTAGCGTTAGCTCCTAAATCTAATGCGGTATACATGGCATATAATAAAGCTAAGAAAGATGCAGAAGAGACAATTGCTGAAAGTGTGCCTATGCATTTAAGAAATGCTCCAACAAAGCTTATGAAAGAATTAGGATATGGGAAAGGATATAAGTATGCTCACGACTTTGAAGAGAAAGTAACTGATATGCAATGTCTACCGGATAATCTTAAAGACAGAAAATACTATGTACCTACGGATTCTGGTTTTGAGAAGGACATACAAGAGAGATTAGAGCAAATTAACAACTTAAAAAAGAGAAAAAAATAATTATTAAGAAAAGGGGCAAATGCCCCTTTTTCTTAAACAGTATTTTTAGGCTCTTCAAATATGATTATGCCGGGTACAAATAGTAAGATTATCAAAATAATTATTATAATCCAAATCCAGTGGTTTTCATGATGTTTGTGTTTGTCAGGCATAAACTTACCTCCTTTTTTAGGCTGACTTCTACTTTTATAATATGAAAGACATAATAGAATGGCTACAAATTATAAGAGTCTCTCAGAATACGCACTGCAAGGGGACTCTACGTCTTTAAACATTTTGGGTAAAATTTTTGCTTAACTTTTAATCGATTTGTGTCGAAATTTATGATATAATCAAGTAGATAATTTTTTATCAATTCGCAAGTGACATTAGGGAGTGGAGCAAATGGAAAAATGCTTTTGTGGAGGTAAAATAGAGATAAAAAATGTAGAGTATAAGGTGGCAAGAGGGAAAAAAACTATTATAATTAAAGATGTACCAGCATATGTTTGTCAAAAATGTGGTGCAATTTATTATGATACAGATGTGCTTGATGAGGCTTTTAAAAATAAAGATAAGTACGAATACATTTCAACAAAATAGTTTATAATTTAAATTATCAAAGGATAAAAAGGGTCGGGAGACAATTTATTATAATTGTAGATCAATACCTTTTTAATTAAATAGCGGGAAAGGTATACTACATTTTCATTTTTTATAACTTCATCTATGTCTAAAAAATCTGCAGAGTCATTTTCTATTCCATCGGGAGTAGGTGTACCTGAAACGTAGTCTAAAAGAAAAACAATGTATATTTCCGAATTGTTATCTGGCAGGAGTATACTTCTTATAGAGATAATGTTTTTACGCGAGCCTCTATCAAAGTTTCTTCTTTTATTTCACTAAGACTGCATCGTCTATGTTTTCACCGGCTTCCACATGACCGCCGGGTATTATCCATTTGCCTTTAAATTGACCATAAGTATGCCTTACCAATAAAACTTTGCCATCTTTTATAACTATGCC
Organism: Thermoanaerobacter thermocopriae JCM 7501; assembly: GCF_001310975.1. GTDB lineage: Bacteria > Bacillota > Thermoanaerobacteria > Thermoanaerobacterales > Thermoanaerobacteraceae > Thermoanaerobacter > Thermoanaerobacter thermocopriae. Next base: position 88,989 of record NZ_BAZY01000005.1, read on the forward strand.
CCCTACTCCTACAATTATTTGTTTCATAAAGTCACCAACCACCTTATTTTATTTATAAATTGATTATACCACATAAATTTCTCACATTATAAATTAGAGAATGGTGATAATAAGATGAGATTAGTTGTTGGAGAAAATGAAAAAGGCGTTATATTAGAAAACTTTTTGAGGAACAGAGGTTTTTCTAAAAGACTTATTAGAATTTATAAGTGGCAAGGAGAGATATTGGTAAATGGCATAAAATCAAATGTGAAAAGAATCTTACAACCGGGAGATGTGATTGATTTAATACTTCCTGAAAATGATTCGAATATTGCTCCGGAAAAGTTGGATTTGGATATATGTTACGAAGATGAGGAAATTTTAATAGTCAATAAACCTGCTAATATGGTTGTTCATCCTACCAAAGGATATCAGAGCGGAACACTTGCCAATGGAGTTGCTTGGTATTTTAAGGATAAAGGATTAAAGGCTTTAATCCGCCCGGTCAATCGTTTAGATAGAGGCACGTCGGGACTGGTTGTATTTGCTAAACTTCCTTTTATGCAGTATTATCTTCAAATTGTAAAGCCTATGAGTAAGCTTTATTTTGCGGTAGTAGAAGGAAAAATGGAAGGGGAAGGTCGAATTAACCTTCCCATATCTAGAAAACCACAAAGTGGAATTGAAAGAATGGTATCCGAGGAAGGAGATAGAGCTATTACCAACTACAAAGTGGTAAAAAGCAGTGAAAGGTTTTCTCTATTAAAGGTAAAAATTGAAACTGGAAGAACTCATCAAATAAGGGTACATTTGAGCCATATTGGACATCCTATTGTAGGAGATACATTGTACGGTTCTTCTGATGATTATATTAAAAGGCAAGCATTGCATGCATATAGACTTACTTTTGTACACCCTTTAGAGGAAAAAAGCATTTCTGTTTATTCACCTTTGCCACAAGATATGCAACATTTGCTAAAATTATTATAATCCTTCCAAGTCAAAATCGGGAATGTAGTCTTCACTGGCGCTTTCCATTTCTTGAATTAGTCCATTTTCAAGGCCGATATCAAAGAAAAAATTTATGGCTTCATCATATTCTTTAGGAGTGATTTTTCTATTTATTTCTGGATACTTTTGGGCTTGATAATAAGGGGTATATTGACTCATTAAGCTTACATATATTTCTTTTGGGAGGTTTTCTTTAATCCACAAGAGAATTTTTTTAGTGTCCTCTACGCGACCTGGCATTATGAGATGTCTTATTACTAAACCTTTTTTTAATATTCCTTCTTCATCAAATTGAGGTATTCCTACCTGTCTGTACATTTCTAATATTGCTTTTGTTGCATGCTCAAAATAATTAGGGGCTTTAGAATATTTTTTTGCAAGAGTGTCATCGGAATACTTAAGGTCAGGAAGATATATGTCAATTAGTCCTTCCAACATTTTTAAAGTTTCTACATTTTCATAGGCGTTTGTATTATATACTATAGGTATATGAAGCCCTTGCCTTTTTGCTAATAAAATTGCTTCTTTTATTGAGAAGACATGAATTGTAGGAGTAACAAGGTTTATATTATGAGCTCCTTGTTTTTGCAAGTTTAAAAAAATTTGAGCTAACTCCTCAACAGATATAAACTTTCCAAATTGATATTGACTTATTTCGTAATTTTGACAAAAAACACACTTTAGATTGCAACCACTAAAAAAAACTGTTCCAGAGCCTCTCGTACCACTTATAAAAAGCTCTTCCCAATGATGTAGATATGCTTTTGCTACTTTTACCTGCCAAGGCATGTTGCAGAATCCCTTTGACTTCGACCTATCTACGTTGCAGTTTCTTGGACATATATTACATTTTCTTATTGATTCCATAGAATTTCCCTCCACCAAATATTATATCACTCTTTATTTTTTTGTATAAAGCTTGATATTTTCCACATTTTACACTTGAAATTAAAAAGTATTTGTCGTAAACTATAATTGAAAACGAAAAACAATAAAGTCCTGGGAAGTTTGTATTAGGCTAATTTGTTTTCAACCAACGCACCTTTTTCGGGAATCCGGGTTCACCAGTGGAAGAAATGCCTGCTAAGATAGGACTTCAGAAGCTGGTGACAGGGTACCCACCTGCGAGAGCGGGTATGAAAACATAGCCTTACGGCTTCGTGGGATAAGTTTGTAGCTCCTGTATTGGCAGGAGCTTTTAATTTTTTCTTGTATTGATGTATAATTTTGTTGAGGTGATTTTTATGAAAATTGCCATTGAAGGTAATATCTATGAATACCCAGAAGGGACAAAATTAGAGGATATTGCCAAAGATTTTGAGCATGTTTACAATGGGATAATAGTAGCTGCAAAAGTGGATAATGAGCTAAAAGATTTAAACTGCACAGTTTCAAAGGATAGCACAGTGGAATTTGTAGATACAACGATTGAGGAAGGTACGAGGATTTACAGAAGGAGTTTAACTTTTGTTTTTATTAAAGCTGTAAAAGAGCTACTTCCTGGCGCTACTGTAACTATAGAACATTCGCTAGGTAAAGGGCTATACTGTGAAATACATGGTTACTCTTTAAATAATAGAATTGTTTCAATGATTAAAAAGCGGATGGAAGAAATAATAGAAAAAGATTTCAAAATAGAAAGAAAAATGTTACCCAAAGAAGAGGCAATAAAATTATTTGAAAAGGAAGGACTAACTGAGAAAGTAAGATTGTTTAAAGATACTAACAAAGAGAAGATTCCCGTTTATTATTGTGATGGGACAGTAGATTTTTTCTACAGCCCTTGTGTACCTTCTACAGGTTATTTAAAAGTATTTGATATACGATTTTATTTCCCGGGTGTTATTTTAATTGCTCCAGATGTGTATAATCCTCGTTCATTGCCTGTATTTGTAGATGTTCCTAAACTTGCTTCTATTTTTAAAGAAGCAGAAGATTGGGCAAGTATTTTAAACATAAGCTATGTTTCTTCTTTAAACGATATGATAAGAGAGGGAAAAGGTAGAGATTTAATATTGGTTTCTGAAGCTTTTCATGAGAAAAAAATAGCAAAAATTGCGGATTATATAACTTCAAACAAAATGATAAAAGTAGTTTTAATTGCGGGACCTTCTTCTTCAGGCAAAACTTCTTTTATTCATAGATTAAGTGTTCAACTGAGAGCAAATGGTCAAAACCCTTTTCCAATATCATTAGACAATTACTTTGTTCCAAGAGAACTAACTCCAAAAGATGAGTTTGGAAATTATGACTTTGAATCAATTGATGCACTAGATTTACCACTTTTTAATGAGCATTTAATAAAACTTATACAGGGTGAAGAAGTGGAAATGCCTATTTTTAATTTTAAAACAGGACAAAGAGAACCAGAGGGAAAAAAAGTAAAACTTGATAAAAACCAAATTATTTTAATAGAAGGTATACATGGTTTAAACGAAAAATTGACATTGCAAATACCCAAAGATAATAAATACAAAATATATGTAAGTGCTATTACGCAATTAAATCTTGACGAGCACAACAGAATACCTACTACTCAAACGAGGTTGATACGACGCATAGTGAGAGATAGCCAATTCCGGTCCAGCGATGCTGCAGAGACTATAAACATGTGCCTATGGTCAGAAGAGGAGAAGAAAAATGGATTTTCCCTTATCAAGAACAGGCGGACGTCATGTTTAATTCTTTTTTACCTTATGAGTTGCCTGTATTAAAAAAATATGCAGAACCGCTACTTAAAAATGTTTCCCAAAACAATCCCGCTTATTCAATCGCTAAAGAAATATTAGAGTTTTTAAGCTATTTCCTTCCATTAGAAGATGAATTGGCAATACCACCTAATTCTATCATAAGAGAATTTATAGGCGGCAGTTGCCTTGATGTTTAAGTTTGGGAATCCTCAATGGATTCCTCTTTTGTTTTGTAGAATTTTTACAAAAAAGAAGGAATATTTAAGGAACCAGAGGTCCTTACATTTCTTTAGCGACAAACGGAATTTTTGTCACAATTGTAACTCTTGTTTGCAATTTAGAGAAGAAAATAATAAGAGTTTTTGGAGAAGATTTGCAATTAGGTAAATAAAATAACACTTGTAAGCATAAAATATACTTGAAATATTGTTTTTTAAATGGTACAATATTGCTAAAATGGAATTTGGGTTTTTTGGGTTAATTTGATGTTTTGGGATAAAAATAAAATCAAGTAGAGGAGGAGTTTTTATGAATGTGATTGACCCGCTTGTCAGTACCATTATTAACTATGTGGATAAAAACCCAGAAAAGAATTTGGACACGTTAGCTAATATCATGTCAAAGATTGCAATAATGCCACGGCATAAACAACAGATAGAAAGCGTGAGAAGATTTTTAAATGACAAGGAGAGCAACTGGTACAAATTTACAGTGAAAGGACTTAAAAATATTGATAAAAATATTTTAAAGACGTTGGTAGTTAATTTCTTGGTAAATGCTAGTTTAAAAGGTATTCCTAAGCAGCAAGAGTGGGAGGAAAAGTTAGGTGTTTCTGTACCATGGGCAATTTTAATGGATCCAACAGAGGCTTGTAATCTAAGATGTGCTGGTTGTTGGGCAGGACAGTACAAACCCCATAATCTCTCCTTTGAAGTGATGGATAGAGTATGTACAGAAGCAGAAGAGTTAGGTATATATTTTATAGTTTTATCAGGTGGAGAGCCTACTGTTAGAATGAAAGACATTATAAAGCTTGCTGAAAGGCATAAAAACCAAGTTTTCCATTTATTTACTAATGGAACTTTAATTGACGAAGATATGATAAGGGAAGTTAAAAGAGTGGGAAATATTACTTTTGCAGTAAGTATCAATGGTTTGAGAGAGACTAATGATGCAATACGTGGAGAAGGTACTTTTGATAAGATTATGAGAACAATGGACTTGATGAGAGAAAATGGAGTTCTTTTTGGGTATTCAGCTACATACACAAGAACAAATGTAGAGGAAATTTCAAGTGATGAGTTTGTAGACATGATGATAGATAAAGGCGCATATTTTGCATGGTATTTTACTTATATTCCTGTTGGCAGAGACCCCGACATCCAATTTATGGTGACACCTGAACAGAGGAAGTATATGTATGAGAGAATAAATTATATAAGAGCTACAAAAGAGCTTTTCGCGATAGATTTCTGGAATGACGGTGAATTCAGCAGTGGATGTATTGCAGGAGGCAGAAGATATTTGCACATAAATGCAGCGGGAGAGGTTGAACCTTGTGCTTTTATCCATTATTCCAATGTAAATATAAATGAGGTGAGCCTGAAAGAAGCGCTGCAGTCTCCTATTATGAAAGCTTATAGAAAGAGACAGCCTTTTAATCAAAATCACTTAAGACCCTGTCCACTGATTGATAACCCAGAAAAACTTTTAGAAATAGTAGAAGAGTCAGGAGCTAAACACACAGAAGCTAGTGAAGCTTCTCATATCAAAAACCTTTACGATGATTTAACAGTGGTTGCTGATAATTGGGGTAAAGTAGCCGATGAAATTTGGGAGAAAAAAATGGAAATGAAAAAAGAGGCTTGACATAAATACTAAGATTCCTTATAAATTTAAATAGTATAAGTTAATAGTCCTACTTAATGGGGTGTTGAAATGCTAACAAATAGGAGGGTGGAATTTTTAGAAACACTGACTAAACTTTATGATGCTAAAGGAGAACCTGTTCATTATACGGATGTTGCCCGGGCGATGAAAATTAGCAAATGGACAGCTTATGATATTTTAAAGGAATTAGAGAAAGGCGATTTTGTCAAAACTGAGTATTACCTTGGAGAGGAAAAAAGCCAAGGAAGATCTACTTTAAGATTTTTACCAACAGAAAAAGCCTATGAAATATTTAAAAAAGCTAATAAAGATGAATGGAATTCCCTGAAAAATACTTTGATTAAAAAAGTAAAAAATAGTAAACCTAATTCTCTTGAAGAAATAGTAAATGAGATGTTTCAAGCTAGTAAGCCTATAGAATTTTGTGCTTATGCTATTACTGCATTTTTACTAAAACTTAGGATGGCGGGAAGCTATCCATAGAAAGTATAGAAAATTTACTGGCCTCTGTTAATCCTTCTTCTTCTTTAGTTTTATTTGTAGGAGCAGTATTAGGGGTTTTGTTGTACACTAGAATAAAGAGCGATATAGACAAGAAATTAGCTGAAAATATTCAAAAATTTTATATCAATTTAAATAAACTGAATTCGCAAGATGTTACTTTACTCAATAACTTTTTAAGAGAACTTCTTGCAATTGCGTAAGGCTATACGCCTTATTTTTTTGCATATTTTCAAAGAGAAAGTTAAAAACTATTGAAGCAAGAAAAGGTTAATGATATAATGTATGTGTAAAATTTTACATAAAAAGATTAGGAGGTAATGGTATGAAAGTTTATGTCGACCAAGACGAATGCATAGCTTGTGGGGTTTGCATAGACATGTGCCCAGATGTTTTTGATTGGAATGATGAAGGGAAATCTCATGTGATCGTAGAGGAAGTTCCTGCTGATTTAGAGGATTGTGTGCAAGATGCAATGAGCTCTTGCCCTACAGAGGCAATAAAAGAAGAATAACCCGGATTTTTCCGGGTTTTTTTATACATTTTTAGAAAAAGGTTTGGAGAAAATATTGATAAAACGAAATGTGGAGGGTTCTTATGGGAAAAAGAAAAAAGCTATATCCTAAGGCTGAGGATGAGTTGGATTCTTTAAAGCAAGAAGTCGCTGAAGATCTTAATTTAGATGATGATGTTGAAAAACGAGGATGGGAAAACATGACTACGAGAGAAGTTGGCAAAATAGGAGGAAACATGGTAAGAAAAATGATAAAATTTGCAGAAAAAGAGATGGATAAAAGAGATGGTAAAATTGATGATGAAGATTAAGTGGCTGGAGCTAGTCCTTCAGCCAAAATTTATTCTTTGTGTAAAAAGAGGAAAAATTGATTTGTTGGCGAATAATTATTATTAAAAAAGATAGTGTTGTTATAAAAAAATTAACTTTTGACAGGTTAAAGAGGCATATTGAACCAAATATTTTGAAACTACTGAATAAATTATGACTATCATAAGTACATGTTAATTTGTTTGGGAAGATAAAGGGGATAAGTTATGGGTTGTGTAACTAAGCAAGAAATAGAAAATTATGCACGACAAATTGGCATTGACTTAATAGGTTTTGCCAGTCCAGATTGTTTAAAAGAATATAAAAATTTTTTAAAGGAGAGAGAAAACTTAGGATATAGTTGTTCTATTGAGGAGAGAGATATTCAAAAAAGAATTTCTCCTGAATTTATTTTGCCTGAAGTGAAATCAATTATTGCCATAGCTTTATCATATAATGTAAAATATGAGATTAAAAATTACAGTAGAAATTTTGGTATAATTTCAAGAACTAGTTGGGGAATAGATTATCATAAAGTTTTAAAAGAAAAGATGGAAAAACTTTCCGAGTTTATAAAATCAAAATGTGAAGGTGTAGAAACAATATGTTTAGTGGATAATAACCCGCTTTTGGAAAGAGAAATCGCTTATCATGCTGGAATAGGTTGGTATGGCAAAAATGGTCTTATAATAAACGACGAATATGGTTCATATATTTTTTTAGGAGAAATACTTATAAACAAATATTTTGAGTCGGATATAACGAAACAATCTAAATGTGGAGATTGTGATTTATGTGTAAAAGCTTGTCCTACCAAAGCTATAGTTAAGCCTTATATAATAAATGCTAATAAATGTTTATCGTATATTACAGTTAAAAAAGGCAAAATAGATGAAAAAATGGCTAAGAAAATGGGTAGAAGAATATACGGTTGCGATACTTGCCAGCAGGTATGTCCTTTTAATAAAAGAGCAAAAAAGGTTGTAAGGCCTGAATTTCTACCGGATAAGTTACTGCCAAGGCACGAATTAATAGAAATTTTAAATATGTCAAAAAAAGAATTTGAAGAAATTTTTGGGCCAACTTCTTCCTCTTGGAGAGGGAAAAGTATTATAATAAGAAATGCTATAATTTCTTGTGTAAATACAAAGGAAAAAAATTGTATAGAACCCATAAAAAACTTATTAAAATCCCAAAGTCCTCTTTTGAGAGGATATAGTGCATGGGCTCTTTCTAATTTGTGTGACAAAGAAATTTTAAGTGAAATAGAAAATGCCTTGCTTAGAGAAAAAGATGAAATGGCGAAGAAAATGATGACAGAAGCATTAAACAAATTAAAGGGGGATAAAATTGAGAATCACAAAGGATGAAGCTTTAAAGGTTATAGAAATATTAAAAGAAACATATCCTAATGCTAAGTCAGGGCTTAAATTTACTAATCCGTTTGAACTTTTAATAGCCACAATTTTATCAGCTCAATGTACAGATAAAAGAGTTAATATAATTACTGACAGGCTTTTTAATAAGTATAAAACACCGGAGGATTTTCTAAAACTTACTCCAGAAGAACTGCAAGAGGAAATAAGGGAATGTGGTTTGTATAGGAGTAAATCAAAAAGCATATTGGAGACGTGTAAAATTTTAAAGGAGAAATATGATAGCAAAGTGCCTGAAACTTTAGAGGAATTAATGACATTGCCAGGGGTTGGTAGAAAGACTGCCAATGTAGTTTTAAGCAATGCTTTTTCCAAACAGGCCATAGCAGTGGATACTCACGTTTTTAGAGTGTCCAATCGCATAGGTCTGGCGGACAGTAAAGATGTTTTTGCAACTGAAAAGCAGCTTATGGAAATAATACCAAAAGACTTATGGTCTTTGTCTCATCATCTTTTAATACATCACGGAAGAAATTTATGCATGGCGCGAAAGCTAAATGTGATGAGTGTCCTGTAAATCATCTGTGCTTGTATTTTAAGGAAAGAAAAAATTAATATTTTTGTAACCTTTTTAAGAAATTATTAATTGTATTAGAGGGTTAATTGTAATATCATACTGATGTAAGAAAATAAGGGGAATAGGAGAGAAGCAAATGCAAGCGAAAGGCGGTGCTAAAAAATAATTATTTTTACATTGCAATTATTTTACTGATGACAGTTTTTTTATCATTTTCTTTTGGGTATTTTTATTTAATGATTAATTCTGATCTTATTGTAAAAGGGATTTTTGTAAATAACATAGGGATAGGAGGAATGACAAAAGAAGAAGCAGTAAATTTTCTTAAAGACAAGATAAAAATTCCTTCTTTTTCTGTTATCGCTAAGTATCAAGACAAAGATTTTATTATCACATCAAAAGATATGAACTTGTCTTATGACTATCAAGAAATGGTAGAAGAAGCTTACAAAATAGGTAGAGAAGGAAATCCTGTTGAAAGAATAAGAGAAATTTATGTAACAGAAAAAAGAGGAAAATATCTTAATTTTTATCCCGAGTACGATGAAAATAAATTAAAAGAATTTGTTGATAAAATTTCTCAAGAGATTGATAAAGAGCCGGTTAATGCTAAAATAAAAATTACAAGAGGAGTAAAACAAATTACACCAGATATAGAAGGGGTAAAAGTTAATAAAGAGAAAACTTTAAAAAATCTAAAACAACTTATAAATGAGTTAATAAAAGGAAAGACAGAAAAGACAGAAGTAGAGATTGTAGCTGAGAAAGTTGAAGCAAAAATTACAAAATCAATGCTAGAAATGATTAATGGACGAATTTCCACTTTTTCTACTGTATTTAATCTTCAAGATGCAAACCGTTCAGAGAATATACTAGTGGCGGCAAGAGCTGTAAACGGTACATTGCTTATGCCGGGTGAGACATTTTCTCTTAATAAAACTTTAGGGCCGAGAATAATACAAAACGGTTACAAAGAAGCCCCTGTAATAATAGGCAATAAACTGGTACCGGATATAGGAGGAGGGGTATGCCAAATTGCTACAACCCTGTATAATGCAATTTTAAGGGCGGATATAACAATTACTGAGAGATACCATCACAGTTTTCCAGTAGCTTATGTACCACCAGGGCAAGATGCTACTATTTCTGGAAATGCTTTAGATTTAAAATTTAAAAATTCTACTCAATATCCTATCTATATTGAATCCTACATAGAAGGCAACAAATTAGTAATGAACATATATGGCTATGTGAAAAATCCTTCAAAATGGGTAGATATTCAGTCAGAGGTTGTTGAAAAATATGAACCTAAAATAAAATATATAGATGACCCGAAACTACCTCAAGGAGAAGAAGTTGTGGAGATACAGCCTCATATTGGCTATAAAGTCAATGTATATCGTTTGATTTATGAAAATAATAAATTGGTTAAAAGAGAATTTTTATATACAGATGTGTATAGGCCAGTGGATGGAGTAGTTAAAAAAGGAACTAAAAAAGTAGAAAATTCAAAATCTCAAGAGTCACCGACAGAAAAGGAAAATAATGCTCAAGTTAATCCAGAGCCACCACAGAATTCAGAAGAAGAAACTTCTTCGCCTTAACATAATATCACCTCCATTTTTATCAATGAAAATGGAGGTGATATTTAATTATTAAGTTTCTAGCGACAGATCGGACAATAACCGTAGAAATAGAGCTTTTGGTCTACGAGTTTGTAATCAGTATACTGACTAACTTCATCTAAAACGTCTTTTAGAAGAGACTCATCGAGGTCTTCTACTTTGCCACAACTTATACAGACGACATGGGGATGAGAATTGGTGTTAGCATCGTATCTGAAGCTACCTTCCCCTACATTCAATTCTTGTATTAATCCCATGTTTTTCAAAATTTCCAATGTTTTATATACAGTCGCTAAGCTCATTGTGGGAAAATCAGAGGCAAGCTTTTTGTATATAGTTTCTGCTGTAGGATGTTCCTTTGTGTTTCTAAGCAGATTAAGTATTGCTAATCTTTGAGGTGTTACTTTAAGCCCTTTTTGTTTTAAAAGGGCGGCAGCTTCCTCCATTATATCAACTCCATTTCATAAAAGATAATATTTCTCTTTTAATATTTTATGTTTTAATTATATCCCTATTCATTAATAATGTCAATTGTTTTGAACAAATCGGCAATATGGTAATTTACAGTGATATAATGTATAATATAATTGAACACAATAAAATAAGGAGTTGAAAGGGATGCAATATAAATTAATTGCTATAGATATGGATGATACTCTTCTAAGACATGATAAAACTATATCTAAAGATAATATAGAAGCATTACATAGAGCTCAGGAAAAGGGAGTATATGTAGTAATATCTACAGGAAGGGTTTATGCTTCCGCTTATGCCTACGCAGATATGATTGGCTTTAGAACTTACATAATTGCAAGCAATGGTGCTTTGATAAGAGACCCTGATAATAACACTATTTATGAAAACATTCTAAATTATGACAGCATGGTGGAAATTGTAAAAGTATGCCAGAAGTACAATACATATTTCCAGCTTATAAGTGAGAAAACAGTGTTTTCTCCTGAGATAACAAATAAGTTTCAAAGATATGCCGAATGGAATGAGCTATTTAAAACAGAATTAAAAGTGGATGTCCAGGAGATAAAGGAGCCGTTAAAAGAGTTGAACAAATTAAAAAATAGTATTTTAAAAATCATAGTTTTTAATGATGATGTTGAAGTATTAAAAAGTATAAGGAGGGAATTGTCAAAGAATGCCTCGATACACATAACTAGTTCCTATATAGACAATGTTGAAATTATGAACAAAGGAGTTAGCAAAGGAAGGGCACTTGAGATTTTGGGAGAGTATTTGGGAATAAAAAGAGAAGAAATGATAGCAATAGGAGATAGTGAGAACGATATAGAAATGATCAAATTTGCAGGTTTAGGTGTTGCAGTTGAAAATGCTATTGATGAGGTCAAAAAAGTAGCAGACTTTATAACGAAATCTAATATGGAGGATGGCGTAAAGCACGTTATTGATAAGTTTGTATTGAAATCATAAGAAAGGAGTATTTCTATGAAAAAAACAGTACATTTGCGCATAACTGGCCATGTGCAAGGAGTAGGACTGAGGTATTCTGTGTATCAAAAGGCAGTTTCTTTGGGAATTGCAGGTTATGCGGAAAATCTTTACGATGGCAGTGTAGAAGTAGTTGCAGAAGGGGAAGAGGAAAATATTAAAGAATTGATAAATTTTATCAAAACAGGTTTGAGATGGGCAAGAGTGGACAATGTGGAAGAAAATTGGTCGGATTATAAAGGGGAGTATAGAGATTTTCGAATTTATTAGTACTCTTCTTTTTATTTAATAAAACGTTTAAATATGATATAATAATTAAAAAGAGTTTTACTGATTAATGAATTAATTTTTTAATAGCGATTGAGGGTGCATGAATATGAGGATGGAATTCGATTTAAAGCTTCAACAAACTCAAAAACTTATAATGACTCCTGAACTAAAACAGGCTATTGAGATTTTGCAGTTAAATTCCTTAGAACTTAATGCTCTTATAGAGCAGGAATTAGAGACTAATCCTGTTCTTGAAAAAGAAGAAACATCTGAGGAAGAAGATGCATATGAATATGACTTGTATGAGTTGTCTAAATATATACGAGAGACAGAAGAGAGAATGTATTACGATGATTCTGATGATGAAGAAATTGAAGAAGTCAATTATGAAAATTTTGTGTCTCCAAAGCCCTCTTTGAGCGACCACCTTTTGTTTCAACTTCATATAACACCTATTCCTCACAAAATCAAAAAAATATGTGAATATATAATATTTAGTCTAAGTCCGAGTGGTTATTTGAGAGAAGATATAAAAGACATTGCGAAGATTTTAGAATGTTCTGAAGAAGAGGTGTTAGAAGGGTTATCTATAGTCCAATCTTTTGACCCTCCAGGAATTGCAGCTCGCAATTTGCAAGAATGTTTAAAACTCCAACTTTTAGCTCAAGATAATTACAAAGGTATTATAAAAGATTGGTAGACTATCATCTTGAGGAAATTGCAGAAGGTAAGTATTCATATTTAGCAAAGTTGTACAATATTTCCTTAAAAGAAGTGCAACAAGCTGTAGATTTTATAAAAAAACTCAATCCTAAACCAGGAAGTAGCTTTTCTTCTACAGCAGATGTAGGATATATTGTACCAGATGTGGAAGTGATAAAAAGAGATAGAGAATACTTTGTAATAGTAAACGATTCAATAACTCCTAAGCTCAAGATTAATAATTACTATCATTCTATTTTGAATAGTAATGATGAAGAAGCTAAAAAATATATAAATACGAAGCTGCAATCAGCTATGTGGCTTATAAAAAGTTTAGAAAGCAGAAAAGAAACTTTGTATAAAGTAGTTAAAGCAATAGTGGAGTTACAAAAAGATTTTCTTGACAGAGGCATAAATTATTTAAAGCCTATGACGCAAAAGCAAGTTGCTGATATTGTAGGTGTTCACGAGTCTACCGTCAGCAGAGCTATAAACGGCAAATATGTTGCAACTCCTCGAGGACTTTTTGAGATAAAGTTCTTTTTCCAATCTGGTATTTCCAATAGAAATGGGAATGAAATTTCTGCTGAATCTATTAAAAACCTCATAAAAAAATTGATTGAAGAAGAAGACCCTGCAAATCCTCTAAGTGACCAAAAAATAGCTGATATTTTAAAAGAAAAAAATATTAATATTTCAAGAAGAACAGTGGCAAAATATAGAGAGGAATGCAATATTCCTTCTACTATCAAAAGAAGAAGATATTAAAAAATGGGCATGTAAATGCCATTTAGGCTATTGAAAAAGCTTTATTAATAGTATAAAATAGTTAGTGTGGATATTTTTTATGAAGCGTGGGACATTTATAGAAGGACGGGACTTTAACTGTCCTGAAGAGGGAAATGGCATGAAGGATATTATAGCTTTACAACAAAAAATAGTACCAGAGTTAATAGATTTACTTCAAAAGAGATATACTATAATGCGAAACATATATTTTAATCAACCCATAGGGCGAAGGGCACTTTCGCACCAGTTGAATATAGGGGAACGAATAATTAGAACTGAGGTATCTTTTTTAAAGGCTCAAGGTTTGGTGGATATAAATCCCTTAGGTATGACTATTACTAAAGAGGGAGAAGAATTAATTGAGAATTTGAAAGATTTTATACATGAGCTTAAAGGGCTTAACAATATTGAGAGTTTGTTAGAGGACAAGCTGGGTGTTGAGAAAGTCATAGTGGTCCCAGGAGACGTAGAACAAGACCCTATGATAAAAAAAGAACTAGGAAAATCGGCAGCGAATTACCTAAAAAATATAATAAATGATGACAGTATTATTGCTTTAACTGGAGGATCAACTGTTTTAGAAGTTGCAAAAGGAATGCCTCAGCTTTATTCCAAATCAAACATAGTAGTTGTACCTGCTCGTGGCGGATTGGGGAAAGAAGTAGAAAAGCAAGCAAACACAATCGCTTCAATTTTAGCCAAAAAGCTCGGCGGTACATATAAAATGTTGCACGTACCAGATAATTTAGGAAAAGAAGCGGTAAAAAGTCTTATCAAAGAGCCAGATATAAGAGATGTGGTAGAAACCTTAAAAAGAGCTGATATATTGATATTTGGTATTGGACGCTCTGATGTAATGGCAGAAAGAAGAAATTTACCACAAGATATTAGAGATTTTTTAATGAGGGAAAATGCTACATCTGAAGCTTTAGGATATTATTTTGATAAAGAAGGAAAGGTGGTCTATGCGACCCCAAGTATTTTCTTGACTTTAGAGGACTTAAAGTTTGTTAAAAATTTGATAGCTGTATCTGGAGGAAAAAGCAAAGCAGAGGCTATTGTTTCTACCTGCAGAAGTAGCAATGTACAGGTGCTTGTCACTGATGAAGGCGCTGCTTTTGAGATTTTAAAAATTGTTTAAAACACCTTTTCAGGTGTTTATAAAATAAAAAATCAAGGAGGAATACATAATGGGTGTTAAAGTTGCTATCAATGGTTTTGGAAGAATTGGAAGAAATGTATTCAGAGCTGCATTTAAAAAAAATGTTGACCTTGAATTTGTAGCTGTCAACGATTTAACAGATGCAAAAACATTGGCTCATTTATTAAAATACGATTCTACTTTTGGTAAATTTGAAGGAGAAGTATCTTATACGGATGATGCGCTAATTGTAAATGGTAAGCAAATCAAAATTTTCAAGGAAACTGATCCTGCAAAACTTCCATGGAAAGAATTAGGAGTAGACATTGTAATTGAATCCACAGGAAGATTTACAAACAAAGACGATGCGATAAAGCACATACATGCGGGGGCGAAAAAAGTTATAATTTCCGCACCTGCTAAAAATGAGGACATAACAATTGTTATGGGCGTAAATGAGAACATGTATGACCCGGCTAACCATCATGTGATTTCAAATGCTTCTTGTACAACCAACTGTTTAGCACCAATAGCTAAAGTAATTAATGATAAATTCCGTATTAAAAAAGGTATGATGACAACAGTTCACTCTTACACCAATGACCAGAGAATACTTGATTTACCTCACAAGGATTTGAGAAGGGCGAGGTCTGCTGCTATGTCAATAATACCTACTACAACTGGTGCTGCAAAAGCAATCCACTTAGTAATTCCAGAACTAGAAGGAAAATTGAATGGTTTTGCAATGAGAGTTCCAACCCCAGACGTATCTGTTGTTGACTTAGTTGCAGAAGTTGAAGTACCTGTCACAGCTGAAGAAGTAAATGCAGCCTTGAAAGAAGCTTCTGAAACATATATGAAAGGCATTTTAGGATATTCTGAAGAGCCATTAGTTTCAATGGACTATAAGGGAGACGACAGGTCTTCTATAGTTGATGCACCGCTTACAATGGTAATTGATGGAACATTAGTTAAAGTTGTTTCTTGGTATGACAATGAATGGGGTTACTCCAACAGAGTCGTAGACCTAGCAAAATATATTGCTGATAGGCTCTAACACAAAAGGTCCGTGTCCTTTTATGGACCGGACCTTTAAATCCTAATATAAGGAGGTTTTTGTGATGAAAAAAACCGTAAGAGATATAGATGTGGCGGGAAAAAGAGTTTTAGTTAGAGTAGACTTTAATGTACCTATGGATGAAAATAAAAATATAACAGATGATACGCGTATAAAAGCAGCATTGCCCACTATAGAATATTTAATAAATAATAAGGCTAAAGTAATACTTGTATCTCATTTGGGAAGACCAAAAGGAAAATTTAATCCAGAGTATTCTTTAAAACCTGTTGCAAAAAGGTTGTCTGAACTTTTAGGTAAGCAAGTTTCTATGGCAGAGGATGTGATTGGAGAGGATGCAAGAGCGAAAGCAGCCGCATTAAAAGAAGGCGAAGTATTGCTCTTAGAAAATGTGAGATTCCACGCAGAAGAAGAGAAAAATGACCCTCAATTTGCAAAAGAATTAGCTTCTTTAGCAGATATTTATGTAAATGACGCTTTTGGTACGGCTCACAGGGCTCATGCTTCAACAGCAGGAGTTGCTGCATACTTGCCGGCAGTATCAGGCTTTCTAATTGAAAAAGAGCTAATGATTATGGGAGAAGCGCTTGAAAACCCAAAAAGACCTTTTGTTGCAATATTGGGAGGAGCTAAAGTTTCAGACAAAATAGGAGTAATAACAAACTTATTAGAAAAAGTAGATAGCCTTTTAATTGGCGGTGGTATGGCTTACACCTTTATTAAAGCGAAGGGCTATGAAATAGGAAAATCTCTTTTAGAAGAGGATAAGATAGAATTGGCCAAAGAATTAATGGAAAAGGCTAAGCAAAAAGGTGTTAATTTGATGCTTCCTGTGGATACAGTTATTGCTAAAGAATTGAAATCAGGTGTACCTTATGAAGTAGTGGATATAGACAAAATGCCTAAAGACCAAATAGGAGTAGACATTGGACCTAAGACTATTGAAGAATATTCAAAAGTGATAAAACACGCCATGACAGTAGTGTGGAACGGGCCTATGGGAGTTTTTGAAATTCCTGAGTTTGCAAAAGGTACAGAGGCCATTGCCAAAGCTTTAAGTGAATGCAAAGGTACTACAATAGTAGGTGGTGGCGATTCTGCAGCGCTATAGAGCAATTGGGCTATGCTGATAAAGTTACTCATATTTCTACTGGAGGAGGGGCATCACTAGAGTTTTTAGAAGGCAAAGTGTTGCCGGGGATTGATGTTTTAAATGACAAGTAAAGGGGTGTTTGCTTTGAGAAGACCAATAATTGCAGGTAATTGGAAAATGCACATGACCCCTTCTGAAGCTGTGAAGTTAGTTGAGGAATTGATACCTCAAGTAAAAGAGGCAAAAGCGGAAGTGGTAGTCATACCTCCTTTTGTGGACTTGACAGAAGTGAGCAAAGTCATCAAAGGTACAAATATTCTTTTGGGTGCTCAAAATATGTTTTGGGAAGAAAAGGGTGCATATACAGGAGAAATTTCGCCTTTAATGCTTAAAGAGATTGGCGTGAAATACGTTGTAATAGGTCACTCTGAAAGAAGGCAGTATTTTGGTGAGACGGATGAAACGGTAAATAAAAAAGTCTTATCCGCTCTATCTCACGGCTTAAGTCCTATTGTGTGTGTAGGAGAATCTCTTTCTCAAAGAGAAGAAGGAAAAACTTTTGAAGTAGTTTTAAGTCAAACTAAAGAGGCATTAAAAGGCGTTTCGCCAGATGACATCGTCAGGGTAGTAATAGCTTATGAGCCAATTTGGGCTATAGGTACTGGCAAAACGGCTACAGCTGAAGATGCCAATGAAGTCATAAAAGCTATAAGAAATACTATAGCTTCCCTTTATGGAAAAGAAAAAGCAAGTTTAGTTAGAATACAATATGGGGGGAGTGTAAAACCAGAAAACATCTCTGAACTCATGGCAGAAAGCGATATAGATGGGGCTTTAGTAGGGGGAGCAAGTCTTGTAGCAACAGATTTTGCAAAGATTGTCAATTATTAAGGAGAGGATTATATGCCTGAAAAATTAGTGATGCTAGTTGTACTAGACGGATTTGGAATATCAAACAAAAAAGAAGGAAATGCAGTATATTTAGCTAATACGCCAAATTTAGATTTTTATTTTAAAAATTATCCTCACACAATTCTTTCCGCAAGTGGCCTTGCAGTGGGACTTCCTGAAGGACAAATGGGTAATTCAGAAGTAGGACACTTAAATATTGGAGCGGGAAGAATAGTATATCAAGAACTTACAAGAATTAGCAAAGATATAAAAGAAGGGACATTTTTTACGAAAAAAGAGTTTTTAGATGCAGTAGAAAATGTAAAGAAAAACAACTCTAAGCTACATCTTTTTGGCCTTTTGTCAGATGGAGGAGTTCACAGCCACATAACCCATTTATTTGCTTTAATGAAGTTGGCTAAAGACCAGGGACTAAAAGAAGTATATGTTCATGCTTTCTTAGATGGAAGAGATGTTCCACCTGCTTGTGCAAAGGAATATATAAGACAATTTGAAGAAGAGTCAAACAGGATTGGTATAGGGAAGATTGCAACGATTTCTGGAAGATATTATGCGATGGACAGAGACAAAAGATGGGATAGAACTAAAAAAGCTTATGATGCAATAGTTTTGGGAAAAGGTGTTTATGCTAATTCACCAATGGAAGCAATAGATATAGCTTATTCAAAAGACCAAACTGACGAGTTTGTAGAACCAACGGTAATTTTGGAAAATGGAAAACCAATTGCTACAGTAGATGCAGAAGATTCCATAATATTTTTCAATTTTAGACCCGATAGAGCGAGACAGCTTACAAGAGCTTTTATTGACGAGGTATTTAACCATTTTGAAAGAGAAAAGGGATATTTTCCTGTATTTTTTGTGTCAATGACTCAGTATGATGAAACCTTTGAAAACATACATGTGGCGTATAAACCAGAAAGACTAGAGAATACTCTTGGTGAATACTTAAGTAAAAAAGGGATTAAACAGCTTAGAATTGCAGAAACTGAAAAATACGCTCATGTAACTTTCTTTTTCAATGGTGGCGTAGAGGAACCTAATGATGGTGAAGAAAGAATTTTAGTTCCTTCTCCTAAAGTAGCGACTTACGACTTAAAACCGGAAATGAGTGCCTATGAGGTTACAGATACTGTAATACCTAAGATTATGTCAAATCAATATGGTTTTATTCTTTTAAACTTTGCAAATCCTGATATGGTAGGTCATACAGGAGTTTTAAATGCTGCAATAAAAGCGATTGAAGCAATAGATGAGTGCCTTGGAAGAATAGTAAATGCTGTTCAAAGTGTAGGAGGAACAATAATTATAACCGCTGATCACGGCAATGCAGAAGAAATGATTGATCCAGTGACAAAAGAACCACAAACTGCTCATACTACAAACCCAGTGCCATTTATTGTTATAGGTGAGGGAGATATTGATTTGAGGAAAGATGGAATACTGGCCGATATTGCTCCAACTGTATTAGACATAATGAAACTGCCTATGCCTCAAGAAATGACAGGTAAATCCTTAATTATTGGAAGAAAATAAAATTAAAAAGAAAGGAGAAGTTGTCATGTCATCGATTATTGATATTTTTGCAAGAGAAATACTTGACTCCCGTGGAAATCCTACAGTTGAAGTAGAGGTAGAATTAGATAGCGGTGCAGTGGGGAGAGCTGCTGTGCCTTCAGGCGCTTCTACGGGAGCTTTTGAAGCAGTTGAATTAAGAGATGGAGACAAGTCAAGGTATTTGGGAAAAGGTGTACTAAAAGCTGTTCGAAATGTTAATGATGTAATTGCTCCAGAACTAATTGGAATGGAGGCACAAGACCAAGTAGCAATTGACAAAACGATGATTGAACTAGATGGAACTCCAAATAAGAGCAAATTAGGAGCAAACGCGATTTTAGGGGTATCATTGGCAGTTGCAAAAGCAGCAGCTGAAGAGTGTGGTTTACCTTTGTATCAATACATTGGTGGTGTAAATGCAAAAACTTTGCCAGTACCTATGATGAACATATTAAACGGTGGAAAGCACGCCGACAATAATGTGGACATACAAGAATTTATGATCATGCCTGTTGGTGCTCCAAATTTCCGAGAAGCGTTAAGAATGTGTTCAGAGGTTTATCATAATTTAAAAAACGTGTTACATTCCAAAGGATTAAGCACTACAGTTGGCGATGAAGGAGGATTTGCACCTAACCTTACATCAAACGAAGAAGCTATACAAGTCATACTAGAAGCTATAGAGAAAGCAGGATATGTTCCAGGAGATGATGTAGTATTGGCATTAGATCCTGCTTCAACGGAGCTTTATAAAGAAGATGGGAAATATCATTTTGAAGGAGAAGGAATCGTTAGAACCTCTGAAGAATGGTAGACTTTTGGGAACAACTTGTCAATAAATATCCTATTGTTTCAATTGAAGATGGGCTTGCAGAAGAGGACTGGGAAGGATGGAAATTGTTAACAGAGAGATTAGGAGAGAAAATACAATTAGTTGGAGATGACTTATTTGTAACGAATACTCAAAGACTTTTGAAAGGTATCAATATGGGAGTTGCGAATTCAATACTTATAAAGCTCAATCAAATAGGGACATTGACAGAAACTTTGGACGCTATTGAAATGGCAAAAAGAGCAGGTTACACGGCTGTCGTGTCTCACCGTTCCGGAGAGACAGAAGATTCCACAATTGCAGACCTCGTGGTTGGAGTAAATGCAGGACAAATTAAAACTGGAGCACCTGCAAGAACTGACAGAGTTGTAAAATACAATCAGATTTTAAGAATTGAAGAAGTTTTAGGAAGTACAGCCCAATATCTTGGCAAAAATGCTTTTTACAATATTAAAAAATAAGGGATCCAAAAAGGATTCCCTTATTTAATAGTCTGTAAAATTATAAGTTAGGAATATTGCTGACATTTTGCATAAGAGAAGTGACTTGGCGGAGCAGAAGCAAGTTTGCGAGAGGAAGAAACAGAAGCGGGGCCGAAGCTAAGGATGGCGGAGGTGGGCAACTATTAACTTTTGGCACACACTTTTTAATAAAAACCCTTGATTAAGAGATACATTAGAGATATAATATAATATGTAGTATTGTGTTTTGACAGAGCAAAAATTAGAGATAAGGCGGTGTAAATATGCTAAAAACTGTACTGATGGGTATACAGATTTTGGTTAGCATTTTCTTAATAGTAGTTATACTTTTACAAAAGGGCAGAAGTGCAGGTATTTCAGGCGTTATTGCAGGAGGAGCAGAAACGTTTTTTGGGAAAAATAAAGCTCGAACTATGGAGGGGACACTGGAGAAACTTACTACCATAGCAGCGGTGTTGTTTATAATTTTGTCTATGGTGTTAACAGTAATGATGGCTAAATAAAAAAGGACATTAAAAAGAGATGGAAAAACCCTTTTATGGGTTTTTATTTTTACCACCATAAATAAAAAAGGCTAGGTGGTCAAATGAAAATTAGAGAAATTACAGAAGAATTAGAATATCAACTGCTTTCTCCTTATGCGACAAAAAGCCGTGAAACTCGCGGCAGGGATAGAGAAGAGGAAAAATGCGATGTAAGGACAGAATTTCAAAGAGATAGGGATAGGATTATTCACAGCAAAGCTTTTAGAAGATTGAGCCACAAAACACAGGTCTTCATTTCTCCAGAAGGTGACCATTATAGGACAAGGCTTACTCATACATTAGAAGTAGCTCAGATTGCAAGAACCATTGCAAGAGCTTTGAGGTTAAATGAAGATTTGACAGAAGCTATTGCTTTAGGTCATGATTTAGGACATACTCCTTTTGGTCATTCTGGTGAAGAGGTTTTAAATAGACTTTTAAAAGGTGGTTTTAGGCATAATGAACAAAGTATTAGAGTAATTGAGATTTTAGAAAAAAATGGGAATGGACTTAATTTAACTTGGGAGGTCAAAGATGGCATTTATAACCACTCTACTTCAGGGAAACCTCAGACATTAGAGGGACAAGTAGTGCAAATTTCCGATAAGATAGCTTATATTAACCATGATATTGATGATGCAATACGAGGAAAAGTTTTAAACCCCAAAGATTTACCTAAAGATTTAATAGCAATTTTAGGGGATGAGCATAGTAAAAGAATAGATACAATGGTAAAAGATGTTATAAACAATAGTTTAGGAAAGCCAAAAGTTTCAATGAGCAAAGAAATTTATGAGGCTACGTATAGCTTGAGAGATTTTTTGTTCAAAAAGGTCTATATTGGGTCAAGAGCCAAAAAAGATGAGGAAAAAGCTAAACGAATAGTAGAACAATTGTTTTATTATTTTTATGATAATATTGACAAGATGCCTGAAGAATTTATAAAACTTGTTGAACTCTATGGAAGAGAAAGAGCTGTTGCTGATTATATTGCTGGCATGACAGACAAATATGCTCTTTTAAAATACAAAGAGATTTTTTTGCCTAGTTCTTGGGTTGAGTAAAATTTTTTAGTTTTAACAAAAATTTAATACAACTAAAGGAGGATTTTTAAATCTTTTGTCGAATATATATTGGTCGTTGGTGACAAGTTAGTTTAGACAAAAGAGGATTTTAACAATTTTTGTCGAATAGAATAACTAGGTGGTATTGATGGCTTATTCAAGAGAAATGATTGAAAGAGTGATAGAAGCAAATGACATAATAGATGTTATTTCAGAGTATGTAGAATTAAAAAAAGCGGGAAAAGAATTTAAAGGTCTGTGCCCTTTTCATAGGGAAAAAACACCATCTTTTATGGTCAGTCAAGAAAAACAGGTTTATCACTGTTTTGGATGTAATGCCAGTGGAAATGTCGTTACTTTTATAATGGATATTGAAAATTTGACTTTTAAAGAAGCAATTGAATTTTTAGCGGACAGAGTAGGAATAACTCTTGAAGAGGTCGAGTTGACAGAAAAGGAGTATCAAAAAAAGAAACTTATTGGGGAAATATGCAAAGTAAATAAATTAGCAGCTGTGTATTTTTACAATAAGCTTTTTTCTGAAGAAGGCAGACAAGCTTTAGCTTATATAAGAAAAAGAGGTTTAACAGAAGCTACGATAAAGAAATTTGGAATAGGTTATTCGCCACCTGAGGGAAATGGTCTTTTAAATTTTTTAAAGGAAAAAGGTTACACAGAAAATTTTTTATTAAAGGCGGGACTTTTGTCACAAAAAAATAACCGCTATTACGACAGATTTAGAAATAGAGTAATGTTTCCTATTATAGATTTAAAGGGAAATGTTATAGGTTTTGGAGGCCGAGCAATTGATGATAGTTTGCCTAAATATTTAAACACACCTGAGACGGAAGTTTTTAAAAAAGGCAAAACCCTATTTGCAATAAAATTTTGCTAAAAAAAACTCAACAAGATAAATTTATAATTGTAGAAGGGTATATGGATGCTATTTCTTTACATCAGGCCGGAATAGATTGTGCTGTGGCTTCTTTAGGAACTGCTTTGACAGAGGACCAAGCAAAACTTATAAAAAGATATAAAAGAAATGTTATAATTGCCTACGATGCAGATGAAGCTGGTGTTAGTGCTGCCATAAGGGGACTTGACATTCTCGATGAATTGAATTTAAATATAAAAGTATTGACTATACCTGAGGGGAAAGACCCTGATGAGTTTATAAAAAAGGAAGGAGTAGAAGCATTTAATCAATTAATAGAAAATGCCGAGAGTTTAATTGAGTTTAAAGCAAAAGTATACAGAAAAAATCTTGATCTTGATAATCCTCAAGATAGAATAGTATATGTTAAAAAAATTGCAAAAGATATTGCAAACCTTTCTGATGAAGTGAAAAGAGAAGTTTATATTTCTTCCGTAGCTAAAGTTGCCCAAATACCTGAAAATGCAGTGAGAACAGAGGTTAGTCGTTTTGTCAATAGGAAAATTAGAAAAAATCAAAAAAATATGTATATGGCTGGTAATATAAGGCATAATATATACAGTAGTAATAAAATATCGCCTGAAAAATACTTAATTGCATTGATACTGTATGATAATGATCTTTACAAAAGGATAAAAGAGACAATTACTCCTGATATGTTGGAGAATGTTAAGTTAAGGCCAGTTTTTGAAGAAATAATGTCAAGGCTGGAAGTTGGAGAAAAAGTTCAAATAAACGACATTGTATATTTATTACAAGATGAAGATCTCATATCTGAGTTTAACGATATTATTAAAGCTTTTTACGAGAGTGAAAATATTACTGAACAAGCTGCAGATGATATTATAAACAAGATTCTCATTAATAGTTTGGCAGTTAAAAGAGAAAACATCAAAAAAGCTATAAATGAGGCTCATATGTTGGGGGATATAGAAAAAGAGAGACAGCTTTTAATAGAATTACAAAATTGTGAAAAGGAGATGCTAAAGATAAAAAATGGCCAAAAAGAAAGAAACCCATAGGGAGGGGAAACCTATGAACAACGAAGAATTGTCTAAAGATGCCATTACAGAACTTATAAATAAAGGCAAAAAAACTGGGATGCTCACCTACAATGAGATAATGGATTCCTTAGAGGATATTGATTTAAATCCTGACCAAATTGAGAAAGTTTATGATGCTTTTGAAGACATGGGAATTGAAATTGTTGGTGAGGAACCCCGTCAAGAAGAAATAAATGAAGAAGATTTAGATTTAGATCTTTCTCTTCCTGAAGGAATTAGTATAGATGATCCTGTTAGAATGTATTTAAAAGAGATAGGAAAGATTCCTCTTTTAACTCCTGAGGAAGAGATTGAATTAGCAAAAAGAATTGAACAAGGGGACGAAGAAGCTAAAAAAAGACTTATAGAAGCCAATTTAAGATTGGTTGTAAGTATAGCAAAAAGATATGTAGGTAGAGGAATGCTTTTTTTAGACCTGATACAAGAAGGGAATTTAGGATTACTTAAAGCTGTTGAAAAGTTTGACTATAGAAAAGGCTACAAATTCAGTACTTATGCTACGTGGTGGATAAGGCAGGCTATTACAAGAGCTATTGCAGACCAAGCGAGAACTATAAGAATTCCTGTGCACATGGTAGAAACTATCAACAAATTGATAAGAGTCCAAAGACAATTGCTGCAGGAATTAGGTCGCGAACCTACGCCTGAAGAGTTAGCTAAAGAGATGGGAATGCCAGAAGAAAAAGTAAGAGAGATAATGAAAATAGCTCAAGAGCCTGTATCTTTGGAAACTCCTATAGGTGAAGAAGAAGACAGCCATTTGGGGGATTTTATACCCGATGAAGATGCCCCAGCTCCAGCAGAGGCTGCTGCATTTACAATGCTAAAAGAGCAATTAATGGATGTTCTTGACACTTTAACTCCAAGGGAAGAGAAAGTACTAAGACTGAGATTTGGACTTGATGACGGTCGAGCAAGGACTTTAGAGGAAGTAGGAAAAGAATTTAATGTAACAAGAGAACGCATAAGGCAAATTGAAGCAAAAGCTTTGAGAAAGTTGAGACATCCCAGCAGGAGTAAAAAATTAAAAGATTTTCTTGATTAAATGAGCTTCTTGACAATAGGGCAAAAATCGGTATAATTATTATTGTATTCCTCAGTAGCTCAAGGGTAGAGCAACCGGCTGTTAACCGGTAGGTTGTAGGTTCGAATCCTACCTGAGGAGCCACTTTTTGGGCCTTTAGCTCAGCTGGCAGAGCGGTCGGCTCATAACCGATTGGTCCGGGGTTCGAATCCCTGAAGGCCCACCATTTTGAAAAAAGCATTTAGCTTTAAATGCTTTTTTATTTTTATACTTTTTAGGAGGATTACATGAAATTTACTCAACGATTAAAAAAAATTGCTGAATATATTCCTAAGGATTCAAAAGTAGCAGATATAGGCACTGATCATGGTTTTATTCCTGTTTACCTTATTGAAAACAAAATAGCTACCTATGTGGTGGCATCAGATCTAAATGAAGCCTCATTGAATAAAGCTGTAAAAGAAGTTGAGAAAAGAAATTTGCAATCTTTGATAGACACGAGGTTAGGTGATGGTCTTCATGTTTTGTTGCCAGGGGAAGTAGACGTGGTTGTCATTGCAGGTATGGGAGGAATTTTAATTACAAAAATATTAGAAGAAGGAAAAGATATTGCAAAAACTATTAAAAAATTTTTACTTCAACCAATGAGAGATTCGGCATATTTGAGGGAATACTTAATAGAAAATGGATATAAAATTTGTGATGAGGAATTAGTTAAGGAAAAGCAAAGATATTATGAAATAATAGTAGCAGAACATGGTAGACAAAAAGTCAAAAATGACATATATTATGAAATAGGAGAAAAACTTATACAAAAAAAACATCCTCTGTTAAAAGAATTCTTACAGTATAAAATTGACAAAATGAAACAAATTATAGATAAACTTCCTAAGTGCAATAAAAAGCGTAAGCAATTAGAGGAAAAAGTAAAGAAATTCGAGGTGTTAATAAATGGCTTGAAATGCCAAGTGATAGCTTCCATAATGGATAAGCTTGCAGCGCGTAAATTTGCAGAAGAATGGGATAACGTAGGATTATTGGTAGGAGATGGCTCTAAAGAGGTTTCCAAAATTTTGGTAGCTTTAGATGCTACTTTTGAAGTAGTTAAGGAAGCAGTTAATAAAAAAGTAGATATGATTGTAACTCATCATCCGTTAATTTTTAAGCCAATAAAAAATATTAGACTGATAATCCAGTAGGCTCATTGCTAATACAACTTATTAAAAATGATATTTCCCTTTACGCGGCCCACACCTCTTTTGACATAGCTCCAAATGGTATGAATGATATTTTGTGCAATGTCTTAGGAATATACGATAGGGAAGTTTTGGATGTCACTTATTCCGAAGGATATAAAAAGATTGTAGTTTATGTGCCACAAGGATATGAAGAAGTAGTAAGAAATGCTATGTGCAGTGCAGGTGCTGGCTTTATTGGGAATTACAGCGATTCTACTTTCCAAAGTCGAGGCATTGGAACTTATAGACCTTTAGAAGGAACAAACCCGTTTATTGGTGAAATAGGAAAATTAGAAAAGACAGAAGAAGTAAAGATAGAAACTATAGTACCTCAGAAATATTTAGAAAAAGTAGTTACTGCAATGCTGAATGTCCACCCCTATGAAGAGGTTGCTTATGATATTTATCCTTTGGAAAATATTAAAGAGGAATATGGACTGGGAAGAATTGGAACTATTTCGGAGATTACGTTGCAAGAGTTAGTTTTGCAAGTAAAAACGAAACTTAAAATTAATAACTTGAGAGTAGTAGGTGATCTAAATAAAAAGATTAAAAAAGTAGCCGTATGTGGTGGAAGCGGTGCAAGTCTTATTCACAAGGCTGCTTTGAGAGGAGCAGATGTGTTAATAACAGCAGATATAGGCTATCACGATGCTGTAGAGGCCCAACACCTCGGATTATCTTTGATTGATGCGGGACATTTTGCAACAGAGAATATTGCAGTAAGATTTATCGCCGAATATATAGTTGACGAAACTCAAAGACAGGGGTATGAAATAGAAGTATTAGTGAGTGAGGTTCAAAAAGATCCTTTTGTGTATGTATAATTGTATTGACAAAACTGAGTATATATGATAACCTATATTAGGTTGATATAAGAAAAATATATAAAAATAATGCATGTGAGTAAGTCGGATGGCCGCGTGCGATTTGCGCACGAGGAAAGTCCGAGCTCCACAGGGCAGGGTGCCGGGTAATACCCGGTGGAGGCGACTCCAAGGAAAGTGCAACAGAAATATACCGCCTGGCACTCAACTTGTGAAGTGCCGGGTAAGGGTGGAAAGGTGAGGTAAGAGCTCACCAGGGACCAGGCGACTGGTCTGCTCTGCAAACCCCACCCGGAGCAAGGCGAATAGGAGGGAGTAGGTGGCCCGCCGTTTCCCTCGGGTTATGCCGCTGGAGGTGTCAGGCAACTGGCACCCTAGATAGATGGCCATCCTCGACAGAACTCGGCTTATAGACTTGCTCACATGCTGAAAAGTCCTGCTTTCCGCGGGTCTTATTTTTTATTTGTCACTATTTTGCCAGCTTAAAATTTGTTTGATCTATAAATTTTTGTTTGATTAAAAAACTCTTTTTTGCTAATATTATATATGACATAATTATTATAAAAGGAGAGATTTAGATGAGCGTACATATTGGTGCTAAAGAAAACGAAATTGCTCAAACAGTGTTATTGCCAGGAGATCCTTTAAGGGCTAAATACATAGCGGAAAATTTCCTTGAAGAGGCGAAATGTTACAATGAAGTCAGAGGGATGTATGGTTTTACAGGATATTATAAAGGGAAAAGAGTGTCAGTTCAAGGAACAGGGATGGGAGTACCTTCTTTGTCTATTTATGTAAATGAACTTATAACCAGTTATAACGTGAAAAATCTTATAAGAATAGGTACATGTGGTTCTCTGCAACCAGATATCAAGATTAGAGATATAGTAATTGCTATGAGTTCGTCTACGGACTCTGCAATAAATAAAATTAGGTTTAATGGTATGGATTATGCTCCTACAGCAAGTTTTAAGTTATTAAAAAAAGCTTATGATAAAGCGATAGAATTAGGAATACAACCTAAAGTAGGGAATATTCTTACAACAGATACTTTTTATCATGATGACCCAGACAGCTGGAAACTATGGGCGAGGTTTGGTGTTTTGGCAGTAGAGATGGAAACTGCAGGACTATATACTTTGGCTGCTAAGTACAATGTAGATGCTCTTACAATATTGACAGTGAGCGATAGCTTGGTTACTGGAGAAGCGACGACAGCAGAAGAGAGGCAAAAGACTTTTATGGACATGGTAAAGATTGCATTAGAAATAGCTGAATAATTTTTAAAAGAGGATAACCTTGTTTATCCTCTTTTAAAATAATTAAAAAAGGAGCTGATAGTTGATGAAACCTTTAAAATTTAAGCCTATTTTTATGGAAAGAATATGGGGAGGTACTGCATTAAGAGATAAATTTGGATTTGATATTCCCGAGGGTAAAAAAATTGGAGAATTGTGGACAATATCTGATAATAGAACGGCTGTCAGTGTAATTGAGAGTGGAGAATTTAATGGCCAAAAACTAAGTGATATAGCTTACAAATTTTCTGAAGATATATATGGCAAAGGGGTAAATTATCGAAGATTTCCTTTACTCATCAAAATAATCGATGCGCAAGACAAACTTTCTGTCCAAGTTCATCCAGATGATGAATATGCTTTTAAATATGAAAATGGCGATTCTGGAAAAACCGAGATGTGGTATATAATAGATGCAAAACCAGGAGCTAAACTTGTATGTGGCTTAAAAGAAGGAACTACAAAAGAAGAATTTAAAAGGCTATTAGAGGAAGAAAGATTAGAAGAGTGTTTAAAAGAAATAGAAATAAAACCAGGAGATGTGGTTTACATACCTTCAGGGATGGTGCATGCTATAGGTGAAGGTATACTTATTTGTGAAATTCAACAAAATTCAGACCTTACCTATAGAGTGTATGATTACAATAGAGTAGATGAATTTGGAAGAAAAAGAGAGTTACATATAGAAAAAGCATTAGATGTTATAGATTTTAATTTAAAAACAGATAAAATAATACCTGAATTTGAAGAAATACAAGGCGGACGCATATCTCATGTTGTTAAATCCCCATATTTTCAGGTAAGTATAATTGAGATAAATGAAGAGGTAAAAATAGATACAGAAGGAAAATTTAACACTTTAACAGCTGTAGAAGGATATTGTAGAATTGCCTATACTGAAGGCACCACTGATTTAAAAGCAGGAGAGACTGTGTTAATACCTGCTTCTATTACGAGTTACACAATGGAAGGAAATTGCAAGGTCCTCAAAGCTTATATATAGAAAGCGTAAATATTGACAACCTTTTATTAAAATTGTATAATAAAAAAGCAAGAAGTGGGGTTATAGCTCAGCTGGTCAGAGCGCTACGTTGACATCGTAGAGGCCACAGGTTCGAATCCTGTTAACCCCACCATTTTTTATATAGGTTGTATGTGGATATAGCTCAGTAGGGAGAGCACATATTTCGCATGCATGAGGTCAGGGGTTCGAATCCCCTTATCTCTGCCAAACCGAAGGAAAATATTTTTATCCATAGATTTATTTTTTTATCACAAGATATAACCGAATCATGCAAATGAGGAGGTTATATCTTTATATTGTATATGGGTAAAATTTGGATTAATGATTGTTATGAGGATAACCAAGTTTTACATGAAATATGCGTATGGCGAATTGCTGTTTAAACAATACTTTTTTGAATGCTATGGGCTTGAAAAGGGGAAAGTAAAGAGAAAAATATTGAAAACATTTTATCAAAAATATATAATAGTAACATGATACCAAATTATTGGAGGGATTTTTATGGATTTAAATTCTACATAGATGATATGAGAGATGACATTATAAAATCTGTTCAAGAATTGGTCAGGATAAAAAGCGTACAAGATGAACCGAAACCAGGAATGCCCTATGGAGAAGGTGTTGCCAAAGCGTTAGATAAAGCTTTAGAGATTGCGCAAAGTTTGGGCTTTAAAACTAAAAATGTAGATGGCTATGTAGGGTATGCAGAATACGGCGAAGGAGAAGAAATGATAGGAGTTTTGGGACATTTAGATGTAGTTCCAGAAGGTGATGGGTGGACTTATCATCGTATGGTGCCGAAATCCATGAGGGAAAGATATATGGAAGAGGTACTGTAGATGATAAAGGCCCAATAATTGCGGCTTTATATGGCTTAAAAGCTATAAAAGATGCAGGATTGAAGCTTTCGAAGAGAGTAAGGATTTTATTTGGTACAAATGAAGAGAATGGTTCTCACGAAATTCCTTATTATTTAAAACACGATGAAGCGCCTACAATGGGCTTTACTCCAGATGCCCAATATCCAATTATATATGCAGAAAAAGGTATAACAATGTTTGATGTAGTAAAAGAGTTTAATAAAAAGCCCAGTAATATAGTTATAGAATATATCAAAGGTGGAGAAAGGCCCAATGTAGTGCCAGGCTATTGTGAAGCTGGTCTAAAGGTAAAAGAAGCAGATAAGAAGAAAGAAATTCAAGATAAGTTAGAAGCTTTCGTAAAAGAGACTGGTTATAATTTGAAGGCTGAAGAAAAAGGGGAAATGCTTGTAATCAAATCAGTAGGGGTTTCAGCTCATGGCAGTCTTCCGCATTTAGGAAAAAATGCTATAATGCAGTTATTTCTCTTCCTTGACAGAATCGATTTAGAAGATAGCGATGTGAGAGATTTTATACGTTTCTTTGCTACAAATGTCGGGATGGAAACGGATGGAAAAACTTTTGGGATATACTTAAAAGATGAAACAGGAGAATTGACTTTTAACGTTGGCACTATTCAATTGGATGAAAGCAAAGGAGTGTTAGGTTTAAATATCAGATATCCTGTAAAATATAAATACGAGGATTGGATGAATATTTTCGAAGAGAAAATCAAATCTAATGGAATGAGAATAGAAGACATGCTCCATCAGCCACCTTTATATTTCCCACCAGACCATCCTTTGATAAAAACTCTGAGCAATGTTTACGAAGAACAGACGGGACAAAAGGCAGAGCTTTTAGCAATAGGTGGAGGAACTTACGCGAAAGAGATGCCTAACACAGTGGCATTTGGGCCTGTTTTCCCCGACAAACCAGAATTAGCCCATCAAGCAGATGAATATATAGAAATTGAAGATTTAATATTAAATGCAAAAATTTATGCTCACGCTATATATGAATTAGCAAAATAAAATCCCTCCTTGTGAGGGGTTTTATTTTAAACTAAAATATAATTTATTTTTTTCTAGCATAAATCCTATTTCTTCCCTAGGTAAAGATGTATTATTAGAATATACTGAGATGACACCAATATCGCGTAAAAACTCAGAAACAGTTTTTATAATTTGTTTTTCTAGTTCTTTTCTGTCAATTTCTTTTTCAAAAGACACAGAAAGTTCATTAATTATAATTCTATTTACTGGCTCATCGGGGTCCTCAAAAATTACTGAGCAAAACGAAAGGAATGTGGTTTATAATGAAAAATTCTAACTATTAGTTATAAGTGCGATTATTACTTTATCAACGATATTTTTTGACAAATTTAAAGATTATTCAAACTTTAAACACGGATTAGGATTGCCTTTCAAATTTTTAGAGTATTACGATTATAATATACCAAATAATAATTTAGAATTACTTCTTTAAATAACATAACTAAAATAAGCTTTAGAGCTGATATATTTTTATTTTCTGTTTTAATTATATTTTTAATCTTAAAATATTCTATTAAACTATATTATAAAATTAATGTATTTGTCAAGTGAAAAATGGTTCTTGTCTGTGTCAAGATTTTGTGGTGAATTGTAATTTCAAATGAAAAAGCAATCTTGGGGAGGTTATTTTACTATGAAAATCGTACGTATTTTTTTAATTGCAACTTTGCTTTTATTAATGGTGAGTGGAACCGCAGTCGCGGTAGAAAAAATGATATAACGCCAGCAATCGCCAAAAAAGCGGCAATTTTTCATATTTTAAACGATATACAAACCGATACTAATTCAGAGTGGAAAGGAGGCAAGGTCACTCTTTCAAAAGCTCAGACCGTCTTTGACTTAAACAACGAGGTCAGGGGTTACTTGTTTAATATTCAAGTTAATGGCCAAGACGCGGGCTTCGTTTTTATTGGAAATTCTCTTGACGAATATCCTGTCCTAAGCTTCAGCTAGGAAGGAAAAGTGTTTGACGATATACAACGTAATAGCATAAGAAAGACAGTGAAAGGAGAAATTGTAGGAGAAAAAATGGTGAGTCTTGGTGCAGGGCGATTTGCTCTTCAATGCGAAATGAAGAACGGTAATAAGATCATTAAAGCCCCAAACGGTAGCAAACTTTTTATACATAAAGTTTCTAGGTACGAAAATGCCGATCAGCGCAAAAGAAGCGATAAAGAAATAGAAAAAGCAAGGTTGTTCTGGAAACATATTTTTATGAGTGTGGCTGAAATTGGTAATGACCACGACGGTGTGACAGACGTAGACCCTAGTAATTGGGAAACGGGTTATGATAGTATGAACAGAAATTATATTTCAAATGTACCGGATATAAACCAATGGCAATACGAAGAAGGACAATGGACCGGTTGTGCTCCTACTGCTGGTTCCAATGTTATGGCATATTGGGCCAATAAAGATAGCAATTACCAAAACTTAATGCCTACAACCCAGGAAGATGTAGTCATGGCTCTTAGGGAAACGATGGGAACAACGCAAACGTCTGACGGCGCAGGTAGTACGAAGATTTATAATATTGATGATGGTATGAGAGATTATGCGCATAATCAAGGCCTAACTAACGCCACCTCCAAAAATTTTGGAAACTGGTTTTTTGGCACTAGTGTATCCTATACTGATTTCAAAAATGAAATTGATGCCCAAAGACCAAATTTATTGTCCTTTATTGATCAAACTTATTATGGTGACCATACTGTAACTGGAGTTGGTTACAAGGAATACGTATATAACGGTTCATCAAACGGTCACCAGTATATGGTAATTCATGATAATTGGTCTACAACCACCAAAACAATTTATGTGGCTTATGGCAGGGATTACAACTACGTGGTAATGACACAGTTTATTCCCTCGTAGGCCCTTAAAAGAAAATGGCGGGCCAGAACCGGTCCTGTCGATGTGCGCCCGGGCATGGTGCTTTGTCCATAGTGTGAAAGTCCCGAGGGAGATAGATCAGGAAGAAGTGTGCATAATGACTTTCAAATTATGAAAGTTAACGACTTACCAGGAGCCGTGTACGTGGCCCGTACGCACGGTTCTGTGAGAGGGACAGCGCTAGACTGATCACCTAGCGCTGCCCTACTCAATACCCGGAGAAGGGGGTTAATCACCCCCGCTTACTCGATTTATCTCTTATTAGGAGTGTTGAACTCATGCCATTTGAGAATTTTCTTAAACCTGTACTTTTTTTACTTTTGATAATTACCATTATCGTCTTCATGTTTTTGCTAAAGAACAATGCTACAGTTGGTGAAAAAGTACCTTCGCTTCCCGAGGCCATAAAATTGGCGAAACGCTATACTCCTTTAATTTCTGTTGAAAATACTGATATCACCCTACCGGGTCCTCGTAAACGAGTTCTCTACGGCTTCGATAAGAATGGGAAGAAACTTGTGGTATGGGTACGAAACGGTAATGAGCCTCCAAACTTTGTATATCTTGAGCAGGGAATAACCGAAACCAAAGCCAGAGAAATTTTACAGGCACGAGGTGTGCCAAAGAGTGCCATCCGTTCGTTAGTTTTGGACTTCAGAGCAACATCTGAAAATGCTAAAGAAAGAGAAAAAATAACAGAAGTTTATTGGAGTGCTTATGTCACAAATGAAGAAAAGCATGAAGTTTACTTTATTGATTTTTACTCGGGGAAAATCCTGGAATCTAAAACAATCAAATAATATCTTGATTTTAGTGCCGGCGCCATGATCTTAAATTCTTATAGCTTTAACTCACTTTTTGAAGAAGAAGCCTACTATACTTGACTGTAGAGGCAGGTCGGGTCAGGAAGCCAAATAGTACTGTTTAACTCCAGATAATTGTCTGGAGTTAAACAGCTTTAGATAAGGAGGAAATTATCTCATGAATTGGAGTTATTTCGCGCTTTTTGGAGGAGTAAGCCTAATTTTAGCAACTAACTATTTTCATGAGGGACGAATTCCCAGAAAGCTTACTAAATTGTTATTATTACACCTTTTACGACATTTGTTCATGGGTTTGTCTTTCTCACCATACTTGAATAAGTTAAAGTCAAAGTGGCTGTACTTATTCGCCCCTCAAGAAGTCAAGTCAGCTACTTATTTGTTTCGAGCATAGTGTAAAATTATCGTAGGATTTTTTGAGTAAAAAAAACAAGAGACAACCCCTGTGATAAAATAGATTATGGAAAACAAAACAACACAGAAAGGGGTGTCTCTTGTGAAAAAAAATATCTTTGAGGATATTATACTACAAAATGCTCTAAATTTCACTAGAGAAGTGATAGAAATTTTTAGCGATTTATTAAACGAAGGAATGGATATCAAGACTTGTAGCAAAAATAAAGGGAATCACGGACAAACTAGGTAGACAGGCAATAGAAGCAATTATTGAAGAGTTAGATAAGATAATAAAAGAAGACAAGAGAAGGAAAGAAAAATGGGTAGTAGAGAGGAAAGATAAAAAGAGATTAACCTA
>NZ_BAZY01000006.1 GCF_001310975.1 Thermoanaerobacter thermocopriae JCM 7501
GGCAGACAAACTAAAAGAAGAAGGGATAGAGGCGACGGTGGTCAACATCCACACCATAAAGCGATAGACAAAGATTTAATAGTAGAAGTAGCTAAAAAGACGGGCAAAGTTATAACAGCAGAAGAGCACAGCATAATAGGAGGACTTGGGTCTGCTGTGGCAGAAGTTCTTTCAGAAGAATACCCAGTAAAGGTAAAGAGAATAGGTATAAAAGAGCAATTTGGCCAGTCAGGTTCACCTAAAGAACTTTTAAAACATTATGGTTTGACAGCGGAGGATATTGTAAAAGCAGCTATGTCATTTTAAAAAAACGCCAGGTTAGTCCTGGCGCTTTCTATTAAAGAGACAACCCCCATTTTTACATGGACGAAAAGTGGGAGTTGTCTTTAATCTGAAGCGCAGAGAAGTTGTTCTTTGCACTTTTAAAATACATTATTTACAAATCCATTTTTATGATATAATCTTTTGATGCTGTGGAAGGAGATAGTATCTCCACCACAAGTTCAGATACTAGTATAGTTATTTTCAGTGAGTCCTCTTTCATCACAAATAACAGTTATATCTGGCTGTACTTTGTGCTTTTCTTGGTCATTTTGTAGTATAACATCTAAAGGGGCAACAAAAATGTTTGCACTTTTTATCTCTAAAATATATTCCAAATTCTGTCGATAAGTTCGTTAAAATTCTTTGGTGTGCCACTGAAGGTGCGGATAACAAATATATTTCGCCGTTTATGAATTCGAGCATTTCATCAGTTTTAGAGTCTATTTCTTCGAATTCTTCATAAGTAATTTTTTTGTTTTTAGGTATTATATTTTCCATTATATCATCCCCATTTACTTGTTCTAAATATATTTTAGCACATTTTTCAATATTAACAATTATTCATTACCTTTATAAAAATATCTAAAAAACTTTTTATAAAGAAGAAGGAATTTTTAAATATGTGTCGAATATAAATAGAAAGAGGTTAATTAAAATAATAAACAAACTCTATTAATTGATTTTTATTGCACATAAAGGTTATGTTTTAATAAATCTGTTATTTTAACAAAACGATTGTATTCTCTGAATTTCTTTTTTATTGAAGACTTAATTAAAAAATATAACAAAGTCAGTGGAGGATATATTATGGATTCCAGGGAGGTAGCATTACACATTGAGCGGCTTATAAAGTTTGCACTTAAAAAAGGCTTGATAGAGGAATTAGATGTCATTCCAAGCCGCAATGCACTTATGGATTTATTTAAAATAGAAAAACCTTATGAAGGTGAGGTTCCGGAAGAAGAGCTTAATAGTCCTTCTGATATTTTGAACAAATTATTGGACTATGCAGCACAGATAGGAATTATTTGTGATAATACTATTACTTACAGAGATTTAATGGATGCTAGAATCATGGGGCTTTTGATGCCACGGCAATCGGAAGTTGTAAAAAAGTTTAATACTATTGCCTCGGAAGAGGGAATTGAAAAGGCCACAGAGTATTTTTACAAATTATCTCAAGCCTCTAATTACATTAGGATGAATAGAATTGCTAAAAATTTGTATTGGAGAGTTCAAACGCAATACGGTTCTCTTGAAATTACTATAAATCTTTCAAAGCCAGAAAAAGACCCAAAAGAGATTGAGGCAGCAAAAAAAGTTCAGCAATCTGGTTATCCAAAATGTCTTTTATGCCTTGAAAATGTGGGATTTGCAGGAAACTTAAATCACCCGGCAAGGCAAAACCACAGAGTAATTCCGGTAAAAGTGGCAGGAGAGCAGTGGTACTTTCAGTATTCACCGTATGTATATTACAATGAACACAGCATTTTATTTTACGAAAAACATGTGCCTATGAAAATATCAGAAAAAACTTTTGTGAGGCTTTTGGACTTTGTTGAGCAATTTCCTCATTATTTTATGGGGTCGAATGCGGATTTGCCAATTGTGGGAGGTTCCATTCTATCCCATGAGCATTTTCAAGGTGGAAGGCATGTTTTTCCGATGGAAGAGGCTCCAATAGAGAGTTTTTTTGTGCATAATGAGTATAATAATGTCAAGGTTGGCGTATTAAAATGGCCTATGTCTGTTATACGCATTGCAGGAAAGCAAAAAAGTAGGCTTATAGATATTTCTTCACATATATTAAATAAATGGAAAAATTACAATGATTTAGAGGTTGAGATTGTATCTCACAGCGAAAAGAATGGAGAACTTATCCCTCACAACACGATTACACCTATTGCGAGGATTAATAAAAATGGTGAATTTGAAATAGACCTAGTCTTGCGAAATAACAGGACGACAGACAAATATCCCTATGGAATTTTTCACCCCCATGAAGAGCTTCATCACATAAAAAAGGAAAATATTGGACTTATAGAAGTCATGGGGTTAGCAGTTTTGCCAGGCAGGTTAAAATTTGAGCTGGATGAGATAATGAAATTTTTAACAGGCGAACAAAAATTTGATCCAACTTTGTATGACAAAAACCATCCTTTATATAAGCACATTCCATGGGTGGAAGAATTGCTTTTAAAATATGGGAATAAATGCACCAAAGAGGAGGCAGAAAGCTATATACAGCAAGAAGTTGGAAACAAATTTTTGCAAGTTCTTTTTGATGCAGGAGTGTTTAAAAGAGATGAAAAAGGGAAAGAAGCATTTGAAAGATTTATGAAAGAAGCAGGCTTTGAAAAAATAGATAAGAAAGGAGATTTAAAATGAAAACTACTGTAATTGAAGCACTTGAAAAATTCTATGGTAGAAATGAAGTTGAAATAAGGGTTTTCTACGCTCCAGGGCGAGTGAATCTTATTGGAGAGCATACAGATTACAATGGAGGCTATGTATTTCCTTGTGCACTTGACTTTGGAACATATGCTGCGATTAGAAAAAGAAATGACAAAAAAGTCTTCATGGCTTCTTTAAATTTCGATTTAAAGGTGGAAGTAGACCTTGATGCACTCAATTTTGATAAAAGCCATGATTGGGCAAATTACCCTAAGGGAGTTTTAAAAGTATTACAGGATGAGGGATATACTTTTTCTGGATTTGAAATTGTGTTTGAAGGCAATATCCCAAATGGCGCTGGACTTTCTTCATCTGCTTCAATAGAGCTGGTTACTGCTGTTGCAGTGAATGAAGTTTTCAACTTAAATATTGACCGGATAGAATTAGTTAAAATGTGTCAAAAAGCAGAAAATACTTTTGTTGGGGTAAATTGTGGCATAATGGACCAGTTTGCTGTTGGAATGGGTAAAAAAGACCATGCAATTTTATTAAAAAGCGATACATTAGAGTATTCTTACGTGCCTTTGAAATTAGAGGGTTATAAAATTTTGATAACAAATACAAATAAAAGAAGGGGGCTCTTGGATTCAAAATACAATGAAAGAAGAAGTGAATGTGAAAAAGCCCTTTCATACCTTCAGAGGGCTTTACCAATACACAATCTTTCGGAGGTTTCAATTGAACAGTTTGAAGAATATAAACATTTAATACCGGAGGAAGTGCTTGTAAAAAGGGCAAGACATGTTATAACAGAAAATCAAAGAGTATTGGAGGCTGTAAAAGCACTTAATGATAAAGACTTAATCAAATTTGGGAAATTAATGGTTGAGTCTCATAATTCTTTAAAAAATGATTACGAAGTTACAGGGAAAGAACTGGACACATTGGTAGAAGAAGCGTTAAAATTAAAAGGGGTAATAGGTTCTCGTATGACTGGAGCAGGCTTTGGAGGATGCACTGTAAGCATTGTGAAAGAAGAAGAAGTGCCAGATTTTATAAAAGTGGTTTCTAAAAATTACAAACAAAAAATTGGATATGAGCCTACAGCTACATAACCGGAGTAGGTGAAGGAGCAAGAGAAATTGATATATCAAAGGAGTGAGAAAAATGGCAATTCTTGTATGTGGTGGAGCAGGATACATTGGAAGTCATACGGTAGCTGCACTTCTTAATAGAAAGGAAGAAGTTGTAGTAGTTGATAATCTTGTAAAGGGCCACAAGAAGTCTGTTTTAGGCGGGAAGTTGTATATAGGGGATTTAAGAGATGAAGCTTTTTTAGACAAAGTGTTTAAAGAAAATGAAATTGAAGCAGTGATTGACTTTGCGGCATTTTCTCTTGTTGGGGAAAGTGTTGAGGAGCCTTTTAAGTATTATGAAAATAATGTATGCGGTACTCTTTCTCTTTTAAAAGCAATGAAAAAACACAATGTTAAAAAAATTGTATTTTCCTCTACTGCTGCGGTATACGGAGAACCAGAAAG
Source organism: Thermoanaerobacter thermocopriae JCM 7501 (assembly GCF_001310975.1). GTDB lineage: Bacteria > Bacillota > Thermoanaerobacteria > Thermoanaerobacterales > Thermoanaerobacteraceae > Thermoanaerobacter > Thermoanaerobacter thermocopriae. The sequence goes on from NZ_BAZY01000006.1 coordinate 4,260, forward strand.
GATTCCTATAAAAGAAGAAGATAAAACTAATCCTACCAGCCCTTATGGTGAAACTAAACTGGCGGTTGAAAAAATGTTGAAATGGGCAGATGTAGCTTATGGAATTAAATATGTTGCACTAAGGTACTTCAATGTTGCAGGGGCTATTGAAACGGGTGAAATTGGGGAGGACCATTCTCCTGAGACCCATCTCATCCCAATTATACTTCAAGTTGCATTAGGGAAGAGAGACAAAATTAGGATTTACGGAGATGATTATCCTACAAAGGACGGAACATGTATAAGAGATTATATTCATGTGATGGATTTGGCAGATGCCCACATACTTGCACTGGATAAATTGAGAAAAGACAATGAAAGTGCGATTTATAACCTGGGAAATGGAGAAGGATTTAGTGTAAAAGAAGTTATTGAAGTTGCAAGAAAAGTGACAGGACATCCTATTCCTGCAGAAGTAACTCACCGCCGCCCGGGAGATCCAGCAGTGCTGGTGGCTTCATCAGAAAAAATCACAAAGGAATTGGGATGGACTCCTAAATATACTTCTTTAGAAGAAATAATTGAAAGTGCGTGGATGTGGCATAAAAATCATCCAAAAGGATTTGAAGAGCGATAAAGGATGGGATATTAATGGCAAACTTGATACCTGTAAGCTACAAATTATTAAAAGGCATGAATGAATCGCTTATTTTAGATATTATAAGAAAAATGGGGCCAATATCTAGAGCAGATATTGCAAAAGAGACAAATTTAACACCTCCAACTGTAACTAACATTGTAAACAAACTTATTGAAGAAGGAGTAGTTGTTGAATATAAGGTTGGAGAGTCAAATGGCGGCAGGCCTCCTGTGCTTATCAAAATAAATCCAGAATTTATGACAATTATTATTGTTCACATAAGCACCAATAATTTACATGAATACACTCTTGATGCCGAGCTCAATAGAAAAAGCGAGCAAACACATTCTATAAAAGGTTTAAAAGAACAAGAAGTACTGGAGCTATTGATGTCTACTCTTGATAAAGCGATAAAAGAATCTCCAAACAATATATCAGGAATAGGAATTGTGGTAAGGGGTCCTGTTAAGACAAAAGAGGGTATTTCAGTATTTGCGCCTAACATAGGATGGAGAAACGTGCCTTTAAAGGCGATGATAGAAGAAAAGTTTGAGATCCCTACCTATATCATGAATGACGTTAGAGCAATGGCATGGGGCGAGTTTCAAATGGGAAAAGCTAAAGAAGTTGAAAACATGATTTTTTTAAAAGTAGGCTATGGAATAGGTTCCGCGATATTGATAAATGGAAGATTATATATAGGTAATAATGATAGTGCAGGGGAAATAGGTCATACTACTATTGATGTAGCAGGTCCTAAGTGTAGCTGTGGCAATTACGGTTGTTTTGAAGCATTAGCGTCGGAAAAGGCTCTTGTTAATTTAGTCGTTAAGTCTATCAAAGAAGGAAATGATTCTATTGTATACCAGATGGCAAAAGGAATACTCGACAGTGTCACACCAGAAATGATTTATGAGGCTGCAAAATTGAATGACAAATTAGCGATTAATTCATTAGAAACTATCGGGAGATACTTAGGGATAGGGATTGCAAACATAATAAACACTTTTAATCCTGAACTTATTTTAATAGGAGGAGGGATTGTTCAAGGACGGAGTTTTTTTGAAGATATAATGAGAGAAACGACTAAGAAGAGGGCTTTTGAAAATTCATATTCCTCATGCAGCATAGCTTTTGCTGAGTTGGGGGATAATGCTACTTTAATTGGCGCTGCTAATATGGTTATGGATGAAGTTTTGTGAGAAGGATGGAGGATGACTATGGCAATAAAAATTGAAAAAGTAAACTTTTTGGGATGGGAAAATAGCGTTAAATTGTCAAATGGAATCATTGACGTTGTTGCTACTACTGATATAGGACCCAGAATTGTCAGATTTGGTTTTGAAAATGATGTAAACGAATTTAACTTAGACCCTAAAACTATTGGTTTAAAAGGAGGTAACGAATTTAGGTTTTACGGTGGTCACAGACTGTGGCATAGTCCTGAAGACAGAAAGAGGACGTATGTGCCAGACAATGAACCAGTTGATTGGCACGAAATAGAAAACGGTGTGAGACTTATTCAAAAGCCAGAAAAATGGGTTAACACACAAAAGCAAATCGATATAATCTTAAGTCCTGATGAGAGTAGAGTAAGGCTTGTACACAGGATAACTAATCTTGGAGCATGGCCTGTTGAGCTTTCAGCATGGACAATAACAGTATTAAATACAGAAGGTATAGAAATAATACCTCAGCCAAACAAAAATACAGATTTACTTCCAAATAGGCAAATTGTACTCTGGCCTTATTCTAAAATGAATGACGAAAGAGTATACTGGGGAGAAAAATACATTGCATTAAGGCAAAACCCAAAAAAAGAAAATCCTTTTAAATTAGGAATTAATAATGAAGCTGGTTGGGCTGCTTATGCCAGAAAAGGGCATTTATTTGTAAAAAGATATTATCTGCAACAAAATGCAGTATATCCTGATTTTGGTGTATCTTTTGAGACATACACAAACGATTGGATGCTTGAAATAGAAACATTAAGTCCATTTACAAGATTACAACCAGGTGAAGCTGTTGAACACATTGAAGAATGGGAGCTTTACAATAATGTAAATGTAAAGGATGTAAATGAGGATTTGTTTGATGAAATTGCAAAAAAATATTGTGAAAGGTAAAATTTGGGCAACAAAAAGTTTATAAAAAATTTTAATAAATTACGGTTTACAAGAAGGAATTTTTGAATTTACGTCGAATATATAATATAGGAGTTAATTAAAATAAAAAATAAACTTGCCTACATAAAAGTAAAAACCTGTCTAATATGCTGATATAATGATATAAATTTTATGTAAAATATACAAAGCAAAATAAAAATGTTTTAAATAAGTCGATAAATCAGGCAGGATTTCCAACGATATGTCAAATATATTATATTAAAATAATTAATAAAGTCTGCTTAGTATTCAATTAACTCAAAAACTCAAAGTTATTGTAATATTTGACAACGTTATCTATGAATCTTATCATTATAAATCTAGTCCAAGATGAAAGGAGGGTGAAACATTTTAAAGACGACTTTATATTAATGTGTGAAGAGAAAATTATCTAAAGGAGGAAAGTGTATGAAAAAGCTCGTTGCTTATGTTATTTCAGTTATATTTCTGTTCACAATTTTATTTACAGGATGTGGAAGCTCAGGCAGCTCGACTTCTTCTAAAAACTCTGATCAACAATCAGATACAGCGACGTCTAGTACAAAAAAGATTACTGTATGGGCATGGGACCCCAATTTTAATATTGCCATAATGAATGATGCAAAAGCAATTTACACTAAAGAACATCCTGATGTGCAAATTGATGTTGTAGAAATGGCAAAAGGTGATTTGGAACAAAAATTAAATACAGTTCTTGCGTCGGGAATTAAAGAAGGTTTACCTGATATAGTGTTAATAGAAGACTATAATGCACAGAAATATCTTCAAGCATATCCAGGTGCATTTGCAGATTTAACAGATAAAATTGATTATAGTAAATTTGCAAAATATAAAGTAGAACTTATGACTCTCAATGGAAGGACGTATGGTGTTCCATTTGATTCAGGGGTTGCTGGATTTTTCTATAGAAGAGATATATTAGAGCAAGCAGGATATAAACCGGAAGATTTAAATAATATAACTTGGGACCAATTCATAGAGATTGGCAAAAGAGTAAAGGAAAAAACAGGGAAATATATGTTTGGCTTTGAGCCGTAGATGGTGGGTTGATGAGAATAATGCTTCAGTCTGCTGGGGAATGGTATTTTGACAAAGAGGGAAAACCTGATTTTACAAATAACCCTGCATTGAAAGAAGCAGTAATAACCTACAAAAACTTATTAGACTCAGGGATAATAAAAAAGGTAAGTGGATGGAATGAATGGGTTGCTGCTTTTAACAAAGGAGATGTAGCTGCAGTTGTTACGGGCGTTTGGATTATTGGCTCAATTAAAGCGGAATCAAGCAAAGTGGAAAATGGGGACTTGCTCCGTGCCACGTTTAAACATTAGTAGCTCAGTTAATGCTTCTAATCTTGGAGGTTCAAGCTGGTATGTGATTAATAGTTCTAAAAATAAAGATGTCGCAATAGATTTTCTTAAAGAAATATATGCGGGAAATAATGATTTTTACCAAAAAATACTTGTAGAACGAGGAGCATTTGCTACTTATTTGCCTGCTCAGACAGGAAATGCTTACTCTGCACCTGATCCATTTTTCGGTAATCAAAAAATATATTCAGATTTATCGGAATATATGAAAAAAATTCCTCCAGTAAATTATGGTGTATACACATATGAAGCAGATTCAGCAATCATGGGTATAATGCCGGATGTATATTCAGGAAAAATATCTGTGGATGATGCTTTGAAAAAGGCAGAAGAACAATTGAAAAATCAGATTAACCAATAAATAATTACCTAGATTTAAAAATGGAATGAGGAATAGCAATTAGCTTTAATTGCTATTCCTCGGATTAAATAAGGGGTGAAATAATTTATGGTTGGAAATGAAGCACAAACTCCGTTAAAAAGCAAAAATGTTAGCTATGAAAGAATTTTAAACAGATATGGATGGGGCTTCACATTTTTAGCGTTAATATTGCTTATAACTTTTCTATTTTATCCAATAATTTATTCTTTATATCTTTCTACTATGTCTTCTAGAGGCATTGTACAAAAATTTGTTGGATTAAATAATTATTTAAGACTCTTTAATGACCAAATGTTTTTGATAGCTTTGAAAAATACTTTTACGATTTTGATAATACAAGTGCCTATAATGCTTTTTTTAGCATTAGTGCTTGCCACCATTCTTAATGATAAAAGTATTAAATTTCGAGGTGTTTTTAGAACAGGTATATTTTTACCTGCAGTTACTTCACTTGTTGCATATTCTGTTTTATTCAAAATGATGTTTAGCTTGGATGGTTTCATAAATACAAGTTTGATAAATTTGCATATAATAAAGGAACCTGTTCCTTGGTTATTGGATCCTTTTTGGGCAAAAGTTACACTTATTATAGCGATGACATGGAGATGGACAGGATATAATATGGTTTTTTACCTATCAGGGCTACAAAATATTCCATATGAGATATATGAATCAGCAGAAATGGATGGAGCAAATAAAATACAGCAATTTTTTTATATAACTATTCCAATGCTTAAACCTATTATTGTTTTCACAACTATCATGTCAACGATAGGAACTTTACAATTATTTGATGAACCTATGAATCTATCAAGTGGTGGTGTAACGGCTTCTAGTATAGGTCCAGGGAATTCGTTACTTACGTTATCTGTGTATATTTATAATCTTGCATTCAAATATATGCCCAATTTTGGATATGCTGCTGCTGTATCTTATGTTATAGTGTTTTTTGCAGCTATACTTACTGTTATTCAATTTAAAGTGGCAGGTGAGAAAAATTGAAATCAAAAAAATTTTTATTCAGAATTATCATATACGCTTTTCTAATTATTATGTTTATAATTTCTGTATTTCCGTTTTACTGGATGATAGTAGGGATGACAAATAGTGCTGTTGATGTGATAAAAGGGAAAATGACTTTTGGCAATCAATTAATTCATAATTTAATTACCCTCAATACCTCATACAATTTAGGTAGGATATTATTAAATTCAATAAAGGTATCAGGTCTAACTGTGATTGGTACTTTAATAGTAGCATCGATGGCAGCATATGGGTTTGAAATATATAGTTCCAAAAACCGCGAAATTGTTTATGGAATAATACTTTTAACAATGATGGTACCATTTGCAGCACTTATGGTTCCTTTATTTAGATTGATTGTGGAACTAAAACTTTTAAATACCCATGCTGGAGTGATTTTGCCAAGTATTGCATCAGTCTTTATAATATTCTTTTTCAGACAAAGTTTTAAATCTTTTCCTAAAGAAATCATAGAGGCAGCACGTGTTGATGGTGCAAGTGAAATAAGGACCTTTTTTTTCTATAGTGGTACCGTCGATGAAATCTACTTATGCTGCAGCAGCAATTTTTTCTTTTACAACAAGTTGGAATTCTTATTTATGGCCACTTATAGTGCTTCAAACAGATAATCAAAAAACAATGACTCTTTTGATATCTAATTTGTCATCTGCATATTTTCCTGAATATGGAGTTATTATGACCGCAATTGTGATAGCTACATTACCTACCCTAATTATATTTTTTGCATTACAGAAATATTTCGTGCAAGGTATGACTGGAGCAGTAAAACAATAAAATACTCAATGTTAGAATAGGTCTTGATTTTTTAAGAAAGGAGGGAATGGGTTTTACCCAACCAAAATGGCTATATATTATGATGAAAAAACAAGAACGTTTCACCTTGTAGCAAAGGATACAAGTTATGTAGTATATGTGAGTACTTATGGTCATCTGTTTCATGTTTATTTTGGCAAAAGGATAAAAGATGAAAGTACTATTCATTTAAGTTCTGAAGTAGAAAAAGTATATGTATCAGTTGTGGAGCAAAGGAAAAATTTTCATTTGAGGTAATGCCTCAAGAATATCCTGCGTATGGCAATACTGATTTTAGAAGTCCTGCATATCAAATTCAGCTTGAAAACGGTTCTACTATTTCTGATTTAAGATACCTATCTCACAAAATCTATAAAGGTAAACCTAAATTAGAAGGGCTTCCGGCTACTTATGTTGAAAATGAAGATGAAGCTGATACTCTTGAAATAGAGTTATATGATAAAGTAGCAAATTTAAAAGTAACTTTAATTTACACGGCATTTAGAGATTATGATGTTATCACAAGGTCAGTGAGATTTGAAAACATGGGAAAAGAAGACATAAAATTGTTAAGAGCTTTATCTATGAATGTTGATTTTAATGATGATAAGTTTGACATGCTTCAATTGTCAGGGGCTTGGGCGAGAGAAAGACATGTTATAAGAAGATCACTTACTTCTGGAGTTCAGTCTATTGAAAGCAGAAGAGGTGCAAGCAGCCATCAGCAAAATCCTTTTATAGCACTTTTAAGGAAAGACGCTGATGAATGGCATGGAGATGTTTATGGATTTAGCCTTGTTTACAGTGGCAATTTCTTGGCACAAGTAGAAGTGGATCAATATAAGATAGCGAGAGTCTCTATGGGAATTAATCCATTTGATTTTTCATGGCTTTTAAAACCAGGTGAAACATTTCAAACACCAGAAGTCGTTATGGTTTATTCGGATAGTGGCTTAAATAAAATGTCAAATACCTATCACAAACTGTACAGAAATAGACTTATGAGAAGTAAATTTAAGGACAAAGAAAGACCAATTCTTATAAACAATTGGGAAGCTACTTATTTTGATTTTACCGAAGAAAAACTTAAAGAACTTGCTAAAGAAGCTAAAGATTTGGGGATTGAACTGTTTGTTCTTGACGATGGATGGTTTGGAAAGAGAAATTCTGACAATTCTTCACTGGGAGATTGGTTTGTAAATAAAGAAAAGATTCCAAGTGGTTTGGATGGTCTTGCAAAAGAGATAAATTCTTTAGGTTTAAAATTTGGATTATGGATGGAACCAGAAATGGTGTCTCCTGATAGTGACCTCTATAGAGAGCATCCCAATTGGTGTATACATGTACCTAATAGGCCGAGAAGTGAAAGCAGAAATCAACTTGTGTTAGACTTGTCGCGCAAAGATGTACAAGATTATATTATAAAAGTAGTGTCAGATATTTTGGAAAGCGCCAACATAAGTTATGTAAAATGGGATATGAATAGAAATATGACAGAGATAGGCTCTGCACTTTTGCCTCCTGAAAGACAAAGAGAAACTGCTCACAGATATATTCTTGGACTTTACAGAATATTAGAAGAAATAACGACAAGGTTTCCTGATGTTTTGTTTGAAAGTTGTGCTGGTGGTGGCGGTCGTTTTGACCCTGGAATGCTTTATTATATGCCCCAGACTTGGACTAGTGATGATACAGATGCCATAGAAAGACTTAAAATTCAATACGGCACAAGTTTGATATATCCTCCTGTAGCTATGGGAAGCCATGTGTCTGCTGTGCCCAATCACCAAGTTCACAGAATAACTCCTTTAAAGACTCGCCTTGATGTGGCGATATCAGGCAATTTTGGATTTGAGCTTGATTTAACGAAGCTTAGTGAAGAGGAAAAAGACCTTGTTAAAAAATATGTTAAAAAGTACAAAGAGATAAGAAAATTGATTCAATTTGGAGATTTTTACAGATTATTAAGTCCTTTTGAAGGAAATGAAACAGCATGGATGTTTATTAATGAAGAAAAAACTGAATTTGTAGCTTTTTACTTTAAAGTCTTGGCAACTCCTAATGACACGATAAAAAGGATTTATTTAAAGGCTTTAAACCCCGATTACAAATATGCATTGCAAGATACGGGTGAAGTATATGGTGGTGATGAGCTTATGTATGCAGGCATTGCAATACCACAATTGGAAGGAGATTTTCAAAGTGTTATGATGCATTTTAAAAAGGAGGCGTAAAAGATGGGTAGAGATGTATTGAATTTTAATGTAGATTGGCTATATATTCCTGAAGACTTAAATGATGCATATAAATTTGATTTTGATGAGAGCAATTTTGAAGTTGTTAGTCTTCCTCATGCAAACAAAACATTTCCTCACCACTATTTTAAAGAAGAAGACTACAGGTTTGTTTCATGGTACAGAAAACACTTTAAAGTAGCTGAGAGATACAAAGGGAAAAAGGTTTATATTCATTTTGAAGGTGTTATGACTGTTGCGAAGGTTTATGTAAATGGCGAATTCGTAGGAGAACATAAAGGAGGATATACCCCTTTTGAATTTGACATTACAGAATATGTCAAATATGGCGATTTTGAAAATTTAATTGCTGTACAAGTGGATTCAAGAGAACATAAAGATATTCCTCCAGAAGGTCATCTTGTAGATTATATGTTGTTTGGTGGAATATACAGAAATGTATGGCTGAAAATTTTAAATGATACCCATATAAAAGATGTTTATTTTGTTGTAGATAAATTGCAAAATTCTGTTGCGGAAATTTCAATTACTACAACCATCGAAGGTAAAGAGGTAAGGAATGCAAAAATATTGACAGAGGTTATAAATAAAGAAGGTGTTGTGTGTTCATCTTCGGTTACTGATGTTAAAGACATGCAAAAGGAGATTGTACAGCGAATAAAGATGGAGAATCCATTAACTTGGCATCCGGATCATCCGTATTTATATAATGTGTCTGTAAAACTTGTTGCAGAGAATGAAATTTTAGATAATTACACTTTTAAGACAGGAATAAGGACAGTTGAATTTAGAGATGACGGCAAATTTTATATTAATGGTGAACCTTTAAAATTAAGAGGATTAAACAGACATCAGACTTTTCCTTATGTTGGCGGTGCTATGCCGGATAGGGTTCAAAGAAAAGATGCAGATATATTAAAGTATGAATTGGGATTAAATTATGTTAGGACGTCACATTATCCGCAGGCTGTTTCATTTTTGGATAGATGTGATGAGATAGGTTTGTTAGTTTTTGAAGAGATACCTGGATGGCAGCATATAGGCGATGAAAATTGGAAGAACATTGCAAAAGAGAATTTAAAAGAAATGATTTTAAGAGATAGAAATCATCCATGCATATTTATGTGGGGCGTACGAATAAATGAGTCTTTAGATGACCACGATTTTTATAAAGAAATGAATGAAATAGCTCATAAATTAGACAGAAGTAGACCAACAGGTGGTGTTAGATATTTAAGAGATAGTGAAAAGCTAGAGGATGTATTTACATATAACGACTTTATATACAATTTAGAAGGCAAAATACAACTTCCAAATCACAAAAAGTATATGGTAACAGAATATATGGGTCACATGTATCCGACAAAATCTTATGATAACCTTAATCGACTTATTACTCATGCAAGGTTGCATGCTCTTATCCAAGACAAACAATATGGGATACCAAACATGGCTGGTGCATCAGGCTGGTGTGCATTTGATTATAATACCACAAGTGCTTTTGGTTCAGGAGACAATATATGCTATCATGGAGTCTGTGATATATTTAGACTTCCAAAATTTGCAGCTCATTTTTACAGAAGCCAGGCTGATCCTCACTTATATGGGCCTATGTGTTTATAGCTTCGTACTTAATACCATCATTTAGAGAAGAAAACGGTGACAAATTGCTTGTATTTAGCAATTGTGAAGAAATAGAACTTTATATAAACGATAAGTTTGTAATGAAGCAAATGCCTAATAGAGTTGACTTTCCAAGTCTGCCATATCCGCCATTCGAATTTTCATTAAATCAACTGGGAGTTAACTATATGGATATGGCGATAAAAGCTAATGATGTTTCTATTACTGCAGTAGGTTTAATAAATGGTAAAGAAGTGGCAAGGCATACAATAAGGACATATGGGAAACCACATAAATTAGTTCTTTCTTGCGACGATAATGAGATTATGGCAGATGGCTCCGATTGTACAAGGGTTGTTATAAGTGTTGTAGATGAAAATGGATCTATTCTTCCTTATGCTAATATACCAGTATCATTTGAAATAGAAGGTGAAGGAATACTGATTGGGGAAAATCCATTGACATTAGAAGCAGGAAGAGGAGCAGTTTATGTAAAATCAACACGAAAACCGGGAGAAATAATTTTAAAAGCTAAATCTCCTTATGTAGCGGAAGAAAGCAGTATGTCTATAAAAACTAGGTCAATAGGATATTAACAGAAAGCCCACCCTTTAGGGTGGGTTTTTCAGTATATTAATTCTTTTTTCTAATAAATACTGGGGAATAAAAAATTATCAATAATGAAATAACGATCTTATTTTAAAGGTTCTATAATAAATGGCAGGATAGATAAAGATTATCCTTAAAAATAGCGCATTTATTCTGAATGCCGGTTTTAATATAATTGACTAACCAATAAAATTTATTGAGAGGTGGTATTACAATAAGTGTACCATATAATATTTTTATAAAATTTGAAAGCTGAAGATATAATTTGTATGAGAACATATGAAAGATGAAGGAAAAACACAGGATTCCATATAAGGAAATATAGATCCTTTATTATAATGTCATATAATGGCAAATAGATCATTTTTTTACGCAATATATCTCTTGAAAGTAATATATTTAAGTGCAATATAGAGGGCAACGAATGGATTAATTACAACTTATTATGAGATCATTTGATAATAATCATGAAAAAGTACTAAAAGGCGAGGTAATGTAGATGTTTTTCAATAATATTTTTGCGTTGGGAGGAGTGAGATTTTTATGAATATGTCTAAGGCTTCAGAAAAATTATCCAAGCTGGATCTTCAAATTAGTATTGATAATTTTGTAATAAATATATTATGGTTTAGAGTAATGTCTTTGGAAGGGGAGTGGGAAATTAGCAGACATACTCATTCTAGTTTTGAATTTCATTTTATTCCAGTTGGGAGTTCCTTAGTTATTCTTGATGATCATGAATTTATAATTAGAGAAGGTGAATTTTATGTTACAGCACCAGGACTTTATCATGAACAGCGTTCAGCTGGAGAACGATATATAGAGTATAGCATAAATTGCGATTTTGAGAAAGCAGACGATAGTGTTTTTTTTGAGGGAGATGTTATCTTAGAGGTATTAAATTCATCAAAATGTGTTCCTGTAAAAGATCATTATGGTTCAATGAAATATTTTGAATTAGCACTAAAGGAAGCATACCATCAAGAAATAGGATTTTACAATAATATAAAAAGTCTAGCTATAATGATAATAATTATGGCTGTACGTGCAATAGTTTTTGAGAATAGCACATCTTATTTTTATTCTGTACCCAAAAAGCTAGAAGAAACTGATTATAGATTTAATTTAATAAAAAAATTTATTGAAGATAATATTACAAGTGACCTTAGAGTAAATGATATAGCAAATTATATGCATTTAAGTTCAAAGCAAATAAATAGAATTATAAAAGAAAAAACAGGTAAATCTACAAAGGAATTTATAAATTTTATTAAGCTTCAAGAAGCGAAAAGATTACTAAAAAATACTAATATATCAATAAAAGAAATAGCTAATAAATTGGGTTTTTCTAGTGAATATTATTTTAACCAGTTTTTTAAAAGAGAAGAGGGCTTTCCTCCTGGAATTTATAGAAATAGTATCAAAAAAATATATTAAAATTGTCTGAAAAACTTAAAAGAATGTCTGGGAATTTGATTTTATAAATTTAGAATTTTATTTATAATGTAAACGAGAATATAACAATCTAAAAGGGGAGAGAGTAAAAAATGTACTTTCAACTTGAAAGAATAGAACGGATTTTAAAAGAATTACAAAAATACATTTATTCACAAGAAGTTTCTTTAGATATTTATAGGGTAAAAGAATGCGATTATAATTCTTATGAGTTATTAAAAGAAGAAGGTAAAGATTGGAATATATTTAAAAGAGGGGATCGATGGGGAGGGAAAGATAAACACTTTTGGTTTAAGACACAAATAGTTATTCCCGAAAATTTTGAAGGTAAAACAGTAGTATACAAGGTATCAACAGGGAGAGAAGACCAGTGGGATGCATTAAATCCCCAGTTTTTTATCTATGTTGATAAAACATTAATGCAGGGATTGGATATTAATCATAGAGAAATAATATTAAGTGAAAATGCAAAGGTTGGAAAAAAATATGATATAGATCTATATGCTTATGCTGGATGGTAGAAGGTACATAGAACTTTATACAGAGATAGCTATTTTAGAAAGAGAAATTGAAAAACTTTATTATAATATAAAAGTGCCATTGGAAGTAATTAAACTGTTAGAAAAAGATAGTTTAGAATATATAAATACCTTAAAATATTTGCAGACAGCTATTAATATTTTAGATCTCCGGAAACCATTTAGTAAAGATTTTTATAATTCTATAAATAAAGCCAATGAGTATTTAGAAAGGGAGTTTTACGGAAAATATTGCGGACATGATGATGTAATCGAGATATGCGTTGGACATACGCATATTGATGTTGCTTGGTTATGGACGTTGTCACAGACAAGAGAAAAAGTAGCAAGGAGCTTTTCAACTGTTTTAAACCTTATGAAACAATATCCGGAATATATATTTATCTCGAGTCAACCACAATTATATAAGTTTGTAAGAGAAGATCATCCAGAAATATATGAAGAAATAAAGAAAAGAATAAAAGAAGGAAGATGGGAAGCAGAAGGTTCGATGTGGGTAGAAGCAGATACAAATCTTACATCGGGAGAATCACTTGTCAGACAAATCATGTTTGGAAAACGATTTTTCAAAAAAGAATTTGGAGTAGATAACAAAATATTATGGTTACCTGATGTATTTGGTTACAGTGCTGCTTTACCACAAATTCTTAAAAAAAGTGGAATAGACTATTTTATGACAACTAAAATTAGTTGGAACGAATACAACAAAATGCCTTATGATACCTTTATGTGGAGAGGAATAGATGGAACAGAAATACTAACACATTTTATAACAACTACTGATTATGTAAAAGGAGAAGCTAAAGGATGGTTTACCACATATAATGGCTTTTTAAATCCTTCACAGGTAATGGGTTGTTGGCAGAGATATCAACAAAAAGGTATAAATAATTATGTCTTAAATAGTTACGGCTATGGGGATGGTGGTGGTGGCCCTACTAAAGAGATGCTGGAAATTGGAAAGAGACTTGCAAAAGGTATACCAGGTGTACCAAAAGTAAGAATGGGGAAAGCAATAGACTTTTTTAAACAGTTAGAGAAAAATGTAAAAGATAATCCTAGGCTTCCAAAATGGGTAGGAGAACTGTACTTAGAATATCATAGGGGAACGTATACTTCTATGGCAAGAAACAAAAAATACAATAGAAAAATAGAATTTTTGAATTTAGATTCTGAGCTTTTTTCTACCATGAACATGATTTTACAAGGAAAAGAATATCCTCAAAGTGAAATTAATAAAAATTGGGAAATTACTTTACTTAATCAATTTCACGATATACTTCCCGGCTCTTCAATAAAAGAAGTCTATGAAGAATCAAAAAAACAGTATGAAGAAATTAATGCTAGAGGGAAAAATATAATAAATTCTGCCTTAGATAGTATATGTTCTAATATTAATTTAAAAAATATTTCTTTAGTTGTATTTAATCAACTCAGTTTTGAAAGATCAGATATAGTTGAATTTGAATTACCTGAGAGTTGGTCTGACGTTTTAGTGTATGATGGAGAAAAATTAATAACTTCACAGAAAGTCGAAAGTAACAAAATAATATTTGCAAAAATGTTCCATCAAAGGGGTATAAAGTATATACATTAAAGGAAACAGAAAATTTATCTCAGACAAGTAGTGAAATTAAAATAAATGAAAGAGAAATGGAAAATAAATTCTTCAATATTAAATTTGATGACAATGGTAATATTATTTCTATCTATGACAAATTAAACGAAAGAGAAGTACTTAAAAGTAATCAGAAAGGTAATGTACTCCAAGCTTTTGAGGACAAACCTATTAACTTTGATGCCTGGGATATTAATATTTATTATCAAGAGAAAATGTGGGAAATTAATAATGTAGAAAAGATTGAAGTTTTGGAAATAGGGCCTGTGAGAGGAGCACTTAAAATAAAGAAGAATTTTTTAGATTCAACTATTGAACAAGTTATATATTTATATAATGATATACCGAGAATAGATTTTTATAATAAGATAGATTGGAAAGAAAAACAAATATTACTCAAAGTTGCTTTTCCAGTTGATGTACACGCAGATAAAGCAACTTATGAAATACAATTTGGAAATATAGAAAGACCAACGCATTGGAACACGAGTTGGGATTATGCGCGTTTCGAAGTTCCTGCACATAAATGGGCCGATTTATCTGAAGGAGGATATGGAGTAAGTTTATTAAATGATAGTAAATATGGGTACGACATTAAAGATTCAGTGATGAGACTTACGCTTCTTAAATCTGCGATTTATCCCAATGAGGATGTAGATAGAGAAGTCCATGAATTTGTATATTCTTTATATCCTCATAAAGGCGATTGGAAAGTTGGGAATACTGTGAAAATGGCATATAATTTAAATTGTCCAATGTATGCTAAAATTGAAGAGCCACATGATGGTGGTTTGCCAGAAAAATTTTCTTTACTTAATGTAGATAAAGAAAATGTGATAGTCGAAACTGTAAAAAAAGCAGAAGAAAGTGATGACATTATTGTAAGATTATATGAATATCAAAACAAAAGAGAAAAAGTTACCTTAACTTTATTTAAGGAAATAAAAGATATAATTGAATGTGATCTTATGGAAAATGAAATAAACAAAATAAATTTCGAAGGGAATAGCTTTAAATTTGAAATAAAACCATATGAAATTAAAACATTTAAAATAATATTTTAACAGTAAATCCTTTTTATAAAATATTACAGAGCCGCTTATTGAGGCTCTGTAATATTTTATATGACTACTATTTTTTTATATATTTAATATTTTCAAGAGATTACAGCCATAACATGAAAATGTCCTAAAAACTTAAAATAATGTCCTAGATTAGAATTTTATAAATTTTATGGTTTAGTTATAATAATAAACAGGAATAAAAACATATCTGAGTTTAACTATCTACCTTTATTTAAACCTTATTTACTATTAAACGGCTGTCAGAAAACTATTCCAAAATAAAAGTATTTCCGTTAATTACCATTGATAGTAAACACTTGAGAATGTTTTCTTTAAATTTTAAAAAAGAAAATATATACATAAAGTTTTATTATAAGGAATTATAAAAACGTTTTAGTAAATATTAATTGCAAAAAGCGGAAATCCAATTTTAGTTCAGTAGTAATAGAGACGTGTAAGAGGAGAGGGGGATATTGGTTATAAATGACATGGCTATACATTAAAAAATAGTTAAGATAAAGGTCATCCGCGTTTTTAAGACTTGCTTTCGAAGGAGTCTCCTATTCTTTCATGAAAAGAAGGGGATTCCTTTGAAAAATAAATGATAGAACCACTTAAATATTTTTGTGGTTCTATAATAGCAAATAAATTGAAAAAAGGAGGATAAATGTTGTGGGTAAAACAAAAAAATATATTTCAGTGATGCTAGTTATTACTTTTGTTCTCACAATACTATTTTCGGGGTGTAGACAAAAAACTTCCCAGATGACTGAAGAAACTTCACCTTCTCAAACGAATTCTTCACAAAAGAAGATTGAAGTAGTTTTCTGGCATAATATGAATGCACTGACTGATAGACAATCTATTGAGGAAGCAGTTCAAATGTTTAACAAAGAACATCCGAACATTGAAGTAAAAGCAGTATTAGTTCCTGGTACAGAAACAGATGCAACGAAATTAATGACAGCTGTTGCAGCGGGGGAAGGACCTGATGTCTATTATCTTGATAGGTTTACGGTAGCACAAAGAGCTCATGCAGGTATTTTAGAACCATTGGAAGATTATTTAAAGGAGCTTGGTACAAATATTGATGAATTAAAGAATAAATTTTTTGATTTTGCAATTGAAGAATCAACTTATAAAGGAAAACTTTATGCACTTCCATGGGATACTGATGCTAGAGTTTTATATTATAATAAGAAATTATTTAAAGAGGCAGGATTAGATCCGGAAAGGCCACCACAAACTATAGCGGAACTTGATGAATATGCTAAAAGACTTACAAAAATACAGAGAGGTAAAATCCTGCAAATAGGTTTTATTCCTTGGCGTGGTCAAGGATGGCCTTACACTTGGGGTTGGGTATTTGGAGGAAAATTTTATGATCCTGAAAACAAAAAATTTACTTTTGCAGATGATCCTAAGATTTTAGCTGCATTAGAATGGGAGAAGACATATGCTGTTGAATATGGAATAAAAAATATTGATTCTTTCTTTGCTGCTTTTGGTCAAGGAGGAGCAGGAGCAGAACCTGTCGACCCATTTATAATGGGAAAAGAAGCTATGAGAATAGATGGTAATTGGCTTTTGAGCACTTTGAGAAAATTTGCAGATCCTAAGGTTTGCGAATGGGGAATAGCTCCTATACCATATCCTGATGGGGGAGAAAAAGGATCAACTTGGGCAGGAGGTTGGAGCTTAGTCATTCCGAAAGGTGCAAAACATCCAAAAGAAGCAGCTGAATTTATTCAGTGGATGGCTACAAAAGGTGCTATAAAATATGCTAAAGATACTGCTCATTTCTCTGCAATTAAAGAGGGGACTTTGAAGGTTGTAGAAGAAGATCCAGACCAGAATTTGTTTTATGAACTTTTAAATGGCCCAAATGCTCACAGTCGACCTGTTATTCCGATAGGAGCACTTGTTTGGGATGAGTTAGTAAATGCGTGGAATGATGCACTTTATGGTAAGAAAACACCTCGACAAACTTTAAAAGATGCGCAGGAGAAAGTTCAGAAAGAACTTGATAAAGCTCTGAGTGAATAAAAAGTCATATTCTAAAAGACTAACCTTGCCCTTTTCAAAGGGCAAGGTTAGTCAAATAAATTTGTGGGAGGCTTACGATAATGTTTAAATCGAAAAAATTATCTCTCGAAATGAGAAATAACGTAAACGGGCTATTGTTTGCTTTACCGTGGATAATTGGTTTCTTAATTTTTACATTTTATCCTATAGTTGCTTCTTTCTATTACAGTTTTACTAAATATAATGTTGCAACTAAGCCTAAATGGATAGGTTTAGAAAATTATACTAGTATATTCAAAGATGAATTGTTTTTAAAAGCTTTTTATAATACTGGGTATTATGTTGCGGGATTAGTTCCACTTGGGCTTATTGTTGGTTTAATATTAGCGTTATTATTAGTACAACCATTGAAAGAAAAATATTTATACAGGGCCTTGATTTATCTACCTAGCATTGTTCCGGTTTACGCTCTTGCTGTAATTTCATTAGTTTTTTTTAATCCCTATTTTGGACTTGTAAATGGTTTTTTATCGATTTTTGGGGCAAATGGGCCGATGTGGTTATCTGATGAAAACTGGGTTAAATTTACTATTGTACTTCTTTCGCAATGGGGAGCAGGCGGGACTGCTTTAATATTTATGGCAGCAATAAATGATATACCAAAAGATTTATACGAAGCTGCTATGCTCGATGGTGCCAATGGGTGGCAAACTTTTTGGAAGATAACATTGCCGCTTATGTCGCCTGCTATTCTTTATTACTTAATTACTGCTACAATAGGAACGGTTCAGATTTTTGATTTGCCTCAAATAATGACTGGTGGAGGACCTGCTAATGCTTCTCTCTCTTATATAATGTATTTATATAGGCAGGGGTTTAGATATTTGAATATAGGAACAGCTTCTGCAATGGCGTGGATATTATTTATCCTAACAATTATTCTTACTATTTTAATATTTAAAACTTCGGCAAGATGGACTTTTTACGGTGGAAATGAAAAATAATTAAAAGGAGGACTTCAATAAAAATGTTTAGTAATTCAAAAATAAAAAAAATATTTAATACCAATATGACAAGATTATTATTGATATTAGTAACATTTATATACATGCTTCCACTTCTTTGGATGGTAACAACATCTTTAAAAGCGAATCAAGATCTTTATGCGTCTCCACCAAAGATAATATCTATTCCTCCCGCTTTTGAAAATTACCAAAAAGCAACAGAATACTTTCCTTTTTGGAAATATTTTAAAAATAGTGTAATAATTACTGTTGGAGTAATAGTTGGTACTCTTTTCTCTTCACCGTTAGTTGCTTACAGTTTTTCTAAAATTAATTGGAAAGGACGAGATATACTTTTTTACATTATGTTGTCAACAATAATGCTGCCATTTGCAGTTACTATGATACCTCAATTTATAATTTTTAAAAAACTTGGCTGGATAAACACTTTCTTACCTCTCATAGTTCCTAGCTTTTTTGGAAATCCTCTAAGTATTTTTCCTATAAGGCAGTTTTTTATAACAATTCCTGATTCACTTATGGATGCGGCAAGAATCGATGGAGCCTCTGAATTACAAATTTATACAAAGATAATGCTACCACTTGCTAAACCTGTTTTATTTTTAATAACCTTGTTTACTTTTATAGGTGCATGGAATAATTATTTGGGACCTTTGATATATTTAACTGATGAAAGTAAATATCCTCTTGCACTTGGGCTTCCTCAGTTTCTAGACAGGTATGGTACTTATTGGAATTGGATGATGGCGGCAGCTACTATTTCAGTAGTACCAACTATTATTTTCTTTGCATTTGCTCAGAAATATTTAATAGAAGGAATAAAATTAACAGGTTTGAAAGAGTGAGAAAGGAAAAGAGGAAGGTTTAAAAGTAGAGGTGCGGAATTTATGATGTATGTATATCGTTTAAGGAGTTAAAATCAAATCTACGCCAATATAAATAAAATAATCAGTAGGGAGTGTCAATAAGAGAAGTGGTAGAAAAGACAGAAGATTCTTTGGAAAATATTGCTCTGTGGGAAATAAAAGGAGTATTTTATCTTTACCATTTGAGATGGGCAACATTTTTTACCATTATAAATCTATTTAAATTCAACCACCATAAAGAATTTAGCATGGTGATTAAGATCATCACAACATAGACTTCAAAATACTATCCCATAACTTTCCAATACCCAATTTGGCAAACTAAAGCGCACAGTTTTAAGTGGATCTACTACTTGTGAAATCTGCACATTTCCTGATATGCTAAATAGTGTAGCTATTTCTTCTATTGATAATTTAGTAAAGCTTTGGAATAGCTTTGCCATATCATGAACTGCTATCTTTACTGCTTTATCTAAAGACTCATCTGATGCTATTGTTGCTGTTACATCTTTTGTTTTTACCATTGGGTTAGAAAGTTTGAAGTTCTTCAAAACTCTAAATTCCACTGTGACAGAACCTGCCACTTCTATACCTGATACTCCTACTTCTCCATCTCCCATTGCAGCATGTAAGTCTCCCAAAGCGAACAATGCACCTTCTACGAATACTGGCAAGTAAAGTTTTGCACCCTCACTAATAAGTATTGTGTCCATATTTCCACCATGAGAACCTGGTGTTCCACAGTTTATATTACCTTCTTTTGGGGAAACCCCTATTACTCCTATCATAGGTTTTATTGGCAGAGAAACTTTTTCGTCAAAAATAACTTTCCCATCTTTTAAATCAACTACTTTGGAATACAGTCCCTCCATTAAATCTCCCAATACCCCTAAATCTTTACCTGTTGTTACTACTCCTTTATTCGCTATTTCAATTTTTTTAATTGTAACTTCTAAGACATCTCCTTCTTTTGCACCCTCAACATAAATAGGACCTGTTGCGGGGTTTACCTTGTTCCAATCCATTGATTCAAGTCTATCGTTGTTCGATTTAATTTGATTGGAAAAGCAGTCTAATGTTTCAACCTCTATTTCATCGCTTTCTTTTACAAATAATACAGGTATATTATCTTTTGTAAAACTAAATATGTGATTTTCACTTGATATTTTGTAATGCATTTGTACAACTCTCCTTTCGTTTGCTCTTATTACTTTTTCAAAAACATTTTATTTTCTAATTAAGAATATTATACATCCTCAGAAACTTATTTTTAAAGTCGAAAGTTTTTAAATAATTTCTGTAAAAGCTAAAAAAATGGGAAATTAAGATTCAAAAAGAGACTAGCCTTTCAGGTGAAAAAAACTGTAAGTTGTTATATGGGTTAACTTGTCTTTTAATAAAGCTTAGGAAATAGCGTTTTATATGATATAATTTAGTAAAATAAAGATATTAAGTGACAATTTTTCAAAAACGAAAGGGAGATGATGCAATTGGAAAATAAAGAAAAATTAAAAAACATTTTAAATGGGTTAAATGAAATAGTGGTTTATAGAAATATTATCAATCACAGTTTAATAAAAAGAGGAATTAATATTTTGCAAGAACTTTTAAAAGAAAAACCCTCTATTAAGTTTATTTATTCTGAATATAGTAGTTTTTACAAAGGCATTACTGAATATGCTTTAAAAAGGAGGATTCATAAAAATATTTGGCCTACTTTTTTGGCAGAAGAAATCGCTTGTGATGAAAACCCATTTAGCCGGATTTCAGAAAAATATGGTTTTGATAGTGTGAGCAATTCGATGATTAAAACTATTGAAAAAGAAATAGGAATTTTAAAGGAACTTTCCACTATAAATATAGCAGAAACTGTAAATAATTTATTAAATACGGAATTACCGGATTTTGAAAACTCTGTTAATGATATTTTCATGAAAATTAATAATACCACTTTCTTATTAGAAATTTATGGGAACTAAAAGGAGACAAATTTGCTGAATATCTGTCTAATTATTACCGTTTAAATGGCTGTGGTATTTTTGGAAAATATAAAGCTTTTCGATGGGTTAAACAAAATGGGTTAGGACAGTTAAAAGGAATAGAAAGTGTTGACCCTGTAACTTTTGAGGATTTGATAGGGTATGAAGAAGAACGGAAAATAGTTATAGAAAATACAGAAGCTTTTTTAAAGGGTTTTCCTGCGAATAATGTGCTTTTATATGGAGATAAAGGTACTGGAAAGTCATCTACTGTTAAGGCTTTGCTCAATGAGTTTTACAAGGAGGGACTTAGGCTTATCGAAATTAATAAAAATGATATAAAAGATTTATCATACATACTTGATATAATTAAAGACAGAGGAGTGAAATTTATATTGTTTTTTGACGATTTGTCTTTTGATGAAAATGAGGCGGATTATAAAGAACTTAAGTCAGTATTAGAAGGTGGAGTAGAGGTTTTACCTTCAAATGTAGTAATTTATGCGACGTCAAATAGGAGGCATATTGTTACAGAAGTATAGAGGACAATGAACTTCATAATACAGATGCGAGAGAAGAAAAACTTTCTTTAAGCGATAGATTTGGGATAACTATTACCTTCGTTGCTCCAAGTCAAGAAGAGTATTTAAAAATTGTTAAAGGCTTAGCTGAAAAAAATAATATAGATATTAATTGGAATGTTTTAAAGGAAAAGGCATTAAGATGGGCGATGTGGCACAATGGAAGGTCTCCAAGAAGTGCAAAACAA
Organism: Thermoanaerobacter thermocopriae JCM 7501; assembly: GCF_001310975.1. Classification (GTDB taxonomy): domain Bacteria; phylum Bacillota; class Thermoanaerobacteria; order Thermoanaerobacterales; family Thermoanaerobacteraceae; genus Thermoanaerobacter; species Thermoanaerobacter thermocopriae. The sequence goes on from NZ_BAZY01000006.1 coordinate 26,459, forward strand.
TTTATAGATCATTTGAGATATGAAATATATAAGAATACTGTTTGAGCTATTTTACGTTAAGTAGATAGTTAAAAATCGATTTATAGTGAATGTTAATCGAAAACTAAAAAATTATAAAAATTTTATTATTGCGTAGCAGGAATTTTTGAAGTTATGTCGTATATATTATTATAGATGTACGTACAAAAGAATGATTTTGATTGTTAATATACGTACAATAAAACATAGCCAATAATTTTCGTTTAATAATAATTTTTGATTGATATTAATTAAGAGAAGTAAATAATGTGGCAAAAAGTATAAATGAAAGGGATGATATAAGTAAAGATAAAAAATAAAGGAACAAGATACAAAGTGGTAGTATTGAAGGTACCTAAGTATCATTAATAAACGAATATTTATCTCAAAAATTATGTGGCTATATACTAATTTATTCAAGTTATATCCATAAGTTTTTGTAAAAATTAATGTTTATGAGAAGGATTTTTTAAATTAATAAAGAATATATTGTATTAATAGATGTACGTACATATTATAAAAAATCAACTATATATACATACGTTAGTGAGGTGAGGCAATTTGGATCAAAAACCAATTCTTCAGGTAAGAGGGATAAGTAAATCTTTTTACGGAGTAACAGTCCTAAAAGACATTGATTTAGATGTTTTTCCTGGAGAAATACATGCGATATGTGGAGAAAATGGGGCTGGGAAAACAACTTTAATGAATATATTAACTGGTAGTTTTCCTCCAGATTCTGGTGATATATATTTTAATGGAGAGAAAGTTGTTTTTAACAGTCCTAAGGATGCTCAGCAAATTGGTATTAGCATCGTCCATCAAGAAATTAGTCTTTTTTCTCATTTGACGGTTGCTGAAAACATATACGCGGGAAGAATGCCATTAAGGCATGGCGATTTGATTGATAAAAACGAATTGAATAAAAAAGCGAAAGAAGTTATTAAAGAATTAAAAACGAATATTGAGCCAGACGAAATAGTCGGTGATTTAAGTATTTCGCAGCAACAAATGGTTGAAATTGCAAAAGCCATTTCATCAAATTGTAAACTTTTAATTCTTGATGAGCCTACTTCAGCACTTACAGACGCTGAGACAGAAACTTTATTTAATATTTTAGAAATTCTTAAGCAAAATGGAATGGCTATATTGTATATAAGTCATCGAATGAGTGAAATATTCAAAATTTGCCAGCGAGTAACTGTCTTACGAGATGGCGAGCATGTTTGGACAAAAACGATTTCTGATATTACCATAGATGAAGTGGTGTCATCAATGGTAGGACGTAAGTTGGATAATATTTATCCTGAAAAGGGTAGAAAGAGTGATAATGTAAAATTAGAAGTTAAAGGATTAACAAGAAAGGGGGTATATTCTGACGTAACATTTAAACTGTATGAAGGGGAGATATTGGGTATATTTGGTCTGATGGGAGCAGGAAGGACAGAAGTAGCGCGTGGTATTTGTGGTATTGATCATGTAGATCATGGAGAAATCTATTTGAATGGGGAAAAAATCTCTATTAATAACATACAAAATACTATTAAGAGAGGTCTTGTATACGTTACAGAAGATAGAAAAAACGAAGGATTATTCTTAGAAATGAGTGTTGCTGAAAACATTATCGCAGGAAATCTTCAGCAGGTTAGTAAACGAGGATTTATCAAGGAGAATTTAGTTACTTTAATAAGCGAGAAGTTTAGAAGAAATATGAACATTAAATGTAAAAATATAGAACAAAATGTTATAACTTTAAGTGGAGGAAATCAACAAAAAGTACTTTTATCGAAGTGGCTAGCACTTGGGCCAAAAGTTTTAATTTTAGATGAGCCAACAAGAGGAATTGATGTTGGTGCTAAACACGAAATACATGAAATTTTACGAGATCTCGCAAATCAGGGAATAGGAATAATCGTTATATCATCCGAGCTTCCAGAAATTTTAGGAATAAGTGATAGGATTTTAGTAATGTATCAAGGGGAGATAGTTGGAGAATTGACGGATAATGAGGCAAATGAAGAAATAGTAATGCAATATGCAACTGGTACGAAAAGAGATAAAAGATATTTAAAAACACTTATGTAGGAGGAATTAAAAATGATGGAAAATAGTCATAAAATTAAGAAGAAAAGCTATGATTTAAAAAAACTATTTGCAATACGAGAAATGTCGATTGTGCTTATAATATTTATATTAATAATATTAATGTCAATTTTTATTCCTGATTTTATGACTGCTTCAAATATATCCACCACTTTAGTAGGATTATCCATGGATGGGATTATTGCAGTTGGAATGACAATGGTACTAGTATTAGGTGGAATAGATCTTTCGGTTGGCTCAGTGATGGCATTGTCTAATGTGATAGCAGGAATATTGATGTCTTCTGGATTTAATGCATGGCTATCGGTCTTAATTGCTATAATTGTCTCTATAATAGCAGGAGGATTAGTTGGGGCATTAATAACTAAAATAAACTTAAATCCTTTTATTACAACGTTAAGTATGATGTCTATAGCAAGAGGCATTGCATATGTGTTTACAGAAGGTTCACCTGTTAGCTTAGGAACCATTTCGAAATCGTTTGATTCTTTAGGACAAGGTCAAATATTTGGAATTCCGAATCCTGTTATAATACTTTTTGTACTTGTTATAGTATTTGATTATCTTATGAGAAATTCGGCAACTTTTAGACAAATATATTATGTGGGTTCTAATGAAAAAGCAGCATATTTATCTGGTATAAATGTAAATAAAGTAAAATTGTTTGTATATATTTTGAGTGCTTTATTGTCTGGGATAGCAGGTATTATAACTCTTTCCCGTTTTGGAGTTGCTACACCTACTGTTGGGACTGGAGCAGAACTTAGAGCAATTGCAGGCGCAGTAATTGGTGGTGCTAGTCTTTCAGGTGGTGTTGGTACGATATGGGGTGCATTATTAGGTATACTTCTGGTTGGGCTTGTTAATAATGCGCTAATTCTTTTAAATGTATCAGTTTATTGGCAAAGTCTCGTAACTGGAATAGTGTTGTTAAGTGCAGTTGTAATAGATGTTTATGCTCATGCCAAAAAACAATAGAATAATAAGAGCTTTTGCTCTTATTATAAAAAACAAAATATTATGGAGGAGGAAGAATATAATGAAAACGAAAAGAATTATTTCGGTATTTATAGTGATGACTTTGGTAATTGTGACTTTTCTAACAGGCTGCGGAAATAGTACTTCTAACTCAGCTAGTAGTACTTCAAACTCATCTAATAGTCCATTAATTGGTTCTAAAGATGAAAAATACGTTATGGTAACTTTTGTTTCAGGAATTGAATATTGGAAAGGTGCATTTAAAGGAATGCAAGACGCAGCCAAATATCTAGGAGTAACAGCACAATATACAGGTGCGAATGAATATGATATTAATCAGCAAGTTACTGTATTGGAACAAGTTATTGCTCAAAAACCAAGTGGAATATTACTTACCTGTATAAATCCGGATGCCTTAAAAGACCCGATAAATAGAGCAATACAGCAAGGGATACCTGTTATCACTTTTGATGCAGATTCACCTAATTCATTACGATATTCTTATCTTGGAACTTCTAATTATAACGCTGGAGTAATTGCTGCTCGTACACTTGCAAAATTAGTTGGTGAAAAAGGTGAGGTAGGTGTTATTACTATTCCTGGACAACTTAATCACGAAGAACGAACAGCTGGTTTTAAAGATACAATTGCCAAGGAATTTCCAAATATGAAAGTTGTATCAGTTCAAGATGGGAAGTCAGATCAAGTAGCTTCTGCACAAGCAATGGCGAGTATGATGCAAGCGCATCCAAATTTAGTAGGAGTTTTTACAACAGAAGCTTCTACAGGTGTTGGTGCTGCTACGGCGGTTAAAGAAGCAAATAAAGTTGGCAAGGTTCATATTGTAAGTTTTGATACTGATAAAGGAACATTAGACAATATTAAAGCAGGTGTCATAGATGCTACTATAGCACAAGGAACTTGGAACATGGGATATTGGGGTATGATGTTTTTATACCACTTAAAACATGACCTTGTTCGTCCAATTGATGGAGATTGGAAAACTGCTCGTGTTGCTCCATTGCCCCCTATCGTTGATACAGGAGTAAATGTCGTTACTAAAGATAATGTAGACTATTTTTATAGCAAGTAATAATTGTTAATTGATAATTTCAACCAAGGAAGAAAGGTTTTCTTCCTTGGTTGAAATTTCATAAATTATAATCATTGTAAAAAAACAATATACTTTTGACATCAAATCTTTAAAAACAAAGCAGGAATTTTAAATAAAATGTAGAATATATTAATTATAAATGTACGTACATCTAATATCATGATAATTAAAATATACGAACAACAAAATAACAAATCAAAGGGAGGATTTATTATGCAAACCAAGAAAAAGCCGCAAATAGGATTTTTAGGCATTATGCAAGAGTTGTACGATGATATGTTACCAGGCATTACTGAAAGACAAGAAAAATATGCAAGAGAAGTTATAGAACAACTTCAAGATGTTGCCGATTTTCATTTTCCTAAAGCAGCAAAGAATAGACAGGACATTGAACATATTGTGAAAGAATTTAATGAAAAAGACCTTGATGGTATTATGATAGTAATGCTTACGTATGGACCTGCTACAAATATTGTTAATGCACTAAGGAATAATAAACTACCTATTATGCTTGCGAACATTCAACCTGTTCCGACAGTAACAGAGGATTGGGATATGGAGATTTGACATACAATCAAGGTGTTCACGGTGCCCAAGATACAGCAAATGCCATTTTAAGGATGGGAATTAAGTGTCCTATTATTACAGAAGAATGGCATTCAGAAGAATTTAAAAAATTTGTTGGAGATTGGGCTAAAGCTGTGCAGACAATTAAAGCATTGCGAAACATGAAAATAGCGCAGTTTGGAAGAATGCATGGAATGTATGATATTTTGGGAGATGATGCAGCCTTTACAAGAAAAATAGGTCGCAAATTAATCAAGAATACATTGGCGAAGTTTATAGATATATGGAAACTGCGACAGAAGAGGAGATTAATGCGGTTATTGAAGAGAATAGAAAGAATTTTTATATCGATCCAAATCTTAGCGAAGAAAGCCATAGATATGCTGCAAGATTACAAATTGGATTTAAAAAATTTCTTATTAATAAAGGATATGACGGATTTACTGCGCATTTCGATGTGTTTAAAGGAGATGGAAGATTCAAGCAAATTCCAATGATGGCTGCGTCAAATTTAATGGCTGAAGGATATGGATATGCAGCAGAGGGTGATGCTGTAACTGCAAGTTTGGTTGCGGCAGGTCATGTATTGATAGGAGATGCACATTTTACAGAAATGTATGCTATGGATTTTAAGAGAAATTCAATTTTAATGAGCCATATGGGCGAAGGTAACTGGAAAATAGCAAGAAAGGATAGACCGATTAAACTTATTGATAGAGAACTAGGCATTGGTAAACTTAATAATCCACCAACGGTTGTTTTTATGGCACAACCTGGGCCAGCGACTCTTGTTTCTTTAGTATCCTTAGAAGGAGAAAGATATAGGTTAGTTGTGTCAAAAGGAGAAATTCTGGATACAGAAGAAGCAAAGTATATTGAAATGCCATATTTCCACTTTAGGCCTTCAACAGGTGTGAAGGCATGTCTTGATGGATGGCTTACAAATGGAGGAACACATCATGAATGTTTAAATCTAGGTGATAACACACGGAGATGGAAAATATTATGTAACCTCTTGGACATTGAATATGTAGAAGTATAGGGGGATGAAAAATGGCAAAGTATTCAATTGGAATAGATTACGGGACAGAGTCTGCAAGGGCTCTGCTCCTTAATCTTGAGACGGGAGAACAAGTAGCTACTTCTGTAATGAATTATCCCCATGGCGTGATGGATGAAGAACTTCCTGATGGAACAAAACTTCCACAAGATTGGGCATTACAACATCCAGATGACTATATTGAAGTTTTAAAGAAAATAGTACCTGATGTAATAAATCAGGCAGATATAGACAAAGCTGATGTAATAGGCTTAGGCATAGATTTTACAGCTTGTACTATGTTGCCTATAAAAAAAGATGGAACTCCTCTTTGTGACATCCCCCAGTACAAATCGAACCCTCATTCATATGTTAAGTTATGGAAACATCATGCTGCGCAACCTGAAGCAAACAAATTGAATGAAATAGCATCACAAAGGGGTGAGGATTTTTTAGCAAGGTATGGAGGAAAAATATCTTCAGAATGGCTTATACCCAAAATATGGCAAATATTAAATGAAGCGCCAGATATCTATGAAGAAGCTGATAAATTTATTGAAGCTACTGATTGGGTTGTTATGAAGCTAACAGGTAATGAAAGGCGAAATAGCTGTACTGCAGGCTATAAAGCGATTTGGCACAAAAGAAAGGGGTATCCTTCCAAAGATTTCTTTCGAGCATTAGATGAGAGGCTTGAAAATTTGGTAGAAGAAAAATTATCTAAAGATATATATCCATTAGGTACAAAAGCAGGGGAATTGACGCCTGAAATGGCAAAAATAATGGGCTTAAACCCGGGAGTAGCAGTTGCTGTAGGCAATGTTGATGCTCATGTTTCAGTACCAGCAGTAGGAGTTACATCGCCAGGGAAAATGGTAATGGTAATGGGAACTTCGATTTGCCATTTGGTGTTAGATGATAAAGAAGTAGAGGTCCCAGGCATGTGTGGCGTTGTAGAAGATGGAATTATACCAGGCTTTTATGGATATGAAGCAGGACAATCTGCGGTTGGCGACATCTTTGCCTGGTTTGTTGATAATTGTGTGCCGTACGAATACAAAATTGAAGCAGAAAAAAGAGGGATAAGTATTCACGAGTTATTAACAGAAAAAGCCGCAAAGCTAAAACCCGGAGAAAGTGGCCTCTTGGCGATTGACTGGTGGAACGGAAACAGGTCAGTACTAGTAGATGCAGACCTTACTGGTGTAATATTAGGAATGACTTTAACTACGAAACCTGAGGAGATATACAGAGCATTAATCGAAGCAACAGCTTTTGGGACGAGGATGATAATTGATACTTTTAATCAAAATGGAGTAAGTATTAGTGAACTGTACGCTTGTGGAGGACTTCCTGAAAAAAATCCTATGCTTATGCAAATCTATGCTGATGTTACAAATCTCGAAATTAAAGTATCAAAATCTTCACAAACACCAGCACTTGGTGCAGCAATGTTTGGAGCAGTTGCAGCAGGTAAAGAAAAAGGAGGGTTTGATAGTATATTTGAAGCGGCACGAGTAATACCCAAGCTAAAGGAAGAAACATACAATCCAATACCTGAAAATGTTGAAATATATGATAAATTATTTGAAGAATACAAACTTCTTCATGACTATTTTGGCAGAGGTATAAATAATGTAATGAAAAGGCTAAAAGCCTTAAAAGAGGGGGGTTCCAATGTTAGAGAAGCTTAAAGAACGAGTATACAAAATGAATATGATGTTGCCGAAAAATAATCTTGTTACAATGACAAGTGGGAATGTCAGTGGAAGAGATGTTGAAACAGGATATGTAGTTATAAAACCAAGCGGGATTCCTTATGAAGAAATGCAACCAGAGGATATGGTTGTGGTTGACCTTAATGGTAATATAATAGAAGGAAAATGGAAACCTTCTGTAGATACTGCAACACATTTGTATATATACAGACATCGTAGTGATGTTAATGGAATAGTTCATACACATTCTCCTTATGCTACAAGCTTTGCTGCTTTGGGGAAACCTATACCGGTGTATCTGACAGCAATTGCAGATGAATTTGGAGGGCCAATACCGGTTGGCCCATATGCAAAAATTGGTGGAGAAGAAATAGGGGAGGCGGTAATAAAATATATTGGTCGAAGTCCAGCAATACTTATGAAAAATCATGGAGTTTTTACGATAGGGAAGACTCCAGAGGAGGCAGTAAAGGCAGCAGTGATGCTTGAAGATGTAGCAAAGACAGTTCATTTAGCATTGCTACTTGGCGAGCCAGAGGAAATTCCTGAAGAAGAGGTAAAAAGAGCTCATGAAAGGTATATGACAAAATATGGACAAAATTAAATTACGATAAATTTTATTATAGATACCTGATACTTATAAGGAATTATAATGGTATCAGGTATCTTTCTTAATATTTATATTTAAGATGAAAAATAAAAATGTTATAATAATATGCGGAAATTAATTTTTTAAAAACTATTCTTGATAATTGGGAAGGATGTTTAATCGTGGCAGAAAATTTACCTAAATATCAGCAACTTAAAGAATTTATAATTAGGTATATAGTTGAGAACAACTTAAATGCTCATGACCCTCTTTTTACTGAAAATGAACTCGCAGCTAAGTTTAACATGAGCAGGCATACTGTTAGAAAAGCGCTCGACGAACTTGAAAATGAAGGATGGATTTACAGAAAGCAAGGAGTAGGCACTTTTTGTGCTGACAGGTCTGTGATAAAGAAAATAGACGACAAAAATATTGCAGTAATAACCACATATGTAAGTGATTATATTTTTCCAAGAATAATAAAAGGTATTGACCAAGTTTTAACAAAAGAAGGTTATACAATATTACTATATAATACAAACAATAAAATCGAAAAAGAAATTGATATTTTAGAAAATATTATGACAAAAAATATTAAAGGAGTTATTATTGAACCGACGAAAAGTGCCCTTCCCCATATAAATATTGACTATTTTGAGCAGTTAAAAAGGCGAGGAATTCCGTATATTTTTATAAATAGTTATTATGAAGAATTAAAACCTTCATATATCATCCAAGATGATGAAGGAGGGGGCTTTGTTGTTACAGAGCATCTTATACAATTAGGTCATCGTAATATTTTAGGCATATTTAAAAGCGATGATAATCAAGGATTAAATAGATATAAAGGGTATATTAGAGCATTAAGACAATACGGCATAAAAATTAGAGAAGATAATATTGTATGGTATACAACTGAAGAAATGAGAACTAAACCGCAAGAAATGGTCAAAAAAATATTTGAAGGCACAGGTGACAAGCCATCAGCTATAGTTTGCTACAATGACCAAATTGCAATGTGGGTGATAGAGGCTTTAAGAAATTTGGGTTTAACTGTACCAAATGATGTATCAATTGTAGGGTTTGATGATTCTGATTATGCAGTATTATCGGATATTAAATTAACTACAATAGTTCATCCTAAAGAAGAGATGGGAAGACAAGCTGCAAAAGCGTTGTTTAAACTGATGGAAATGGGAAATAAAGCATTTGAAAATCCTATAACTATATGTGTGAAACCTGAATTAAAAATAAGAACATCAGCTAAAAGCATTGAAGCGAAAGAAGTGAAAGTATGAAAAATTTAATGCCTATAAAAGAAATTGTCATAAAAGAAGGAGCAATTAATGATTTAACGCCCATAATCAATAAAATAGGTGTAAATTCTAAAATAATGATCATTTGTGATAATAATACCTATAAAGTAGCCGCAAAAGAGATAATAGAGCGATTAGAAAGTAACAATTTTTTTGTTACCAAGTGTGTGTTAGAACGTGACAGTTTACTCATACCTGATGAATATAGCTTAGGAGAAGTTCTTATAAACTTAGACAAAGATACCGAATTTTTATTAGCTGTTGGTTCAGGAACTATAAATGACTTAGTGAGGTTTGTAAGTTTTAAAGTGGGTAAGCCTTATGGAATTGTTGCAACAGCACCTTCCATGGATGGCTATGCCTCTTCTGTTTCGCCTTTAATTGTCAAAGGTTTTAAGCGGACATACTCAGCAATATATCCTGAGATTATAATAGGAGATATTGATATAATTTCTCAAGCTCCATATGAGATGATAACAGCGGGCTTTGGTGATGTTATTGGAAAATATACTTCTCTTGCCGATTGGTATATAAGCAATGTAATAACAGGCGAAACTTATTCAGAGGATATAGTAGCTTTAGTAAAGGAATCGATAGATAAATGTGTTAATGCTTCGACAGGACTTTTGAAGAGAGATAAAAAATCAATAAAAGAATTAATGGAGGCACTTATTATTTCGGGAATTGCAATGCTTAAATTTGGCAATTCTCGCCCTGCATCTGGCGCAGAACATCACTTATCACATTATTTAGAGATGAAAGAAATATTATCTAAAAATGAATACCATCTTCATGGGACAAAAGTCGGCATAACAAGCATTATTATTTCAGAAATTTATCATTACATATTTTCATTTACAGTAGACGATATTAAAAAGTTTATGTCAAAAAAACTTTCACTAAATCGTGACGAATTTGAAGCGAGGATAAAAAATGCATATGGTGCTATAGCTAACGAAGTGCTGAGTAATTTAAATTATTTTTATATAGATGAGATAAAAAGAAAACAAAGACAAGAGAGGATACTTGAAAAGTGGGGACATATGAGAAATTGGGTAAAAATAAATGTTCCTGAGGCAGTAACCATTCGGGATTTATTACGGAGAATAGGTGCTCCATCTAAATTAAATGAAATAGGAGTAAATGAAGTTTTACTTTACGATATGTTAAATAATGCTAAAGAAATAAGAAAAAATTATACAATATTAAGACTTGCAGAAGATATAAATTTTCCTGTGGAAAAATTATTTGAAAAAGTTAAAAAAATTTTTAAGTACAGTTTAAAAATGAATAACCCTTAATTTCCACAAGATAAAAGATGCCTTTTAATTTGTGAAAATTAGATATATAATAGAAATAAATAAAAATAATAACGGAGGGGTAAATATGAAGTTTTTCCTTGATACAGCTAATGTAGACGAAATAAGAGAAGCTAATGCATTAGGTGTAATATCAGGTGTTACTACAAACCCATCTCTTATTGCTAAAGAAGGAAGAGATTTTAAGGAAGTAGTAAAAGAAATTACTCAAATTGTAGATGGTCCTATAAGTGCAGAAGTTATAAGTGATGACAGTGAGGGCATGATTAGAGAGGCAAGAGAGCTTGCAAAGATACATAAAAATATAGTAATAAAAATTCCTATGACGGCTGAAGGGCTAAAAGCAGTAAATGTCCTTTCAAAAGAAGGGATTAAAACAAATGTGACGTTAATATTTACAGCAAATCAAGCATTACTGGCAGCTCGTGCAGGTGCGACATACGTAAGTCCTTTTGTAGGAAGACTTGATGATATAAATACAGATGGCTTGCAGATTATTGAGGATATTGTTACGATATTCAATAATTACGACATAGATACAGAGATAATAACTGCAAGTGTAAGACATCCTATACATGTTTTACAGGCAGCAAAACTAGGGGCACATATAGCGACAGTGCCGTACAAGGTGCTTATGCAGATGGTAAAACATCCGTTGACAGATGCAGGAATAGAAAGATTCAAAGAGGATTGGAGAAAAGCTGGGCTCAAAATATGAATTGATAAAAAGCAGGTAGATATTAAGAAATCTATCCTGCTTTTTAAGTTATTTAACAGCAATTTTGAGAATATAGATAGTAAGAGGTGGTTAATGTGAGAAAGCCTTTTACTACTTTGTTATATTTGCTAGTGATATTTTTTCTTATATATTGGCCTTATTACATGAATCTTTATGAAAAAGAACAAATACAAGACAAAAAACATGAGGAAGAAGAGTTTAGAGGTATAATAACTTTTTGGGATTTTCCTCATCCATCAATAGAAGATCCCGGAGGATTTGAATTTATAAAAAGAAAAATAGAGTTATTTCAGTACAAATACCCGGGTGTTGTCATAGATTTTGAGCCTCTTTCATACGAAAACGGATATAAGAAGCTGATTAATTCTTCTAAAGAGGGTTCTTTGCCAGATATTTTACCTGTTGGTGCAGACTTTTACTTTATTTCAAATGGTTATTTAAGCCCTATCACTAAATACATTGACGAAGAATTAAAAAAACAGTACAAAGAAGGTGTTATTGATGCTTTAAAGTATAAAGGCAATATTTATGGTATGCCTTTGGGAATGTATACTAATGTGCTTTTTTTAAATGTGGATATGTTTTATGAAAAAGAAATTAAACTTCCTGAAAACGGTGAGTGGAATTACGAAGAATTTATGGATAGTATGATAAAATTGACTTATAGTGAAGGTAAACAGGATAAAAAATTCTTTTATGGATTAGGTATTTCTCTTAAACCTGATAATTATAATTTGTGGGGGTTTTTACTTTTAGATGGTGCGAGAGTTTTTGACGAAGAAAAGTATTCTTTTTTTGGGCCTCAAGCAGTTTCAGGAGTGGAAAAAGTTTTGGATTTATTCAATAAATATAAGGTTGTCAATCCTGTCTCACTTGAGGGAGACAGAGAAAAGTTGTGGCAAGACTTTATTACTACTAAAAATACTGCTGTATTAGTAGAGGAGAGCTATAAAATAGCACAACTTAAAAATTTACAGTCAAAAGGAAAACTGTTTGAGTTTGATGTAGCAATGTACCGAAGGGGAAAGTGGCATACCATTAACTTTATCACCTAAAATATATGCCTATGGCATAAAGAAGGAAAAAAATGAAAAAAAACTTGAGATGGAGTATAAATTTATAAAGTTTCTTACAGAAGACCAACAAAAGGCGATTGAATTAGGTTATGTACCAGTTAAAAAAGATAAAAATATTGAAGATGACAAAATGAAAGTAATTGAATTAGCTACTAAATATACAAATGCCATCCCACAAATTGAAGGATGGGGAAAAATAAACAACACAGTGATATCGAAAATAAAAGAAGGAATAAAAAATAACAAAAATGCTTTTGATATAACAGAGGAAATAAAAAATAGTGTAAATCAGTTGGTACAACAAAAGTAAGGGGAATTATTTTTACTTTTTTACTGTGTCATAATATCTAAGAGTATCTCTTAATATTTCCTGGGCTATTGGCGCGGCTACTTCTCCTCCCATATAACCATTTTGTGTTGGATTTTTAACAACAACTAGTACTGCAATTTTTGGGTTTTCAACTGGAGCAAATCCAGCAAACGAGGCTATGTATTTTCCTGGAGCATAATTTTCCGTTGTACCTGTTTTTCCACCTACTGTATAGCCAGGTACTTGTGCTGCTTGAGCAGTACCTTCTGTTACTGTTTTTTCAAGTATATGTCTCATTGTATCGGAAGTTTCTTTAGAGATAACTTGTCTAACTATTTGAGGCTTATATTCTTTAATTATTTTATCACCGTTTTCGATATATTTTACAATATATGGAACCATGAGGTTGCCACCGTTTATCACGGCGGAAAAAGCTGTAATCATTTGGATTGGAGTTACAGCAATTCCTTGGCCAAAGGACATAGTAGCGAGGTCCACAGGATATATTTTTGATTTTGGTAAAATCATTCCACTGGCTTCGCCAGGAAGCTCAATTCCGGTAGGGGAACCGAAGCCAAAAGCTTTTATGTATTTATAAAAAGCATCAACACCTAATCTTTCAACTATTTGGATAAAAACGGTATCACTTGATTTTTCAATAGCTTGCGAAAAAGTTATGTCTCCTAAAACCGTCCAACTTCTAATTTTTCTACCGGTTACTACATAATAGCCAGGGTCATGGAATTTTTCCTCTGGTGTAACTACAGCTGATTCTAATGCTGCGGAAGCAGTTATTACTTTAAATACTGAACCAGGTTCGTAAATATCCGATACTGCAGGATTTCTCCAGTATTCCTGTGAAGGTACCTTTTGCGGATTATTTGGGTCAAAATCAGGTAAGTTAGCCATTGCAAGTATTTCACCTGTTTTTGGATTCATAACTATTGCTGTTATACCATCTTGCGGTTTATACTTTTCATAGCCATTTTTTATAGCTTTTTCTGTATAGCTTTGTATTACAGAATCAATTGTGAGGACAATATTATTCCCATTTGTAGGTTTGTAAAACTTGCTTGGAACTCCTATTTTTCTACCTTCTGCATCCACAAGAGTGATTTCACGACCAGGTACACCACTTAAATATTTGTCTAAAGAATATTCAAGGCCATACAAACCGTTGCCATCAATTCCTGTAAAACCTAATACTTGTGATAGCATTTTGCCGTTGGGATAATTTCTCATAAAAGTATCTTCTACATATATGCCTGGTATGTTAAGACTTCTTATTTTGTTGATATTTTCCAGAGGAATGGACCTGCCAAGTACAGCCCATTCTGAGTTTTTATTTGAAAGAATTTTATAAAGTGAGTCCTTGTCTATATTTAAGTATTTATAAAGTTCTTCTGAAGCTTTTTCTGGATTTTTTATAAATTTAGGAGCCGCAAATACATCTCCTGCTGGAACATTACAGGCAAGGATATTCCCGTTTACATCATAAATATTGCCCCGTTGAGGCTTTAATATGATATCAGCAGTACTTTGCCTTTCGACTGCCATGGCAAGTTTTGAAGAGTTTATACCCTGTATCCATATAAGCCTTGCAATAAGGGCGAAAATCATGATAGTGAAAAAGATAAATATGATAAAGGTTCGTTTTTTTACATATGATGTCAATTTTATTCTAACCCCTTTTTGTAAGGATTTTGTTTATACATTATAATTATACCATAGATATTGTGTGGTATAATTATATAAAAAGGATTAAAATGATTTTGCTTGATTAAATGCTTAGCAATTTGTGAGGTATTTTATTACAATTTTTAATGGAGGTTTTTTATTATTATGACAGAAGAAAGATTAAGAGAGAAACTCAGTAATTATAAAAAAGCTCTTTCACGTTTAGAAGAAGCTCTTAAAGAGGAAAAAGTAAACCAATATGTGTATGATTCTGTTATTAAGCGGTTTGAGTTTACTTATGAACTGGCGTGGAAACTGATGAAAGCATTTATAGAATACAAAGGTGGTAATGATGTTAAATTTCCAAGGGATATCTTTAAAGAGGCATTTGCAACAGGTATAGTTGAGGATGGTGAAGTGTGGCTTTCGATGATAAGAGACAGGAATCTTTCAAGCCATACTTATAATCAAGAAGGAGCGATTGAAATTTACAACCGTATTAAAAATTTCTATTGGGAACATCTTGAGAGTTTGGCAAAAACTATTGAAGGTGGAATTTGATAATGAAATTTGGGCTTAGTGATAAGTTAATTGATTCCCTCAAAGATATATTTAAAAAATATCCGCAAATAAAAAGAGTTGTTATTTATGGTTCTCGTGCAAGAGGAGACTTTAAACCAGCGTCAGATATTGATATAGCAATATTTAGTGAAGAAGACTTAAGCCTGAGCTTTATTTTGAAGTGGATGAAGCAGTAGGGATTTATAAAGTAGATATTGTTGAAGTTGGAAGATTGCATAATGATAAGCTGCTTGAAAATATTTTAAAAGAGGGTATTGAGATATATAAACAAGAGAGTAGTTAAAGCTGTAAAATTATTTGGTTGGCAAAATATGCAAAGTTTATGGTTTGACGTAGATTTAAAAACAGTTTTTAACCTGTAGCCTTTTCACTTGTATTTTTGTTAATATATAATATTATTATAGGAAATAAAAAGTAGAATAAGGTGATGAAGCTCACCTAATTGCCGTGAAGGCTGATGCTTCTACGCGCATTCGTAGAAGCCATTTTTGTTTATCTTGACAATAGAAGGAAGGATGGGATTTGCATGAAGTTAGAATTTATTCCATTGTATGAGGTTTTTGAAAAATATAAGGGAGGTTGTCCAATATGCAAGATTATAAAAGACGAAGAAAAAGCATATTGTGAGCATTTGTTTGAAGATGAGGTTTTAAAAGACCCTGAAATGTATGTCAAAATAAGAGAGACAAATTTCTGCCATTATCATTTGGAATTATTGAATAATTCATATGATAAATTGGGTTTGGCAATTGCATTAAAAGAGAACGTCACTTATAAATTACAGCAAATTACGGAGAAAGGAAAATCTTTAAAGAAAAAAAGATTAGGATTTCTTTTGAAATTACTGATAGTTAAATCTGGCTCTAATGTTTTTAAGTCACGATTTGAATTTTCCCAAAAGGAAAAGGTAGAACGATTAGTTGAACAAATTAATAAAATAGCAAGATATTATAATATTAATAAGTTTCAAAAATGTCAACCGTATTATAAACGGTTGACATTTTATCAAAAAATTTATGTCAAACGGTTGACATATAAAAATTAATCAAGTATAATAAAAGTAAGTTAAAAAGATTTCAAAGAAAGGGGATTGTCATGAAAAGAAAAATTTTATCCATTATGTTGACGTTTGCATTGGTTTTTTCGCTCATGGCAGGCTGTGATACAAAAGGCAGCAATAATGGAGAAAGTAATAGTACTGTCACGGCAACAAAGACTGTAAAAATTACTTTGCTAAATTCTAAGGGGGAAATTCAGGCTCAATTAGAAGAGGCAGCTAAAGTTTTTACAAAAGAAAATCCAAATATTACTGTAGAAGTTATTCCTGCAGCGGCTGGTCAGTCACCTTTTGAAAAGGTTACCGCTATGTATGCATCTGGTAATGCACCGACAATGGCGATGCTGGATCCGGGTGATATAGCAAAATTCAAAGATAAATTTTTAGATCTAAGCGGAGAAAAATGGGTTGAGGATGCGATCGATTGGACTTTAAGTGTAGCCAGAGTAGATGGGAAGGTTATAGCATTCCCATTTGCAGTTGAAGGGTATGGGCTCATTTACAACAAAGCTGTATTAGATAAAGCTTATGGTGGAAACTTTGATCCGAGTTCTATAAGGACGAGAGATGCTTTGGAAGAAGCATTTAAAAAAGTAGAAGCAATTGGTGTCAAAGCTTTAGAAATTTCTCCAATGGATTGGTCTTTAGGCGCACACTTTCTGACAATAGCGTATGCTGCTCAATCGAAAGATCCTGCACAAGTAGCTCAATTTTTATCAGACTTAAAAGCTGGAAAAGTTGATTTGGCAAATAACAAAGTGTTTAATGGTTTAATGGATACTTTTGACATGATGAAAAAGTACAACATAGATAAAAATGATCCATTATCTCCGACTTATGATAGAGGACCAGAGCTTATTGGTAAAGGTGAAGTTGGATTTTGGTTTATGGGAAATTGGGCATGGCCACAGATAAAAGAATTTGATACTGCAAATGAACAATACGGCTTTATACCTGTGCCCATAAGCAATAATCCTGGGGATTATGGCAATTCACAGATAGCTGTAGGCCCATCGAAGTTTATAGGAATAGATAAGACACAGAACAATGCTGTTCAACAGGATGCCGCTAAGAAATTTTTGAATTGGTTAGTTTACAGCCAGACAGGACAGGATGCTCTTGTGAACAAAGCCAATGTTATACCTGCTTTTAAAAATATAACATTAGAGCCACAAGATCCTTTGGCTAAATCTATAGGACAATATATGAAGGAAAGTAATACATTAAAATTAGAGTTTAATACTATATTGCCACCAGACCACTGGTCAAAGTTAGGAGCTTCAATGCAAAAGTATTTGGCAGGCAAAATTGACAGAAAAGGCTTGATTGATGAAATAGAAAATTATTGGAAAAATGTTCAATAATATGTAAGGTTTGATTGAATAACGGATAGAATGTTATTGTCTATCCGTTATTCAATATAAAAGTGAAGGAGGATATGAATGTGAATCAAGAGAAAACTTTATTGGCTAAACTCAAAACGTACTTGATATTTGCAGGACCTACTACCTTTGCTTTTCTCACAGTAATAATATTACCGTTTTTATATGGAATATATTTAACTTTTACTGATTGGAATGGTATTTCTGCTACGCATGCTTTTGTAGGTTTTTCAAATTATTTACAAGCGTTTAATGATAAAGTGTTTTGGACATCTTTTTTATTGACATTAAAATATGTATTTTTCACAGTAATATTAATTAATGTCATAGCTTTTTTCTTGGCTTATATGTTAACGAGTGGCGTAAAAGGTCAAAATTTCTTTAGAGCAGGGTTTTTTACTCCAAATTTGATAGGCGGAATATTGTTAGGTTTTATATGGCAATTTATTTTTTCAAACATTTTAGTATATTTGGGAAAATCATATAATATACCAATTTTCTCAGGTTCTTGGCTATCAGATCCTGACAAAGCTTTTTGGGCTTTGGTTATTGTGACAGTTTGGCAGTATACTGGTTATATGATGGTAATATATATTTCAGGTTTTATGAATATACCGAGAGATTTGTTAGAGGCGGCAAGTATAGACGGTGCAAATTTTTATCAAAGATTAAAAAATGTAATACTTCCATTAATGGCGCCTTCTTTTACTATAAGTGTTTTTTTGACTTTACAACGAGGGTTTATGGTTTACGACATAAACTTGGCTTTGACAAATGGAGGGCCTTACAAAAGCACCGAGCTCATATCTCTTCATATATATAACACTGCTTTTTTAAGTCAACAGTATGGTATTGGTCAAGCAGAGGCGTTTTTTCTCTTTTTTGTGGTAGCGGCTGTCACGTTGCTTCAAGTGTATTTTAGCAAAAAGCTGGAGGTGGAAAACTAATGGAAAAAAATAATCGCCTACTTAACGGCATAAAGTTTTTTGCTTTAAGTGTTTTTTTGGTGCTTTATATATTTCCATTTTTTATAGTTTTAATTAATTCCTTTAAAGAGAGAAAGGAAATACTCCAAAATCCACTCAAGCTTTCGTCGGCGCTGAATTTAAGCAATTACATTGATGCTTTCACAAAAATGAATTATATGCATGCTTTTTTGAATTCTTTGATTATAACTGCTTTTAGTGTATTTTTGATTACATTGCTGTCATCAATGACCGCTTATATATTTGTGAGAAAAAAGTGGAAATTTAATCAGTTTATGTTCTTTTTTATGGTGGCATCTATGATTATTCCTTTTCAAGGGATAATGATACCCCTTGTAAAAATATATGGTTCTATCGGCATGATGAATAGCAAATGGGCATTGATTTATATGTATGTAGGTTTTGGTGCATCTTTGGCTGTATTTATGTATCACGGTTTTATAAAGAGTATACCACTGGAATTAGAAGAAGCTGCTATGATTGATGGAGCCGGTCAGCTTAAAACTTTTTTTACAATTGTTTTTCCACTTTTGAAGCCAGTAACAACAACAATAGCTATATTGGATATTTTGTGGATATGGAATGACTTTCTATTGCCATATTTAGTACTCATGGCGCCAGAGCAGAGAACTTTACCGCTTTCTGTTTTCTATTTTTATGGAACTTACACGATTGAATATGGGCCTGCTATGGCAGCTCTTATGTTAGCTACAATTCCTGTAATAATTGCATATTTACTAATGCAAAAGCAGATTATAGAAGGCGTTTTAAAGGGTTCAATAAAATAAAGGTCTGGAGGTAGTAGAATTGGAATTGATAAATATAAATGATGCAAATAAGTATATTCAAGCAAATAAGAGTAGATTAAATTTACAGTATAGATTGAAATACCATCTAATGGGTGAATATGGTTGGATTAATGACCCTAATGGATTTATATATTACAAAGGTAATTACCATTTGTTTTATCAGCACAACCCTTATGAAGCAATTTGGGGTCCAATGCATTGGGGGCATGCGATTAGTAAGGATTTGGTTAAATGGACTTATCTTCCAATAGCGTTAGTGCCGGGAGATGATTTTGACAAAGATGGGTGTTTTTCAGGTAGTGCCATTGAAAAAGACGATATGTTATGTTTACTGTATACTGGACACATATATACAGGACCTGATAAGAGTAAAGATTATAAGCAGGTTCAAAATTTGGCTTACTCGAAAGATGGTATTAATTTCGTAAAATATAGTAAAAATCCTGTAATTGGAGAAAAGCAGATTCCAGAAGAAGCAAGTAAAAAGGATTTTAGAGACCCTAAAGTTTTTAAGAACGGACAGTATTATTACATGATGTTAGGTTCAAATGATGGGAAGGGACACGGGCAGGTATTATTGTATAAATCAACAAATTTAAAAGATTGGGATTTTGTAAATATACTTGCGAGAGGGAATGAAAACACAGGTTACAATTGGGAATGTCCTGATTTATTTGAATTACAAGGTAAGTATGTACTGATGGTATCTACAGAACATATAAAGACTAGAGGGAATGATTTTAATGGTACTCACTCATCTATATATTTTATTGGAGATTTAGACATAAACAAAGGGATATTTAAGTTTGATATTGATGGTTATCAACAGATTGACTATGGATTTGACTTTTATGCTCCACAAACTACTAGTGATAAATTCGGAAGAAGGCTTATGGTTGCATGGATGGATATGTGGGGGGAAGTTATGCCAACACAGGAAAGAGGCCATAATTGGGCTGGAGCCATGACATTACCAAGGGAAATTTTAATGGCTAATGGTAAATTATATTTTAGGCCGATTAAAGAAATAGAAAACTACAGAAAAAATCATTATAAGCTTACAAACTTAATGATAGATGGAGAAAAAAAGTTAGACACATATGGTGACTGTTATGAACTTGAAGTTGAGTTTGAGGGGGGTAAAGCAGAGGAATTTGGTTTAAAAATAAGAAAAGGAGACAATGAAGAAACTATTTTATCATATAAAAGAGATGAATCATTATTTATATTTGACCGCAATAAATCAGGTATAGGACCTAAAGGAGAAAGGAAAATAAATGTAGCTTTAAAAAATAATAAACTTAAACTCAGAGTATTTGTAGATGTAAGTTCAGTTGAGATATTTATTAATGATGGGGAAAAGGTAATGAGTGGAAGGATATATCCTAGCAAAGATTCGGTAAATATATCTGTATATTCCAAAGGGGAATGCAAAATTAATTATTTAAATAAATGGGATATTATTGTAGATTAAATTTATTGATAAATTTAAAGTGGGCGTTACCACAGTGTAAAATAAAATCTGTGTGGGGTGATTATAATGTATGATGTTGTAGCTTTAGGTGAGTTGCTGATTGATTTTACTCCTGCAGGGTTTTCTGATAATGGAAATACACTATTTGAAATGAATCCTGGGGGAGCACCTGCAAATGTGTTAACTGCTGTTACAAAATTAGGAGGAAAAGGTGCTTTTATAGGTAAAGTAGGTGATGACCAATTTGGATATTTTTTAAAAAAAGTACTTGAAAATAATCAAATTAACACAGATGGTTTAAAATTTACTAAAAAAGCAAATACAACTCTTGCTTTTGTACATCTTGATGACAAAGGAGACAGAAGCTTTACTTTTTATCGAAATCCGGGAGCTGACACGATGTTGGAAGAAGAAGATATTGACCTGAATTTAATAGAGAAAGGAAAAATATTTCATTTTGGGTCTTTATCTATGACAGATGAACCCTCAAAAAGTGCCACATTGAAAGCTGTTGAATATGCAAAACAAAATAAAAAAATTATTTCATATGACCCTAATTGGAGACCACCTTTATGGAAAAATGAAACTGTTGCGAAAAAAGAAATGGTTTTGGGATTACAATATGCAGATATAGTGAAATTATCTGAAGAAGAGCTACAATTTCTAACTGGAGAATCAAACTTGGAATATGGCAGCAAAATATTATTTGATATGGGGATAAAACTAGTTTTAGTAACTTTAGGAGCAAAAGGTTGTTATTATAGACATACATCGGGCACAGGACATATACCTGCATATCGTGTAAATGTGGTAGATACAACAGGAGCTGGAGATGCATTTTTAGGAGGAGTTCTTTATAATATATCAAAAATAAATTATTCTTTAGAAAAAATAAAAACTCAAGAACTCGAAAAAATTATTGACTTTGCTAATGCAACCGGTGGCCTGTGTACAACTAAAAGAGGAGCAATTCCTGCAATGCCAACGTTAGAAGAGGTAAAATATTTACTAGTACATGGTGTAAAATTGTTGTAAAATATGCCATTATGAAGACTTTAATTGTAATTACGATAAAGGTATAATAGAAGAGGAGACAAAAAGTAGTAATAGAAGGTGATAGACATGCCAACTATAAAAGACGTAGCGAAAAAAGCAGGAGTTACAGTTACGACTGTATCGAGGGTTTTAAATAACAGAGGCTATATAAGCGAGGTAACGAGAAAAAAAGTTTATGAGGCGATGAAAGAGTTAAATTACCAGCCTAACGAGTTAGCAAGGTCCTTATACAGAAAAAAATCCTATTTAATAGGTTTATTAATTCCCAATGTAGCGCACCCTTTTTTTGCAGAATTGACCGGTTATATAGAATATTATGCTTATCAAGAAGGTTATAAAATTTTGTTGTGCAATTCTGGGCAAGATAGTAGCAAGGAAAAAGAGTATATAGATATGCTGAAAAGGCATCAAGTTGATGGTATAATTATTGGCAGTCATACCTTAGAAGCAGAGCAATATTTAAATGTGAAACTTCCTATTGTGGCAATTGATAGATATTATTCCAATATACCTTATGTAGCTTCAGACAATTATAAAGGTGGAATTTTGGCTACAAAACTTTTAATACAAAAGGGATGTAAAAAAATTGCTCACATAAGCGGCCCATTGATTTTGAATACACCGGCAAATAATCGTTATAAAGCGTTCAAAGAGGTAGCAACACAAGAGAATGTTGAGTATTTTGTTGTAGAAACAAAGTTAAACAGGTTTGAGATAGAAGAATATAAAAAATAGTAAGAGGCCTTTTTAAAGAACATCCAGACATTGACGGTATATTTGCCAGTGGCGATTTAATTGCTGCTTCTGTAATAAGTGTGGCTAAAGAGTTAAATAAAAAAATACCTCAAGATTTGAAAATTGTAGGTTATGATGATATAAATGTCGCTAATTTGGTAGTTCCATCTTTAACAACCGTAAGACAACCAATTAAAGAAATAGCAAGAAAAGCTATTGAACTTTTGTTACGCCAAATAGATGGAGAAAAAGTAGAAAAAGAAAATATTTTGCCTGTAACTTTGATGGAGAGGGAGACTACTTAATTTTGACCTCTCTTGACTTTTTTATTGAATTAAATGTATAATTTATGTGCTGGCCTAAATATTGACTCAAATGGAATATACCCCTGTATGGTATTTTGAAGGTGTAAAAAACTTGTAGCAATACTAGTATGGGGGTGAGAGGATGGAAAATCTACAAGATATAGCACACCAAATCTACCAAAAAACAGGGGTTATGACTTCCTCAAAAGATGTAGAGAAAATATTATCAGCTGCTGCAGCAACTCCGCATTTTTGGGAGATTATAACCTTATCTCAGAAACCTTTTTCGGTTGTAGCAGAAATAATTGAGATACTACGTCAAAAAAATCTGTTGGAAGTTGACAAAAGTGGAGATATAAAGTTTAATTCTAAAGGTTTAGAATATCTGGATAACCTTAAAATTGCTCCAACAAGAACATATACTTGCCCTCATTGTGAAGGAAGAGGAATAAATCTTTCTAAATTAGAAGACTTGATTAAAAAATTTGACCAAGTGACAGCAAATCGTCCAAAAGCTATTAGTGATTATGACCAAGGTTTTGTTACGACACAAACGGTAATGGGTAGAATAGCTCTCATGGCTGAAAGAGGAGATTTAGAAGGAAAGAAACTTTTAGTTTTAGGCGATGATGACCTTGTAAGTATAGCAGCAGGACTTTCGGGCATGCCAACTGAGATTATAGTGTTGGAAATAGATGATAGGTTAGTTGGGTATATCAATGAGATAGCAAATAAACATAATTTACCTATAAAAGCTATAAAATATGATTTTAGAGACAAATTACCAGAGGAATATGTAGGGTATTTTGATACTTTTATTACTGACCCGCCAGAAACAATAGAGGCTTTGGAAATTTGCATAGGAAGAGGGATTTCTGCTCTTTCTAGAGAAGGGTGTGGTGGGTATTTCGGACTGACATTGATAGAGGCCTCATTGGAAAAGTGGAATGTTTTCCAGCAAATTTTAGCAAGCAAATTTAAAGTGGTAGTGACAGATATTATCCATGACTTTAATCATTATGTAAATTGGGATTATCTTTTAAATACAGTAGGTAAACAATATGAATTTGTGCAAGTAGAGCCAAGACTTAATTGGTACAGGTCTTCTATGTATCGCATAGAGACCTTAAAAGATTCAAAAGGAATTGAAAATGAAGATAAACCTTGTGAGCTGTATGTAGACGAAGAGGCTTTAATTTACAAAGGCGACAAAGCATAGGCTTCCACAATAATGTGGAGGCCTATATTTATTATCCAGTACAAGCACAGGACAAACTATAAAATCATATATAAGAAGGAGTATATAAAATTTCGTGAAAAGAGTGAGCACTATGAAAGAAGAAAAAGAAGGATTAAATGCTTATTTGCTTGTAATTACACTTTTGTTGATTCTTTATTTTGGTTTGGGTTATGCAAAACCTGAAGAGCCAGTGATAATAGTTTTTCCACTGCCAACAATATGACATAAGCTCATAGGAGGAAAAAAGCATGTATTCATCAGGTAGTTTAGAATCCCAACTGAAAGATTTGCTATTAAAGCTAGGAATAAAAGAAAATAGCGAAGGGAAAGGCCAAAAAGGAAATAATGAGGAGGATAAAAACGAAGAAGATGAAGAACATCCTGTTGCAGGTGGAGGAAATGGCGATAAAGGCAATAGGGAAAATGGTGAAGAATATAACACAGGTGGAAAAGGAGGAGATGAAAAAGAGAGGAGAGTTTTAACCCCTTCACAGATAATGGTTATTTTAGGTATACTTGGCGGAGCTTTGGAGCCTATCTCAATAATTGTGGATAGAAATCAAACTGTGCAAATTGTTTTATCAGGTACATTGAGAAAAAAATACAATCAAAAGAGGACTTGCAACCCGAAGAAGGGGATTTTTTAGATAACGTAATAAAAGCTTTGCTTTAAAAAACATAGCTCAAATGTCACTTTTTAGCGCTTATTACTATGAAGGAGCCTTTGCCGAAGCCATATCTTACGGGTTCTTTTTCTTTTATTTTATCAAGTTTTTTAAAAATGGTCTGAGAGAAATTGAAATTTTTGAAACCTGTCTCGTAAAGTAACTCAACTATTTCGCATCATATGACCGAAATGTAATGCATTTACACCTTGTAGTTTTTACTTAGTATACAGATTAAAGGATTTAAAAATTCCACAATAAAAAATTTTTTGGGTAAAATATTATTGACATAAGTCCAAAACGGTGATATTATATAACTAGGTAATGGTCATATGACCAAAATAAAAAAAGGAGGGGTTGATATGCCAAAAGGAGACGGAACAGGTCCAATGGGATTAGGCCCAAGAACAGGAAGAGGCTTAGGATATTGTTCAGGATATAATGTACCTGGTTATTTAAATCCCCTAGGAGCATATTGGGGATTTGGCAGAGGCTTTGGGTGGTTTGGCAGAGGAAGAGGATTTAGACACATGTACTATTTAACAGGACTTCCTGGCTGGGCAAGAGGATGGTTTGGTTATCCTCCATATCCTGTCTCCAATATAGACGAAAAAGATATTTTAAGTGCTGAAGCAAAATACTTGGAAGATCAATTAAAATATATAAAAGAAAGATTGGACCAATTAGATAAAAAAGATGATAAAAAAGAGGAATAATTAGTTTTAAAAGTTGCAGTCACGCAAGTGGCTGCTTATTTATTAAGTGTGCTTTTTGTTTAATAAATTATTGACATATGACAAAAATAATAATATATTAATAAATGTAAGTAACATATGTCAATAATGAAATGGAGGACGCAATATGAAAATAGCTATTTCTTCAGAAGGAAAAACACTTGAAGCTAAGGTGGATTCAAGATTTGGACGTGCTAAATATTTTATTATAGTTGATAGTGAGACGATGGATTATAAAGTTATTGACAACGCTGCAGTAGCCAAAAGCAGTGGTGCGGGCACTAAAGCGGCACAGACTCTTATAGATGAAGACGTGCAAGTTCTCATCTCAAGCAATGTAGGGCCAAACGCTATGGAAGTATTTAAAGCAGCAGAAATTCCAGTTTATAAAGCAGTAGAGGGAGATGTAAAAACAAACATAGAGCTTTTTAAAAAGGGAAACCTTGAAAAGATAACAGAAGCGACAAATCAAGGACATCACCATCATTAAAAGGAGCATTAAAGATGAGAAGAGTCAAGATTTCTGTATTGAGCGGTAAAGGTGGGACAGGGAAAACAACCGTTTCTGTTAACCTTGCGAAAACTTTTAATAATAGCGTGTATGTTGATTGCGATGTAGAAGAGCCCAACGGCTATTTATTTTTAAATCCTCAAATAGAAGATGAAAAAACGGTTGAAGTCATAATACCTGAAATAAACTCCGACAAATGCACATTATGTGGTGAGTGTGTAAAAGCCTGCAGATTTGGAGCTTTGACAAAATTAATCAAAAAAATTCTCGTGTTTGACCACTTATGTCATTCCTGTGAAGCTTGTTTTGAGATGTGTCCTTATGATGCCATAGTAGAAAAATATAAACCTATTGGTACGATAAGGAAAGGCAAAGCCCAAAGCGTAGATTTTATAGACGGAAAATTAAATTATGGTGAGGCCACTGGAGTGCCTATTTTAAAAGAGATTAATAAATTAATTGAGAATGTAGATAGACCTGTAATAGTGGATAGCCCGCCAGGGACTTCCTGCCCAGTTATACATTCTATTGAAGGAAGCGATTTGTGTATTCTGGTTACAGAACCTACCCCTTATGGCTTGCACGACTTTGGCTTAGCGGTGCAGCTTGTAAAACAGATGGGCATTCCTATGGCTGCTGTTATTAATAAATCTGGGGAAGGAGACAATATTATCGAGGAATACTGCGAAAAAGAAGGGATAAAAGTTTTAGCGAAGATTCCTTTTAAAAAAGAGTTTGCAGAGGCCTATTCAAAAGGGAAATTATTGATTGAGGTTGATGAAGAGGTAAAAGAAATATTTGAGAAGTTGACAACTGATGCATTGGAGTTGATAAAAAAATGAAGCAGTTGGCAATTTTAAGCGGAAAAGGTGGTACAGGGAAGACTACAGTTGCCGCTACTTTGAGCACCATTGTTAAAAATAAGATTATGGCGGATTGTGACGTAGAAGCTCCTAACCTAAATATAGTTTTACAAGGAGAAATAATAGAAAAACAAGACTTTTACGGCAAAGAGACAGCAGTAATTGACAAAGACAAATGTATTGAATGTGGACTTTGCGAAGAACTTTGTAGGTTTGGCGCTATTTCAAATTTTGAGGTAAATCCTTATTATTGTGAAGGTTGTGGCCTTTGCATGTATAAATGCCCTGTTGAAGCGATTAAATTGGTAGAGGAAAAAACAGGCCATGTGATATATGCCAAGACAAAGTCGGGAGAAAAAGTAGTATATGCAGAGCTTTTTCCTGGAGCAGATGGTTCAGGGAAATTGGTGACAGAGGTGAGAAAGAAGGCGAAGGAAGTAAGTGATGAGAGCGATGAGTATTTGATAATTGATGGCACTCCAGGGATAGGGTGTCCTGTCCTTGCTTCTGCTACGGGTGTTGATTTAGTATTAATTGTTACGGAACCTACACTTTCTGGTTTTGCTGATATGAAGAGAGTATTGTCAGCGATAGAAAGCTTTAAAGTTCCTTCCGTGGTGTGTGTCAATAAATGGGATTTAAATAAAGAAGTATCACAACAAATAGAAAAATATTGTGAGGAAAACAAAATTGTGGTTGTTGGGAAAATAGATTTTGATGAAACAGTTGTAAAAGCTTTAAAAAATTTACAAAGCTTAAGTAGTTATCCTGACAGTACTGCTTACCAGCAAATTTATAAAATGTGGCTTAGGATTAAAGAAATTTTAGATGAAGGGGTGGAAAGTAAATGAAAATTGCTGTTGCTTCAGAAGACGAAGAAGTTTCAATGCATTTTGGACATTGTGAAGGTTTTTGGATTTTTGATGTGGAGAATGGTAAAATAAAAGACTCTACTTTTTTACCTAATCCCGGTCATAGACCAGGGTTTCTTCCACAGTTTTTAAAAGACAAAGGAGTTGATTGTATAATTTCTGGAGGAATGGGGACCAGTGCTATTGAGCTTTTTGATAGTTATGGAATAGATGTAATAACTGGCGCTGAAGGAAATGCTACAGAAGTGGCAGAGAAGTACATCAATGGTACTTTGATATCTTCTAACAGTCCTTGTGAAAAACACGAACATCATCATTAAAGAAGGGAGGAGAGAATAATTGGAAGTACAGGTACTTATAGAAAATGTGGTTTTTAATAAAAACTTTGTAGCAGAACATGGATTATCAATTTTAGTAAAAAAAGATGATAAGGAAGTTTTGGTGGATACCGGCCAGAGTGAAAACTTTATAAAAAATTGTGGTTTAATGGGTATAGAGGTAGAAAGAATACAAAAAGTGGTTCTCACCCATGGGCATTATGACCATATTGGTGGGCTCAAAGGTTTGCTTGAAAAGAATCCCAATGTAAAAATATATGCTCATAAGCGGATTTTAGATAAAAAATATGCATTGAGAAAAAATGGAAATATAGATGAGATAGGGTTTAGTTTGGCGGTCTATAATAAGTATAAAGACAATTTCCTGTTAATAGATGAGGATACAGAGATAGAGAAAGATTTTTTTGTAATTACAAGCACTGATATAATTTATGACAATGATTTTACTACGAAAAATTTTTTGGTAGAAGAGGAGGGAGAAAAGATAAAAGATAAATTTTTAGACGAGGTTTTTGTGGTTGTAAAAGAAGAGGATGGTATCAATGCTATTACAGGATGTTCTCACTCAGGAATATTAAATATTTTAGAAACAGCGACAAGGCGGTTTAAAGGAAGTTCTCTCAAGTCTTTAGTTGGAGGGTTCCATTTAAAAGGTATGCCAGAAGAGGAAATCATAGAAATAGCCAAAAAAATAGATAGCTATGGAATAGAGAAAATATATACAGGTCATTGTACGGGAATAGAGGAATATGGGATTTTAAAATCAGTGCTAAAAGACAAACTGTCCTATTTAACTACAAGTTCTTCCATTATTGTTTAAAAAAACAGATGTATTGATATTTGCCTTGTAGAGGCGATTCCATAGAAAAAAGGCTATTGAACATCAATTTAATATTTTTTTACGATACCCTTTATCTTTTCCAATTGTCCTATTTTGGGATAGAATAAGCTTTTTGATATTTTCAAGGCTATTTACAGCTTCTGAAGGATTGTCAGGTACTTTTCCAGGATAGAGCTTGTATAATTTCTTATACTCATCTTTACCTATATTTGGCATTATCACATTAGCTCCACACTTTAGCCCTTTAATATAACCTTCTTTATCTTTAACAGCTAATGCTGTAGTAGCAGGTATATTAATGTCAGGCAATAGTAGTCTTGATAAAGCTAACATTTTTAATACAATTTCCACATTGCCGCCTTTTTCTCTTTCTAAAGGTGTGTTTTCGCAAGGTATGAAAGGACCTATTCCTAGCATATCTGCATCTATTTTTTTAAAGAATATAAGGTCGTCTGCCAGCATTTCTAAGGTCTGCCCCGGAAGGCCTACAAGGCTTCCTGTTCCGACTTCATAACCTAATTCTTTTAAATCCATAAGGCACCTTACACGATTTTCATAACTCATGCCGGGATGTAATTTTTGATAAAGCTCTTTGTTTGTAGTTTCAATGCGAAGTAAGTATCTATCAGCTCCTGCTTTTTTTAATTCAGCGTAGTCTTTGGTGGTAAGTTCTCCAATGCTTAAAGTAATTGCCATATCTAATTTTTTAATTTCTTCTATTATTTTACATAAAGTGTTTATTTTAAAATATTTATCTTCACCACTTTGAAGAACTATAGTTTTAAGTCCAGCTGCTGCTCCGTATTTTGCGCATTGTATTATTTCTTCAGGTTCCATTCTATATCGTTTAATTGTCCTGTTAGGACCCCGAAGGCCACAATAAAAACAAGTGTTGTTGCAGTAGTTACTGAATTCTATAAGACCTCTTAAATGTACATCATCTCCTACATATTTTCTTCTAACTCTATCTGCAGCTTGATAAAGCTTGGAAGGATCTTTCAATGCTAATAGCATTACGATTTCTTCTTTCTCAATGTCATGCTGCGTCTCTAATTTTTCAATTAATACATCGTTATCTTTTTCATTTATCATGAATATCACTCTCGCTTTCCTTAATTAGTATAAGTAATTGTTAATAAAAAATCAATAAAATTGGTAAATTATTTTCTTAACAAATTTTTGACGTTTTATTGACGTACATTTATAATAATCCTATAATTTATGTAGGGGCACCCACGAGGGGAGGGGTAGTTTTTAACAAAATACAAGATATAGGAGGTAATAGAAGTGATAGAAACTGATGTTTTGGTCATTGGAGGAAGTGCAGGTGGTATTTTAACCGCTTTATCCGCTAAAAAAACCTACAGAGATAAGAAGGTTACTGTTGTAAGAATGACAGAGAAAGTCATGGTTCCTTGCGGTATTCCGTACATTTTTGGAACATTAAAAGACACTTCTAAAAATGTTATAGCTGATACAATGCTTACCAATGCCGGTATTGATATAATAATAGATGAAGTTGTTTCAATTGATAGGGAAAACAAAAAAGTTAATGCAAAAAAGAGTGGAGAAATTTATTACAAAAAACTAATTTTAGCGACAGGTTCTTTGCCAATAGTTCCTACTTTTATACCTGGACATGACTTAGAGAATGTATTGACAATAAAAAAAGACGAAGAATACTTAAAATTTGTTCAGCAAAAGATTAACGAGGCTCAGGATATTGTAGTAATTGGTGGTGGATTTATTGGTGTTGAAATGGCAGAGCAGGTGCAACTTCTTGGCAAAAATGTAACAATAATTGAGGTTGCTGACAAGCTTTTATGGCAAGCCTTTGACCCTGAATATAGTGATATGGTGGAGGCTACATTAAAAGATCACGGTATAACAGTAAAAACAAACACAAAAGTTACAAAACTTGTAGGAGATACTAAAGTAAAAGAAGTAGAATTGGATACAGGAGAAAAGATAAAAGCTGATGTTGTGATATTAGCTATGGGCGTAAAACCAAATACTAAGTTGGCAGAAGAAGCAGGTATAAAACTCAATGAAAAAGGAGCAATTGTAGTTGATGAGTACATGAGAACTAACGATCCAGATATATTTGCTGTGGGTGACTGTGCAGAAAAGAAGTGTTTCTTTACAAGAAAGAATGTTCCTATACTTCTTGCTTCTACTGCTGCAAATGAAGCAAAGATTGCAGGTGTAAATGTATTTCAATTAAGATTGGTTAGGGAAAATAAAGGTACAATAAGTGCATTCTCTACAAAGATATACAATACTGCTTTTGCTGCTGCGGGTCTTACAGAAAGGCAAGCAAAAGCTGAAGGCTTTGATATAGTGGTTGGAAAGTTTAACACAATGGACAAACACCCTGGAACTTTGCCTAATGCAAAAAATGTAAATATAAAATTGATTTTTTCAAGATATTCTGGAGTCATATTAGGAGCTCAAATAGCAGGAGGAGAAAATGTTGGTGAAATGATTAATATTTTAAGTCTTGCAATACAAAAAGGAACAACAGCGTCAGAATTAAATACCTTCCAAGTGGCGACACATCCACTACTCACATCTTCTCCTGTGTCATACCCAATAAATTCAGCTGCTTTAGATGCTATGTCAAAAATATAAAGAATTTTAAACAGACCAGATTTGGTCTGTTTTTTTAACGCCTATTGTTTTCTCTTTTTTTTCGTGTTATAATTTTTAAAAAAGTAACACTATATTATAGATGGAAAAACAATAGTAAAAGTTCAATAATGGAGGGGTAATTAGTGTCAAAACAATTAAAAAAGTTTAGTGGTATAGTTGTTATTTTGTTAGCGATTGTCATTTCTTTGACAGCATGTAGTAAAGCTTCACAAAATCAATCTCAAGTTTCTCAAACTTCTAAGGAAACAGCTCAAACAATTACAGTTACGGATTTAGTCGGAAGACAGGTAGAGATAAAGACTCCAGTACATAAAGTGGTAGGGATAGGTCCAGGAGCTTTAAGACTTATAACTTATATAGATGGGATTGACAGAGTGGCAGGTGTTGAAAATATAGACAAAAAACTTACAAATGGTAGAACTTACAATGTGATTTTCCAAGACAAATTAGCACAACTTCCCACTATTGGACAAGGAGGTCCTGATTCTACGCCAGATGCAGAAAAATTAATAGAAATAAATCCAGATGTTATTTTTGTGATATCTTTGCTTGATAAAGCCAACGCTGACGATTTACAAGCCAAAACAGGAATTCCTGTAGTAGTTTTAAGCTATGGGAAACTCGGGACTTTTGAAGAGGATGTATATACCTCATTAAAGATTATAGGAAAGATTATGGGAAAAGAGGACAGAGCCAAAGAAGTAGTGGACTACATAAAAGGAGTTCAAAAAGATTTACAGGACAGAACAAAGGATATACCAGAGGATAAAAAACCAACTGTCTATATAGGTGCATTAGGATTTAAAGGTGCCCATGGCATAGAGAGTACACAAGGAAATTATCCGCCTTTTATGGCTGTAAATGCAAGAAATGTAGCTGATACTTTAGGTCAAAAAGGAAGTGTGATGATAGAAAAAGAAAAATTATTAGATTGGAATCCTGATATAATATTCATTGATGAAGGAAATTTTGACTTGGTAAAACAGGATTATCAGAAGAATCCGGACTTTTATAAAAACTTAAAGGCAGTAAAAAATGACAATGTTTATGGGATTTTACCTTACAATCAGTATAATACAAATATTGATACAGCTTTAGCAGATTCTTATTGGGTAGGGAAAGTCCTTTATCCTGAACAATTTAAAGATATTGACCCTGCAGAAAAGGCTAAGGAAATTTACACTTTATTCTTTGGAGAAGCTGGAAAAGGCGTTTATGACAAGATGAAAGAAGTGTACGGTGGCTTTGAAAAAATTAAGTTTTAGTGAATAGTAAAAATTCCTCCACTAAAAGTGGGGGAATTGCAAAGATAAGGGGATGAAGCCTTGAGACAGTCATTTATATATACTGCACCGGATAGCTACAATAAATACATAAAAAGAAAAATATTGATTATATCTTTGATAGCTTTGGCTACGCTTGTACTTGCAATATATGCTATAAATGCAGGTTCTGCTGGTATTAGTACTTATGATGTCATAAAAGCATTATTAGGTAAGGGAGAAAAAAGATTTCATATCATAGTTTGGAACATTAGGTTCCCAAGAATTTTATCAGCAATTGTGGCGGGAATTGGTTTATCTGTTGCAGGATGTGTAACCCAAAGCATTCTGAGAAACTCTTTAGCTTCTCCTTTTACTTTAGGTATTTCACAAGGGGCTGCTTTTGGAGCGGCAGTAGCTATCATTGTATTTGGAGCGGGTAGTACTACAAACCCTGATTCAGTGATTGTAAATAATCCATATTTAGTAGTCTTTTTTGCTTTTTTGGGTTCAATGGCTTCGACAATAGTTGTATTGATGTTGGCAAAAAGCTTTAGAGTAACTCCTGAGGCGATGGTTTTGGCAGGAGTAGCTTTAGGATCTTTGTTTTCCGCTGTTACTATGATTTTGCAGTATTTTGCTGATGATGTAAGAGTGGCTTCTGTAGTTTTTTGGACATTTGGGGATATAGGAAGGGTATCATGGAAAGATTTAGGTATAATGTCTGTAGTTGTAGGCATTTCTCTGATATATTTTATGTTTAACAGATGGAACTATAATGCTTTAGACAGCGGAGAAGAAACGGCAAAGGGCCTTGGAGTTGAAGTGGAAAGAGTAAGATTATTGGGCATGTTTGTCTCTTCTTTAATTGCTGCCGTTATTACTTCCTTTGTAGGAATTATAGGCTTTATTGGACTTGTTGCACCTCACATAATGAGGAGATTAATTGGGGGAGACCATAGATTTTTAATTCCTGCTTCTTCTGTAATGGGAGGTCTAATACTTTTAGCATCAGATACTTTAGGCAGAACTATTATTTCTCCGATAGTATTACCTGTGGGAGCTATAACCTCCTTTTTGGGAGCACCGGTTTTCCTTTATGTGCTTTCAAGGGGGTATAAGAGATGATTTTAGATATAGATGGTATTGAATTCAGCTATACCAGTGTACCTGTTTTAAAAGATGTTAAATTTACTCTTCAAAGAGGAGAATTACTTTCTATCTTAGGAAACAATGGGGCTGGTAAGTCTACTCTTTTGAAGTGTATAAATAAAATTCTAAAGCCTCACAAAGGAGCAGTATATATCGAAAAAGATGAAATTTCAAAATTAAGTAGAATAGAGGTGGCTAAAAGAATAGGATATGTGGCTCAAAGGAATGAGAATGGTCGATTTACTGTATTTGATGCGGTACTTTTAGGAAGAAAACCTCATATAAAGTGGGATGTGACTGAAAGGGATATAAAGATTGTAAATGAGGTTTTAAAAAAATTTAATTTAGAAAAGTTATCACTGCGCTATTTAAATGAGTTGAGTGGAGGAGAATT
This sequence comes from Thermoanaerobacter thermocopriae JCM 7501, assembly GCF_001310975.1. Taxonomy (GTDB): domain Bacteria; phylum Bacillota; class Thermoanaerobacteria; order Thermoanaerobacterales; family Thermoanaerobacteraceae; genus Thermoanaerobacter; species Thermoanaerobacter thermocopriae. Next base: position 60,932 of record NZ_BAZY01000006.1, read on the forward strand.
GCAAAAAGTAGTCATAGCGAGGACTTTGGCACAGCAACCTATTGTGATGCTTTTGGATGAGCCGACAAATAATTTGGATTTAAAAAACCAAATTGAAGTTTTGAGAATTGTGAAAGAGACAGTGAAAGAGCAAAATATAGCAGCAATTGTTATAATCCATGATTTGAATTTGGCACTTAGATTTTCTGATAAATTTTTACTTTTAAAAGATAACACCATTTTTGCCTATGGTGGAATGGAAGTTATGACGGAAGAAAATATAAAAGCTGTTTATGGTATACCTGTTGCAGTAGAAAAATACCGTAATATACCAATAGTTATACCACTCTAAATTGTAGAAAGGGGTAGTTTAGCTTGGATTTAATACCAATAGGAATTATTCGCAGTCCTTATAAAAAAAGAGGAGATGCGCCAAAGCAAGGGAGAATGTCTGATAAAGAAGCAGTTTTAGAAATATATCCGGAATTTGTAGATGGGCTTTGTGATATTGAGAGCAAAAAGCACATAATTGTGCTTTATTGGTGCCATTTAGGAAAACGGGATGTTTTAAAGACAGTCACACCTTGGGGGCCGGAGGTAAAAGGAGTTTTTGCTACACGGTCTCCTTCAAGGCCAAATCCTATAGCTTTTTGTGTTGCTGACGTTATAAAAGTTGAAGGAAATAAACTCTATGTAAAAGGAGTAGATGCCTTAGATGGGAGTCCTATACTTGATATAAAACCTTATGTTTATGAACTTGACAGTATAAAAGGTCCTGAGGATACGTTGTAGTATACATACTTATGTCTAATATATTGACAGAAGTTTTTTTGTCAATCTAAAATAAAAACAGGGGGTGGTTAATTGTATAAAACGTTTACACGTTAAATATTTGCTACCTACAACATAGGTTTTATCATTTTTTAAATTGTTGTAGGAGGGATTGCATTGAATAAGAAATTTTCAAAAAACATAATTGCTGTTATTTCATTTGTAATATTATTCTATTATAGTTTGGGCAGTTTTGCTTATGCTGACATTTCCGGTGTTACCTTTTACACTCCTTATATTAATATTGCCGTTACCCCAGGAGATTCTATTTCTTACAACATAGATATCCAAAATAAATCTACTCAAATCAAAAATATTCCCTTAAGTGTAAAAGCTCCAAAAGATTGGCAAACAACATTGACCGCTGGAGGTTGGAAAATCGAAGAAATTTCCGTGAAACCAAATGAAACTCAGACTGTTAATTTAACCGTGGATGTTCCTTTAAAAATTAACAAAGGCTCATATAATATTGTGTTGCTTGCTGCAGGTTTGCCAGTTCTTACTTTGACTGTAAATGTAACAGAACAAGGGACATATCAAACAGAGCTTACCAGCGATCAGCCAAATATGGAGGGTACCAACAAATCTACTTTTACTTATGAAGTCAAGTTAAAGAACAGAACTCCTGAAACCCAAACTTACGCACTTACTGCAGATGTTCAGGCAGGATGGAACGTGCAATTTACTGTTGAAGGAAAAGAGGTCACTTCTGTTTCTGTCGAGCCTAATAGTCAAAAGATAATCCAGGTTTCTATCAATCCGCCTTCCCAAATAAAAGCAGGTACTTACAAGATTCCAATAAAAGCACATACGAAAAACACTAGCGCTTCTCTCACATTAGAGGTAGTTGTTCGCGGCACCTATGGCATTGAATTGAGCACACCTTCTGGTGTTTTATCTACAGATGTAATTGCTGGTGGTGATAGAAAAGTTATTCTACAGGTAAAAAATACAGGTTCATCTCAATTAGCGCAAATAAACTTTTCAGCTGATACTCCTGTTGATTGGGAGGTGACTTTTGAACCACAAACAATAGATACTCTTGCCCCTGGAGAGACCAAAGAGGTTGTTGCAATTATTCATGCGGATAAAAAAGCAATAGCAGGGGATTACGTAGTTACCATGAGAGCTTCTACTCCTGAAGCAAGTAATGAAGCTGTTTTTAGAGTAACTGTTAAAACCAGTTTATGGTGGGGAATTGTGGCTGTAATTATTATTGCAGGAGTCATTGGCGGGTTATATTACTTGATTCAAAAGTACGGGAGGCGGTAACTGTGGCTGAGGCTGTAATAGAACTTATTAATTTAACAAAAATTTATGGCACTCAGCCTGCTGTTGACCATTTAAACTTGACTGTTAAGACAGGTGAAGTTTTTGGCCTTTTAGGGCCGAATGGTGCTGGCAAAACTACCACAATTCTCATGATATTAGGTTTAGTGGAACCTACCCAAGGAGAAGCAAAGGTTTTAGGTATTAATGCCACGCGTGAACCTTTAAAAGTAAAAAAGTGGGTAGGATATTTGCCCGAAGACGTGGGATTTTATGACGATATGACGGGCTTAGAAAATTTAATTCTTACCGCACGGTTAAATGGAATGGAAGATGGTAAAGCCCATAAGACTGCAGAAGAACTTTTAAATCGTGTCGGATTGAAAGAAGCGATAAACAAAAAAGTTGGTGCTTATTCCCGTGGTATGCGTCAGAGATTAGGTTTAGCTGATGCATTGATAAAAAAACCTAAAATGATAATTTTAGATGAACCTACTTTAGGGCTTGATCCTGAAGGAATGAGAGAATTCCTCAATCTTATTAGAAAACTTAGCAAAGAAGAAGGAATAACAGTGTTGCTTTCTTCTCACCATCTCCATCAAGTTCAAGAAATATGTGACAGAGTGGGGATTTTTGTAAAGGGACGCTTGATTGCACAAGGTACCATTAGTGAATTGGCCAAAAAGCTATTTTTTTCTGAACTTTACACTTTTGAAGCAGTTGTAGCGCCTAATGACGATAAGATAATTGAAATTATTTCTAAAATAGAAGGTGTAACAAAAGTGGAAAGAGAGGATAAAACATTAGTTATAAATGCCAATAAGGACGTGGCACCACAAATAGCAGCTGTGGTTGTAAACAAGGGATATGAGTTACATCGGATTCAACCTAAAGTCTATGGACTTGACGATATTTACCATTGCTACTTTGAGGGGGTGCAGTAAAATGCGCCACTCACTTTATGTGTTAGTCAAAAAAGAAGTTTCTGATCACATTCACAGCTGGAGGTTTAATATATTGCTAGCACTAATTTTTCTTACTGCTATGGCATCAATTTATACTGCAGCTATGACGATTAGGGATGCAGTGCCAAAAGCGGAGACTCCAATTGGTGACGTAAATTTATTTTTAAAAATTTTTACAGTTTCTGACGGGAAACTTCCTTCCTTTATTGCTTTTGTAGGTTTTTTAGCACCCCTTTTGGAATTGGTATGGCGTTTGATGCAATAAATGGGGAGAAAAATAAAGGAACTCTTCTTCGATTACTTGCTCAGCCAATATATCGGGATGATGTGATATTGTCTAAGTGGCTTGCTTCTCTTTTTGTAATTACTACGTTTTTCATTGCTTTAGGATTATTTGTAATGGGATTAGGAATACTTTTTTTTGGAATACCTCCAACTATTGAAGAAGTGTTAAGAATTGTTGTATTTTTACTTGTTACTTCTTTATATGTTGCAGTATGGTTGAGCCTTGCTATTCTCTTTTCAATATATTTCAGACAATCGGCTACTTCACTACTGGCTAGTATTGCGATATGGCTATTTTTTACACTGTTTTATGAAATGATTGTTAATATAATTGTGCCGTCTAATCCAGAGGGAGCACCGCAAGTAGTATTACAGCAGATGCATACGCATCAGTATTTATTACGGCTTTCTCCTAATATTTTGTATCAAGAGGCAATCACCACTTTGCTTTCTCCTAATGTTAGAGCGCTAGGACCTCTTACCGTAGAACAATTAGTTGGTGCTATTCCATCTCCTATTGCATTTGAACAAAGCCTTTTACTCATTTGGCCGCATATTGCAGGGCTTATCGCTATAAGTGTTGCTTTGTTTGGCATTTCCTTTACACTTTTTATGAAGCAGGACATCCGCGGAAGATAAAGCGGATGTCCATTTTATATTGGCATTTTAACAAAAAAAATTCATGTTCATTTATTTTGCAGATATTGTGGTAGTATAAACGAATATTAAAGTCCTGCCATATATTATGGAGAACTAGGTCTTTTTTAGAATATGTGGTAAATGCAAAGAAATATACTTTACAAAAAAGGATGTTAAAAAATTATTTTTTATTGACAAGGTTATGAAGCAATGTTATACTATATATTGAGGTGAATGCGATTATGTATACCATATTTTGTAGCAAAAATTAATACTTTCAATTAGAGGTGCCCAATTTTGACTTTAAAATTAGGTTAAAATGGAAGTATGGTGAAAGTCCTGCACGGTCCCGCCACTGTGATGATGAAATGAAATGGAGGTATAAAATATGGAAATTACTATGAAAGTTATAAAAAGAAATGGGAAAGAGGTTGAATTTGATAAATCTAAAATTGTAAATGCTATATATAAAGCTTTTAAAGCAGTGGGGGAAGGGGAATATAAACAAGCAGTAGAAATAGCAGATGAGGTTACTAATTATGTTGAAAAGAATTTAGAAGGAATAGCTAGTGTGGAACAAATTCAAGATATTGTAGAACAATATTTAATAAAGCGTGGTCATGCTAAAGCGGCAAAAGCCTATATTTTGTATAGGAAACAGCATCAAGACATAAGAGAGTTTAAAAAGATGTTTATGGATATTGAAAAAATGGTGGATGAATACATAGGAAAATTGGACTGGAGAGTAAATGAAAATAGCAATATGAGTTATTCACTTCAAGGTTTAAATAATCATATCTCCAGTACAATAACAGCTCATTATTGGTTAAACAAAATATATCCTCCAGAAGTTAGAGATGCCCACGTAAACGGAGATTTGCACATTCATGACTTAGGCCTTTTATCTGTGTATTGCTGTGGATGGGATTTAAGAGATTTACTTCTTTCTGGATTTACAGGAGTAGAAGGAAAAGTTCAAAGCAAACCTCCGAAGCACTTTAGGTCTGCTCTTGGGCAGATTGTCAACTTTTTCTATACACTTCAAGGGGAAGCAGCAGGAGCTCAGGCTTTTTCCAACTTTGATACTTATTTAGCGCCTTTTATATATTACGATAATCTTTCTTACAAAGAGGTTAAGCAAGCTTTGCAGGAGTTTATATTTAACATAAATGTTCCTACAAGAGTAGGATTTCAAACTCCTTTTACAAACATAACTATGGACCTTGTGGTACCGGAGATTATGGCAGATGAACCTGTTATAATTGGCGGTCAATTGATGGATAAAACATATAAAGAATTTCAAAAAGAAATGGATATGCTAAATATAGCGTTTGCAGAAGTTATGATGGAAGGAGATGCCAACGGCAGGATATTTACTTTTCCAATACCCACTTATAATATAACAAAAAACTTTGACTGGGATAGTCCTGTCATAGATAAAATAATGGAAATGACTGCGAAGTACGGTTTGCCCTATTTTAGCAACTTTGTAAATAGTGATTTAGATCCCAATGATGTGAGATCGATGTGCTGTCGGTTGAGGTTGGACAACAGAGAATTAAGAAAGCGAGGAGGGAGGCTTTTTGGAGCGAATCCTCTTACAGGTTCAATAGGAGTTGTAACTATAAATATGCCAAGAATTGGGTATTTATCTAAATCAAAAGAAGAGTTTTTCCAAAGGTTAGAAAGGCTTATGGATATTGCAAAAACAAGCCTTGAAATAAAAAGAGAAGTTTTGGAGAAAATGACTGAAATGGGATTGTATCCTTATTCGAAATTTTACTTGAGAGATATAAAAAAGAGATTTGGATTTTACTGGCAAAACCATTTTAACACGATAGGCTCATTGGGATGAATGAGGCACTATTAAATTTCATGGGAGTAAGCATAGCCAGTGAAGAAGGAAGGAAATTTGCCATTGAAGTATTGGATTTTATGAGGCATAAATTAGAACAATATCAATTAGAATCTAATTTCATGTACAATTTAGAAGCTTCCCCTGCAGAAGGAGCTTCCTATAGATTGGCTAAAAAAGATAAAGAATTATTCCCTGATATAATAACTGCAGGTAGCGATGTGCCTTACTACACTAATTCTACACAGCTTCCTGTAGACTTTACTGAAGATATATTTGCTGCTCTTGACTTACAAGAGGAGTTACAGACAAAATACACAGGAGGTACGGTATTTCACGGATTTATTGGAGAAAGTATAAACGATGTGACAGCCTGCAAAGCTCTAGTCAAAAAGATAGCTTATAATTATAGAATTCCTTACTATACTATAACTCCAACTTTCTCTATATGTGAAGACCATGGTTATATATCAGGAGAGTATTATGAGTGCCCTTACTGTGGAAAAGAATGTGAAGTTTACAGTCGAGTTGTAGGGTACTATAGGCCAGTAAAAAATTGGAATGAAGGAAAGAAAAAAGAGTTTAAAGACAGAAAGGAATTTGTCATATGATATACGACTTTATGCCTGTTTCTTTTGTTGATTTCCCAGGAAAAATTGCAGCCACTGTTTTTGTAAGTGGCTGCAATTTTAAGTGTCCTTACTGCCATAACTCTTATTTAATTCAAATAAGGGAAGGTATGCGGAGTGAAAAGGAGTTTTTTGATTATCTTAAAAAGAGAGCAAATTTGATAGAAGGAGTGTGTATTACAGGCGGAGAACCTACTCTTTGGAAAGGATTAGAAGATTTTATAAAAGATATAAAGGATTTAAATTTTAGTGTTAAGCTTGACACTAATGGATCAAGACCACAAGTGTTAGAAAATTTAATAGATGAAGGATTGCTCGATTATATAGCTATGGATATAAAAGCACCAATAGAAAAATATGGCATATTTTTAAAAAACAAAAAAAGATATAGATAATGTTCAAAAAAGTGTAGAGATAATTAAAAATTCTGATATAGATTACGAATTTAGAACTACTGTAAATGACAAACTACTTACTTTAGAAGATTTTGAGGCTTTAGCTGATTGGATTTCTCCTGCGAAAAGGTATGTTTTACAAAGGTACAAGTATGAGGAAGGAGTATTGGATAAGAAGAGGAGTGGAATTCAAGATTGTAATATTAGCTTTTTGAAAAAAATAAAAGAAAAACTAAATGGAAATTTTGGTGAGATATTAATAAGAGAATAAGAGGTAAAAACCGAGGGAGATCGACAGACCGAAGGTGTATGAATAATATCCACAAAATGTTTATACGGACCATTCTTTTATGAAGGATTGATATTTTTTTTTAAAAAGTGTAAAATAAAAGTAATCGTCATTTATTAAACAATAGGGTGTGATAAAATGCCAAGACCTCCAAAATGTAGATGGGTTAGAAGTGAACCAAACGTGACGCATTTTAAACCTGTTGGCGTCCCTATGTCTATGTTAGATGAAGTTATACTAACAGTAGAGGAATTGGAAGCTATAAGGCTTAAGGATTTGGAAGGTTTAGAGCAAGAGGAATGTGCTGATATGATGAAAGTGTCAAGACCCACCTTTTTTAGAATAATAAGTTCTGCTAGACAAAAGGTAGCTGATGCTTTAGTCAATGGCAAAGCGATAAGGGTGGAAGGTGGCAATTACAGGGTTTATAATGAAGAACAAAGATGCCATAGAGGTATGCGCCATAGGCATAGCTATTGGGGTGGAGAAGATTGATTCATATATTTTTACAAGACCTTTCATATATATAGTATAATTAATGCTGTGAATTAGAATTACTATATATATGAAAGGATGGAGGAGATGGACCTTATAAAAGATTTCATTGATATTATATTGCATCTTGATAGGTATTTGGGTAACATTATACAAATGTATGGTGCCTGGACTTACAGCATTTTGTTTTTTATAATTTTTTTTGAAACTGGCTTTGTAATAACTCCTTTTTTACCAGGAGATTCTCTTCTTTTTGCTGCAGGGACGTTTGCGGCAATTGGCAGCTTAAATGTATTTTATGTGATTATGCTTTTAGCATCTGCTGCAATATTGGGAGATACGGCAAACTATCACATAGGAAAATTTGTCGGGGAAAAGATTTATGAAAGAGAAAATTTAAAATTAATTAAAAAAGAGCATTTGATAGAAGCTCGTAGTTTTTATGAAAAGTATGGTTCTTTTACTATTGTTATAGGAAGGTTTATACCAATTATTAGAACTTTTGTACCTTTGTAGCAGGGATTGGGGAAATGAGGTATTTTAAGTTTTTGTTTTACAATGCATTAGGTGGAGCACTGTGGGTTCTACTTTTTACTTTAGGAGGTTATTATTTTGGAAATTTGCAGATAGTAAAAGACCATTTTGGATTTGTAACAATTGCGATAATTGTTATATCTCTAATGCCCCCAATTGTAAGCTTTTTAAATAGAAAAAAACGTTGAGTCAAGAACTTTTACAAATTATGTACTGCCATATATAATACTTTAAATTTATGAAAGGAGTATAGGAGTTATGGGCTGGTTTGGACCTAAAGGTGAAACTATTATATTAAATGTTAAGGGGATGACATGTAACCATTGCAAAATGTCTGTCGAAAGTGCACTAAAAAAGTTAAATGGTGTATCAAAAGCTGTTGTTGACCTTGACAAAGGAAATGTTACGGTAACTTATGATCCTTCCAAAGTTTCTATAGATGATATGAAAAAAGCAATTATTGATACAGGATATGAAGTGTAATATAGCTATTAAAAATTTAAAGTGAACAAAAGCGTTGAAGGATTTAAAAATGAATCAGCTTTCGACAAACTTTTTACTTATAAATAAAGTCTCCTCCTTTTATGCTCGAGTGCAGGCTCGACGGTAAGCTGCTTTCCCTAAAATTTCGCAAACTAGTTTCAAAAATTCCGCGATGCACTCTACGCATAAAAGCGGAGACTTTTCTTATGCCTAAAGTCTGAAACGTTGAATACTTATCAATGGTTTTCTTTAGTTGTTTTTATTTTGGTTTAAATGTTGTGCATTCTGTTTCTGCGCTAGTTTTTGCAGGCGTTACTTTTGAACTTACTTCAATTGATGGAGCGTGGCATCTCATATCTTTCCAGTAGCTGCAAGTATTTACTGAACATTTAACTACATTTTCTGCTGTCATATAACACACCTCACTTATTTATTATCAACAAATAGTATTTCCATATATTAATTTATTATACTTTTTGCGAACAAAATAACAAAGGCTAAGACATAATAGCGAAATACCTTATAAATACATATTTGTCACCCATCTTTCTCTAGAAATCTACATGGCTTAAGGAATGTTATCAAAATATTGCACTTATCTCTTCTACCTTGAATTCCTGTGTTAAATTTTATACTTACAGACAATGTTAAATAAACTAAATTTTGAAACGTATCTATTGACATTGATATAAGATTGTGATACTTTAAGAAAAGAAATCATATAATTCCTATCTAAATAATCGGAATTAAAAGGAGGCAAAAACTTATGTCTTCAAGTTAAATAGAATTGTTCCTGAAAATGCAGCGGAGGTACGATGGTCAGTACTGTAAAAGGGTATAAGTTGATTCTTGTAATGCCTGATACGATGAGCATAGAACGGAGAAATTTTTGCCGCAATTGAAGTTGCAAATCGTTTTAGGAAAGGAAAACGGGTTGTAACTGAGTTGCCTGATACAGGTAAAAGCTATTTAAGTATGCAGAAATTTTTTTGAATATTGAACTTTATCGTCAATAAATATAGAATTATGAACAGATACTAATAATTAAGAAACGGTAAATTGTACGGAAAAAATGCAATTACTTCGTGGTTTAGATATCTGAATCTACAAGATAGGAGGTTAAAAAGTTTTATGAAAAAAATAACAGAGTAGTAGTGGGAATGAGTGGAGGTGTTGATAGCTCTGTTTCGGCTTATCTTTTAAAAGAACAGGGATATGAGGTTATAGGTGTTACGATGCAAATATGGCAGGACAAAGATGAGGAAGCAGTAAGAGTTGAAGGCGGCTGTTGTTCATTGGCTGCTGTTAATGACGCCAGAAGAGTAGCGAATAAGATTGGCATTAAATATTATGTAATGAATTTTAAAGATGTTTTTAAAGAAAAAGTAATAGATTATTTTGTAGATGAGTATCTAAGAGGGAGGACTCCCAATCCCTGTATTGCTTGCAATAAATATATAAAATTTGAAGAACTTTTAAAAAGAGCTTTAATGATAGAGGCATATTACGTAGCAACGGGCCATTATGCGATTAAAGAGTATGATGAAGAAAGAAGAAGGTATTTATTAAAGAAATCTGTAGATACTTCCAAAGACCAGACGTATGTACTATATAATCTTACTCAGACTCAGCTTGAGCATATTTTGTTTCCACTGGGTAAATATAAAAAAGATGAAGTCAGAAAATTGGCTAAGGACTTAGGTCTGCCGGTTGCATCAAAACCAGATAGTCAGGAAATTTGTTTTGTAACTGATAATGATTATGGAAAATTTATTAGAGAAAATGCCAAAGAAGAGATAAAACCAGGAGAATTCCGCGATACGAGAGGTAGATTTTTAGGTTATCATAAGGGAATTATACATTATACAATAGGACAAAGGAAAGGCCTGGGAATTTCAGTAGGTAAACCTCTTTATGTTGTTGATATCGATGCAGAAAATAATGTGGTAGTATTAGGATACGGTGACGAAGTATATGGAGATGAACTCATTTCTTACAATAATAATTTTATTTCAATTGACAAACTTGAAGGAGAGATGAGAGTAAAAGCAAAGATACGGTACACTGCAAAAGAGCAAGATGCAGTTATACGACCACTTGAAGATGGGAGGGTTTTTGTGAAATTTGACTCTCCACAGAGGGCTATTACACCGGGGCAGTCAGTAGTTTTTTATGATGGAGATATTGTTGTGGGAGGCGGAATAATAGAAAGGAAAGTTAAAATAAAATTTCGGAATTCCCTTTGATGTGCAGAATACCCTATAAGAATACTGAGAGATAAAAAGGGGCAGAAGTATGGCCAAAAAAGCTAATTTAAAAATAACAGGGATGTCTTGTGCAACAAAAATAGAAAAGGGGCTTAAAAGCTTTGATAGGAGCAGAAAATGGTATACTCATAAATGGAGGAGAACATCTGCAGAGGGCAAACGGTATATGCATTACGATAAATGAAAAAGAGTTTTATATTGGCAATAGAAGGCTCATGGATAGACAAAATATTGGTATAACGTCAATTGAAGATAAGGTCACAGAACTAGAATTACAGGGTAAAACAGCAATGATATTGGCATCTCGCGACAGAGTTTATGGCATTATAGCTGTTGCAGATACTGTAAAGAATGACTCGGCAAAAGCAATTCAGAAGTTACAAGCTATGGGTATCGAAGTATACATGATTACCGGAGATAATAAAAGAACTGCTGAGGCGATAGCAAAACAAGTTGGCATAAAAAATGTGCTAGCGGAAGTATTGCCAGAAAATAAAGCTGAAGAGGTTGCGAAGCTTCAGAAAATGGGAAAAGTAGTTGCAATGGTAGGAGACGGCATTAATGATGCTCCAGCTTTGGCTACCGCGGATGTCGGCATAGCGATAGGTACAGGTACAGATGTAGCAATAGAAACCTCAGATATAACACTCATAAGTGGTAATCTTATGGGAATTGTGACTGCTATAAAATTAAGTAAAGCCACCATGAAAAATATATATCAAAACTTATTCTGGGCTTTTATATACAACACAATTGGTATACCATTTGCTGCAATGGGATTTTTAACTCCAGCTATAGCGGGAAGGGCGATGGCTTTTAGCTCAGTGTCAGTTGTTTTAAATGCTCTGAGATTAAGAAGGTTTAGAGGGGATAATAGTTAGAATGAGTTTGGATTTGTCCAAACTCATTCTTGTATAGGTGTTTCAGTGGCAGTATGGAATGTTCTGTTTTTTTGTTTTGTGGTATAATTTAGTCAACACAGAGATTTTCATTGGAGGGATTTTTATGAATTTTGATAGTTTTTTGTATAATACCAGGCCTTTTCTAAATTACCTTTTTGATTTTTACAGCAATCTCGATAATAAAAGTCTCAGCAGTATTATTTATAATGCTGGGGGCCCTCAAAATGTTTCAATTTTGATTGTGGATATGGTAAATGGCTTTTGTAAAAGTGGTCCATTATCTAGCTCTAGAATAGCGGGCATAATAGAACCTATAAAAAATTTAATCAAGGCTTCGCATAAAAAGGGTATAAAAAATGTCTTTTTTATAAATGATTCTCATACTGTAGGAGCAACAGAATTTAGTGAATTTCCACAGCATTGTGTAAGAGGAAGTTTTGAAAGTGAAATTGTGGATGAATTGAAGGAAACAATTGAAGGGGAGCCGGTAGTTTTTGAAAAGAATTCTTTAAATGCGTTTTTTGGTGGGGAATTAGAAGGTGGAAATGAATTTTTGAAAAAGACCTTGGATATGATAAAGGAAGGAAAATCTACTTTTATTGTGGTGGGAGATTGTACTGATTTATGCGTTTACCAGACGGCTATGTCTATAAAAATGATTGCAAATGCCAATGATCTTAAAGTTAATGTAATTGTGCCAGAAAATTGTGTTGAAACTTATGACATTTCTGTAAAAACTGCCCAGTACCTTAAGATAATGCCTCATGATGGTGATTTGATACATACTATGTTTTTGTATCACATGAAATTAAACGGTATAGAAGTTGTAAAAGAGTTAATAGAAGAGTAAGTAATTTTTGTCTATTCTTCTAAGGGGATTTTTTCGTCAATATCCAAATAAATCTCAAGTATACTATTTATCACAACAAATTTAACCTTTAAAATTATTTTTTCATTTTCAATTGTTAGGATTCTGTCGTCAAAAATGTTTTTTATTAATGTGGGGTCTATTTTTTCTATTTCTTTTCCGTATAAACCCTTTAATTTTCCTTTTACATATTTTTCTATCTCCATAGTCAATTTATTGTCAGCATTGTTTATGTTGACAATTATATCTGTGACCACTCTTTGGGGCTTGTTTTTCAATGTTTCATTAAGTTTTGATACTTTTTCATTTAATTCAATAGACTTCATCTTATAAGCTTCTTTTTCAAAAATTAGTTTTTCAATTTTGATGCCATTTACTGCATTTATGATAGAACCCCCAATAATAAAGCCGAGAATAAAAAAGCAAAAGTGAAGGTAATACTTTTTCATTTAAAATCACCAACAATAAAAGAAATAATTTTAAAACCAGTGTAAGAACCTAAAAAAGCTCCAAGAATTATCACAGCTTGTTTTGCCAGTTGCGTGAATTCACCGCTTAAACCTATTTCCAGACCTCTTATAGCAGAAAAAGAACCTCCGAGTCCTACCAATATTGCCCATAATCGTATATCTTTTAAAATCATATTAATTATTTTGACAGGAGAGTCAAAAGTAAATACAGCTGATAAAGCACCAATTAAAGCTCCACCTATAACAACTCCCATTGATGTGAAAAAAGGGATGGAAAAGACTTTTACAACTTTAAAAATCATATTGAACACCTCATATAATTATATGCTTAAACTTTTAAGCAAAAAACTTAGAAAAACGGATATTTTTTTGCAAAAGAGAGAAATACTGAATAAATATAAGAGAAAATTTAAAATATTAGAAGATATGATGTAATTTCAAACTATATCCAACTTCTTTACCTGTGGTATAATAAAAATTGAAATGGAAATAATTTTAACAAATACATAAAATATTCAAAATTTTAAGATTAGATTACTTAATACACAAATCAAAAGCTGCTTATACTGGGAGGTGTGTTGAACACGCCAAAGAATAGACGGCAGTTTGTGGCCCTAAAGTCCGCCAATTCATTGGCGATGCAGTTCACAGTGTAAGTGGCTGATGAAGAGGTGATTGCTGTGGAATGCCCAAATTGCAAAAGTACGAATGTGGGCAAAATAGGGAATAACCTATATTTTTGCAGGGATTGCAATTGCGAGATAAAGATAAAAAAGTGTACAGCTGTTGTAAGCATGTATGATTCAGAAGGTTGCATAAGCAAGAGATTTAAAGTTTGTTACAATGCATAAAGGAGGGGTAGTCCCCTCTATTTATTTTCTGAAAAAAAAGTGATATTATAAAATTGCAGGTAAAGTTTCATTTTGGAATGAAAATAATATATTATTGATAGACTATAGATGGAGAGTAGTTAAACTTTAAATTTTAAGGAGTGGTACAGTGAATGAAATAATTGACAAATTGAAAGATATTTTAAGAGAAGGGAAATTGTATTTAAACGAGCACATGAAAAGACACACTTCTTTTAAAATAGGTGGACCTGCAGATGTATTAGTTGTACCAAATAATCGTAAAGAATTATTAGAAATCATACCTTTGTTGAAACAAGAAAACATCCCTTTTTTTATACTAGGAAATGGCACTAATCTATTAGTAAGTGAAAAGGGCATTAGGGGAGTTGTAATAAAATTATCCTCTTTGAGGAATGTAATTGTAGAAGGTAATAGGATAATTGCTGAAGCGGGAGCACCTCTTTCCTATATTGCCAATGTGGCACTTGTACATGAACTTGCGGGATTTGAATTTGCTAGCGGGATTCCTGGCACTTTAGGTGGAGCAATAGTGATGAACGCAGGGGCTTATGGGTCTGAAATGAAGGACGTGGTAGAAAAAGTAGAGGTTTTAGATGGAGAAGGCAATATATTGATTTTATCAAACGAAGAAATGAATTTTTCCTATAGATACAGCATTATTCATGAAAAGGATTGGATTGTTTTAAGAGCATGGCTTAGTTTGGCAAAAGGGAAATACGAAGAGATAAAAAGCAAAATGGAGGAACTAAATGCAAAAAGAAGGGAAAAACAGCCTTTGGAGTATCCAAGTGCCGGAAGTACTTTTAAAAGGCCACCTGGATATTATGCTGGGAAATTGATTGAGGAAGCAGGACTTAAAGGCTATTCAATTGGAGGAGCTAAAGTTTCCGAAAAGCATTCGGGATTTATTATAAATACTGGCAATGCAACTTTTTACGATGTTTTAAATTTGATTGAGCATATACAAAAAGTAGTAAAAGAAAAGTTTGGAGTGGAACTTGTACCAGAAATAAAAATAATAGGAGAGAAATAGGTGATTTGACAAATGAAAATTTTTGCTGATTATCACACCCATACGGTATACAGTCATGGAAAAGGCACAATAGAAGATAATGTAAAAAGGGCGATAAAAATTGGGCTTGAGGAGATTGCAATCACTGACCATGGGCCAGCTCATGTGTTTTATGGCTTAAGAAAATGGGATTTTAAAAAAATGAGAGAAGAAATAGATAAGATTAATGAAAAATATCCACAAATTAAAGTGCTGATGGGAGTAGAAGCAAATTTAATCAGCTTAGAAGGAGATATTGATGTTCCAGATGAACTTATGAAATATTTAGATATTTTGCTTATGGGATATCACACGGGCATAATGCCTAAAAACTTTAAAAGCGCTTTACAGCTTTTTGGTAAGAACGTGGCAAGCAAATATTTTATTTCCTTGAGGAAAGAGATGAGAGAAAAAAATACTGAGGCAATGATCAATGCAATAAAGAAATACAAAATAGACATAATAACACATCCGGGAGCTAAAGTAGATATTGATACACAAAAGATTGCAAAAGCAGCAAAAGAGAGAGGGACATCTCTTGAAATTAATTCAAGTCACGGTTATATGACAGTTGAATACGTAAAGATAGCTAAAAAAGAGGGGTGCAAATTTGTAATAAACAGCGATGCCCATACACCTCATAAAGTAGGAGACTTTGAAAGAGGAATAGAAATTGCAAAAAAGGCGGGACTAACAGAAGAAGATATAATAAACGCAAAGAGGTGATATTTTTATGAGGTTTGTAATAATAACAGGCCTTTCTGGTGCTGGAAAAACACAGGCATTGAAGGCTATGGAGGATATGGGCTTTTTTTGTATAGACAATTTTCCACCTGCTCTTCTTCCAAAGCTTGCTGACCTTTTTTATCACTCAAAAAATGTTGATAAGGTAGCCCTTGGTATGGATTTAAGAGGTGGCCAGTTTTTTGAGGACATCTATTCTAGCCTTGAGTTTTTGAAAAAAAAATAACTACGATTACGAAATAGTTTTTTTGGAAGCTTCTGACGAGGTTTTAATAAAGAGGTTTAAAGAAACTAGAAGAAAACATCCTCTTTCTGAAGAAGGTAGAATAGTTGATGGAATAAATGAGGAAAGAAAGAGACTTGCAGAAATAAGAAAAATTGCCAATAACATAATAGATACTACTAATTTAACTTCTTCCCAGTTGAAAGGGGAATTGTCTAATATCTTTTTAAAAGGCAAAAAGTTTAAAGGAATCATAATAGATATTATGTCTTTTGGATATAAATACGGTATACCTCTTGATGCTGACCTTGTGTTTGATGTGAGGTTTTTACCTAATCCTTTTTATATTGATGAATTAAGACCTTTTACAGGAAATGATGATAAGGTAAAAGAATACGTGATGAAGTGGGAGGAAGCAAAAGAGTTTTTAAAAAAATTAGGGGACATGATTAAATTTTTAATCCCTTATTATATAAGAGAAGGTAAATCTCAACTTGTTATAGCTATTGGATGCACAGGAGGAAAGCATAGGTCTGTTACTATTGCAAATGCCCTTTATGAGTTTCTAAAAAAAGAAGATTATTCTGTTATCTTGCACCATAGAGATATAGGAGAGGAGTAAGGTGACTATGAAGTGTTCTAAAGGGGGACCTTGTATTGTTGCTATTGGCGGAGGTACGGGGCTTTCTACTATGCTAAGAGGATTAAAACTTTATACAACCAATATTACTGCGGTAGTTACAGTAGCAGATGATGGCGGTGGCTCAGGAATCCTAAGACAGGATTTAGGGATACTGCCGCCTGGAGATATACGAAATTGTATACTGGCTTTAGCAAATACAGAGCCTACAATGGAACAACTTTTGCAGTACAGGTTTACTGAGGGAATGCTAAAAGGCAAAATTTTGGGAATTTGTTTTTGGCAGCCATGATAGGTATTTCAAAAAATTTCGAAGAAGCTGTAAAAAAGATGAGCGATGTGCTTGCTGTATCAGGAAAAGTTCTTCCTGTAACTCTTGATGATGTAAGGCTTGTAGCAGAGCTTGAAAACGGAATTATCATTAAAGGGGAATCGCAAATTCCTGTTTTGCAGCAAAAAGAAAATAGTAAGATAAAGAGAATATATATTGAACCTTCTCATGCAGAGCCTTTTGAAGAAGTGTTAGTGGATATATTAAATGCTGATGCCATTGTATTAGGTCCTGGAAGTTTATATACAAGTGTAATTCCTAATCTTTTGGTAGATGGAGTGTGTGACGCCATTGAAGCTTCCAAAGCAATTAAAGTTTATGTCTGTAATATCATGACACAGCCAGGAGAGACTTTGGGCTATACTGCTTGTGACCATGTGAAGGCTCTTTTTGAACATGGGCTTAAATCTTTAGATTACATTATTGTCAACAATGGCGAAATTCCCCATGATTATATGGAGCGCTATATAAAAGACATGTCACAACCTGTTGAATACGATAAGAATCAGCTAGAAAGTATGGAAATTAAAGTAGTAGAAGAAAATTTAGTAGCTTTAAAAAAGGAATTTATAAGGCACAATGAGCAAAAGCTTGCAGAAGTAATTATAGGCTTGCTTAAGTGAACGACAAATTTTAGTCTATATTATACAAAAAAATATATTGACATTTGGTTAAGTAAGATATACAATAATATTAAGGATAAGCGCAAGCGATTGCAAGACTGTTGCAATTGGGCGCTTTTAAAAAATACATTTCAAGAAAGCGATTGCTGTAATATATTAGCAATTACTTGTAAGGGGGAAAGTGATGAGAAAAAATGTAAAGCTATTTGCGGCGATAATTTTAGTTTTATCCTTATTGCTGACCAGTTGTGGTGTTAAAGATGCCAGTTCTAATAATGTTCCTGAGTCGGATGTAATATATCAGGTTATGATAGATAGGTTTTACAATGGTGATAAGTCCAACGATGACCCTAAAGTAAGTAAAGGTATGTTTGATCCAACCTATACCAATTGGAGAATGTATTGGGGCGGAGATTTAAAGGGACTGACAGAAAAAATTCCTTATATAAAAGGGATGGGAGTAACAGCTATTTGGATTTCTCCTGTTGTAGATAACATCAACAAACCGGCAATATATAATGGCGAAATAAATGCACCTTATCATGGATATTGGGCGAGGGACTTTAAAAGAGTAGAAGAACATTTTGGTACATGGGAGGACTTTGACAATTTTGTAAAGACTGCTCATGCTAATGGGATAAAAGTTATACTAGATTTTGCTCCCAATCATACGAGTCCTGCAGATGAAAATAATCCTGACTTTGCTGAAAACGGTGCACTTTATGACGATGGGAAATTATTGGGAACTTATAGCAATGATGTCAATAAATTTTTTCATCATAATGGTGGGATTACCAACTGGAACAATTTAGAAGATTTGCAGGATAAAAATTTGTTTGACCTTGCGGACCTTGATCAAAGTAATCCTATTGTTGACAAGTATTTAAAGGATTCTATCAAGTTATGGTTTAGTCATGGAATTGATGGGGTAAGGCTAGATGCAGTGAAGCATATGCCTATGGAATGGGTAAAAAGTTTTGCTGATGCCATATACGGCGTTAAAAAAGATGCTATTCTTTTTGGCGAGTGGATGTTAAACGGTCCCACTGACCCTTTGTACGGTTATAATATTCAATTTGCTAATACAAGTGGTTTTTCTGTATTGGATTTTATGCTTAACAGTGCAATAAAAGATGTTTTTGAAAAAGGTTATGGCTTTGACAGATTGAATGATACTATTGAAGAGACAAATAAAGATTATGATAATCCTTATAAGTTGATTACTTTTGTGGACAATCACGATATGCCGAGGTTTTTATCAGTCAATAATGATAAGGACAAATTGCATGAAGCTATTGCTTTTATAATGACATCACGAGGAATACCTGCAATATATTATGGCACAGAGCAGTATCTGCACAATGACACAAATGGGGGAAATGACCCTTACAATAGGCCAATGATGGAAAAGTTTAATGAGGATACTAAGGCTTATGTTTTAATTAGAGAACTGTCAAATTTGCGTAAGATTACACCGGCATTACAGTATGGTAAGACAATAGCAAGATATGTTAGTGATGACGTTTATATCTATGAGAGGCAATATGGCAAAGATATAGTTGTAGTTGCAATAAATAAAGGAGAAAAGACTACTGTACAGAATATAAAAACTTCTCTTCAAAAAGGCAAATACAACGATTATTTAAAGGGTTTATTGAAAGGAGTTATTTTAAAAGTTGAAAAAGGTAAGGATGAAAACAACGTTTTAAGTGTAACTTTACCTAAAGACAGTGTCAGTATATGGACTAATGGAAGAGTGAAATAAAATTTTGGGTTTTTCCCAAAATTATTATAATAAAATTAAAATTAAGAGGAGGATTTGTATGAAGAAGTACACAAAAATAATTGCATTGCTGACTGTGATGGTATTCGTTTTGTCAGCTGCTTTAACAGGTTGTAGCGGCAGTAAGACAAGCGAAAATACTTCATCACAAGGTCAGACAGAACAAAAGAAAGAGCCTGTAGAATTGGTAGTATGGTCCCACTTAACAGACCCTGAAATAGCAAAAGTTCAGGAGATTGCAAACAAATGGGCAGAGCAGACTGGCAACAAAGTAAAAGTTTTGGCAGACCAGAGTGACTTCCAAGCTTTCTCAACAGCTGCTCAAAGTGGTAAGGGTCCAGATATCATGTTTGGTTTGCCACATGATAACTTAGGTACTTTTCAGAAGGCAGGACTTTTAGCCGAAGTTCCAGAGGGAGTTATAAACAAAGATGATTATGTTCCAATGAGCATAAACGCAGTGTCTTATGATGGAAAGATGTATGCTATTCCAATTTCTATGGAAACTTATGCGCTTTTCTATAACACAGAGAAAGTTAAAACGCCTCCAGCAACACTTGATGATTTAATTAAGTTGGGCAAAGAAGTAGGATTTCAATACGATGTAAATAACTTCTATTTTAGCTTTGCCTTTATATCTGCTTATGGCGGTTATGTGTTTAAGGATACAGGTGGTGGACTTGATCCAAACGATATAGGATTGAATAACGATGGTGCAAAGAAAGGCTTAGAACTTATAAAAGACTTTGTAACAAAATATAAATTCATGCCTGCAGATATAAATGGAGATATGGCAAAAGGTAATTTCCAAAGTGGAAAAATTGGACTTTATATAAGTGGCCCATGGGATGTGGACGGTTTCAAGCAAGCCAATGTTCCATTCAAAGTTGCTCCACTACCACAGGTTGAGGGTAAACCGATGCCTTCTTTTGCAGGTGTTCAGGCTGCTTTTGTAAGTGCAAATTCAAAGCATCAGCAAGAAGCATGGGATTTAATGAAGTATCTTGCTGAAAATACAGGATTACCACTATTTGAAACAGGTAGCAGGATACCAGTTCTTAACTCACTTTTGAACACTGACGAAGTAAAGAACAATGAAATTTTAAGTGCTTTTGCAGAACAGGCGAAAAATGCTATTCCAATGCCTAATATACCGCAAATGGCAGCAGTATGGACTCCTGCAGGCAATGCACTCCAGCTTATTACGTCTGGAAAAGTCCAGGTTGACAAAGCAGCCGATGATATGGTAAATCAAATCAAACAAGGTATCGAAACACAGCAGTAACGAAAGGGGGCTTCTAGCCCCTTTTTTTAGAGAAGGAGGTTGTTGTATGAAAATAAACAAAACTCTGAGGGATAAATTAAGACCTTATGCTTATTTGTCTCCTGCTATACTATCTATGACTGTATTAAGTTTTGCACCTATTTTGTATACTGTTTATATTGCTTTTACAAACTTTAATTTATATCATTTTAAAAATTATCAATTTGTAGGTTTAAAAAATTTTATTGATATACTTGCCGGCCCTTTCAAAGTAGTTTTTGCTCCTGTGTTTATATGGACAGTTATTTTTGCGCTTTCCGCTACATTATTGAGCTATATTATTGGCCTTCTTTTAGCGGTTATTTTGAATAACAAGAATATGTGGGAAACAAATTTTTATAGAGCAATATTAATTATTCCCTGGGGTCTTCCGGGCACGATTGCTGCTCTTACTTGGACAGGACTTTTAAATCAGCAGTATGGTGGTATAAATTTGATACTGCAGAAGTTACACCTTCCTATGATACCATGGCTTATTGACCCATTTTGGGCAAGAATTGCAATTATAATGGTTAGTGTATGGATGGGTTATCCCTTTATGATGAATGCATCCTTAGGAGCTCTTCAAGCCATTCCGCCTGAACTTTATGAGGTTGCGGATATTGACGGTGCCACATGGTTTCAAAAGTTTAGAATGATAACAGTGCCAATGTTGACATCTTCTACTTTACCACTTATTATTTCATCTTTTGCATATAATTTCAACAACTTTGGTGCAGCATTTTTAATTACAGGAGGAGGACCTCCAAGAACAGATACTTCTTTTGCGGGTCATACTGATTTGCTTGTAAGTTCAGCATACAAGATGACAATGCAATTTAATAGGTATGACTTAGCGGCGGCTTTGTCTATAATTATATTTTTGATAATTGGCACACTAAGCCTTATCAATATGAAGATGACTCGTGCTTTCGAGGAGGTGGACTAAAATGGAATATGCAAGTGTTAAATTTGGTGATAAAAAAAGGACTCAAAAGATTTATTATAGGGAAAAATTAAAACCCCATGAAAAAGTATCTCTTTGGATTAGCCGACTTATTATATGGGCTGTAATTGCGATAATAATGTTTCCTGTGGCTTGGGTAGTAGGAGCCTCTATGGCGCCTGGAGATGCCTTTTTCTCTGGTTCAATTTTTCCACAACATATGACATTTCAAAATTATAAGGATGTGCTTGTTAAGACTAATTTTTTACTTTGGGTAAAAATAGTATGATTTTGAGTGTTGGTGTTGCAACTATTCAATTATTTTTGACTGCTACATCAGCTTATGCTTTTAGTAGAATGAAATTTGTAGGAAGAAAAAATGGTTTAAAGAGTCTCTTGATAATGCAGATGTTCCCTACATTTATGGCATTACCTGCTATATTTGGTATAATGGCAAAATTAAACCTTCTGGATAATCTTTATGCTCTTATGCTAGTGATGGCAGGTAGTAGTGCTTTTAGTATATGGCTTTTAAAAGGTTATATTGATAGTCTTCCAAAAGAGTTAGATGAAGCTGCTTTAGTTGATGGGGCTACTCATTGGCAGATTTTTACAAAAATAATTCTCCCTTTAGCGACCCCCATGCTTGTAGTTATATTCTTATTTAGCTTTATGGGAGTGTACAGTGAATTTATTTTGTCCAGTGCGGTACTAAAGTCACCTGAAAATTACACAATAGCCTTAGGACTTCAAAGATTTATTCAAAACCATTTTCAGCTCACTGGACTCAATTTGCTGCAGCTTCTGTTATGGCGTCCTTTCCTCTTGTAATACTCTTTATGGTATTGCAGAGGTATTTACAAGCTGGTCTTGCAGCAGGTGCAGTAAAAGGATAAAAATTGTTACACATGGAACAATTTGTAAATGCCGGATTATTTCCGGTATTTTTATTTTGTATATAAATAAAAATTTATGGCAAGAATAAATATGTATTTGCTTTTAAAAGGAGGTGTCAAAAGTGACTAAGACTGTGGGAATACCCAAAGGACTTTTATATTACGATTTTTATCCAATGTGGAAAACTTTTTTTGAAGGTGTGGGAGCAAAAGTAGTGGTTTCCCAGGATACGAATAAAAAATTCTTGATGAAGGAGTAAAGACCTGCGTTGAAGATGCTTGTCTTCCCGTAAAAACTTATGTAGGTCATGTAATGAATTTAAAAGAAAAAGGTGTTGATTATATATTTATTCCAAGAATTGTAAGTGTAGAAAGAAAGAAATACCTTTGTTCAAAGTTTTTAGGACTGCCTGATTTTGTAAAAAGTTTAATTGAAGATTTGCCACCTATTATAGATGTCGAGATTAATTATTATAGAAATGATGAATTTACTCAAAAAGAATTTATAAAAATTGGTAGAATCTTTGGAAAAACTAAAGAGCAATCTTTAAAAGCTTATTTTGAAGCTACCCAACAACAAAAAAAGTTTGAAGAATTATTGAAAGAAGGTTTCACTAATTTAGAAGCTTTAAGAGTTTGGGAAAGCAACAAACTAAAAAAAAGAAGAAAGTAATTATGACCTTAAAATAGCAGTCATTTCTCATCCTTATAATATTATGGATGAGTACATAAGTATGGGTATTGTTGAAAAGTTAAAAAGCATGGGAGCGCAAGTCTATACAATGGAAATGTTAGAGAGAAATTCAATATTAGAAGGAGCATCAATACTTTCAAAAGACATATTTTGGAACTATGAAAGAAATATTTTAGGAGCAGGGCTATATTTTCTGAAACAAAAAAATGTGGATGGTGTGATTATGATTTCTGCTTTTGGTTGTGGACCTAATTCTATAACAGAGGAATTGCTGGAGAGGATTTATAAAAGAGAGAAGGAGGTACCTTTTATGTTGATTACAATTGATGAACATTCTGGAGAAGCTGGCATTATGACTAGGTTGGAGGCTTTTATAGATCTTTTAAGATTTAACAAAAAGGCGGTGATGGTATGAAAATTACTTATCCCAATATGGGCTCTTTAAATATGATTTTAAAGACGATGTTTGAAGGAATCGGGGTAGAAGTGGTAGATCCACCCCCTTCTACTAATAAAACATTAACTTTAGGAGTAAGAAATTCTCATGAATTTGTATGTTTACCTTTTAAAATCAACGTCGGAAATTTTATTGAGGCTCTCGATAAGGGTGCAGATACGATTATAATGTTAGGGGGGATTGGACCTGTAGATTTGGATATTATGGTCAGGTGCAAAAAGAGATATTAAAAGATTTAGGTTATGACTTTAAAATGATAATTGTTGATCCACCCCATGGTAGGTTAATAGACTTTCTTAAAGAATTGGCTTCATATTTTCCTAATGTAGATGGAAAAACGGCTTTAAAATCTTTTGTATTTGCAGTGAAAAAGATGATAGCAGCTGACAGATTAGAAAAGTTTTTGTTAAAACACAGAGCCCATGAAGATAAACCAGGTGTGACAACAAAAATATACGAAGAATATATGAAAAAGCTAGAAAAGGCTCAAACTGGTAAAGAAGTGGACAAAATAGTAGCAGAGGCTATGAAAAAAATAAAGGAAAATGCAAATGTACAACGGAAAATACAGCTTAAAGTGGCACTGGTAGGAGAAATTTATATGCTATTAGAACCTTTTACTAATATGGATATCAGCAAATCTTTAAATGAATTGGGGGTAGAAGTTACAAAAACAGAATATCTTTCAGATTATTTAATTAACAGTGCCTTTAAATTGCCTCAAAGGATGGAGTTTAAGAAAAACGCAAGAGGATATTTAGAAAGAGATATAGGAGGACATGGACTTAACACTGTTGCAAATACAGTAAAATATGCTAAACTAAAATATGATGGCGTGATTCACATACTTCCCTTTACCTGCACCCCTGAAATAGTAGCTCAAGGAATAATTGCAAAAATTAGTCGAGATTACAATATTCCAGTGATGTCTTTAGTATACGATGAAAACACTGGGCAAGCAGGTTACCAAACCCGTTTGGAAGCTTTTGTGGATCTTTTGTATAGAAAAAGGATGGAGGTAGTTTGCTGAAATCATCCTTTTAATTTTTTATTTTTCCAAAAATAATGGAAGGAAAAATGTATTTTGTGTGGAATATATAATAAGTGGATGGTTAGCAAGGGGTGATAGGTATGAAGGAATTAGGAGAATTTTTAAAAAATGAAAGAATAAAGAAAGGGTTGACATTAGAAGAAATTCAAGAGATAACTAAAATACGAATACGCTATTTAAAAGCTATTGAAGATGGAGATTTTAGCATAATGCCTGCCCTTGTATATGCTAAGGGCTTTGTAAAAAGTTACGCTGAAGCTTTAGGATTGGATGGCAATGAGTTAGTAAAAAAATATGAGTATTTGTTTCAGGAGAAAGAGGAGGAGACATTACCTAATATAGAAACTAATTCTTCTTACAAAAAAGAGGGAAGAGATTTTTCGCAATTTTTTTTGACTTTAAAAAAGGCAGTAATTTTGTTTTAGTAATAGGTATTATAGGATACGGTTTTTACTATTTTATAAATCAAGTTAAAAAGGGACTTGCACCAATTCCACAACAAAATCAAAGTGAAGCTTCAACATATTCAGAAGACAAAACAGATTTAGAGAACAAAACAAATCCTTCACAGGAAAGCAATGTTTCTCAACCGAAAGTAAATACGTCGATTGAAAAAAATATCAGAAACTTCCAAAAAAATAGAATATAAAGTTGTTCCCTCTGGAGAAAGTTATAAAGTAGAAATAAGCGTGCCTGGCGAAAAATGTTGGTTTAGTATAAAAGTAGATGAGAATGTGGTTTTTGAAGGTCTTATGACAAAGGATATGTCTAAAATTTTTGATGTAAAAGATAGTATTACTATATTGATGGGATATCCGCCAGCTGTTAAAATAACTGTAGACGGTGAGGAGTTACCAACAGTGCAGACACCATCACCGGTTACTATAAATATTCATACATAGAAAGGGGAAAGAAGATGATAAAAGAAGCTATATTCCATAAAAGCGATGTGCCTTACGCATATCCAGTTAATGAAAATCAATTAAAGATAGTATTAAGAACTGCTGTATTTGATGTGGATAGGGTATATGTTTTATACAAAGACAGATACGATTGGATGGGGAAATTCAAAATAAAACCGATGGTATTAATCCATACCAACGAATTATTTGATTATTTTGAAACTACCTTAGACCTTAATAAAAAATTTGTGTATTTTTTCTATTTGGTATCTGAAGGTGGCGAGAAATTATATTATACAGAAGCAGGATTTTACAAAAAAAGGCCAGAAGATGGATTTTGGGGATTTTTCCATTACCCTTATATAGGAGAGAAAGATGTATTTTTTGCTCCAAATTGGACAAGCGATTGCATTGTATATCAAATATTTCCTGAAAGGTTTAATAACGGCGACAAATCAAACGACCCTGAAAATGTAAAGCCTTGGGGTCAAAAGCCTACTGCAGATTCTTTTTTTGGAGGAGATTTACAAGGAATAATAGATAAAATAAATTATTTAAAAGATTTAGGTATAAATGCCATTTATTTAACACCTATATTTTTATCACCTTCCACACACAAATATGATACTACTGATTATTATACAATTGATCCACGCTTTGGCGATACGCAAAAAGCGAGAGAACTGGTTCAAAAATGCCATGACAATGGCATAAAAGTTATATTTGATGCCGTTTTTAATCACTGTGGGTATGACTTTTTTGCATTTCAGGATGTTATTAAGAATGGTGAAAAATCAAAATACTGGGATTGGTTTAATATATACGAATGGCCAATTAAAACTCATCCAAAACCTTCCTATGAAGCTTTTGCAGATACTGTATGGAGAATGCCAAAGCTTATGACAAAAAATCCAGAAGTGCAAAAATATTTATTGGAAGTGGCAGAATATTGGATTAAAGAAGTGGATATAGACGGTTGGAGCTGGATGTTGCCAATGAGATAGACCATCATTTTTGGAAAAAATTTAGAGAAGTAGTAAAGACAGCTAAACCAGAAGCCATAATTGTGGGAGAGGTTTGGCATGATGCTTCTCCTTGGCTGAGAGGGGATGAATTTGACAGTGTAATGAATTATCCTTTTAGAAATGCAGTTGTGGACTTTTTTGCAAAAAGAAAAATAAGTGCTTCTCGCTTTAATACATTGATTACAGAGCAACTTATGAGACATATGGAAAGTGTAAATAGGGTTATGTTTAATTTGATAGGAAGCCATGATACAGAAAGGTTTTTGACTTTAGCAAATGGCATGGTTACGAGAATGAAGTTGGCGTTGGTGTTTCAATTTACCTTTGTTGGAATTCCATATATTTATTATGGTGATGAGGTAGGAATGGTAGGGGGCAATGACCCTGATTGCAGAAGATGTATGATATGGGAGGAGGAAAAGCAAAATAGAAGTATTTTTGATTTCTACAAAAAATTGATTTCTATAAGGAAAGAAAGTGAGGAGCTTAAATACGGAAATTTCTGTACTTTATACGCTATAGGAATGGTATTTGCTTTTAAGAGGGAATACAAAGGTAAATCAATAATTGTTGTACTAAATAACAGTAGTAAGCAGGAAGTAATATTTTTGAATGAAGTAGAGGGGAAAGAAGATATTTTAAAAATGAAGGAATTGAGAAGAAGTGGTAATCTCCTTTATTTGCAACCTAATTCCGCTTATATTTTAAAGTAACCAATAAGAGTTTAAATGAATAATATGAAGATAGAAAAATAAAGGGGAATGAAAATTCCCCTATATTTTTTAAAAAAACAGGGGTGATGGTATGAAAGATACATCCCGCTATGGCAGAGATTATCAATATTATAAAGATTATGAACTGTTGTATGGAAGTTACGACATTACAAAGCTTATCACATTAAAAAAATTAGTTGAAGCGAGTGAATATGAAGAGTGGAAAGATTACAAAGAGTTTAGGGAATGGTGTAATTCTGAAGAAAGACATAATTGGAAAAGTTCCCCTAAATATATTGAGTGGGAAAAGAAAAAATTATTGTAGTCTACTATAAACTATAAACCCCTTTTACTCGTGGTGTTTTTAAAAGGGGTGTTTTTTTTGAAATAATGTAGTATAATAAAAATAAGCCTGTTGAGGTGATACACTATGTCTTTTTCTTCAAACACAAAAGACGAATTAGCAAAGATTTACCCTGAGGATAAAGAGAGCAAAATAGCAGAGTTAGCTGCTTTGATTAGGACGATAGGTAGCGTTTCCATTTATGGCAATGGGAAAATTTCTTTGACTTTTGCTACAGAAAATGCTTCTGTGGCAAGGCTAATTTTTAAGTTAATAAAAGATTTATTTGGGATAATTCCTGAGACAATGGTGAGAAGAGGTAGGTATCTCAAAAAAACCTTGAACTATCTCCTCTTTATACCTGATACAAAAATTGTAGAAAAAATTTTAGATATAGTTAAAATATTAAATTATGAAAAAGGCCATATAAAATTAAATTATGGGATAGACAAAAAGATTGTAAAAAACACAAAAGCAAAAAAGGCGTATTTGAGAGGGGCTTTTTTGGGGGGTGGTTCAATAAGCGATCCTGAAAAGGCTTATCATATGGAGTTTATTACTCATAATTTGGAGCACGGGAAAGATTTAAGTAAATTGATAAATTCTTTTGATTTAAATTCAAAGGTTATTGCAAGAAAAAATAGTTATGTAGTATACTTAAAAGAGGGAGAGCAAATTGTTGATGTTTTAAATATAATAGGAGCCCACAGTGCTTTATTAAACTTGGAAAATATACGAGTGTATAAAGAAATGAGAAACAATGTAAATAGGATTGTAAACTGTGAAACTGCAAATTTAACCAAGACTATTAACGCGTCTTTAAGGCAAATAGAGAGCATAAATTATATTAAAGAGACAGTAGGTCTTGATTATTTGCCTCCTAATTTGAAAGAAGTAGCGGAACTTAGGATTAATTATCCTGATCTGAGCTTAAAAGAATTGG
Organism: Thermoanaerobacter thermocopriae JCM 7501; assembly: GCF_001310975.1. Lineage (GTDB taxonomy): Bacteria > Bacillota > Thermoanaerobacteria > Thermoanaerobacterales > Thermoanaerobacteraceae > Thermoanaerobacter > Thermoanaerobacter thermocopriae. Next base: position 89,627 of record NZ_BAZY01000006.1, read on the forward strand.
GACAAATGCTAGTTCCTCCTGTCGGCAAGTCAGGAGTGAATCATAGACTTAGAAAAATTGAAGAAATTTCAAACAAATTGAAGGAAAGGAGAGTTCAATAATGAAAGAAGTTACGATTGAAATTAAAAATAAGACTGGGCTTCATGCAAGACCTGCAGCTTTATTTGTACAAACTGCTAGCAAATTTTCTTCACAAATATGGGTAGAGAAAGATAACAAAAAAGTAAACGCCAAAAGTATAATGGGGATTATGTCTCTTGGAGTGTCGCAAGGTAATGTTGTTAAATTAAGTGCTGAAGGTGATGACGAAGAAGCAGCTATAAAAGCATTGGTAGAACTTATTGAATCAAAATTTGGTGAGGAGTAAACAAAAAAGGTTTCTTTTTCAGAAACCTTTTTTGTATAAAAGGATGATAGTTTATGAAAAAAAATGAAATTGTATTGGAATATATAAAAAATTTACCTGAAGGTACCAAAATTTCTGTAAGAAGTCTTGCACAGACTTTACATATAAGTGAAGGTACTGCTTATAAAGCTATAAAGGATGCAGAAAATTTAATGCTTGTAACAACGATTCCAAGAGTAGGAACTATAAGAAGAAAACAAAAGGAGCCATTTTTTGACCGTCTCACTTATGAGGTTATTACAGAGGTAGTGGAAGGGACAGTGTTAGGTGGTCATGGTGGAATGGGAATGGAGCTTCACAAATTTTTAATTGGGGCCATGACCATCGAAGAAATGGTAAAATACATATCACCGGGAGATCTTGTAATTTTGGGTAATAGGGAAGATGCACAGGAAGCAGCTTTAAAAGCAGGGGCAGCAGTGATGATCACAGGAGGTTTTGATACATTATCTCATATAAAAGAACTTGCGGATAAGCTTTCATTGCCACTTATATCTACTTCTTATGATACTTTTACTGTAGCAACTCTTATAAATAAGGCGATTAATGAAAGTATGACACGAAAAAAGATTTTATACGTCAGCGATGTAATGACATATAATCCAATTTATATGATGCCTCAACAGACAGTAAAAGATTGGAAAAAATTATATACAGAGACTAAACATACCAGATATCCCGTTGTTGATTCAAAAGGGATGTTAGTTGGGATGGTTACTTCAAGGGACGTTGCTACTGCATCGGAGGATGATAAAATTGGGAGTATTATGACTCCTAACCCTGTATTTGTAACGGATACTACTACGCTCTCTTATGCAGCTCATTTAATGATATGGTGGAATGTAGAGATACTACCTGTGACTCGCGGTAGACAATTGATAGGGCTTATAAGCAGAGAAGATGTAATTAAGGCATTACATTATACCGCAAAACAGCCACAGATTAGTGAAGCTATTCAAGACACAATTTTTAAAGATTTTGATATGGAAAAAATAGAAAATGGAGTAAAATTTAAAGGTAAAATTCCTTCAATGTTGGTTAACCAATTTAGTACAGTAAACAACAGTGCTTTAATGATGTTAATGTGTGAATCTGGCATTTTTGCTATAACGCAGAATAAAAGATATGATGCTGTTTTAGATAATTTTTCAGTTTATTTTATTAAACCCATAGGTACAGAGGAATTAATAGAAGTTTTTGCAAGAATAATAGAAGTCACTAATAATTTTAGTAAGTTAGAAATTCGAATCATGCATGAGAAGGAAGAAATTGCAAAGGCATTGATGTCTGTTAGACTTTCTAAAAGAATAAAGATGGTTTAGGTGATTATATCATGTTTGCCCATTTACATGTTCATTCTGAATACAGCTTACTTGATGGTTCTTGCAGAATTAAAGATTTAATTGCTAAAACTAAAGAGTTAAATATGAAAGCCATAGCTATTACAGACCATGGAGTAATGTATGGCGTAATAGATTTTTACAAAGAAGCAGTAGCCCACGGTATAAAACCTATTATAGGCTGTGAAATTTATGTAGCCCCTCGAAGCATGCGGGATAGAGAATATGGGATTGATAATGAAAATTATCACTTGGTGTTACTGGCAAAGGATATGGTAGGTTATAAAAATTTAATGAAGATAGTGACTATGGCTTCAATTGAGGGTTTTTATTATAAACCGAGAGTTGACAAAGAGTTCTTAAAAGAGCACAGCAAGGGGCTAATTGCTTTAAGTGCTTGCCTTGCAGGAGAAGTTCCCTCTTATATTTTAAGAGGTGAGTATGAAAAAGCGAAGGAGGCAGCACTTTTTTACGATTCTATTTTTGGACGAGGGAATTTTTATTTGGAACTGCAGGACCATGGAATTTTAGAACAGCAAAAGGTAAATAAAGAACTTATAAGACTTTCCAAGGAGACAGGGATACCCTTAGTTGCTACTAATGATGTACACTATCTTGACAAAAAAGATGCAAAAGCCCATGAGGTACTTTTGTGCATTCAAACAGGGAAGACAATTGATGATGAAGATCGCATGTCTTTTCCAACTGATGAATTTTATTTAAAATCTCCAGAAGAGATGGAAAATCTCTTTTCATATTGTAAAGAGGCAATTGAAAATACTGAGAAGATTGCAAGTATGTGTAATGTAGAATTTGAGTTTAATAAGACGAAACTACCCAAATATGATTTACCAGAGGGCGTTGATTCCTATGAATACTTGAGAAATTTATGCTATGAAGGTTTGTACAAAAGGTATAAAAATCCAAACAAAGAAGTGATTGAAAGATTAGATTATGAACTTTCTGTGATAAAGCAAATGGGGTATGTAGATTATTTTCTCATAGTGTGGGATTTTATAAAGTTTGCAAAAGACAATGGAATTATGACGGGACCAGGAAGAGGTTCTGCAGCAGGAAGTTTAGTGGCTTATACGTTGGGAATAACTAACGTAGACCCTATAAAGTACAACCTTCTTTTTGAGAGGTTTTTAAACCCTGAGAGGGTGAGCATGCCTGATATTGATTCGGATTTTTGTTATGAGAGAAGACAAGAAGTAATTGATTACGTTGTAAAAAAATATGGCAAAGATAATGTTGCTCAGATTATAACTTTTGGTACCATGGCAGCAAGAGCTGTCATAAGGGATGTAGGAAGGGCTTTAAATTATCCGTATGCAGAGGTAGATGTAATTGCAAAAATGATTCCTTTTGAATTAGGAATGACTATTGATAAAGCTTTATCTTTAAATCCTGAACTTAAAGTGCGGTATGAAAATGACGAAAGAGTAAAACAGCTTATTGATATTTCTAGGTCTTTAGAAGGCCTTCCGCGACATGCCTCTACTCATGCGGCAGGAGTAGTAATATCAAAAGAACCTCTTGTCAATTACGTGCCACTACAAAAAAATGAAGATTCCATAGTAACTCAATTTCCGATGACCACCCTTGAAGAGTTAGGACTTTTAAAGATGGATTTTTTGGGGCTTAGGACTTTGACAGTTATAAGGGATACAATTGAAATGGTAAAAAAGAACAAAGGAGTGACTATAGACTTTGATTCTATGGAGTACGATGACCCTAAAGTTTATGAACTTATATCAAAAGGGGAGACAGAAGGAGTTTTTCAATTAGAGTCTTCTGGCATGAAACAGTTTATGACAGAATTAAAGCCTAAAAACCTTGAGGACATAATAGCAGGAATTTCTCTCTATCGACCCGGACCTATGGACCAAATTCCAAGATATCTCGCTAATAAAAATCACCCAGAGAGTATAGTCTATGACCATCCTCTTTTAAAGCCAATTTTAGATGTAACTTATGGCTGTATGGTGTATCAAGAGCAAGTTATGCAAATTGTGAGAGATGTCGCGGGTTACTCTTTAGGTAGGGCTGACTTGGTAAGACGAGCCATGGCTAAAAAGAAAATGGATGTTATGGAACAAGAGAGAAAAAATTTTATCTATGGAATGGTTGATGATGAAGGAAATGTAATAGTTCCAGGAGCTTTGAGAAATGGATTAGATGAGTCAACTGCTAATAAACTTTTTGACGAAATGTTAGATTTTGCAAACTATGCTTTTAATAAATCTCACGCTGCAGCTTATGCTGTTATAGCTTATCAGACTGCGTATTTAAAAAGGTATTATCCTGTAGAATTTATGGCAGCTCTTTTAAACAGTTTTGTAGATAACTTGGACAAGATTGCTTTTTATGTTCACGTGTGTAAAAAAATGGGGATAAAAGTGCTACCACCTGATATAAATGAGAGCGATTCATATTTTACAGTGGTAGAGGATAAAATAAGGTTTGGACTTAGTGCAGTAAAAAATGTTGGTTTAAATATGACAATGGAAATCGTAAGTGAAAGAGAAAGAAATGGGAAATTTAAATCTGTAGTCGACTTTTTCGAGAGGATGCAGGATAGTCAATTAAATAAAAAAGCAGTGGAAAGCTTAATTAAAGCCGGAGCTTTTAGTTCTTTTGGAGTGCGGCGTTCTCAACTTTTGTCAGTATATGACAAATTAATGGAAAATATAAAGAAAAATAGGAATAATAATATAAACGGGCAGATTTCTTTATTTGGGGAAATAGAACAAAAACATGGGGTGGAATTTGAATTTCCTGATTTAGAAGAATTTCCTAAAAGCAGATTGTTGTCCATGGAAAAAGAAACTTTAGGCCTTTATATAAGTGGGCATCCTTTAGAAGAGTATGTGGAGGATATTCCTAAAATTACTAATGCCACTACTTTGGATTTTAAAGTTAGCGAAGAGGAGATGTTTCAACCCAAATTGCGAGATAACCAAGAAGTGGTGATAGCAGGAGTCATATCTACAAAAAAAATTAAATTTACGAAAAGTAATAATATGATGGCTTTTGTCACAATTGAGGACTTGTATGGTACTGTAGAGGTAATAGTATTTCCAACTGTATATGAAAAGTATTCTAGTATAATAAAAGAAGACAGCCCAGTTGTAGTGAAGGGAAAGGTTAGTTTAAGGGAAGATGAAGAGCCTAAAATTTTATGCGATGAAATTAAGTCGTTGTCTCAAGCGATAGTGAAGAAACTTTATCTTAATTTGCAAGATTCTGCAAAGATTGAGATTGTTAAACAAATATTGCGCAAAAATCCTGGTAATATGCCAGTAGTTTTAAAGCTTAACAGTAAAAAATTATTAGCGGCTAATAGAGATTTGTGGGTAAATGGAAGCAAAGAATTAATTAAAGAACTTCATATGGTGTTAGGAGAGGAAAATGTTAAAGTAGTTTGAGAAAAAGTTTGCAAATTTTAAGTTGATAACTGAAAGAAAATAGATTAAAATATACTCTAGAAATACTAAGGAGGCAGTTTTATGTGGACGGTAATATACATGGCACAAGATATGGAGACTGCAGAAAAAGTCAAAGAGGTTTTAACAAAAGAAGGTTTCTTAGTAAAATTGCGTCCACTTAACAAAAAAATAGACAAAAAAGGTTCTTATTGTGAAATTTTAGTTCCCAAAACAGAGGCTCAAGATGCGCAAAGTATTATTATTGAATATGGCCTATAATTTTTTGCCCGAAAGGCTGTTTTAACAGAAATGGGACAAGTATAGTCCATGTGGGATAAAAAAGGAGGTAAACTATGAAGACAATTGGGATACTTACAAGTGGTGGAGATGCACCAGGGATGAACGCAGCTATAAGAGCTGTGGTGAGGACAGGAATTTATTATGGGCTTAAAGTAAAAGGCATTATGAGGGGATATGCAGGGTTAGTAGAGGATGAAGTTATTGATTTAAATCTTTCTTCGGTAGGAGATATACTACAAAAGGGTGGTACTATTTTGAGAACTGCTAGATGTGAAGAATTTAAGAAAAAAGAGGTGCGCAAAAAAGCTTACGAAACGCTTCAAAAACATGGAATAGAAGGTCTGGTAGTAATTGGAGGAGACGGTTCTTTTAGAGGTGCACAGCTTTTGAGTGAGGAGTGGAATGTAAATACAATTGGGATTCCAGGTACAATTGATAATGACATACCTTGTACGGATTATACAATAGGTTTTGATACTGCTTGCAATACTGTCATTGACGCGATAAATAAAATAAGGGATACTGCTACTTCCCATGAAAGAGCAAATATAATAGAAGTGATGGGAAGAAATGCGGGCTACATTGCTTTGTATGCTGGTCTGGCTGGTGGAGCAGAGATGATTATACTTCCTGAAGTGGAATGGAGCATCGATGAACTTTGTGATAAAATCACTTATGGGATAAAGAGGGGGAAGCTTCACCATATAATTGTTCTTGCAGAGGGAGTTATGAGTGCTCCAGAGCTAGCGAAAATGATTAAAGAAAGACTACCAAAATTGGACTTAAGGTATACTATTTTGGGGCACATTCAAAGAGGCGGAGCTCCTACAGTGATGGATAGGGTATTGGCAAGCCAAATGGGGGCAAGAGCAGTAGAATTGCTTTTGGAAAATAAAACCAAAAGGATAATAAGTATACGAAACAATCAAATTGTAGATGATGATATAGATGAAGCTCTTTCCATGAAGAAAGAATTTAACAGAAAACTTTATGAGCTCAGCAAGATATTGTCTATATAAATAAGTTTTAAGGAGTGAAGGTATGCGCAGAACAAAAATAGTATGTACAATAGGACCTGCCAGCGAAGACTATAATATACTGAGAAAATTAATTGAAAAAGGTATGAATGTTGCACGACTTAATTTTTCTCATGGAGATTTTGCAGAACATGGAGCGAGAATTGACAATATAAAAAAAATAAGGCAAGAGTTGGGGTTGCCTGTTGCTATTTTATTAGACACAAAAGGTCCTGAGATAAGAACAGGAAAGTTTAAAAATGGCGAAGTACAATTAAAAGAAGGACAAACTTTTGTCATTACGACAAGAGAGGTATTAGGAGACGAAACTATATGCAGTGTATCATATAAAGGGTTGCCTCAAGATGTGGAAAGAGGCAGCCGCATATTAATTGACGATGGGTTAATTTCTCTAAAGGTTACAGATGTTAAAGGAGAAGATATAGTTTGTATTGTAGAAAATTCTGGTCCTGTAAAAGATCATAAAGGAGTAAATGTTCCAGGGGTAAAACTCAATCTTCCTGCATTAACTCAAAAAGATATAGACGATATAGAGTTTGGAATTCAAAAAGGCATTGATATGATTGCTGCTTCTTTTGTTAGAAAGGCTTCTGATGTTTTGGCAATAAGAAGACTTTTAGAAGAAAATAAGGCAGAGCATATTTTAATTATTGCCAAAATAGAGAATCGCGAAGGAGTAGAAAATATAGACGAAATTATAAAGGTTTCAGATGGAATAATGGTAGCCAGAGGAGATTTAGGGGTTGAGATTCCTCTTGAAGAAATACCAATCGTTCAAAAGATGATTATACAAAAATGCAATAAAGCGGGGAAACCGGTAATTACTGCAACTCAAATGTTGGACTCTATGATGAGAAATCCAAGGCCTACAAGAGCAGAAGTTACAGATGTAGCAAATGCTATTCTTGATGGAACAGATGCTATAATGTTATCAGGGGAGACAGCTCAAGGTAAATACCCAATAGAGGCGTTTGAGACAATGGCTAAGATTGCAGAAAAGACAGAAGCTTACGTGGGATACAAAGATATAATCGATAGAAATATTGATACAAATGTTTCTATTACAAACGCTATAAGCCATGCAACTTGTACTACAGCGAGAGATATAGGTGCAGCTGCTATAATAACTTGTACTAAATCTGGCTATACAGCGAGAATGGTGTCAAGGTACAGACCTCAAGCTCCGATTATTGCTACTACTCCAAGCGAAAGTGTTGCAAGGAAACTCTCTATAGTGTGGGGCGTATATCCTTTAGTTACAGAAGAGGTTTCTACTACAGATGAAATGATAGATGTGGCAATACAAAGTGCATTAACTGCAGGATTTATAAGGAATGGCGATATCGTAGTAATTTCCGCAGGAATTCCTGTAGCTATGGCAGGTACCACCAACATGTTGAAAGTACATATAGTAGGGGATGTTTTATTAAGAGGAATAGGTATAGGTTCTAAAGCTACTACAGGTGCTGTATGTGTTATTAATGATATAAGTAAAGATAAAGATAAATTCCGAGAAGGAGATATAATAGTTGCTGCAAAGACTGAAAGAGATTTTATGCCTCTTATAGAAAAAGCTTCGGCTATAATCACAGAAGAAGGAGGGCTTACTTCTCACGCTGCTATTGTGGGGCTAAACCTAGGAATCCCTGTAATTGTAGGGTGCGAAGGAGCAACTTCTAAACTCAAAGATGGCATGACTGTAACGGTTGACACCGTTAGAGGATTTGTGTATAAAGGAACTGTAAATATTAAATAAGACAAGATTTTCTCTTGTCTTTCTTTTCTTTCTTTTTAAGGAGTGATTAAGTCATGCATGTATGGGATGCAGAGTTAAGAGTCCGATATGGAGAAACTGACAAAATGGGTATAGTTTACTATTCTAATTATTTTAACTGGTTTGAAATTGGCAGGACAGAGTTTTTTCGTTCTTTAGGGATGTCTTACAGAAGTTTAGAAGAAAAAATGTAATGCTACCTGTAATTGACGCTCAGTGCAAATATTTTTCGTCTGCTTTGTATGACGACCTTATAATAATACGTACTCGATTAGAATTTGTTAAAGGAACCCGTATTAAATTTTTATATGATATAATACGAAAAGAGGATAACAAACTTTTAGCACAAGGTTATACAGAACATCCTTTTACCAACCTTGAAAAGAAACCTATTAACTTAAAAAAAGTCATGCCAGAAGTTTATCAAATGCTTGCAAAATGTTGTGATTAAAATTTATAAAAAATGGTATAAAATACTATGAAAATGAGTTATAATAAATAATAGGGTAACCGATTTTTTTAAATGCACTTTTTTAAGTGTATTTTTTCTTAAAATTATAGTAAACGTTTACATATTTTATAAGAACTCTATGTTTTTTCTCAATATAACGGTATAATAATTATGGGAAAAGGAGGCGTTTTTCTTGCACAACATAAAAGTAGGAGAAAATTATGAGGTATATATTGACAATATGGCTCATGAAGGCCAAGGAGTTGGAAGAATTGGAGGAGTTGCTACATTTGTAGAAGGAGCATTGACAGGAGAAAAGGTTGTTGCACAAATAGATAAAGTTTATAAAAATTACGTTATAAGTCATGTAGTCGAAATATTAGAAAAGTCTCATGATAGAGTAAAGCCTTTATGCTCTTATGCAAATAAATGTGGGGGTTGCTCTTTCCAGCATCTAAGTTACGAAGGGCAGTTAAAATACAAAACACAAAAGGTAAAAGACAATTTAGAAAGAATAGGCAAAGTGTATACTAAAGTTCATGAAATCATAGGAATGAAAGAGCCACAAAGGTATAGAAATAAGGCTCAGTTTCCTGTTGGAATGCTTGATGGCGAAGTAGTGACGGGCTTTTATGCGCCTCGTTCTCACGATATTGTACCTATAGAAAGCTGTATGATACAGAATGAGATTAGTGATAATATTGCAATAACTGTAAGAAATTGGATTAAAAAATATAACGTTTCTGTATATGATGAAAAAGCAGGAAAGGGTTTGATAAGGCATATTGTCACAAGAGTTGCGTTTAAAACAGGAGAAGTTATGGTTATCCTTGTGGTTAATGGAAAACACATACCCTATAAAGAACAATTAATTGATGCTTTGAAAAAAGAGATAAAGGGGCTTAAAAGTGTAGTATTAAATATCAACACAAAAAGAACTAATGTGATTATGGGGAAGGATAATATAACTATTTATGGAAGCGATAATATTATTGACTATATCAAGGACATAAAATTCGAGATATCACCTTTATCCTTTTTTCAAGTAAATCCTGTTCAAACAGAGGTTTTATACGGAAAGGTCCTTGAGTATGCCGATTTAAAGGGAAATGAGACCGTAATAGACGTGTATTGTGGGATAGGTACCATATCTTTATTTGCGGCACAGAAGGCTTTTTTTGTCTATGGTATTGAGGCTGTCCACCAAGCGGTGGAAGATGCAAAGAGAAATGCTTACATAAATGGCATTAAAAATGTGGAATTTATTTCAGGACAAGCGGAAAAAGTAATGCCTGAGTTAGTTGATAAAGGAGTCAAAGCAGATGTAGTTATAATAGATCCTCCAAGGAAGGGTTGCGATATACCTGTTTTAGAAGCAATTGTGAATATGAATCCACAAAAAATTATATACGTCTCTTGTAATCCTTCTACATTGGCACGAGATTTGAGATATCTTGATGACAAAGGATACAAAACGATGGAAGTGCAACCTGTTGATATGTTTCCTTATACGCATCACGTTGAAAGTGTTTGCTTGATTACTAATAAAAGTTAACAATTTTGATTACTGGAAGTAGAATAAAAATCGTGTTTCCCACTATTTAAAGGTAGTTAGAACTTAGGTTATTGGAAAATAAATTAATTGGTTTTAGATGTTTTTATGCAATAGAATAGACTTTGGGGTGCGTTAAATGAACCAGTTAATGATACAAGAAAAATTTTTTTAAATATTGCTGTAGTTTTTTAGGGTATTTTATAAAAATCCAGGAAATTTCTGAAAATTCAGGTGATGTACTGAGCAAGATTGTGCTTTATATAACTTTACCTGCTACGATTTTAACTATTTTTTCTCAGTATAAAATTGATACGGGATTATTTATTCTCACTTTTATAAGTATTATTTTGGGAGTTTTGACATTTATCTTTGGATATTTTGTGGTAAAAAAAGTTAACTTAGATAATTCTGATAAATGGACTCTGTTGGTTTCTATATGCGGATATAATATAGGTTTATTTGCCCTTCCCTTTATACAGCAGGTTTATGGAAATGAAGGCATTATAAATATGGCAATGTTTGATATGGGTAATTCTTTTATTGTTTTTGGTTTTGCCTATGGTGTATCTTTTTTAGCGGGTGGAAAAACTAATTTTAATTTAAAAGAGGTATCAAAAAAGATTATATATTTTTTTCCACTTGATGTGTACATATCAGCTATTTTAATGAGTTTATTTAATATCAATTTTACTGGGATGACAAAGGAATTTATTTATCAACTTTCTCTACCTAACAATATTCTTGCTTTATTTACAATTGGATATTTTTTGGATTTTGATTTGAATAAAAATGAATTAAAAGCTTTGATAATAGGTTTGTTTGTAAAATTTTTACCGGGAGTTGCTTTAATTTTAACAACACCGTTTTTGTTTGATACAAAACTGCTTATAATAAAAATTATAACAATAGGAGCAATTCTTCCTACTCCTATGGTAGCAGTAATTTATGCCAAGGAAAGAGGACTAAATGCTAAATTGGCTTCTGTTTTTATTACCGTTTCAATTATTATAAGCATTTTACTTATGACTTATATAATGCTTAGATGGCAATAAAGGGGAGTAAGGTTTATATATTCCTTACTCCCCTTTTTAATTTATCTATTTCTTTTCTAAAGTATATATACATTATGCTTCCTTCAAACGCCCATTGGATGGCTGTTACAAACCATACATAGACAACTCCTAAATTTAAAATGTAGATGACTATGTACATAAGAGGAAGTCTTATAAACAGCTGGATATTGTAGAGATAATAAAGGGGGTCTTTGTATTTCCACTTCCTTTAAGGCCTCCACCATAAACCATGCCAACTGCCATAAAAGGTTGTTCAATAGATGCTACCATAAGACACAAAATTCCTACTGCAATTACATCGGTATCTTTTATAAAAGCTCTCATCAAAGGATAAGGTATTGTAAGGAACAATATTGACATTGTACCCATAATAGCTACAGCGAAGAATGCTGCAATATTTGTATATCTTTTTGCACTTTCATAGTTTTTTGCGCCAACCATTTGACCTGCCATTGTGGTTGCAGCCACTGCAAAACCCCATCCCGGCATAAAAGAGATAGATTCAATTGTAGTTGCAATTTGATTGGCTGCGAAAGCTACTGTTCCAAGGTGCATTATCATAAATATTGAAATAAGTCGACTTATGTCAAAGGAACCTTCTTGAAGAGAAGCAGGTAAGGCAAGTTTTAGTATCTTTACAATTATTTGCTTGTCAAAATTTATTATATCAAAAAGATCAATATTTAATATTTTTTGGTTGAAATAATATAACATTATAAATATAAAGCCAGAGAATTGTGCTATAGTAGTAGCAATTGCAGAACCTTTTACACCCAAAGCAGGAAAGCCTAATTTTCCAAATATTAAAATCCAATCCAATAAAATGTTGATAAATATAACTATACTTGCTGCTATCATGGGGGTTTTTGTATTTCCTTGTGCTCTTAAAACTGCGTTTAGTACATTCATAAGCATATTAAAGAAAATACCTATTGATGCAATTTTTATATATATTTTTCCTACGAAAAGTACATTACCAGTCGCACTGGCTATTATTAAAAAATTTTCTGCAAAAGCAAAAAGTATTAAAGAAATAATAATAGCGACAATAGTTCCTAACAAAATTCCTTGAGATGCGTATTTTTTAGCAGTTTCAAAATCTTTTGCTCCAATGCTACGGGCGACATAGGAAGTTACTCCTATAGAGATTCCCATTGCTACAAAAATGTTAGAGAAGGTATATATAATTTCTGATGCAAGGCCTACAGCACTAACACTGTCTTTTCCGCCAAATTGCCCCACCATCATCGTATCTATTACCCACACAACCATGTATAAAAGCATTTCTCCAACTGCAGGTAATGCTAAATTAAGTATTTCTTTTATTTCTTTTTTAGTTGCCATATAACACCTCCTATTTTTATTGGAAACTCCTACATTGTCTGTATTGTTTAGGGGCAATATCAATTGGATTATAATGGAGTCCAAATAGATTTTGATCAGCACTTATATATTTGTTTTTTCTAAACTTTTTAATCACTAATAGTATTATAACACAATAGGAAAATTAAAGTAACTGAGGCTTGTGTTGATAAAGGGATTTTTTAAATTTTGATTGAGTTTTTACATGGAAAAGTATAAAATATGAATAAAGGCAGTGTAGTGAGAAAATTAATTAAAGCTATGATTTTTAAATAATGAGACGGAGGCATATTTATATGTCTGAAATTATAAGACCAAAATATGAATATATTGCTTTTGATATTGCTAAAAGAATTGTAGATGGCGAGTTTAATGAGGGTGAGAGACTTTACGGCAGGTCAAATCTTGCGGGAATTTATAAAGTTTCACCTGAGACAATACGGCGTGCTATTTCCCTTTTACAGGACATGGGAGTAGTTTTTTCAGAACAAGGCAAAGGGATAATTATTAAATCCAAAGAAGCGGCGCAAAGATATATAAACCAATTTAATGAAAGACAAACGTTAGAGGTTTTAAAAAAGGAATTGGTTAAAATCGTTGAAGAAAGAAAAAAACTTGATGAAAGACTAGAAACTCTTTTGTTAAAATTTATAGAATATGCCAATAGACTAAAAAACATTAGTGATTTTAACCCTGTTGAAATTCGCGTCAATGAAAAAAGCACTGCCGTTGGTAAGACTTTGGCTGAGTTAAATTTTGGGATACTACAGGGCGACCGTAATAGCTATTAGGAGAGGAGAAGAAGTAATTATTTCTCCTGGCCTAATGAAAGAATTAAAGGTGGGGATTATTTAGTTCTAGTTGGAAATAAAGAGGCTTTCCAAAAAAGTATATCTTTAGTTGATAATTATACTGTTATTAGTTTTTCCTAGCTCTTATTGCTAGGTTATTTTTTTATTTGAATTCAATTTAAGTTAAAGAATTGCTTTCTGTTCACTTTCATGTATAAAATTCAAAAAAGAGGTTATATTTAGAAGTGAATTTATTGGTTTATGAGAGACATTAATTATTTTCCAATAAGAATAATA
>NZ_BAZY01000007.1 GCF_001310975.1 Thermoanaerobacter thermocopriae JCM 7501
AATGAATATCTACTAAGGAGGTGTAAGAATATTAGCTATGTTCAATTGATAATCACAGCACTTATTGCAATAGTAGTCGGCTTTCTAATTGGTTATTTAGCAAGAAAGATTATTGCAGAATCCAAAATAAAAAGTGCAGAAAGTTTAGCGCGGACCATATTAGAAAGTGCGAAAAGAGACGCTGAAAATAAAAAAAGAGAGCTGTTATTAGAAGCCAAAGAAGAAATTCACCGTATGCGAAGCGATTTAGAAAAAGAAATAAGGGATCGCAGAGGTGAACTGCAACGTTTAGAAAAAAGACTCCTTCAAAAAGAAGAAACTTTGGATAAAAGATCCGAAACTTTAGAACAAAAAGAAAATCTTCTTGAAGAAAAGCAAAAAGAGATTCAACAATTGGAAGAACAAATTTCATTGCTCCATCAAAAAGAGATAGAAGAGTTAGAAAGAATTTCGGGACTGAGCCGTGAAGAAGCAAAAGCTATTTTATTTGAAAGTGTTCAAAAAGATATACAGCATGAAACGGCTGTAATGATTAAAGAAATGGAAAACAAAGCTAAAGAAGAAGCAGAAATGAAAGCGCGAGAAATAATTGGCACTGCCATTCAACGCTGTGCAGCTGATCATGCCGCTGAAACAACTGTATCCGTTGTTACTCTTCCTAATGATGAAATGAAAGGTCGCATAATAGGTAGGGAAGGTAGAAATATAAGGACAATAGAGACTTTGACGGGAATTGACCTTATAATAGATGATACTCCTGAGGCTGTTGTCATTTCAGGCTTTGACCCTATACGAAGGGAAATTGCACGGATTGCCTTAGAAAAATTGATTGAAGATGGGCGAATACATCCTGCGAGAATAGAAGAAATGGTAGAAAAGGCTAAAAAAGAAGTAGACAACATGATAATTAAAGCAGGCGAAGAAGCGGCTTTTGAAGTAGGAATTCACGGTTTGCATCCCGAGCTTATTAAGTTATTAGGAAGACTTAAATTTAGAACTAGCTACGGGCAAAACGTCTTAAAGCATTCTGTCGAAGTAGCTCATTTGGCAGGGCTTATGGCTTATGAATTAGGTGCAGATGCTTTGGTGGCCAAAAGAGCAGGACTTTTACATGATATAGGTAAAGCCGTAGACCATGAGGTAGAAGGTCCTCATGTCATGATAGGTGCAGAACTCGCTAAAAAGTATCACGAATTTGACACTGTTATTCATGCTATAATGGCTCATCATAATGATGTGGAACCTCAGACTGTTGAGGCAGTATTAGTACAAGCAGCAGATGCCATTTCTGCTGCAAGACCAGGGGCAAGGAGAGAAGCATTAGAGGCTTATATTAAGCGTCTAGAAAAGTTGGAACAAATCGCTAATTCTTTCGAAGGTGTAGAAAAGTCTTATGCTATACAAGCAGGAAGAGAAATCAGAATAATGGTAAAACCTGAAATTGTCAATGATGATGATATTGTCATTTTAGCACGAAATATAAGCAAAAAAATTGAAGAAGAAGTTGAATATCCAGGTCAAATAAAAGTGACTGTCATAAGAGAGACAGTAGCGGTAGATTATGCAAAATAAAGCATTGAAAAAAAGCGTGCGATAAGCACGCTTTAAAAGTTTCATTATAAATTTTCATAAACTTATTGTTTTAATAAGTAGGTTTGTGTAATAATAAATTTGAGAAAATTATTTTTTGGAGGTTACCAATGAAGATACTTATCATCGGCGATATTGTTGGAAGATTGGGTAGAGATATATTAAAAGAGCGTTTGCAAGAACTAATATCAGAATATAATGTTGACATTGTTATAGCTAATGGCGAAAATGCTGCGGGAGGGAATGGTCTAACCCGTAAAGTTGCTGATGAACTCTTTGAAATGGGAATTGCTGCATTAACAATGGGAAATCATGTTTGGGATCAAAAAGAAATATTAAAATTTATTGATGAAGAAGTGCGAATTGTAAGGCCTGCTAATTATTTAGAGGAAACACCTGGAAGAGGTTCTATAGTGCTTAATTTTAAAAATTCAAAAATTGGCATTATAAATTTGCAGGGAATTACTTTTATGCCTTGTAATAGAAATCCTTTTTTTGTAGCCTTAGAAGAAGTAGAAAAATTAAGAGTTGAGACCAATATAATCCTTGTAGATTTTCACGCAGAGGCTACTTCTGAAAAAATAGCTATGGGATATTTTTTAGATGGAAAAGTAAGTTGCGTATTTGGAACTCATACTCATGTACAAACGGCTGATGAGAAAATATTACAAAATGGAACAGCTTATATAACTGATGTTGGTATGACAGGTCCTAGTGATTCTATATTAGGAATAGATAAAGAATTAATAATTAAAAGATTTACATCATCTGTACCTGTACGCTTTGAAGTTGCAAAAAAAGGTCCTGCCCAAATTAATGCCATTGTAATTTCTGTTAATGAATTAACAGGAAAATGCTATAGCATAGAACGCATTAATAAAATTTATTCATAAAAAGAAGGATTTTTAAAACAAATGTAGAATATTAACAAGGAGAAAATCATTTGTCTTTAAGGGGGAAAAACAATGGAAGTGTTAAAAGTTTCAGCAAAGTCTAATCCAAATGCTGTAGCAGGAGCGTTGGCAGGGGTGCTAAGGGAGCGTGGAGGTGCAGAAGTTCAAGCAATAGGTGCAGGTGCAATAAATCAAGCTGTAAAAGCTGTTGCAATCGCAAGAGGGTTTGTGGCTCCCAGCGGAATTGACTTAATTTGTATTCCTGCTTTTACAGACATCGAAATAGACGGTGAAGAAAGGACAGCAATAAAATTAATTGTAGAGCCGAGATAAAGAATAACCTGCATTTTGCAGGTTATTTTAAATTATTAAAGGCAAGATTTAGAGAAAGGTTGTGATATTATATGTTTGCAGACCTTCATATACATTCAAAAGCCTCCGATGGAACTAATTCGCCTTCTGAAGTAGTTCGATTGGCAAAAGAACACGGACTTAGCTGCATTTCTCTAACAGATCACGATACAATTGATGGTCTTGAAGAAGCCGTTTGGATTTCTTTTAAATACGAGATTGAAGTTATTCCTGGAATTGAGTTTAATTGCTATTATCAAAATCAAGAAGTCCATATATTAGGTTATTTTATAAATTATAAAGATAAAAAATTTATTGAAAAGTTAGACGAAATGAAAAAGTTAAGAAGTGATAGAGCCAAAGCGATTTTAAAAAAGTTAAATGAATTAGGAGTTGATATTTCTATAGAAGATGTGTTGGAATTTACAAATGAAAAATTCATAGGAAGACCTCATATAGCAAGAGCTCTGATGAAAAAGAATTATGTAGAAAGTGTAAAAGAAGCTTTTGAAAAATACATAGGAGTTGGTGCCCCTGCTTATGTAGAAAGATATAGAATCACCCCTTTTGAAGCAATAAAGCTTATTTTAGGAAATGGAGGTGTTCCTGTTTTAGCTCATCCTGGTTTACTTCAAGATGATAGTATTATTGAGGAATTGACAATTGAGGGATTGATAGGAATAGAAGTATACCATTCAAAACACACTACTGAAGATGTGAAAAAGTATCTAAACAAAGCAAAAAAATACAAATTAATTATAACTGGAGGTTCAGACTTTCACGGTAAAGAAGTAGATGGCAGAGACCTTTTAGGAACCATAAAATTAGACTATGAATATATTGAAATATTGAAAAGTAAAGCTAAAAATTTTGTAGAAATATCAAAATAATTAAGGTAAAATAATATTTGTGACTTGTATAACCAGACCCTCTGGAGGTGTAAAAATTGAATTTATCCCAAAATGCCTTACAAATTACCCCTTCTATGACATTAGAAATAACAGCAAAGGCAAAACAGCTAAAAGCCAAAGGCATAGACGTCATAGATTTCGGAGTAGGAGAGCCAGATTTTGATACACCCGATTACATAAAAGAAGCTGCAATTGACGCGATAAAAAATGGCTATACTAAATATACTCCTTCCTCAGGCATTTCTGAGTTAAAAAAAGCAGTATGTGACAAACTTTTAAGAGATAACGGCCTTAAATATCAACCAGAACAGATTGTCATATCAAATGGTGCAAAACACTCTATATATAATGCCCTTTGTGCAATTTTAAATCCTGGCGACGAAGTTATAATTCCTGTACCTTATTGGTTAAGCTATCCTGAGATGGTAAGGCTGGCTTATGGAAAGCCTGTCTTTGTAAAAACAAAAGCAGAAAATGACTTTAAAATTACAGCCGAAGAATTAAAAAATGCTATTACCTCTAAGACAAAAGCTTTAATTTTAAATACCCCCAACAATCCAACTGGCTCAGTGTATACTAAAAAAGAGTTAGAAAAACTTGCAAAAATTATTGAAGAAGCAAATATTTTTTGTCATTTCAGATGAAATATACGAAAAATTAATTTACGAAGCAGTCACATCAGTATCGCCTCTTTAAATGAAAAAATTAAAGAACTGACAATTTTGGTAAACGGCATGTCTAAAACTTATGCTATGACAGGATGGAGAATTGGATATACTGCTTCTTCTTTAAAACTAGCAAAAGTTATGTCAAACATTCAAAGTCACACCACCTCAAATCCCAATTCAATTGCTCAATATGCCAGTGTAGCCGCTTTATCAGAAGATGAAACAGTTATTAAAAGAATGGCAGAAGAATTCAATAAAAGAAGAGTTTATATGGTAGAAAGGTTAAATAAAATAAAGGGATTAAAATCAAATAATCCTCAAGGGGCTTTCTATGTAATGGTAAATATAGATGAATATATTGGAAAAGAGATAAATGGAAAGATTATCCAAAGTTCAATAGATTTTGCAAAAGTTTTAATTGAAGGAGCAAATGTAGCAGTTGTTCCTGCTTTGCCTTTTGGAATGGACAATTACATTAGGATTTCTTATGCTACTTCCCTTGAAAATATTGAAAAAGGTCTAAATAGAATTGAAGAATTTTTAAATAAAGTATAATGAGGAGGTAAATATGCGAGACACTTACCAGAATCCGTTAATAACAAGATATGCTAGCAAAGAAATGGCCCAAATTTTCTCTGATGATGAAAAATTTAAAACTTGGCGAAGATTATGGGTAGCCTTGGCAAAAAGCCAAAAAGAATTAGGGCTTAATATTACAGATGAACAGATTAAAGAAATGGAAGAAAATATAGACAACATAAACTATGAAGATGCGGAAAAATTTGAAAAAGAGTTTAGGCATGATGTTATGGCTCACATACATGCCTATGGTCTTTTGTGCCCAAAATCAAAGCCTATAATCCATTTAGGAGCTACCTCTGCTTTTGTAGATGACAATACTGACATAATTTTGATGGATAAAGCTTTTAAGCTAATTGAAAAGAAGCTTCTTAAAGTAATAAAAGTTCTATCCGAATTTGCTTTAAAATATAAAGATTTACCTACTTTAGGTTATACTCACTTTCAACCAGCTCAACTTACTACAGTTGGTAAAAGAGCATGCCTTTGGATCCAGGATTTAATTCTCGATTTACAAGACTTAAGATATAGAAGAGAAAACATAATGTTAAGAGGGGTAAAAGGTACTACTGGTACACAAGCAAGTTTTATGGAACTTTTTGGTGGTAATGAAGAAAAAGTAAAAGAGCTAGACAGATTAGTAATAGAAAAAATGGGATACAAAAAATCCTTCCCCGTGACAGGACAAACTTATACGAGAAAATATGACTTTATGCTCTTGTCTGTTTTAAGCGGTATTGCTCAAAGTGCTCACAAATTCAGCAACGACCTGAGGCTTTTGCAACATTTAAGAGAAATTGAAGAGCCCTTTGAAGAAAAACAAATAGGCTCCTCTGCAATGGCTTATAAAAGAAATCCTATGAGAAGCGAGAGAATGGCAGCTTTAAGTAGGTATGTTATTGTAACACTTTTAAATACATCAATTACTTCTTCTACTCAATGGTTTGAAAGAACCTTGGATGATTCGGCTAACAGGCGGATTGTAATACCTGAAATGTTCCTTGCCACAGATGCTATATTAAATCTTTACATAAACATTGCGTCTGGTTTAAAAGTAAACAAAAAAATAATTGAAAAAAATGTGATGAAGGAATTGCCTTTTATGGCTACAGAAAAGATTTTGATGGAAGCTGTACTTAAAGGGGGAGATAGGCAAGAATTACATGAAGCCATAAGAGTATATTCCTTAAAAGCAGCAGAAGAAGTTAAAAATGGAGAAGAAAATAGATTACTTTATTATATACAAAATGACCAAAGATTTAAACTTTCCCAAGAAGAAATTAAAGAATTAGTTGACCCTATAAAATTTACCGGAAGAGCTGTAAGCCAGACTGAAGAATACATTGAGGAAATTGTAAACCCTATTTTAGCAGATTTTAAAGAAGATGTAGAAGCAAAAGTAGAAGTATAAAATTTGTTCACTTTCCACATCCCAATATCATAGAATAACAATAAAAATGGTATTGGGATGTGGTGGTAGATGGGAATATGGCCAGTTTTTTTTGAAGGATATAAAATAGAAAAAAAGTCAGAAGACAAACCTAAAGAAGTTACAACAACTGTGGATGATAAAAAAATTACAAGAAGAAGCTTTAAAAGAGCTAAATTCTTTGATAGGCCTTAATAAAGTGAAAGAAATTATACAAGAAATTTACGCTTTCTCGCAACTGCAAATAAAGCGTAAAAAGGAAGGATTAGCCACTGAACCTATAGTATTACATATGATATTTAAAGGCAATCCAGGAACTGGCAAAACTACTGTAGCAAGGATATTAGGAAAGCTTTTAAAAAGTATAGGAGTTTTAGAAAAAGGCCATGTAGTCGAAGTAGAGAGAGCTGATCTAGTAGGAGAATACATAGGGCATACTGCTCACAGAGTTCGTGAAAATGTAAAAAAAGCTTTGGGAGGAATTTTGTTTGTAGATGAAGCTTATTCTTTGGCAAGGGGTGGAGAAAAAGACTTTGGCAAAGAAGCTATTGATACTCTTGTCAAAGAAATGGAAGACAATAGGAATAAATTTATACTTATATTAGCAGGTTACAAACACGAAATGGAATATTTTTTAAATACCAATCCCGGACTTCGCTCCAGATTTCCAATCCAGATAGATTTTCCTGATTATACTATAGATGAACTTCTTCAGATTGCGGAACTCATGGTAAAGAACAGGCAATATAAGCTTACAGAAAGTGCAAAGAGAAGATTAATGAAAATATTGATTCGTGACGACAATTCAAGAGAAATGGGAAATGCGCGCCTTGTAAGGAATATCATAGAAAGAGCAATCAGAAAACAGGCTGTAAGAGTTTTAAACAAAATAAATATAACCAAAGAAGATTTAATAACAATTGACAGTATAGACATTAGAGAGGACTGAGAAAATGGACACAAAAAAATTTTTGCAGAACAATTTCCATATAAACTCAAAAATAATCGAGGTTATAGAAAAAGCAGAAAAAGATTGTCATCCTGTATTTAGAAAGATTGATAAGATTGTAGAGTACAATCAGTATAAGGTCATATATCATTTCCAAAGGAACAAATTAAGTGATATCCATTTTAATGGCACAACTGGCTATGGATATGGTGACATAGGGCGAGAGACAATCGAAAAGATATATGCAGGAATATTTGCCGCAGAAGACGCTCTAGTAAGGCCTCAAATCGTTTCTGGAACCCATGCGATATCATTATGCCTATTTGGCAATTTAAAACCAAATGAAGAGCTAATTTCGGCTTGTGGAAGGCCCTATGATACGTTAGAAGAAATAATAGGTATAAAAGGGGAGGGGAGGGGAAGTTTAAAAGAATATGGAGTCATATATAAAGAAATTCCCCTCCTCGAAGATGGAGAAATAGATATAGAAAGGGTAAAAAAAGCAATAACCTCAAAAACTAAAATGGTGATGATTCAACGATCAAAAGGATATGACTATAGAAAGTCTTTGAAGATAGAAGATATAGAAAAGGCAATTAGTGAAATTAAAAAGGTAAAAGAAGATGTAATTATATTTGTAGATAATTGCTATGGAGAATTTACTGAGATAAAAGAACCGACAGAAGTAGGAGCCGACATTATAGCAGGTTCTCTTATAAAAAACATGGGTGGGGGAATTGCTCCTACTGGTGGATACGTAGTAGGTAAAAAGGAGTTGGTAAAAAATGCCTCTTACAGATTATACGCTCCTGGTATTGGAAAAGAAGTAGGTCCTTCTTTAGATTTAAATAGATTGATTTTACAAGGGTTATTCCTTTCACCTCAAGTGGTAGGACAAGCTTTAAAAGGAGCTGTTCTTTTAGCGAAAATTATGTCAGACTTAGGCTATGAAGTTATTCCAAAATATGACGAAGAAAGAACTGATATAGTTCAAGCTATTAAATTTAAAACTGCTGAAGAGTTGATATCTTTTATCCAGGGAATACAAATGGGTTCCCCAGTAGACTCTCATATAATTCCTGAACCTTGGGACATGCCGGGATATCAAGATAAAGTCATAATGGCAGCAGGAGGATTTATACAAGGCTCTTCTATAGAGTTAAGTGCAGATGCCCCTATAAGAGAACCTTATATCGCATACGTGCAGGGTGGCCTTACTTATCCTCAAGTAAAATTGGCAATAACTATTGCCTTAAATAATATTTATAAGAATCAATTGGAAAATTAAATAAAGACAGACACGAAGTAAAAAACGCTTTGTGTCTGTCTTTATTTGCTATTCCTTTTGTGATAAAGGATTTTTATTTACAGCTTCTTTTAATTGTGAATCATCTACATGGGTATAAATTTGCGTCGTAGAAACGTTAGAATGCCCTAAGAGCTTTTGTAAAGTCCTTATATCTACATTACCATATCTGTACATCAAAGTCGCGGCTGTATGGCGCAATTTATGGGCAGAATATTTTTTTCCTCCTAAATTAGCATTTTTTAAATGTTTTTTCACAGTATATTGTACGGTTTTTACACTTATTCTTTTTAATCTTTTGCTCAAAAACAAAGCCTTTTTATCTTTCACTCCTTCTTTAGGCCTTACTCTCAAATATGCATTTATTGCATTAATACAGGCGTCATTTAAATAAACTGTTCTTTGTTTATTTCCTTTTCCTATAACTGTTAGTTTATCGTCTTTAATGTCGTCTATATTTATATTCACCAGTTCAGAAACCCTAAGCCCACAGTTTAAAAACAAAGTTATGATAGCATAATCCCTTTCTTTAAAAGGTCCATCTATAGAATCCAAAAGTTTTTTACTTTCATCAAGAGTAAGGTAGATAGGCTGTCTTACAGAAAGTTTCGGCGACTCTAATTCTTGAGTAGGATTTTTATTTATTACTTTAGCTTTTTTGTAAAGATAATCATAAAATGACCTTAAACTTGCTACTTTTCGAGCACGAGCAGGGGGAGTATTAGACCTTTCGTTAGTTACAAAGTTGAGGTAAGCATATAAATCGTTTAAATCAACAGATTCTATTAAGTCAACATCTACATCAGAAATATCTATTTCATCAAATTCAACATCAGGGCTTACTTTTCCGCGTCTTTGCTTTAAAAAGCGTAAAAACAAAACCAAGTCATAGGCATAAGCTTTTACAGTATTATAAGAACGGGCTTTTACCGTCGAAAAGTAGTTTAAAAATTCTTCAAGAAGAGGCGGGTATTTAGTAAAACCATTATTAGAAATATTAGAAGCTTCATTAGACATTCTCAAAACTCCTTTCTAAAATTCTAATTATACGAAATAGTTATTTCGTATAATTACTTGTATATATGATACCATATATATAATGCTTAAATCAAGCTATTTTTAGACTAACGTTCAAAATTATTAAAAAGCTCAAGGAACCTTACTAAACTAAGATTCCTTGAGCTTAAAACTCTTATAACTTTTTAGTATTTCTTTTTATTTGCTCTGTAGCCAGTCTATCACATAAATTATTGAATTCATCATCTGCATGACCTTTTACTTTAATCCAATTGATTTGATGTCTTTTTGAAACCTCTAAAAGCTCCTTCCATAACTCTTGATTTTCTACTGGCGTTTTATCTGATTTTAGCCAATTGTTTTTCTGCCATTTTTCAAGCCAGCCTTCTTTAAAGGCATTTATCACATAACTACTGTCACTATATAAATTAACTTTACAAGGCCTCTTTAAGGCTTTCAAAGCTTCTATTACTGCTTTTAATTCCATTCGATTATTTGTAGTATTTTCTTCAAATCCTGATATTTCTTTCCTTGCTTCTTTGTATAGTAAAACTGCTGCCCAGCCACCTGGACCAGGATTACCACTACAAGCTCCATCTGTGTATATTTCAACAATATCGATATTATTTTCCATCTTTACTTCAGTCCCTTTGTTTTTTGATATGCAGCTGAAACCGCTTCAATCACCGCGCTTCTCATTGCATTTTTTTCCAAAATTCTTATACCTTCAATAGTTGTACCACCTGGAGATGTCACCATGTCTTTTAATTGACCAGGATGAAAACTTGTTTTTAGTACCATGTTACCTGCACCAGCTACAGCCTTTGAGGCTAATTTATATGCAATATCTCTTGGTAATCCCAATAATACACCACCATCTGCCAATGCTTCAATAAACATGTACACAAATGCTGGACTACAACTAGAGACAGCCATTGCAGCATCAATCAGCTTTTCTTCCACTTCTACAATTTCCCCACAGGCTTTAAAAATTTTTGTCACAACCTCTTTATCCTCTTGCTCGATCTCTTGTGAGTAACTTATAGCAGTAATACCTTCTCCTATTAAAGCAGGAGTATTAGGTATTGTTCTCACTATTTTTCCTGTTTTTAAGATATCTTTGACATGACTTATAGTTATGCCTGGAGCTATAGTAATTATTATTTTTTTAGCAGTTACTTTTGCTTTTATTTCTTCTAATACAGCATCGTAAATATTAGGTTTTACTGCTAAAATGACAATATCTGACTTTTCAGTTAGATCAGCATTGCTTTTTGCTACAATAACACCAAATTCTTTTTCTAATCCTGCTGTTTTTTCTTTCACCGGATCGTAAAGAATTAAATCTTCAGCATCTATAAAATCTGACTTTAATATGCCCTTTATAAGAGCAAGTCCCATATTACCGACGCCTATAAAGCCAATCTTCATCTTAAAAACTCCCTTGCTTTGTTATTTCAAAAAACAGTATTAGTTGCCCTAATACTGTTTTTTTGTTGTTTACTCCTCCTTCTTTTCATCTTTATCAGAACCAGAGAAAATTACAGGCTTTTGTGGCGTTATTGTCGAAATAGCATGCTTATAGATAAGAAGTTGTTGTTTGTTTTCTGATTCCAGCACCACTGTAAAATTATCAAATCCTTTTACTAAACCCTTTAATTGAAATCCATTAATTAAGTAGACGGTTACTGGTACATGCTCTTTTCTTACTTGATTCAAAAAAATATCCTGTAAATTAATAGCTGCTTTTGAACTTGCCATCTTTATCCCCCTTCTTTAATTATGTATCATTAGTTATATTCTATCAAAAATTTAATTTTCCTGCTAAATATTTAATAATATTTTTTTGAGTTCTTCATAATTTTTATAGTCATCTACAAAAAACCATTTGATAAATTCATAACCCTTAAACCAAGTGATCTGTCTTTTTGCATACCTCCTTGTCCCTTTTTTAATTTTTTCAACAGCCTCTTCTAAAGAAATCTCTCCTTTTAAATATTCGACAATTTCTTTATATCCTAAAGCCTGCAAAGCGGTACTGTCTTTATTATACCCGATTTTTAGCAAGTTTACCACTTCTTCAACCAAATTATTTTTTATCATTTCATCTACTCTTTGATTAATTCTATCGTATAAAATTTGTCTGTTTCTGAAATTAAGCCCTATCATTATTGGCTGATACTCTGGATTTAAACGCATACCACTCATTTTTTGATAGTAAGAAATAGGTTTGCCTGTAAATTCATAAACTTCCAAAGCCTGATGATTCTTCTAATATCATTTGGATGGATTTTTTTTGCTGCCTCTGGGTCCACACTTTTTAATCTTTCATAAAGATATTGATTACCATAGTTGTTTGCTAATTCTTTCATTTTTTCTCTAAATTCTTTGCTTCCTTTAAAATCAGAAAAGTGCATGATATAAATTATTGAATTGATATATAAACCAGTTCCACCTACAATTATAGGAAGTTTCCCTCTTTTGTGAATATCCTTTATAATCTCTTTTGCTCTTTTTTCATATTCTGCAACACTAAACTCTTTATTCGGATCTACAATATCTATCAAATAATGAGGGATACCTTGCATTTCTTCCTTTGTGATCTTTGCTGTACCAACATTCATGTACTTATAAATTTGCATAGAATCAGCAGAAATGATTTCTCCATTAAATTCTTTTGCCAGGTCTACACTTAATTTAGACTTGCCAGAGGCGGTAGGTCCAACAATAAGCACAATTTGTATAGCCATCCCATCACCCTTATATTACATAATTCTTTTAAACATTTTTTCTAATTGAGTCTTTGTTATAGCGATTATAACAGGTCTTCCGTGAGGACAGGTGTAAGGATTTTCTGTAATCTTCAAATCTTCAAAGAGTTTATAAATCTCTCTTTCAGATAAATTATCCATGGCTTTTACTGCAGCTTTACAAGCCATCATTATAATGCTTTCTTCTTTTAAAGATATTTTATTGATAAGTTCCTTATCTCTAAGTTTTTCTACTATCTCTATAAATAACTGCCTTGCTTCTGGTTGTCCTAAAATTACAGGTACTTCCCTTAATATAATAGAATTATTCCCAAATTCCTCAAATGTATAACCTAACTTATTTAAGAGTTTTTTCTCTTGTTGAACAAGTTCTAAATCTCCTGGTTGCAATTCTACTACAATAGGAAATGTTACCTGCTTTGTTTGAATTTTTTCATATTGGGAAGTAAACTTTTCGTATAAAATCCTTTCGTGGGCAGCATGTTGGTCAATTATATAAAACACATCTTCTTTTTCTACAATTATATAAGTAGAAAACAATGTACCTACTATTCTTATATCACTTATTTTTTTAGTAATGTCATTTTTTTTATTTAGTTCTTCTTTTTCATCTTCATATTCCT
Source organism: Thermoanaerobacter thermocopriae JCM 7501 (assembly GCF_001310975.1). Taxonomy (GTDB): domain Bacteria; phylum Bacillota; class Thermoanaerobacteria; order Thermoanaerobacterales; family Thermoanaerobacteraceae; genus Thermoanaerobacter; species Thermoanaerobacter thermocopriae. The sequence goes on from NZ_BAZY01000007.1 coordinate 13,088, forward strand.
CATAAACTGCCAAATGGTTGTCTAAACTACTATTTTTACTATTTTCTTTTAATACATTATCTTTTAAAAAAACATTCTTACCTCTAAATTCATTGTCAAGTTTCTTTTTTTCCTCTTCTAATTCTTTATCAGAAGAAGTCAAGTATAATTTCGTCTGCTCAGCTGAAATAGTTGGAGTCTCAATTTTAAAGATATTTTTCTTTTCTTCAATTTTTACTTCTGGTATCAAGTTATATTTATGAAGGCTATCCTTTATAGTTTTGTAAACAGTTTCAAAAACCCTTCTTTCATCTGAAAATTTTATCTCTAATTTTGAAGGATGTATATTCACATCAATTTGCCTTGGGTCTATTTCCATGTACAAAAAAACAGCAGGATATCGATTTACAGGTATATAAGTCTTAAAAGCTTCATCGATAGCGGCTGAGAGGGTCCTATTTTTTACGTATCTTCCATTTACATAAAAAAACTGCATATTCCTATTAGAATAATTTAAAGAATTTTTACCTGCTAAAATCTTCAGTTTTAAATCTTCTGTTTGAAAAGAAACTGACATGAGAGAAGAATAAACTTCATTTCCAAAAAGTCTTAAAATTACATCTTCTACATCTCCTTTTCCTGATGTTATAAATTGTAATTTTTTGTCCTTTACGTATTTAAAAGAAACTTCAGGATGGGAAAGGCACAATTTAGTTACGGTATCAGTTATATACATGGCCTCTGTTGAAGGTTTTTTTAAAAACTTTCTTCGTGCAGGTGTATTAAAAAACACATCTCGTACTTCAACGCTACATCCTTTTGCACAACCGCAATTAGTTTTCTCTATTACTTTCCCGCCTTCCACAACAACTTTAGTGCCAAATAAAGCACCTTCTTCTTTAGTCTGTAAAGTTACATGAGAAATTGCGGCAATGCTGGCTAAGGCCTCTCCTCTAAACCCTAATGTCCCTATATTATAAAGGTCATTATCAGATTTAATTTTGCTGGTGGCATGTCTTTCAAAAGCTAGAATAGCGTCTATTTCATTCATTCCACAGCCGTCGTCAGATACCTTTATATAAGGAATACCACCTTCCAAAATTTCTACAGTAATATTTTTACTACCTGCATCAATAGAATTTTCAATTAATTCTTTTACTATAGAAGCCGGCCTTTCAACAACTTCTCCTGCAGAAATTTTATTTATTGTCTTTTCATCTAAAAGGCGAATTTTATTCATCATACTCCGCTCCTTAGAGAAATTGCCTTCTCCTTTAATTTATATAAGTAATTTAGAGCTTGAATTGGAGTCATGTTATCTAAATCACAATTGGCTATTTCCTCAATTAACGAATCCTTAGCTGTAGAAAAAATGTCTATTTGAGTAAACGCTAGTTGCTGTGTTGCATTTTCTAATTCGAACTTTATAACAGTATCATTTTCCAAACTTTTTAATATTTCTTTTGCTCTTTCAACAATGCTATAGGGCAACCCTGCTAATTTTGAAACTTGAATTCCATAACTTTTGTCCGCACCACCAGGTACTATTTTCCGTAAAAATATTATGTCATCTTCTCTTTCCTCTACTGAGACATTATAATTCCTTACTCCCTTCATCTTGCCTTCAAGTTTTGTTAATTCATGATAGTGAGTAGCGAACAAAGTTTTAGCCTTTATCTTTTCATGAATATATTCAATAACTGCATGAGCTATACTCATACCATCATAAGTGCTTGTACCTCTTCCTACCTCATCTAGTATTATTAAACTTTTACTAGTAGCAGATTTTAATATATTTGCCACTTCAGACATTTCCACCATAAAGGTACTCTGCCCTGCAAAGATGTCGTCGGATGCTCCTACTCTTGTAAAAATTTTATCCACAATCCCAATTTTAGCGTAAGAAGCGGGGACAAAAGAACCTATCTGTGCCATCAATACAATTAAAGCAACCTGTCTCATATACGTAGATTTACCAGCCATATTAGGGCCCGTTATTATCATGATAGGATTTTCAGGACCAATATCTATGTCATTTGCTACAAATGATTCATCAGAAATAGTCTCTATTACTGGATGCCTGCCTTCTTTTATAACTATTCTGTCACTATAATCTACTATGGGCTTTGTATATCGATTGGTTTCTGCAACTTCTGCAAAGGAAATAAGTACATCAATTGTAGCTATATACTTGGCTGTGTCTTGTATCCTTACAATTTGGAGTTCTATTTTTTCTCTTATTTCGTTAAAAAGCTGATATTCAAGCTCTATTAATTTTTCTTCTGCTCCCAATATAGCCTCTTCTATTTCTTTAAGCTCAGGCGTTACGTACCTTTCTGCATTAGCCAACGTTTGTTTTCGTATGTATCTTTCAGGAACCTGTGGTATATTAGATTTTGTAACTTCGATATAGTAACCAAAAACTTTGTTGTAACCTATCCTCAGATTTTTTATGCCGGTTTTTTCTCTCTCCTCAGCCTCAAGGTTTGCAATCCAATTTTTGCCTTCTACCGAAGCCTTTCTCAGCTTATCTACTGTTTCATTGTATCCATCTTTTATGATGTTTCCTTCTTTTAATTGAGTTGAGGGATCATCTTTTATCGACTTATCTATTAATTCGTATATATCTTGTAAGGTATCAAACTTTTCGTATATATCTTTCAAAAGCCGCGAACTAAATCTTTGCAATATTTCCTTAATATAGGGCAAATTTTGAAGAGATAATTTTATAGAAATAAAATCTTTTGGATTAATACTCTGATAAACAATTTTGCTGCTCAATCTTTCTAAATCATAGATTTTATTTAAAAGTTGTTTTAAATCCTGACGATTTTTATAATCATTAAAAAGCTCTTCTACTGCTTGCAGCCGAGCATCAATATGCTCTTTGTTAAGCAAAGGTTCTTCTAGCCATTTTTTTAAAAGCCTTCCCCCCATCGGAGTCACAGTTTTATCTAAAACTCCTAATAAAGAACCTTTTTTTGACTTGTTTTTATTGGATTCTAATATTTCTAAATTTTTTATTGCATTGCTGTCTAATCCCATATAGGAGTTATCCTCATATATAAGCAGTTTGTTTATATGCTTTAAAGCAGTTTTTTGCAACTCGTTTAAATAGCAGAAAAGAGCAGATAGTGAATTTACTACATAGGGCTTATCTTTTATTCCTAATTCTTCAAGTTTTTTATTAAACTGATTTTCTATTATTTTACTCTTTTCTTCATAGTAAAGTTTTTTTTCATAAGTGTTTACAGCACAATTGTTACTTTTAAAGATTTTTATATACTTATTGTTTTTTAAAAAATCTTCGTTGGCGATTATTTCTGAAGGAGCGTACTTTATTATTTCATCGTAAACTTTTTTGTTGTCTTTACAATTTTTAATTTCTGTGGCGTATAAATCTCCAGTTGTTACATCAACAGCACAAATTCCATAATTGTCCCTTTCTTTAAAGACAGACACAAGATAGTTATTTGTTTTTTCATCCATTGATTCAGGATTTATTATTGTCCCCGGAGTGTATATTCTTACTACATCTCTCTTTACCAATCCTTTTGCTTTTGCAGGGTCTTCCAATTGCTCACAAATAGCAACTTATATCCTTTTTTATCAACTTGTCTATATAAAAGTCTGCTGCATGATAAGGAACACCAGCCATTGGGGCTCTTTCTTCCGTTCCTGCGTCTCTTCCTGTCAAAGCTATTTCAAGCTCTTTAGCAGCAATTTCTGCATCTTCATAAAACATTTCATAAAAGTCCCCTAAGCGGAAAAATAGTATTGCATCTTTATATTTTTCTTTTATTTTAAGGTATTGTTCCATCATTGGAGTGACGGCCATTTTTTTGCACCTCCGACTCCTTTTTATTATATCATAAAAATAAGCGCCCATATAGGCGCACTTTTATCTTATAACTTCTACCAATTCTCCCTGCATTGTCCAAGCTTTGGTTTCGGTTATTTTAATATTGGCAAGTTTACCAATAAGGCTTTCATCTCCTACAAAGTGAACTACTTTGTTGGTTCGAGTTCGAGATGTCAATTTATTGCTGTCTCTTTTACTAATCCCTTCTATCAATACTTCCACAATTTTTCCTCTCAATTCTGCACTTTTTTCTAAGCTGATTTTGTTTTGTAACTCTATAAGTCTTTCTAAACGCTCATGTTTTACAGCATCATCTACTTGGTCTGGCATATTCGCCGCAACAGTACCTGCTCTTTTAGAGTATATAAAAGTATAAGCGGCATCAAATCGTACTCTTTGTACTAAATCCAACGTCTCCAAAAAATCTTCTTCTGTTTCACCTGGGAAACCTACAATTATATCTGTTGTTATTGCAATATCTGGAATGTTACTTCTTACTTTATCAATAATTTCTAAATAGTGCTCTTTGGTGTATTTTCTATTCATCTTTTTTAAAATTTTATTGCTACCAGCTTGTACAGGCAAATGCAAATGTTCACAAACTTTATTTAAATCCCTCATAGCATATATTAATTCATCAGAAATGTCCTTAGGATGAGAGGTCATAAACCTTATTCTTTCAATTCCCTCAATTTCATTTAGCTTGTAGAGTAGTTTTGCAAAAGTTATATTTTCATCAAGGTCTTTCCCATAGGAATTTACATTTTGTCCTAATAAAGTGATTTCCTTATACCCTTTTTGAGCTAATTCTTTTACTTCTGCTACTATATCTTCTGGCTTTCTACTCTTTTCTCTGCCTCTTGTATATGGCACTATGCAATAGGTGCAAAAATTATTGCAACCATAAATAATATTAACCCATGCCTTTAAATTGCTGTCCCTCTTGACAGGTAACTCTTCAATTACATTTTTTTGTATCTTCTATAACATCTATCACTATATCTTGAGAGTTTAAAGCTTCCCATAAAAGCTGTGGAAATTTATATATATTATGAGTTCCAAAAACAATGTCTATATAGGAATATTTTTCTTTAATAGCTTCTACTACATTTTTTTCTTGCATCATACAGCCAGATACACCAATAATTAAATTAGGATTTCTAGCCTTCAATTCTTTCATTTGTGAGACTCTTCCTAATACTCTTATTTCAGCATGTTCTCTTACAGCACAAGTGTTAAAAAGTAAAACATCAGCTTGTTCCAGATTTTCAGTATATTTATATCCCATTTTTTCTAGCATACCTGCCAGTTTTTCTGAATCATGGACATTCATTTGGCATCCATAAGTTTCAATATGATAATAAAGGTCTTTGCCCTTATTTTTTTCTGCAATTTCTTTCATTATATCTTCTTGTTTTTTTAATTCTTCCTTAGTTACATAAATGTTAGTAGACATTATTAACACCTCTTTTATCTCTGGGGAGTAATTTTTCTATAAAAAAAGTTTTAATTGGTTCAAAATTGTATCTATATGGCAATATTATTTGCTCTGTACTACCCACAAAGAATATTCCGTCGTCATTTAAAGACTCATAAAATTTTTATATATTTTATCTTTAGCTGCATCATTAAAATATATTAACACATTTCTACAAATTAATAAATCTATATTTTTTGGATATTCGTCATTCAATAAGTCATGCCTTTCAAATTGCACACTTTTTCTAATATCCTCAGTTATCTGATAACTTTTGTCATCATTTTTTCTAAAGAATTTTCCTAAATATTCTTGAGGTACTTTTTTAACAGTCTCAACCGAATATATACCTTTTTTAGCTTTTTCTAGTACGCTTACATCTATATCAGTAGCAATAATTGTCACATCTTTTAGATCTATAAATTTTGTCAAAAGCATAGCTACAGAATAAGGTTCTTCTCCAGTAGAACAAGCGGCACTCCATACTCTAAAACCTTTTTTTATAATGTGGGGTAAAAGGTCCTTCTCTAAGATTTCCCATTGTGAAGGGTTTCTAAAAAATTCAGTTACATTAATGGTAATGTAATTTAGAAACTCCTCATATAATGTTTTATTGATAGTAAGTTCATTATAATACTCCTCATAGGAACTAAATTTACGGCTAGTAATCAAAGATTCTAATCTTCTCTTCATTTGCTTTTCCTTGTATAAAGACAAATCTATTCCAGTTAATTTATGTATTTTTTTTACAAAGTCCTCATAACCTACCATAAATATGTTCACCTCTAATTATAGAAAAAAGTGGCTTTAAAAGCCACAATTTAATAACTTTTCGGATGAAATTAAATTAGTAATTAACCACCTTCACTGGTTTTTCGAATACTCCACGTTTTACCTCTGTTGCAGTCATGTTTTGTGCTCTTAACATTTTCGCTATATAGTTACAGGCATCCCACGGATTGACATCATCGCCACAAGTAAATACGTCAACCGCGGCATAACCCAATTCTGGCCAAGTATGGATAGTTATATGAGATTCTGATATGACCACTACTCCGCTTACGCCCTGGGGATTAAATTTATGGAAAGCTACTTCCCGTATCTCTGCGCCTGATACTATTGCAGACTGAACCATTATGTCTTCGATTAATTCCAAGTTGTCTAAAATGTCGCTATCGCACCCATAAATCTCTGCCAAAATGTGGCGACCCAAAGCATTCATTTTGTATCCTGCCTCCTTTACTAAAATAATGTATACATTCAATGATTTTAATTTTATCAGATTTTTTTCTTTTGTCAAGGTTTTTTACATGACAGTTTAAAAATTTTTATTAAATATTCCTCCTACACTAATTCTAACTTTTAATGCTTTATTTGTACAATATCTTCACAATAACCTTTAAAAAATCACTCTTTTTCCTTTTCCCCTTTTAAAAATCTAATTTTCTTTATTACCTCTTCTATTACATAATCAGGAGTTGAAGCTCCTGCTGTTATCCCTATAATCTCTCGGTCTTTTACCATCTCAAGAGTCAATTCTTTAGCATCTTCTATATGAAAGGTATTTTTACAATTTTTTTCACATATCTTTTTTAACTTTTGAGTATTAGAACTATGCTTTCCACCAATCACAAACATCACATCTACTTTTTTTGAGAGCTGCTCTGCAGATCCTTGTCTTTTTTGGGTAGCATCGCATATAGTATTAAAAAAACAAGGTCTTTAACTTTTAGCTTTATTACTTCTAAAATATCTTCCCAATACCTTCCAATGAGGGTGGTTTGCGCAACTGCACATGCCTTCTCCAATTTAGGTAATTTATGAGCTTCTTCAATTGAATTTACCACATAGGCAGTGTCATCACACCATCCATTTACTCCTCTTACTTCTGGATGATTTCTATCTCCTACAATAATAATAGAGTAATCCTTATGGTAGTGCTCATAAACTATATCTTGGACTTTTTTTACAAATGGACAGGTAACATCTATGACCTCAATTCCTTTTTTAGCAAGAAAGTCGTATAATTTTTTAGACACCCCATGACTTCGGATAATTAATTTATCGCCCTCAGTCAATTTATCCAGCTCTTCTTCTTCAATAATATTAACCCCTTTTTTCGATAAGTCCGATATAACTTGTGGATTATGAATGATTTCACCTAGCATGTATATTTTCCGGCCTGAGTTTTTTTCAATTTCATAATATGCAGTTTCAATGGCTCTTTTTACGCCAAAACAAAAACCTGCATACTCAGCAATCAATATTTTCATTCTTGACCTCCTACAACAATTTTGCAATTTCTTTCATTATTTCCTCTCCAATAACAAAAAGTTGCTGAGATGAAAGTCTAGAATTAGCATATTTATCAAAATTCATTGGTTTACCGATATTTATAATAATTTTAGAAAAGAGACCATATCTACCTTTAATCGCTATAGGTACTACTGGGGCGTTTCCCTTAATGGCTAACATAGCAACTCCTGGTTCAGCCTTTTGAAGCTGACCAGTTTTACTTCTTGTACCTTCCGGAAAAATTCCAATTGCTTTTCCTTTTTTTAAGTAAGTTAAAGCAGTTTTAATAGCTGATAAATCAGCGGTACCTCTTTTAACGGGAAAAGCTCCTAAGCCTGTCCCTAAAAGAAGCCTTAAAAAGGGATTTTTAAAAAGCTCTTCTTTTGCCATAAAATATATTCGCCTATTTAAAAGTGCACCTATTACAGGAGGATCTAAAAAACTTATATGATTAGAACAAATGATTACCGGGCCTTTTTTAGGAATATTTTCAAGTCCTTTTATTTCTATTTTAAATATCACTTTTATAATTGCTCGTACAATAATTTTAGCAATATAATAAAACATACTTAAATTTCCCCTTTTAATCCTTCCTTTATGATATTGTACAGTTTTTCTACAACTTCTTCTTCTGAAAGATAGGTAGTATCAATGACAATAGAATCTTTAGCAATTTTTAGAGGTGATGTTTCTCTTTGGGAATCTATGGTATCACGGTTTTCTATTTCTTTTACCACTTCATAATAACTCACATTTACATTTTTAGTTTTAAGTTCTCTATAACGCCTCTTTGCTCTTTCTTCTAAAGAAGCAGTTAAAAAAAATTTGAACTGTGCATCAGGCAACACAACTGTACCTATATCTCTTCCATCCATTACTACATTTTTGCCTTTGGCAATTTCTCTTTGTTTTTGTACTAAAATCTCTCTAACTTTAGGTATTTTAGACACCAGAGAAACTTTTTCAGAAACCTCAGGTTTTCTTATTTCTTCAGAAATGTCTTTACCATCTAAAAAAAATTTTTCTCCTTCTAAAGTAATATCTGTACTTTGCGCAATATCAGATATTTTATCTTCTTCAATAAATTTTATTCCCTTTTGTAGGGCCTTATACGTAATGGCTCTATACATAGCACCTGTATCTATATAGGTATAATTTAAAAGCTTAGCTAATTTTTTTGAAACAGTGCTCTTACCAGCTCCTGCTGGTCCATCTATCGCTATTTTTATAGTCAATACTATCACCTCAAACTAAATCTGGACGAAGCTTTTTTGCTTCCTTCAAATAAATGTGTTTTACCTCTTTATCATCACTTAAATTTGTAAAAACCGCAACTCTTATGCAATGACTGAGACTGCTTTTACCTCCATTTCTTGTAAGCACATCATAGGTATTGAGGTCATACCCATATTCCTAACTGCTTCGGCAGGGTAAACCGCATCTAAATCACAAGTTACACTAAAAAAAATAGAAATTATGTTTTTCTCTTCTAATTCATTTGCTTTAATAATTTCTTCAATGAGAATAGTAGTATCCTTTAAAATATCTTCTTTTGTATTTTGGGAAGTTATAGCACCTCTTATGACTTTTATAGGGCATTCTCCTCTCCTATTATCTTTTGTCTTTTTTTTATATTATAGCATAATTACCCCTTACAAATAAATTATTTAAGCCTAATCATACATATTTTTTGTATATTCTTATCTACTTTAACTACAGTGGTATTTTGCGGCTCAATTACATTTTCACTAACTGCTACCACCTTAAAATGAAGAGATTCCTTTTCTCTTGTGCCATCTATTTCAAGAATTTGATTTGGCCTTACTGAAATAGTAATAGACTTGGCAAAAAAATTTGCAACTGGCTCTCCGTCTAGCAATACAAAGGAATTTAATGCTTTATCCTTGTTTACAACTTCAATTGTCACTTTACCTTCTTGTGAAAGATTAGAGTCTAAATTAATGCCCTCCAACTTCTGTGTAGAACTTAAAAAAACTCTTATGTCATCATTCGTCATCAAAAGCTGAGTTATAGCTATACTTAAAAGTCCTACCATTATCAATACTAAAAGAATACTTTCACTGTCAACATATCTGTATTTTTTTCTTTTAACTCTTTTTCCCATATTTATCCTCCTTTTCTTATTATATCTTATGCAAAATAAATAAAAAAATGCGGTTTCCCGCATTTCACATTCATGCATTGATTCCTGCTACATACCCCGTAGAAAAAGCGATTTGCAAATTAAAGCCACCAGTAAGCCCGTCTACGTCTATAATTTCACCAGCAAAAAATAGACCTTTTATTATTTTAGACTCCATCGTAGAGGGATTTATTTCTTTTATACTTACTCCACCACCTGTAACAATAGCTTCTCTTATAGGTCTTAGATCTTTTACTTTAAAAGTAAGATTTTTTAAATTGGTGACCAAACTTTTTCTTTCGCTCCTTGTTATTTCTCTAACTTTTTTATCAGGGTGTATATTAGCCCTTTTTATAACATATAAGATTAATGAATGAGGCAATAAATCTTCCAAGGCATTTTTCAGATTTCTATTTTGGTACTTATTAAAATCTCTTAATACTCTTTCCTCCAGCTTTTCAATAGTAAGTTCCGGCTTTAAGTCAATTTTTATTACCACTTCTCCCTTACCTAAGTAGTCATGTAAAAACCTACTCAATGTAAGTATTACAGGACCTGACAGTCCAAAATGGGTAAAAAGCATTTCCCCTAACTCTTCTCTTATCAATTTCTTTCCAAAAAAAACAGAAACCTTGACATTTTTAAGAGTAAGCCCCATCAATTCTCTTACATTTTCATATGTAACAATTGGTACAAGAGAAGGAAAAGGCTCTACAATTGTGTGTCCCAATTTCTTAGCTATTTTATACCCATCACCAGTAGAACCAGTCGTAGGATATGATACTCCTCCTGTTGCTAATACTACACTATCGCAGTTTAAAACACTTTCACCAACACTTATGCCCTTTACTTGCTTATTTTTCACTATTATATCATTTACTCTACAATTATAATTTACTTTTACTCCATATTTTCTAAGCATATTTACAAAAAAGTCTCTCACTTCTATCGATTTATCTGAAACTGGAAAAACTCTTAATCCTCTTTCTATTTTAGTTTTAAGCCCATTTTTATTTAAAAACTCTATTAAATCCTTATTTGAAAACTTGCTAAAAGCGCTATATAAAAATTTACTATTTCCTGGAATATTCTCAAAAAATTTTTCTTTGTCAGCAAATTGGTAATATTACACCTTCCATTACCTGTAACTAACAACTTTTTACCTAAAATGTTATTCCTCTCAAATATACTTACTTCTTTTCCCATCATAGCTGCTGCTAAGCTGCCATCATTCCTGCTGGGCCGCCGCCTACTACAAATACTTTTTTCATTTTATTATTTTTCCTCTCTTTCCAAATGGCAAGCGTCGTTAAATAGTACTAAAACAGTTTTCCCATCTTCCTTAACGTCTATTATATTAAGAGAAGCGTTATCTAGTCTAAACTTGGGATAAAAACTTAACTCAATTCCTAAAAGTCCTAAAATCAAAGCTTTTATAGAAGTCCCATGAGAAACAATCAATATATTTTTACCATCATTTTCTTTAACTATTTCCCATGTCTTTTTTAACATTCTCTTTTGAACTTCTTCTAAAGTTTCTCCTTTTTCTATATTAGCTTTAATAGGATTTGTTTTCCATAATGTATAAATTTCTTTATGCAATTCATTAATTTCTTCTGCTGTAAGTCCTTCCCATATACCAAAAGACATTTCTCTCAACTCAGAAACTTTATGAACTTCTAATCCAAATTCTTTTGCAATTATTTGCGCAGTTATATAAGCTCTTTTTAAATCACTTGAATATATACAATCTATTTTCTCATTTTTTAATCGACTTGCCAGTAGTTTAGCCTGTTTTAAACCTGTAGGAGTCAAATCAATATCTTGTATTCCTTGCATTTTATTGTGTAAATTCCACTCTGATTGACCATGGCGTACTATATACAATCGCGTAGTCATACAATTCCTCCTTAAATTTTATGCAAAATTCAGGTAAAAAATTTGATCTGCGTAAGAAAGTCTTGATACTTCCCACTTTCTCTGTTTTATTGCAATTTTCTTAAAAGGCAAGCCCAATTCAATAATAAACTTTTCAAATCTTTCATCTAGCCAAGGAGGCGCCCAAATACCCGACCTACAAATGTGAATAACTCCAATCAAATTCTCTTTTGGTAATTCTTCTACTGATTTATAATACTTTATGTTGTAAATATTGTTAAACTCCTCAAAATCTGAAGGTTTTTCAAAGGAATAAGGACTGTATACAATTTTAGCTCCTTTTACTATATTTTCTTTTAAAAGCTTACCTAGCCAATTAGCACAATTTAATTCAAAATCCAGTGAAGGTAGTCCCCCATATCCTAAATCAGAATGGGCATCAAAAGAAACTACTTCAGAACATCCAAAATTTTTTGCTAAATAATAGGCAACTTTGTGGGATTCGGAGACAAAAACTTTAATGTTTTTATCAAACTTAAGCTGTGTTTTTATTTTATCCCAGAAGCCTTTTATAACTTTACCTACTTTTATAGTCTTTTCTAAATCTTCTCCCTCTAATTTTCTTTTTATATATCTTTTATACCACAGTTGAGTTAAGTTTTTATCATTTTCTATAGAAGAGAAAAACCAGTCATTTTTAGAAAGTACAAAATAATCCCAATCTACAGTTAGAAGACTTCTTACCATAAAGAAGCCTCCTCTTTCAACTTTTTATAATATTTTACCATATTAAAAAAAAGACCTTCAATCGAAGGCCTTATAGCAACCTCTAATTTTCATAGCTTCATAAATTCGTTTAATTGATATCATGTAAGCTGCAGTCCTCATATCGACTTTGTACAGCTTTGCCAATTCATATATAGCGTTAAAAGCGTTTACCTCCTGCCTTTCTTCTACTTCTTTTTCTGCCCAGTAATAATTCATAAGATTTTGTACCCATTCAAAGTACGAAACTATCACTCCTCCAGAATTAGTCAAAATATCCGGAACTACAAACACACCTCTTTCTGCTAAAATCTTATCTGCTTCAGGAGTGGTGGGGCCATTTGCTCCTTCGCAAATTATTTTCGCTTTTACCTCTACAGCATTGACAGAAGTTATCTGATTTTCTAGAGCGGCTAAAGCTAAAATATCTACATCCAATTTTAAAAGTTCTTCATTTGTTATACTGGTTGATCCTTCAAAATTGCACACTGCCCCTGTCCTATTTACATGTTCTACTAATCTTTCAACATCAATTCCACCTTTATTGTATATGCCTCCATAAACATCACTTATTGCTACAATTTTAGCACCTAATCTTTGAAAATTTAAAGCTGTATGACTTCCGACATTTCCAAACCCCTGTATAGCAACTGTGCAATTTTTAAAATCCGTATGTAAACGTTTTATAGCTTCTCGTGCCATTAACGCAACTCCATACCCTGTTGCAGCGGTTCTTCCCTTAGATCCGCCATATATCAAAGGTTTTCCTGTAATGACAGCAGGGCTATTATAACCTACAATTTTGTTGTACTCATCTACCATCCAGGCCATAATTTGCATGTTAGTGTTTACATCTGGTGCGGGTATATATTTATTAGGACCTATTATACTCGTTATTGCTCTTATATAACCTCTACTCAACCTCTGTAGCTCCTCTTTTGACAATTCTTTGGGATTTACTGCAACTCCACCTTTTGCTTATTTTTAATCTGCTTTTGCACAATAATCAAAGGATTTAACGATTCTTTTGACATTTTATTATCCTCCTAATTTTAAAATTTAAAAGTAAATGAATCGATTTCTACGTTACATATTTTACAAATTTCTTAATAGTCCTTCAAAAATTTTATTATTAATTTGTTTTTGAAAAATATACCCCATATTCATCCCATATACTCTCCAGTTTTTCAAAAGTATTTGCTATTTTTTCCTTTTCTTTAAGACCCACAGCTACAACAAGAGCATTGACAAGACTTAAGGGTGCCACTAATGAATCCACAAAGGAAGCCATATTGCTTTTTGCAATCAATATTTCATCCGCAACAGAAGTAAGGGGAGAAATTAAACTATCTGTTATTGTAACGATTTTCGCATTTTGAGATTTTGCATATTTTAGTACTTCCAATGTTCTTTTTGAGTATCTCGGAAAACCAATTCCTATCACTAAATCATTTTCACTAACTCTGAGAATTTGCTCGAAAACATCTGACACTCCGGCTTTAACGACCGACACATTTTGCCGTATTAAATTTAGATAAAATCCCAAATATTCTGCAATGACAATAGAACTTCTGGAACCTATTATATAAATTTTTGCAGCATTGATTATATCCGAAACGACACTCCTAAAATCATTTTTATTTATTTCACTTATAGTCTCTTTTATATTTTCTATGTCGGCTTTTAGTACATTATTCAATATAGCAATTTCATCTGTTTCTTCTGTCATTTCTAACCTTTGGACCGTTGTAAGTTTATTTTTTATAAGCTCCTGTAATGCACTTTGAAGTTCTGGATATCCATTATACCCTAGGGTATTTGCGAATCTTACAACAGTTGATTCACTTATATTTATACTGGCCCCTAATTTTGCAGCTGTCATAAAAGCTGCTTTATCATAATGATTTATAATGTATTCTGCTATTATCTTTTGGCTTTTACTCAATTTTGTATAATTATCTTGTATTCTTTTAATCAAATCATCTTTTTTTGCCATATTTCACTCCCCTTTCTTCTTACAAGATTATAGCCTTCTGTTAATGCTCTTCTGTCAATCTCCTCTGTGCCGGGCGGTACTCTATTTAAAACAGCTTTTTCTATAGAGTGTTTGTTACTACCTTGGTTAGCCTTTGCACTATTTCTCTATTATGAGCTATTTATTTTTTACCAACATGTCACCCTCATTAAATTTGTTTGCAATATTGATATTCTATATAAAAATAAAAAATCCTCTATAAGATGAATAATAAATTTCATGAATAATTTTGATACAATTCTTGCATCATATACAGTTAAAACAATATTTACTCTAATTTTAAATTCCAAGAATTTATGAACTCTATCATGTCATAGCAAGTTAAATCAAAATGAATAGGAGTAATGGAAATATAACCATTTTTAACGGAAACAATATCCGTTCTTTCATCCTTTTCTATTTCCGAAATTTTTCCTGCCATCCAATAATATTCTTTTCCTCTTGGGTCATAATTTTTTTGGAAAGTCTCAATATATATTCTCTTGCCTAGTATTGTAGTTTTTACCCCCTTTATTCCCTTCTTTAAATCAGGTATATTTACATTCAACAAGGTATTTCTAGGTAAACCTTTTTCTAGAACTTTTTCTATTAAATTTTCTACAAATTTATACATAAGCCTATCTTCAATATTAACTGTTTCAACACAAGAAACCGCAATAGCAGGAATACCGTAAATTGCAGCTTCTATAGCTGCAGAAACTGTACCCGAATAAAGTATGTCTGTTCCTAAATTTAAACCTTCGTTAATGCCAGAAATTACAATATCAGGTTTTTCCCCTAGCACAACTTCAATCCCTAATTTTACACAGTCAGAAGGTGTTCCGTTTATCGCATATATTTTCAAACTTTCTTCTTCCTTTACCTTTTTTAGCCTTAAAGGTTTATGTAAAGTTATAGCATGGCTTATAGCACTTCTTTCTTTTTCAGGAGCTACTACCGTTACTTTATACTTATCTTTAAGATATTCTGCTAATTTTAACATCCCTAATCCTTGTACTCCATCGTCATTAGTAAGAAGTATCTTTTTCATTTTATACCTCCTATAATTAATAACGTATAATTATTTTGATTTTATTACAAAATTTATATATAGGCAAGGAGTGATACAGTGATACAAATAGACGACGCAGGAAGCGGTAGTTTATTAGGTGGGACGTATATTGGGGCCATGAGAGTAGAAACCGGAGAATTCTTTTATGATATAATTCCCATAGAATATTATAACGAAGAAAACTTTAAAAATAAATTGTATTTAAAAAAAGCTTGTGAAATTGGGAAAAAACTCTTTAAAAAACTTAAAGTGAGTAAAACTGAAAAAATACAAGTTTGTAGAGGCTATATGTTTGACATTTTTAGAAAATGGTTAGAAATGGAAGAATATAATTGGGAAAGTACTCAGATATTAAATCCTCTCCAGGAAATAATAGAAAAGTCTTTTGAAAATTATGCTTTATCATTAGGATTGCCAGAAAAGTTTTTGAGGTACACAAAGTATCCTTTTCATTTTCATCGATTATTAAGATGGGTATATGCTGATTATGAAAATAGAGTTAAATTGTGCAAAACCGGGTGGAACAGTTGGAAAAAATACGGAAAATTAGAAATAAAAATAAGTTATACATATTTAGAAGAAAACAAAAATTATCTGTGCCTAAAGTGTGGAAAAAACATTCAGCCCGGAATTGTAAAAGTTATAAAATACGTAAGCAATTATCCTAATACTATATATCTTCACATTAATTGTTAAAGGCACCATAAAAGGTGCCTTAACAATTTTTAGGCAGAAGGTATACATATTTGTTGGCCTGGATATATCAAATTTGGATCTGATATTTGAGGATTTGCTCTTATCAATGCGTCAAGACTTACGCCAAACATATTAGCTATTGACCACATTGTATCTCCCGGTTTTACTGTGTATATTGTTTTGCAGGTTTCTGGAGATACTGGTGGACAGTAAAAAGGTATGCATATTTGTTGTCCTGGATATATTAAATTAGGATCCGATATCTGAGGATTTGCTCTTATTAAACAGTCAAGACTTATTCCAAACATATTAGCTATCGACCACATTGTATCTCCCGGTTTTACTGTGTATATTGTTTTGCAGGTTTCTGGAAATACTGGCGGGCAATAGTAAGGTATGCAAATCCGTTGGCCTGGATATATCAAATTTGGATCTGATATTTGAGGATTAGCTCTTATTAAGCAATCAAGGCTTACTCCAAATTTATTGGCTATTGACCACATGGTATCCCCTGGTTGCACCGTATAAAAAGTCCTACAGTGCCCTGGATGAGGATGATGTGGATAATAGGATGATGGTAAGGATGCTTAGGATAGTTGGGATCGTAATAAGATTCATCTATTGTCATGCTATTTCCCTCCTTTTAAACTTTCTATTACATGTTATGAAAAATAAAAATATATGTTACAGGAGGGATTTATACAAAAACAGGGAAGCGGTTTTCCCTGTCAGACTGGATATGTCATATATTCTTTATTAAGAAGAGTTTCATCTATTTGGTATTTTTTTGCCCTTCTATATTCAAAAAACTTCTTTGCTACTTGTGGGAAAAGAGCATAAGATAAAACATCTTCTTCTTGTTCATAATACTCTTTAATTTCTTCTTTAATCGCTTCAAATTGCGGTTTTAAAAGGTCTGCTGGTCTAACATCTATTACCTCTTCATCTCCTATTATTTTTTTCTTTATTTCTTCTGAAATTGGCGCTGGTGGTCTACCATACAGTCCTTTCACATAATCTTTTACTTCTTTTGGTACCATTTTATACCTTTCTCCAGTTATTACATTCAAGACAGCTTGAGTCCCTACCATCTGACTCATAGGGGTAACAAGAGGTGGGTATCCTAATTCTTCTCTAACTTTAGGAATTTCTTTTAAAACCTCTGGGTACTTATCTAAAGCATTTTGTTGTTTTAATTGGGAAATTAAATTTGATAGCATTCCTCCTGGAACTTGATAAATTAATACATCTGTATCTACGCCCATAACCATAGATAAATCTATTTCTTTACTGTGATTTTGTTTTACTTCTTTAAAGTATGAAGCAATTTCTGATAATAACTCCATATCCAAACCAGTGTCATATTGAGTGCCTTTTAAAATAGCTACCATTGTTTCTGTAGCAGGTTGAGAAGTTCCTAATGCCAAAGGTGAAATAGCAGTGTCTATTATATCTACTCCAGCCTCTATTGCTTTAAGATAAGTCATAGCCGCCATTCCACTCGTATAATGGCTGTGCAACTGTATAGGAATATTTACTGCATCTTTAAGGCTTTTTACTAACTCATAAGCAACATAAGGAGTTAATATTCCTGACATATCCTTTATGCATATGGAATCCACTCCTAATTCTGTCAGCTCTTTTGCTACTTTAATATAATGGTCAATGTTGTGAACAGGACTTATAGTATAAACAAGGGTACCTTGAGCGTGGGCTCCCGCTTTTTTAGTAGCTTTAACGGCAACTTCAAGATTTCGTACATCATTTAAGGCATCAAAAATTCTTATTATATCTATTCCATTTGTGACAGCCTTCTCAACAAATTTTTCTACAATATCATCCGGATAATGCCTATATCCTAGTAGATTTTGTCCTCTCAAAAGCATTTGAAGAGGTGTATTTTTTATCTTCTTTTTTAATTTTCTTAATCTTTCCCATGGGTCCTCATTGAGGAATCTCATACAAGCATCAAAGGTAGCTCCTCCCCACGCTTCAATAGAATAATATCCTACTGCATCCAATTTCTCTGCAATTGGAAGCATTTCTTCCGTCGACATTCGAGTAGCCAATAGTGACTGATGAGCATCTCTTAATACAGTTTCTGTGATTTTAATTTTATTGCTCATATTAATACCTCCTCCTAAAATATTATACTATTTTTTCAAAAGAAACAAAATAAAAAAAGAGCCCAAAGGCTCAAAATTTTTAAAAGAAAGAAAGAATAGATTCCCTTATAATCTTAGCTGCTAAAATAGAGGTTATACCAGCTATATCATGAGAAGCGAGACTTCTACTAAATCCATGCCGACTACATTTAAATCTTTTAAAATATGAATTACCTCTAATGCCTCTTTTGTAGTTATTCCCCCTGGTTCTGGTGTACCAGTGCCTGGTGCAAAAGCAGGGTCTATAACATCTATATCCAAACTAATATAAATTGGATAATCTTTTATATCATTAATTAACTTTTTCAAAGGTTCAACTACATCGTACAAAAACATATGGATATTTTTTTTGGCAAATTCAAATTCTTCCTTTTCCCCTGACCTTATTCCAAAACTATACATTTTAGCACCATTCGCAATGTCCCACACTCTTTTCATAACTGTGGCGTGAGAATAAGGTTCACCAAAAAATTCTTCTCTTAAATCAGTATGGGCATCAAAATGAAGAATTACAAGGTTATCTCCATATTTTTTTAAGTACTCTTTTAAAATTCCATAAGTCACTAAATGTTCTCCACCCAAGAATATTCCTTTTTTTTTCACTTTTTAAAATGTTTTCTGTAGTTTTTGAGATTAAATCTAAACTCTTTTCCACATTTCCATAAGGAAGTACTAAATCTCCCAAATCATAATATTTCTTATCTTCCAATCTTCTATCTAAATATACGCTGTAACATTCTAAACCATAAGAAGCTTGCCTTATCGAAGCAGGTCCAAAGCGGCTTCCAGCCTTGAAACTCACTGTGTAATCCATAGGCAAACCTACTATAACTACATTTGCCTTTTCATATTCTCCAATAGCCCCTAAAAACTTTCCTGGATTGACAAGAGATTTCCCTTCTATCATTGTTACACCTCATCAAAAATATCCTTCACAAATTTAGGCAGTACAAAGGCTGCCTTGTGAATTTCAGGGGTATAATATTTTGTTTCTATTCTTGGGATAGAATTTATGTCTACTTCTTCAGGGTCATATTTTTTTGAACCCATGGTAAAAGTCCACAAACTTCCTGGATAAGTCGGTATTGTTGCTATATATGCTTTTGTAATAGGATATATTTCTTTGAACATTTTGCTGAGCTTGTTTATCAATTTCCCATAAATAAAAGGTGATTCTGTTTGAGCAACAATAATACCATCTTCTTTTAAGCATTCATATACAGCTTTATAAAAGTCAGAAGTAAAAAGCCCTACAGCTGGCCCAATTGGGTCAGTAGAATCTACGATCACTACATCAAATTCATTCTTGTGTTCATTAACATATTTAATTCCGTCTCCAATCATTATTTCTACTCTTGGGTCATCTAATGCCTGACTTATTGTAGGAAGATATTTTTTAGAATTTCTCACTACAGCTTCATCAATTTCTGCCAACACCACTCTTTCTACCGAAGGGTGCTTTAAGGCCTCTCTTACTGAGCCTCCATCCCCGCCCCCAACAATTAATACGCTTTTTGGATTTTTATGAGTGAAAAGTGGTACATGTACTATCATTTCATGATATACAAATTCATCTTCTTCAGTGGTTTGAAGTATCCCATCCAAAGTTAGTATTCTTCCAAATTGATATGTATCAAGTATTGCTAAATGTTGATAAGGTGTTTTTTCTACTACCAATGTTTCTTTAACTTTCAAAGAGAATCTCAAATTTTCGTCTTGATTTTCTGTAAACCACAATTCCATTATAAAACACCTCCACAAGTTTTTGTTAGTTTTATTGAAAAAAATTTTCACTCTCTAAAAAACTCTTTTAATTTAACCATTTGAAAATCGCCTTTTTCCATAAAACCTAATTTACAAAAAAAATCTTTATAGAAAGGCATATTGACGCAAGCATTTTCTAACCCCATATCTAGTGCATGATTAAGTACTGCTCTTACCATTAAATTTTCAAATCCTTTATCCCTGTAGGAAGGCAAAATTGCCAAATTACTTATTATAGCATTATTATTTTCTACTTTCATAGAAATAAAAGCAAAAGGCTTGTCTTCTCTTGCAACCATGAAAATCTCTTCTAAGAAATTTAATGGTCCTTTTATCCCACACTCATTAGCAATTTTTTTAATAGTTTCAAAATCCTCTGCTTTGGCGAACTTGATTGAAAACATGTTTCACCTCAAGCTTTTTAAATAATTTATTTCTTTGTTTGTCAAATACCTCCACTCTCCTGGTTTTAACCCTTCTAAAGATAACTCTCCAATTTTAGTTCTCATTAAAGAAATAACAGGATGACCAATGGCTTCACACATTTTTCTAACTTGTCTATTTTTCCCTTCATGAATTTTTATTTCCACAACACTTGTCCCCTTTTTGACTGTTAAAACCTTTATTTCTGCTTTTGAAGTCACATAGTCCTCTATTAAAAGTCCATTTCTAAACCTTTCTAACTCTTCTTCTGTTGGAATTCCTTTAATTTTTGCAATATACGTCTTTGCAATTTCATGTCGAGGATGCATCAGTATATTGGCTATCTCTCCATCATTTGTAAGCAACAAAAGCCCCGAAGTATCATAATCTAAGCGGCCAACAGGATATATTCTTTCCTTAACTTTAACTAAGTCCATTACCGTAGCCCTACCAAACTGGTCTTTAACAGAAGTAATATATCCTGTTGGCTTGTTTAACATAATATAAACTTTTTTCTTTTCTCTTCTCACAATTTTATCATCAAATTCAATTATGTCAACATCAGGATTGATTTTTACTCCCAATTCTTTTACTTCTTTTCCATTTACTTTTACACGACCTTGTAAAATGTATTCTTCACACTTTCTTCGTGATGCTATTCCACATTCTGCTAAGTATTTTTGCAACCTTACCATTTGTGTTCACCCATTTTCCCCTTATACAAGTTTTTCTTCATAAATCTTTAATAAATTATTTCTCACAACCCTTTCCTTTATCAAGTTGGTATCAGTAGTATAAAGACCTAATTGTTTCATCCTTTCAAAATATTCCGCCCCTGCAAAAGTATACCTCTTTTTCAATCCTTCTTTGGCTTTTATGCATTCATTAGCATAAGCTATCAAATCGCCAGAAGCTAAATTCCTTGGTAATTCCAAAAGAGGCATGCCAAGAGCTAATCTTACGCTGTTATGCCCAGCAAGACATCCTGTCACCATAGCTTCAGTATGTCCAGTAAACAAGCCAGACTTCTCGCCTGCACATAATAAATTATCTAAACCTATAACTTTCATTGTATTGTCTCGCGGTGCCATTGACAGATATCTTACAGAATTGGCTTTTCCCCCAGAATAAGGGTCATCATAACGCGCTCTTTCTAAACCCGGAATTTTTCTAAGTTTTTCTAATGGATAAAAAGGTGTCATGAGTTTTACATAACCAGTATCTAATAGTATAACATTTTCTGCGTATTCTGGCAATGCATATTGTTGGCACACTTTCAAATTCAATTTTTCCATGTTAATATCTTCTTTAGGCACAGGCAATACTACTACTCCGTCTCTTTCCAGCTTTTCTCTTATCTCTTTGTTTAAAGATTCTTTATTTAATTTGCACGAACCACTAAAAGCGCCGTAAACTTCATCTGTCCTCATTCCTAAAAGGTCTTCTACACCTGCCCTATAACTTATGCTAATTCGAGGACCAAAAGAAGGACATCTTAAAATACACATAGCACATCCATTTCCATACCTTAGGCAGTTACCCATAGGCCCTGTTGAACCAGTAGTCTCTATAAAAACATCTCCATATTCTATAGTATCATCAGCCAAAACTATTCCTTTTATTCTTTTGTTGTTCTCCATTACCACATCTACCGCTCTCGCCATCAATTTAATAGTAACACCTTTTTCAAGTAACATTTTCCTAATCATTGGTTCCACCATTGTCACATCATACAAACTTGCATGTGCATGACCAGGAAAATTTACATTTACATGTCTCGCTGCTTTATCTGTTATTTCAATAAGTTCATTGCCACCTAAATATATAAGTTCTTCTGCAGCAGTGTATCTGCCGTTATTTCTCATTATTCCTCCCACAAGACCGCATCCCAAAAGCATATCAGTTTTTTCTAAAAGCACTACTTCTGCACCTGCTTTTCGAGCCGTTAAAGCAGCTGCACAACCGGCCCAACCTCCGCCAATTACAACAACCTTAACCATGTAACATCTTCCTTTCTAAAGCTTTTCTAATATCCACCTGAACTTTACAGGTTCTTATTTTTTGATTTCCTATCTGAACTTCACAACTACCGCAAATTCCTTCACCACAGCATATAGTGTTATTGTTTGAAACTGCTAAATAGGCTTCTGGATTATATAAGTCCAAATAATTTAAAATATTGATATGTTGTTCATCAGAACCTCCACTAAACACAACTGTTATCTCTATGTCTTTAATTATCTCCTTTAAAATTTTTTGCCCCTCCTCACTTAAAAGGTCTGTCTCAATTATCGTTATGTTGAAATCTTTTAAATAGTTATTTACAAAATTTACTCCTACTTTTCCCTTGTCTACTATAGTAATAACCTTGTTTTTGTTGTTTATTAGTTTTGAAATCACAATTACCCCTGGAGCTTGAGCAATTCCTCTCAAAACAACTAAGGCCTTAGAATTGTGAGTTCCTTTAATGTATCTATGGCCTAAAAGTCCATTCCAATAAGGTCCTCTTAAATAAACCTCTTCTCCTTTTTCAGCTTTTTGAATTAATTTTGTCTTTGGACCGCTAACTTGTATAGCTATTTTGATTATCCCTTCAAGCTCGTCAGCATACATTACTGACATTGGAGTATCAAAAAAGATGGACTGGAAATACCCCTTAAAAAAACAAAAGAACCTGGTTCATTCAAATCTCGCGCCATTTTATTTGGTACTTTAAGAGTCAAAATTATAACTTCTTCGTTAATTTTTTCCTTTTTTAATACCTTAGAAAAAATCGTACTGCGGGTGGCTTTAGCTTTGTATCCTCCCCACACAAATTCCTGAAAAATACAAACGCCTCTCCAATTACAATCACAAAAATTTTTTCCTTGAAGTTGTGGACATACTATGCATTCGTTCAATTCTGCTAAATAGCAAGGGCAATAATCAGTACCTGCGTCAATGCATTCTAATCTATGTGCCAATTTATCTCACCTCCAGTTTCACAATAATAAAATATTCGTCAAGCATAAAAACTGTGACAAAATAAATTACCCTCCTAGGTTGTATTTAGGAGGGTTTCAGATGAAAAACAAATGTTTGTCAGCAAATTCAAATGCCTTTTTAATTATATACATGGGGGATTTAATACCCTTAACCAATTTTTTATTATTTTTTGAAAATTGAAACCAAAATCTTCTTGTTCCACTTTCTTTAAAGCTATACAATTGACATCACATATTTTTTCTTCCCCTATTTTTACTGTCACATAGCCTATTCTTTCACCCTTTTCAATAGGAGCTTCTACACTTTCAGGGAGATGAAATTCTAAACTTACCTTCTGTTTCTCTTCTTCTGATGCTGGAATAATACATTCTGTTTCACTTACAACCGATATGCTATTTTCTTTTCCACCTTTTACTTCTATCTTTTTAATTAGCTCCTCTCTTTTTAATACTCTATAAGCTTATACTTTGAAAAAGCATAATCTAATATTTTTATAGAATCTTCCCACATTGGAGGACTATTTAAAACAACTGCAATAAATCTCCTCCCTTCTCTGGTTGCAGAAGATACAAGACATCTACCTGCTTTATTAGTAAATCCAGTTTTTACTCCATCAGCTCCTTCGTATATCCATAAGAGTTTATTTTTATTCCTTAAATATCTATCCCATTCTTTTCCTTCCCAAGGAATTGTCTTTTCTTTTGTTGATACAATCTCTGCAAACTTAGGATATCTAAAAGCATATCTTGTTATTAAAGCTAAATCATAAGCAGTAGTATAATGGTCATCAATACCAATGTCTAAACCAGAAGGAGTAACAAAATGCGTATCATATGCCCCTATTTCCTTTGCCTTTTCGTTCATTATTTTAGCGAAATTTTCCACACTACCGCCTATATGTTCTGCAATAGCTGTAGCCGCATCGTTCCCAGAATTTAACATGAGTCCATAAAGCAAGCTTTCCATATCAATTTTTTCTCCTGGCGAAAGCCAGATGGAGGAACCTCCAACACTTGCAGCCCTTTTGCTAACAGTTACAATATCCTTCAAATTACCTTTTTCTAAAGCCACCAACAAAGTCATTATTTTTGTAGTACTTGCCATTGGCAGTTTCTCATGGGAATTTTTCTCATACAACACTCTTCCTGTCTCTTGATCTATTACAATTGCTGATTTAGCAAAAATAGAAGGATAATCGCTATTCGCATACACTTTTACAGAAGACATAAAATACAGTAAAATAAAAAGATAAAACACAAATTTTTTCATTTTATGCCTCCTTTATATACAAAAAAGTGGGGTTCCCCACTTTTTATATCTCAGTATTGTTGTTCATTGTTGAATTGTGTAACTTTTTTGTCGACTTACCTTTATTAAATAAACTTTGTATTTCTTCTATCAATTTTGGTGTCAGGTCTATTATCCTCTCCAACATAGCGCTTTGAGTAACTGGCAAGAGTCTGATTTGTCCTTGTCCGACTACCATAAAGCAACAGGCTGTACAGAAACTCCTGCTCCACTGCCACCTGCAAAAGGCATGCTTTGAGATGAATCTTGTTCTGTAGTACCTTTTTTATCATTCTTTGGCAGGTTAATTTCCCCACCTCCAGCAGCAAAGCCAAAAGTAACACGAGAGATAGGGATTATTATTGTTCCATCAGGAGTCTCTACAGCATCTCCTACTATTGTATTGACATCTATCATGTCTTTTAAACTTTCCATGGTTGTTTTCATCAAGGCATCGATTGGGTGGTCACTCATATATTTTCACCTCCCCTTTAAACTACCCACAAACTTTATTCCATTAATAATAATATTACCACAGCTTATTTTAAATATGCAAATTAAATTTCCCTCTAGCATATTTTGGCCATAAGAGGGTGTAATATGAACCTCAGGAGCAGCAGTAAAGGTAGCATTATTATATATCGGCATAAGAGCTTGATATACTATGCCCCATAAAAAGCCACTCAAAATAGCGGTCCAGGCTGCATCTTCTAAGCCAATTCTTATATTTAGATAAAATTTATGCACTATGGCATCTTTTAGCATATCTTTTAGAAATTCTATAATCTTGAAAAAATCTTCACATCTTATATCTAACGTCGAAAACTTCTTTTCTTTATTAAGTCTATTTAATTTTTGTGCATCTTCACTTTTATGCATCTTGATACCAAAAATCTTAAAATCCAACTGCTCTTTTTCATTTTCTTTTTGTATTTTAATAGTTAAAAAATTTACTAAAAATATATTAGTTGTTATTTCTAGGGAAATATTTTTCTCCTCTTTATACGCTTTTAATTTAATTTTAATAGGCACAAAATATAGTAATATCAAAAAAATAAGGAGTATAAAAACCGCAGATAAATATCTCATCTTTTTACACCTCATACACCACTATTTATAAATCTTTTTAATAAAAATTTAGGTCTTTATTATATTTTTGGTAAAAAGATTGATGCTTATTAAAAACTGCCTACTTTTTATCCATATAAAGGAAATATAGTATCTTAATATATGATAATCTCTTTTTGAAAAAAAACAGCAAGTATAATTACTAAAAACTTCTAGATAAAATTATAGCAGGTCAGCTCTTTATAAAAAGAGCACCTGCTTTTATATTCCATTAATTATTTAAAAAGAGAAGCCAGCCAATCAAAAAAGCTTTTTATAGTGTCTAAAATTGCTTTTAATATACCTTTATGTTCTTCCAGTGTCTTTTTTATTTTATCAATATCTACTCCTATTTTTTCTAATTGCTTTTTTATCATTTCAACATTTAAATTGAGCTGATTTATCTTCTTCATAAGCTGTACAATCTGAGATATCTGTTCATCAGTTAGTTTTATGTTGAGCTGTTTAGCAACATCTTTTATAAGATTTGCAATTTCATTTTCATCTGTAAGTTTTCTTGCAATTACCTCTTCTTTAACCTTTTGTATAAGTTCAACTGCTTTATCTTTTCCTATTTTTTCTCCTAATATACCTGTTATGACCAATTCTTCATTAGCTGTTTTTTTTGCTTCCTCACTTAATTTTTCCCCTGTTATTTCTTCAAATGCCTTCATTATTCCTGTAAGAGCTGCTGTTCCAGATACATCAAATGGAGCAGCTACTACCACCTTTGCATCTTTAATGCCTGCTGTCACCATTGCATTGGCATACATCTCTTTAGAGACCCAGTTTATGTTGTGAGTATCAACCATAATTCCTTCTCCCTGTGGAAGAAGCTTTACATACACTGAAGAAATAGCTCTACTACCTATCTGTTTATCAGGTACCAGTCCTTTTAAATATTTTCTCTCTTCCTCATTTGTAACGGTGATAATTTTAGTAGTGGCTGGATTAGCTCCAAAATATTTTATCATTTCTTGCTGTTGCTTAGGAGTAAGGTCTGCCCCTAAACTTACTATTTCCTTTTCATTTGCAAAGGCAAAATTTGTTGAAATAAGAGTAAAAGCAAACCCAATTAAAAAAACAAGTAATGAGTTTCTTTTCATCCATTAAACCCTCCTTTTTAGGGTATAATTTCGACTTGCGGTAATTCTTTCAAAGATTTAATTCCAAAATATTTTAGAAAGTCCTCTGTTGTAGCATAAAGTATTGGCCTACCAGGAGATAAAGCCCTACCACTTTCTTTGATCAAATTAAATTCAAGCAAAGTATTTATAGCTTTATCGCTTTTTACCCCTCTAATTCTTTCAATTTCTGTCCTAGTAATAGGTTGATTATAAGCTATTATAGCCAGCACCTCTAAGGCTGCTTGTGAAAGTCCTTGTTTTATTTCTAATCCCAAAGCTTGTCTGACTATTTCTCCATAACTATCATTTGTACACATTTGAACTTTATCTTCAAAAAATATAATATTCAAACCACGATTTTCTTTATTGTAATATTCTTTTAATTTAGTCGCAACATTTATTATTTCCTCTTGAGAAAGTCCAACCACTTCGGATAGGGTTTTTAATTTTACTGGACCACCTGCTGCGAACAATATAGCTTCTATTTTTCCTTCATTGCTCATTTTTTTCTCCTCTCCTAAAGGATTTAATAAGTATATCTCCATAAGTAGTCTTTTGTTCTGCTACAATTTTATTAAGTCTCACCAATTCCAAAACAGCAATAAAAGATACAATAATCTCTCCCTTTGCACGACTTTTTTTTTATAAGTTCACTAAACCAAAATAAAGGTTTTTTTACTAATTTAACCAATAATTCCTTAATCTTGTTTTCTACAGTATATTCATCTTTTTGTATTTCTATTTCATCTTCTCTGGTGTTATTTTTTGAAACAACTTTAAGGTAAGCTTTATATAAGTCTTCGCTAGAGTAGTTTAGAGCAATTTTTTTATCTATATATTTTACTTCAGGTTCTTCTCTAAAAAAACGAGAACCAATTTTGCACATTTTTTTAAAAGTCTGGGCAATAATTTTATATTTTTTGTACTCAATCAATTTAGTCACCAATTCTTCTCTTGGATCTACTTCTTCTACTTCCAACTGTTCTTCCTCAAACTGCTTTTTGGGAAGTAACATTTTAGATTTAATTTCTAATAAAGTAGCTGCCATCACAATAAATTCTGAAGCCACATTTAAATCCATTTCCTGTAAAGTTTTAATATATTCCATATATTGATCTAAATAACTGAAATGGGTATATCCATTAAATCAATTTCATTTTTTTCTATAAGGTGAAAAAGTAAATCAAAAGGTCCTTCAAACACTTCTAATTTTACGTTGTACATCTTCACACCCCAAAAGGTTTTAAAATAATAGTTATAAAAGAGTCCAAAGCATTCATAAGAGGCCCCATGATTTGTCCTATTACTCCAGTGAAAACAAGAAGGAGCAAAATAACCTGTCCATACATTTCATATTGAGAAATCATATAAGCTTCTCTTGGAGGTAATAAACTCCACAATACTTTTGAACCATCCAAAGGCGGTACAGGTATTATATTGAAAACAGCAAAAACTAAATTGTAAATGTACAATAGATACAAAAGTGGATATAATATTGGAACATCTTTAAATGCCATCATCAATATTCGAGAAAGGATAGCCAGTAAAACATTAGAAAAAGGGCCTGCTAAAGATACAAGCAATACTCCTTTTTTTCTATCACTAAAATACAGAGGATTAATAGGAACAGGTTTCGCCCACCCAAACCTTAAAAGCCAAAGCATTAAAAGGCCAATGGGGTCAATATGAGCTAGCGGATTTAAGGTAAGCCTACCGCTCTGTCTTGGAGTAGGGTCCCCCAATTTATCTGCCACATAGCCATGACTAAATTCATGGAAACTCATAGCAATAAAAAGTGCAGGTATTCTATATAAAAAATCCATAAAATCTATCAAATTTATTCCCCTTTCTTTAATTTTTCTATTAATCTTTTCAAAAATTCTATTTCTTCCTCTCCTGTAGTAATAATCCCATTAATTTTCGCTTCAAACACCTTGTCCAGTAATTCTCCATATAAAGGACTGGGAGGAAGTCCTAAATTTTTTATGTCTTTTCCCCTTACAGTTAATTTGCCTTTTATAATTTTTTCGGCTTTTTCTCCTTCCATTACTTCAATAGCTCTTAAAACTTCTTCTTTTGTTTTATCTATAGTTTCTCTTATTTTTCTAATATTTTTATTTTGGCAATTGAGCTGCTCTCTTAAAAAAAACAAATCTTTTAAAGCTTTGAAATAAATTTTATTTATTCTCAACTTTTTTTCAATTTCATTAATATCTTTTTCTTTTAGATAGTAAAAAAGCACTAAAAATCTGTACAATTCAACTTCTATATTTGTATATACTGTATCGAGATTTTGAGTATTAAGTGTAATTTCATCGAAAATAACCTTATCGATACCGTAAGAAATAATTTTTTCAATCATTTCTTTTGCTTTATCTTCTTTCAAGACTAAAAGAAGCTCATTCCTTATTCTATCGGCAGACAAAAGTCTGATATTTTCTATTGATTCTTTCATCAAATTGTGCGTCTTTTCTTCAATCTCAAAAGAATATCTAGTAGCATATCTTATAGCTCTAAATATTCTAGTGGGGTCATCAATAAAACTTTTAGAATGGAGAACCCTAATTAAACCTTTTTTTAAGTCTTCTAATCCATTAAAATAATCTAAAATCTTTCCTTCCATTACATCATAAGCCAAAGCATTTATAGTGAAATCTCTTCTTGCCATGTCATCGTATATATTTGAAAATTCGATTGTTGGCAGCGCAGCAGGGCATTCATAATACTCTTTGCGAGCGGATATAATATCAATAGAAAAAATTGTGATAACTCAAAGTAGCAGTTCTAAAAGCTTCATACACTACAATATCACCTTTTAAATAAGAAAGCAATATATAAGCAAACTCAATACCGTCTCCTTCCACTACTACATCAATATCAAGGTTTTTAACCCCTAACAAAAAATCTCTTACCACTCCACCTACAATATAAGATTTAATTTTTGTTTTTAAAGAGATTTCTTTTAGCAGTCTAATTAAATCAATTCCGTTAACCAGTATACGCAAAAAAACCACCTTTTTACTAATAAAATAATTCCTTGCTTTTTATATTATACCATAGGATAAGTTAAAAAAATAAGTATAAGTTAAGATTTGCTAACTTATACTTATTTTTTAGTCTTTGGATTAAAAATCAAAGAAAAAATGTATCCGAAAAATATTGCTGCAGAAATTCCTCCGGCAGTGGCTGTCAATCCACCTGTAAAAACTCCAATCAATCCATCTTTTTCAACAGCTTTTATTACACCTTGGGCAAGGGAATTTCCAAAACCCAAAATGGGTATAGTAGCTCCTGCTCCACCTATATCTATCAATTTTTTATAAACTCCAAATCCTCCTAGTATAGCACCTAATGTCACATACGTTACTAATATTCTTGCAGGAGTTAATTTTGTTTTATCAATTAAAATTTGTGCAATAGCACAAATCAAACCTCCTATTAAAAACGCTTTTATATAATCCATATTGACCTCCTTATAATGTTGTCGATATTGTAATAGCATGGGCAATTCCAGGAATAGATTCCCCTTGATAACTACTAGTAGGAGATAAAAGAGCTCCTGTTGCCATAAATAAAACTTTTTTATATATTTCATTTCGTATTTGTGATAACAGCCATCCGTTTAATACAACTGCAGAGCAAGCAGCACCACTGCCACCAGAATGTACATCTTGTGATTCATCAAAAATTTCTATTCCACAATCTTTATACTTGCTTTCTATATCATACCCTTCTTTATACAGCAACTCTAAAAGTATATCTCTGCCTACTCGACCCATATCTCCTGTCATAATAAGGTCATAGTCTTCTATTGTAAAACCCGTATCTTTAAAATGAGTGATAATTGTATCTGCCGCAGCAGGTGCCATTGCCGCTCCCATATTATTAGCATCTTTCATTCCCAAATCTACAACTTTGCCAATTGTAGCATGAGTAATATAAGGGCCTTCTCCCGTGGAGGCTAAAATTGTAGCTCCTGCACCAGTTACTGTCCACTGCGAGGTAAAAGGCCTTTGAATACCCTGTTCCAAAGGATATCTATATTGCCTTTCTGCAGTAGAAAAGTGACTGGAAGTTGCAGCTATTATATAGTCAGCATAGCCACCATCAATAAGCATAGCACCTAAAGACAATCCTTCTGTCATAGTAGAACAAGCCCCATACAATCCAAAATGGGGCACATTCAATTGTCGCGCAGCAAAATTGGCACTTATAATTTGATTTAACAAATCGCCGCCTAACAGATAATCAATTTCTGAAATCTTAAGGTTGGCCTTTTTTAATGCTAAATTCACAGCATCTTGGAACATTTTTGATTCTGCTTTTTCCCAACTTTTTTCACCATAAGTATCATCTACTAAAATCATATCAAAATAACCTTTTAACGGCCCTTTTCCTTCTTTAGGTCCCACAATAGTAGCTCCGGCTATTATAGATGGAGGATTTTTAAACTTAACCGTCTGTGAACCAAGCTTTTTCTCTGCCATATCTAACTTCCCCTTTTACTTCAAAAAATAATATATCAAACCTATAATAATTGAAGTACTGACACCATATACAATAACAGGTCCTGCAATTATAAACATCTTTGCTGCCACCCCAAAGACGAAGCCCTCTCTTTTAAACTCCATTGCCGGTGACACAATAGAATTTGCAAAACCTGTTATTGGAACGATAGAACCTGCTCCTGCAAATTTCCCTATATCGTCATACACACCAATTCCAGTCAAAAAAGCTCCAATAAATACCATAGTAATTGCTACAAGAGTATTTGCATCTTGCATAGAATAACCTCTTGATAGATAAAAATTTAAAAATAACTGTCCTATGTCGCTTATCAAGCCTCCTACTATAAAAGCCATTACCAAATTTTTAAGCAAAGTAGGTTGAGGTTCATATTTCTGTGCTATGTCTTTATATTCTTGTTCCTTTTTCACATCTCTTTCCATTGTTCTCACCCCTTTTTATAACAAGAGCACCATAGACGGTGCTCTTTTATTTTTAATCCAAACCTTGGTCTGCCCTATAAGCTATTTGTATATTAGCTTTATATTCTACTATTTTTCCATTTTTTACATTAGCTGTTTGATTAACAACTTCAATTCCCGATATATTGTCAATAGTTTTAGCTGCCTCTTCTACAGCTTTGTGTATTGCATCTTCCCAACTGACCGTTGAGTCACCTACAACATTTAAAACTTTCACAACTGCCATAGGATTTCCTCCTCCTTAAATACCAAATCAGCACTGTCAGGTATTTTTTATTGGTCTTATGCATATAAAAATAGCTAATAGCAAAAATTAGCAATATTGCCACCATTATAATTAACGTCTTTTTCATTTTTATTTCACCAACCATTATTAGTATGTGAAGATAATCAAAATTAATTCAAAAAAAGTGTAGTATTTATGTTAAAATACTACACTTCATCCAATTCTTTTCTTAATTTTTGTAAAACTTTTTTCTCTATTCTCGATACTTGCACTTGTGAAATCCCTAAAATACTTGCTATCTCCATCTGCGTCATATCTTTAAAATATCTCAAAAATATTATTTGTTTTTCTCGCGGTTTAAGTTTATTTATAACCATCTGCAAAGCTAATTTATCGTCTATATCAACTTCTTTTTCCTCTTCACTTACCATTCAATTAAAAGCCTATCATCTTCGTCATGAGTTGCGTTGTCATACAATGACTCAGCAGTTGCAGCTGATTCAAAAGCCATAGCAACTTCTTCTGGGCTCACCTTTAATCTTTCAGCAATTTCATTAATTGTCGGTTCTCTGTTTAATTCACTGCTTAAAACCTCTTTAAGATAGAAGGCCTTTGTAGAAAGCTCCTTTAAAGAGCGACTTACTTTTATTAGCCCGTCATCTCTTAAAAATCTCTTAATTTCTCCCATTATTATAGGTACTGCATAGGTAGATAATTTTACATTGTAAGATTCATCAAATTTTTGAACTGCCTTCACAAAACCCATACAACCTATTTGATATAAGTCTTCCAATTCGTATCCTCTGTTAGAAAATTTTTTAACAATACTCCAAATAAGACCACTATTTTCTAAAATTAATTTTCCAAGCTTTCTTTATCATTTTTTTGCGCTGCTCTTATCAATGTCAAATTGTCATCACTTTTTTCAAAATTCCCTTCTTTCATAAAGTCACCTCATTTATCAGACCCTATATATTTTGTCATCCGAACTAGAGTTCCTTTCCCTGGAGTTGATTCAACTTCTAATTCATCCATAAAGGTTTGCATTACAGTAAAACCCATTCCGGCTCGCTCTTCTTCTAAGCGAGTTGTGAATAAGGGTTGCATAGCCTTTTCAATATCTTCAATTCCCTTTCCTTCGTCTATGATTTCAATTGTTAGTTTGTTGCCTGAAACAAAAGCTTTAATAGTAATAATACCAATTTTACTTTCATATCCGTGAATTATACAGTTGGTAACTGCTTCTGAAACAGCAGTTTTTATATCTGCAATTTCCTCAATTGTCGGATCTAGTTGAGCAGCAAAAGCTGCAACAACAGTTCTTGCAAAAGACTCATTTTGCGACCTACTTAAAAATTTTAACTCCATCATGTTCGTGTATTCCATGGTAATCCCCCTTTTATATTTCTTTTAAGGCTTCTTCAATGTCATTATAACATTTAATTATACGCAACAATCCAGAAACTTCAATAATTTTATGTAATTGCTTGTTGGCACTTACTATAGCTA
Source organism: Thermoanaerobacter thermocopriae JCM 7501 (assembly GCF_001310975.1). GTDB lineage: Bacteria > Bacillota > Thermoanaerobacteria > Thermoanaerobacterales > Thermoanaerobacteraceae > Thermoanaerobacter > Thermoanaerobacter thermocopriae. Next base: position 46,850 of record NZ_BAZY01000007.1, read on the forward strand.
CCTTACCATTGTTCTCTTTGATTTTCTTATATCTACCTATTATAACACCAATTCCTGAACTATCCATAAAATTTACATTTTTAAAATCAAAAATTAAATTTTTACATGACTTTTTTGTATATTCTTCATCGATCACATTTTTTATGTTTTCCGCTACATGATGGTCTAACTCACCTTCAATTTTTGCTATCAAGGTATCCTTTCTTTTTGCAAATTTTACTCCCATCTTATCAACCTCCCCCTATTATATTCGATATAAATTTTAAAATTCCTCCTTTTTTTACAATATTTTTCTAAAATTATAAAAAGCACTAAACGACTGTTTAGTGCTTAAGTAAACTACTGATATCTTAACCATCCACTAAAAACTTTATTGAGATTTTCAAAAAAATTTGCTTTTTCTACTGCTTTTTGCGGATATAAGTTAAATGTCTTTATAACCTTGCCATCCTGAGTTATTTTTACAGTGCCTATTGGAACCTCTTTAGCCAGAGGAGCTAATACAGCATTCTTTAGCTCTACCTCTGTTTTTATATTTTTACCTTCTCCTTTTTTAATAAGTATATACTCATCATCGTGGCATACACCGCTAACAGTTTCTTTTTTCCCTTTTAAAACTTTAACATTACCAAAACTTTGCCCTTTTGAAGCTATTTTTACGCTTTCATAATTAGCAAATCCATAATCTAACAATTTAGCCGTTTCACTAAATCTCGTCTCAGAATCAGGTGCCCCGAACACCACCGCTATTAATCTTGTATCTGCTCTTTTAGCTGTTGCTGCCATACAATAAAGTGCTTCCGAAGTAGAACCTGTTTTAATTCCGTCTACTCCTTTATAGCGCCACAATAATTTATTAGTATTTATGAGACTAAATTTCCCATTTCTTAAAGAATCTAATTTATTGGTCAAATATTTAAATATACTTCATGTTTTACTAATTCTCTTGAAATCATCGCAATATCATATACACTTGTCAAGTGACCTTCATCAGGTAGTCCAGTTGCATTTTTAAAAGTAGTATTCTTTGCACCTAATTCTTTAGCCCTTTTATTCATAATTTCAACAAAATTTTCCTCCGTACCCGCAATATACTCAGCTAAAGCAACAGAAGCATCATTTGCCGAATTCATCGCTATAGCTTTCATTAAATCATCTACTGTCATTTCCTCACCTATTTCTAAATATATTTGTGTACCTCCCATATCAAAAGCATGTTTACTAGTGACAACTTTATCTGTTATTTTTATTTTACCAGAATCTATTGCTTCAATCGCCAGTAAAAGAGTCATTACCTTGGTAACACTGGCAGGCGGCAATGGCTTATGGCTATCTTTTTCATAAAGAATTTGTCCTGTATTAGCCTCCATCAAAATAGCAGATTTTGCCTTTAAATTTAAAGTATCAGCATATACTGTAACATCTAAAATAAAAGAAATGGCTATTATCATACTTACTAATAATGTTAAAATTTTTTTAGACATAAAATCACCCTCCTCATCACTATTTATTTTGCGCTGGAGGGTGAATATTATACTTTTTTATATTTTAAGCCCGAGGGTGAAATTTATTATATACTTCTTTTATTTTCGATTTTGAAATTAAAGAAAGTAAATTTGTATTTAGATTTGTTTGATAGCCTAACATTTCTTGGACAGCTCTAATATCCGCACCGTTTTGAAGCATATGTTGCGCAAAAGATTGTCTTAATGTATTTGGAGTAACAGGAAATCCAGGATTAATTTTATCAGTATATTCTCTTATTATTTTCCAACATCCCTGTCTTGTAAGTTTTTCTCCACGCAAATTTAAAAAAAGAGTATTTTCTCCATTTTTTGCTTTTCTTCCTTTTTCAATATAATTTTTTAAAGCTTCAATTGCATGAGAGCCTATAGGAATAACTCTTTCTTTATTAGAACGAATAACTACATAACCATAAGATAAATTCACATCTTCTAATTTTAAAGAAATAACTTCAGAGACTTTAAGTCCTGTAGCATAAAGTAATTCAATAAGAGCCTTATCTCTAAGTCCTTTTTCATCATTCCCAAAGTCTATTGAAAGTAGCATATCTACCTGTTCAACTGTTAAAGCAGTAGGTGGCTTTTTTTCTACTTTCGGGGTATTAATCATGTATGTTGGGTCTTCTTCTATTTTCTTTTTCATAAATAAATAATGATAAAAGGCTTTGAGAGAAGAAACATTTCGAGAAACAGTTGCTTGCGATTTACCTTTTTTCTTCAAATAATAAAGATAATTTAGTATTGTCGATTTTTTGACATTATAATAGTTTATTCCGATTTCTTCAAGATAATTTAAAAATTGCTTTATATCTCTGTTATAAGATTCTAGAGTGTTTTTGGACAGTTTTTTGTTCTTTTTTAAAAAATCCAGAAACTCCCCAACCACATTATTTAACATATTCTTTACCCCTACAATTCATGAATTTTATAATAAAGCATTTAATTATAAATATTCAACATAAATCGTCATTTTCCTTCTTTTATGGCGAAAAAATCGGTAAAAGCAATATATAGGGTGAAAGATAAGATTCTATTAAGCAACCTATTGATATAACTAAAAACCCTGCATATACCATAAAAGTATAAGAAACAAATTGTGATACTAACTCTTCAAAATAAAATTTACGATTTTTTAAAAGATATAAAGAAAAATTAATAGCCGTTATAGATATAAACAAAATTCCCAACAAGATAAAAACATTTTGAGGTAAAATTCCCATAAATACAAGTAATACCCCTTTTGTCTCAAATTCTTTTATTAAAACTCCAATAGAAAATCCTAAAATAAAGCCTCTTATCCCCACAAGCAAAAATATAAAAGGAATTCCTATAATTGTAGCCCCTAAAATCCATAAGACAAACACAGTGACAAAATTATTTAAAAGAGATTGTTTAAAAATTTGGCTAGAATTCAAGTTTACAAATTTTGCAATTTGATAAAATTTTGAGATATACCCTATTATTTGCTCCATCTGTATATCAGTTAGATTATTAACAGTAAAAGATCCCGCTGCTACTCCTATCATTAATGACATTACAGCTAACACATACAGCAAAAAATTATTTTTAATATGCAGATGAAGGTTTCCTTTTAAAAACTTCAAGAATATTGCCCCCTATTTTTATAAAGCTAATTTAAATTTATGAGTCAAAAGGGGACAATATTCCTTTAAGTTATAGTAACTTTCCCGTATATTCCCCCTCCTCCAGCTGAAACCTCCAATTTCCCTTCTCTTGCCTTTAAAATATTTAGGGCATTAGAAGTTCCCACTACTTTTTCTAATTCTTCATAAGCTGCCTCATGCAAAGCATACAGTTCACTGCCAAAATAATTTACTAATTTTTCGATAGACTTTTTCCCAATATTAGGAATAAATTCTAAAGGGATTTGATAAATATATAAAGGTCTAAAAGAAGGATGGGTAGTATCATAATCTTTAATTTCCTCTACTCTATCCCTTACACCTAAAACTATATTTGCGCTTCCACATTTTAAGCATTTTTTAACTGGTGGTTTTTCCCTTGCAATATAGCCACAATCCAAGCAAAAAGTTCTATGGTATTTCCCTAACTTAGGATTTAAACCGTAATTTTTTATAATTTCTCTTCCCTTTTCTCTTTTTATAGCCAGTAAAATCTCCTCAAAATTTGCCTCTTTTATATCAAAAACATTAAACTCTCTGGCTATTTTTTCTAAGGAATGGGCATCTGAATTGGAAAGAAAAGTTTTGCCTTTTAATTCCTCAATCTGATCCGCCATATCAGAGTCTGCACTAAGGCCTAATTCTATTCCATAAATAAATTGATTAAAATCTTTAAAGACATATTCAAGTCTATCAGTACAACTGCCATAATAACTTTTAAAAGGAGTAAAAACATGGGCGGGAATCACAACTCCATTGTATTTTTCGGCGATTTCAACAACCTGCACACTTGTAAGATTTATTCGCTGAGAACTTAAATTTATATTTTTTATGTATTTAGAAATTTCTTGAGAAAATAGAGAAATGCTTTCAATATCTTTAAAATAACAAGTTAAGTGGGGAGAGCCCTTTTCTTCTTTACCAATTTCAATTTCGCAGCCTAAAATCAAAGTAACTTTATTTTTATACCTAAGCCCTCCTTCTTCAAGAGGAAATAATGTTCCTTCTTGTACATATTCTTTTATTTCCTCCAAAACAAGAGGAGAGGCAGCATCTACAATTCCCACTATATCAATTCCCTTTAATATACTTTTTTCTAATATATTTAAAACAGTTAAATTCTTTGAGGTTGCAATTTTTATGGGAGCACCTTTACTCCTTGCAACATGAACATGCAAATCCCCGTAAAATTTCATAGGCTATTCCTCATTTTAAAATAATATAAAATTCCAATTATTGTTTTAGAATCTTTTATCTGATTTTGCAAAATCATTTCCCACAATTCCTCTGGAGTATACTCATATACCTCTAAAAATTCGTCCTCGTCAGGTTGAGCAGTGTATTTTTTTAAATCTTTTGCAAAATACAAATACATTTTTTCATCAGAAAATCCAGGAGTAGTATAAAAAGTAATCAAATGTTTTATAAAACCTGCTTCATAACCTGTTTCTTCTAATAATTCCCTTTTAGCACAAATCAAAGGTTCTTCGCCTTTTTCTAACTTTCCTGCTGGTATCTCTAATAAAGATTCCTCAGCAGGTTTTCTATACTGCTTCACTAACAAAATTTTTTCTTTATCGGTAACTGCTACTATGGATACACCGCCGGGATGCTCAACTATTTCTCGCGTAGTAACTTTTCCATTAGGCAATTTTACCTCATCTACTCTTAAATTTATTATTTTTCCTTCAAAAATCTTATTGGTACCGACTGTAACTTCTTTTTGCTTCAAAACTCATCTTCCTTTCTATGTATATTTTTAGCAATAATTACATAACATACTATAGAAATGAGGTGATAAAATGATTATAATAGGAAACAGTCTTTATTATGCTGGAAAATTTTCTACTCTATTATTTTTATTAAAGGAACTAAATAAAAGATACAAAACTTTAGGAGAAGTAATCCGTGTCAAGAATTAGACTCATTTAGTTAACATCTTACCCAAGAGAAGCAACTTGACAGAGCAGTTGCTAAACTTAGCGAGACTGAGAGACAAAAGCGAGGCCAGAGGCAAGGATGCTGGAAGCTGACCCCTGACTCGAAGTAATTAAATCAGCTTTCCAATAATTTAAAAGACACATAAAGGGCTGCAGCTCCACAAGCATTAAAAAAGTCTGGCTCACTTTCATAGTTTTTTCCCATTGTTGTCAAGTTAAAGTCAGTTTCTTCTATATATTTTCTTATAATTTCAGCTTCAATAAATTCTATTCTATATCGTGAAAATACAGGATTTGAATTTATCTGCTCTTTTATTATTTTTTCTTTTTCTTCTTCCATTGTAGGAAAAGTCAAAACGCAGGAACTATTACACAGTTCTAAAACAGTTATAGTATGGTGACTAATTCCTTGATGCCTATTTCTTTTGTCATTAAATCCAATTCTTGGGATAAGTACAGGATTACCTTCCAATTTATTTACAGCATCTATTATATAGGCTTGTTCTACTCCTGAAAAACCATACTTAGTTCCCGTACCTACTATTCCTGGCCCCATTGCCACTATAACTACGTCTGTTTGTAATACCTCCTTTGCACCTATCAAAGCAGTATAAATATTTACACATTCATAATCTCCTCCAAAAGCATGGCCAATTGTAATTGTATTATCTATTATTCCTCTCTTTTTAAGTTCAAAAACTGTATTGCTAAAACTTATAGGTAGGCATCCACCATCTGTCATTACATATGTAATTTTAAGGTTAGGATTTGTACTTTTTAGCACTAAGGCTACAGGCGCTACCATACTGTGAAGTTCTCCAACTATTACAGGTAAATCTTCTAAACTTTCAAACTCTTCAAAAGCAGTATGATAAGGACTGTTTTGTTCCTCCATGCTTAGTACATTTATCTGAAAAGGTGTATATCTCAATTTCATAATATGTCCTTTACTTATAGCATCGAATTGAGAATGTCTGAGATTTGCCATTATAAAATCATATCCACCGGTTCCAAGATTTAAAAGGCGAGCAGTTCGGTTTACATAAACTTTATCTCCTACCTCTATTTTTCCGGTTACATCGTCATAATTCAAAGCCAGTGCCTTTTCGTCCTCTGACTCAACCTCCACAACAGTTATGCCTTCTCTTTGTGACACAATTTTATTTACTTTAGCTAAATAAACGCTAATCACGTTATCTTTCTCCTTTTCTTCCTAACATGTCGAGATAGTTTAAAACTTTATTTTTTTCGATCAAAGCAGTTAACGAATATTTTTCTGTAAAAATATGTAATAAAATTAGCAATGTTAATATTATTAACTTGCCGTATAAATCAAAAATAAGGATGCTACTTATTCCTAAAGACATTCCTAAAACATTTGATCCGGTATCCCCCATCATTACTTTGGCTTTTAAATCTTCCGGTAAATACACTAAAAGAATCATAGTTAGTAAAACCAAGAAATAGGGTTGAGTTTTGCCTATTATTAGAAAAATTAAAGAAATAACCAAAAAAGTCTTCCCAGACCTTCCAGGTCGTAAGTCTACAAGGTTTAAAAAATTAGTAAAAAGTGCTATTATCAAGGTATCTATTATCAATTCTCCTATATAATTTTTCCAATATTAAAACTTGTAAAAAAAGCAATCAAAACTCCTGATAAAGCTTTTAAACTGCCCGTAGTAGGCTTTCCTTTTAAAAGCATTGTTATATGACCCTTTAGCCTCTTACATTTTTGTCTCCTAATACATCATCTATAAATCCGGCAAAAGAAATGAGGGATAAACTTAACAAAATTACTTCTTGATAATCTATTTTAAGTCCCAATAAATTGAGAAGTATAATTGACACAAATAAAGAAGGTACAAATACAATACCACCACAAACAGGTATCATCATTTATAGTTTTCTCTTAAACACAAAGGTTTGCTAATAATACTATAAAAAGCTTTTTTGTTATAACTGTCATTATTAAAGGAGTTAACAATATTTTAGTCCAAAACACTATCTCACCTACTAATCATTGATATCTTTCGAAAGAAACTTATATATTAATACTTTCAGAATATCCCAAAACTGCTTTCCTCTGTGTAGGAAACCTATTAAGTTTCTGCCTGTAACAGAGTGTGTCATATTCACTTCTACTTCTTTTATTTTGTATCCTTTTTTTAATAGATCTATTGTCATCCCAACTTCTATTCCAAAACCTTTATAAAAAGTTTTTAAACTCTCTAAAACATTTTTTTTAAAAGCCTCTGGCCTGACAATACAGATTCAATTTCATATCCAGTAAAATATTTTACTCCTTTTCTAGCTAAAGTTTTAACAAAGCCAAATCCAGCTTTTACATTTGTTTTGGGAAACTTTGCAATTGTAACATCTGCTTCTCCCTCAAGGACAGGCAATATAAGTTTTTTGACTTCTCGCGACGAAAGCCCTACATCAGCATCTAGAAAAACTACAACGTCATTTTTTACATATTTTAAACCTTCCTTTAAAGCTGTTCCTTTACCAACATTTCTCTTCATATTGACTATTTTCGCACCTGCTTTTTTTGACTTTTCAGCAGTATTATCAGTTGAGCCATCGTTTATTACGATAACTTCATCGACTTCTTCAACATCTTTTAGTCCTTTTATGGTATCAATTATTCTCTCTTCTTCATTGTAAGCAGGTATTAGTACACTAACTTTTTTATCCATCTATCCACCCTCACTTTTTAGAATTAGCAGTGGAAGTATGATTAGAATTGTCAGACTTTATAAAAGAATCCGGCATTAAACTCATTGCACTTGCCTTCACTCCATAATTGCCTTCTTTACCCTCCATTACCATTATAAGTGACGTTTGACCTATTATATCTTCTACATTGTCTATTGTGGAAATATGCTGTTTTTTATAAGCATCAATATAGGAATATTTAGCATCGCTTTGTTCAACACCTATAATAGGAACATTGAGTAATTTCGCTTGTTTTATTATTGGAATATCTATAGAAGCTACATTATTATCTTCATTATTACTTCCTCCAGCTATAATCACAAAATCTGTATTACCTGCAATCCCCGTAAAATCAATATAACCATTTGCCTTTAAATAATTAATAAGATCCACATCCTGACCAGTTACAATCGCATTAGCTAATTTCGAAGCTACGAATTCGTTCAGGTGTTTTTCATCTAGTGTAACTTCATATTTGTTAGAAAGGAAATTGATTAAATTTTCTACTTCCAATTCATTACCAGTATTAAAACTGTTTTTTATAACAGTAATTGACTCAATCGTGGCTCCTGCTTTTAAAAGAGCGTTCCTCATGCCAGAATATATAAATTCGTTAGTAGTTTCAATAATTGCTACTTTAACTCCACTTAACTTATTATCTATTAACTCAGGAAAAATAATTTGATGAAACTGATTGTAATACCCTATCCTTTTATTTAATTCTTGAATAGTGGTTTTCAGATTATCATTTTCTGTTTGTAAATCTTTGAACTTTTGTTCTAATTCGTTTATAATTGCAGTTTGTTGCTCCGAAAAAACCTTTTGGCCATCTAACATAAAGCCTATAAAAATGCCAATTCCTAAAGCAACAAAAATAGAAGCAATTGTTAAAACATAGTATTTAATATTTATATTCATAAAAATCCTCCTCAAAATCCAATTAAAAGACGAATTCTAAGTTGTAATAATTTCAACAGCTGCTGCATAGGTGGAGAAAAATACGCTATTACTCCCAGAGGAATCAACGCTGCCAGTATAATGCTTAATATATAAGAAATTTTAAAATTTTCCCTGTACAGCTTATTTACTCCTTTGGCATCGATTAATTTTTCTCCCACTTTTAATCGCACTAAAAAAGTGCTGGACATTCCTTTTCTCCCTTTTTCCAGAAAATCAATCATACTGGAATGGGTCCCTACAGCAACAATTAAGTCAGCACCTTTTTCAAATGCCAACAGCATAGCTATATCTTCACTTGTACCCGGTGCCTTAAAAATTTCTGCTTTAAGGCCTAATGCCTTTACTCTATCTAAGCCCGGTGCTCTTCCGTTGGGATAAGCATGAACTACGATTTCGCGAGCCTTTTTTAAAGCCTCATCACTTACACTGTCCATATCACCAATGACTATATCAGGTACAAGACCAAACTCTAAAAGAGCATCTGCCCCTCCATCTACTCCTATTAAAATAGGTTTTACATCGTTTATATACTGTTTTATTGTAAATAAGTCTTCTTTGTAATCCTTTCCTCTAACAACTACAAGAGCATGTCGATTCTTAAAACGAGTTTTAACATTTGGTAATTCAACTCCCCCTAGAATAAAATATTTTTCTTTCTTGGCATATTCTAATGTATTTTCAATGAATTTATCTAATTCAACACCTATGTTTTCACGACTTTCCTGCAATTTATAGTTTATAACGTCTTTTGTGAGAAGTTTTCCTCTTTTTATAAGCAGACCGTCTTTATATATTTCATTATCAATTATAGTTATTTTGTCATTTTCTTTCAATAAATCAAAAATGTCTTTTCCTACATCGTCAATAATTGGAATTCCTGCCTCACATAAGATGGAAGGTCCCATGTTAGGATATCTACCGCTTATAGATTTATCAGCATTTATGACTGCCAAAGCTTTTTTCTCTACTAAAGATTCAGCAGCCACTTCATCTATATCTCTATGATCAATTATAGCTATTTCTCCAGGATTTAATCTTTTCACTAAATTTTTAGTTCTTTTATCCATTTTCACTGTTCCTGTTATTTGCATACAAGTTTCCTCCATAAAGTAACATCGTTTATTATTATAGCATAAAAAATTTTTACAGGAAATAAAAAAGTCATTTTATTCAGTTACATGAAAATCCTTCCACTTGTTGAATCCTCAACAAATAGAAGGATTTTTGGCTCTACTTTTATGTTTTATCATATTTTTAAATGAGAGCTAAAAAAAGAAAAAGCAGGTATCTGCTCTTTTACCCTGCTTTCATTCCCAACCTCAATTTATCAGCAATAAGCGCAATGAACTCAGAATTTGTTGGTTTACCTTTTTCGTCATTTATAGTATATCCAAAAAGTTCATTTAAAACTTCAGTTTTGCCCCTACTCCAAGCGACCTCTATTGCATGCCTTATAGCTCTTTCTACTCTGCTGGGAGTAGTATTGTACTTTTCCGCTATTTTAGGATATAACATTTTGGTTACAGAATTCAAGTACTCCATATTGCTTATAACAAGAGAAATAGCATCTCTTAGATACATATACCCCTTTATATGAGCTGGTACTCCTACCTCATGAATAATTTCTGTAATCATCGCTTCAAGGTCATAATTTTTCTTTGCCTTTACCACAGGAAAAACAGTCTTTGATACTACATCTAACTCAGATTCCATAATTTCAGAAATCCTTTTTGATAGCATAGCTAAATCAAACGGCTTTAAAATATAATAATCGGCTCCTAAGGCAATAGCTCGTTGAGTTATTTTTTCTTGGCCAACAGCAGATAAAACTAAAATTTTAGGCTTTTTTAATTGTTCCTCATTTATCTTTTCCAAAACACCAATACCGTCTAAATATGGCATTATAATATCTAAAATTAACAAATCCGGCGAATGATCTTTGATTAATTCAATTGCTTGGTTGCCATCATTGGCAACACCTACCACTTCAATATTTTCTTGGGTAGATAAATACTCAGCTAAAATAGTAGCAAACTCTTTGTTATCATCCGCTATTCCTACTCTAACTTTCTTAACCAATTATTTAACCTCCCATTGCTAATATTAGTATAATATTTATTATTCTACATAATATATGAATTTCCTTCTTTTTCCCGAAAAATTTTAATTATTTGTAAAGACCTGTTTATTATTAAGTAGATTATTCATTTCCCTCATCATCCATTCTGCATAAACAGCATAACCTTTTGTTGGGTCATTAACAAAAACGTGAGTAACTGCTCCAACCAGTTTCCCATCTTGTATAATAGGGCTACCGCTCATACCTTGTATTATGCCTCCAGTCTTTTTTAATAAATTCTTGTCAACAATCTTAATTATCATGCTTTTAGAACTAGGAGTTTCTTGATATACTTTTTGATAATTTCAATATCAAATTCCTGTATACCTGTACCATCAATGGTAGCTAATATTTTCGCTGGTCCTTCTTTTATTTGGCTTTGATATGCTATAGGAATCTCTCCATACAAATCATTATTAAAATCTTTATACATATTCCCATAAATTCCAAATTCAGTATTTTTGAGTATATTACCGATTGTATCAACTTCTTCTAAAAAAATCCCTTTTAATTCCCCCGGCCTACTTCTTCTTCCCTGGTCAATAGAAGTAATTCGAGAATTCATAATCTCACCGTTTTCTACTGATAACATGTGCCAGTGTCTACATCAGTTATAGCATGGCCTAAAGCTCCATATATCTTTGTCGTAGGATAATAAAAGGTTAAGGTTCCTATACCAGCAGTGTGATCTCTTACCCAAAGACCTATTCTGTATTGTTTATCCTCTTTTGATTTTACAGGACAAATACTAGTATAAAAAATGTGGTTTTTCCTGTTTATTTTTAATTTTAAAGCTTTTCCCTTTAATTTATTTGCAATGTTAGTAATGTCTTCTGCACGTTTTATTTCCTTACCGTTGACCTCTAATATTATATCTCCTATCTGTATTTTTCCTTGTTTATAAGGACTATAAATTTTACTATCCTCTCCCATTATATCTGAATAACCTACTACTAATACGCCTTTTGTGTTTAGCTTAACCCCTATTGCTTGACCACCTGGAACTACTTTTGTAGGCGGAACAATATCGACACTAATATGTTTTATAGGAAATATTCCAAATAGCTTAAAATCCAAATTTACTGTACCGGTGTTTACAGCTTCTATTGTAATTGGTTTTTTTAAATTTAAAACATTTTTACCTTCTGTATCATTAATTTTCAAAAAACCTTTTTTATCAGCCTGAAAACTTACTTTTATTGGTATATTAAAGTTATAATTGACTTTTTCCCCTTGAAAAAATTTAAAACTTGAGGGGGTTTTTGCTATATCTTGTATAGGAGTAAAATAGTTTGCAAATACTAAAAAAAAGCTTAAGGATATAAAAAGTAACAACTTTACTGTATTTTTTGGCATTTTCTCACTTCCTTTTTTGTGGCTTATTTAATCTAAAATTAACTTAACCTTTTTTAAAGTTTTATATACTGTCAATATATTAGCCGATAGTAAAAGGAAGTGAGGTCAAACCAAAATATTAAATTTTGCTTTTAAATTGAGATGCAATATCTAGTAATTCTTTTGAATGGTCTAAAGTAGTCTGAGTAACACGGGAGCCTCCCATAATACGGGCTAATTCATTTATTTTTCCTTGATAATCAAGTTTTTCCACATTAATATAAGTCCTTTCCTTTCTTTCTATTTTGGAAATTCGATAATGAGTATCTGCCATAGAAGCAATTTGAGGTAGGTGAGTAACACAGATCAATTGATGTTTTTTAGAAAGATATGCCATTTTTTCCGCCACTAATTGGGCAGTTTTTCCGCTTATTCCCGTATCAACTTCGTCGAAAATCAAAGTAGAAATTCCATCTGCCGAAGCAAGAATAGTTTTTAATGCCAGCATAATTCTTGAAAGTTCACCACCAGAAGCAATTTTAGATAAAGGCTTTAGAGGCTCTCCTCTATTTGTAGAGATTAAAAATTCAATCTTATCAAATCCAGTTTCAGTAGGTTCTCCCATTTTTTCTATATTCACCTTAAAATAAGCATTTGGCATATTAAGTTCAACTAAAATTTGATTTATATTTTTTTCTATATTTTCTGCCATTTGCTTCCTTTTGAGATGTAATGCTTCACCAACTTCTAAAATTTTTTCCCATAATTTTTGTTGCTTAAGCTTTAATTCTTGCTGCTTTTCTTCAAAATTTAATATATCCTCTAATTCCCTTTTTTTATTTTCTTTAAATTCTAAAATCTGCTGTATTGTAGGTCCATATTTTCTTTTCAAGAAATTTATTTGATCTAATCGCATTTCAATTTCCTCTAAACTTTGCTGGTTAAAATCTAAGCCTTTCAAGTAATCCCGTATCTGCAAAGCACAGTCTTCTAATTCATATAGGATATTCTCCAATTTATCTTTCAAAATTTTTAACTTTTCATCTATAGTAAGAGCAGTTTCTAAATTTTTAATTGCAACATGTAAATTATCTAAAACAGAAAAGCTCCCACTACCTTCGTACAAAATTTGTAACTAGAATTCATAGCGGTGAATAATTTTTCGAAATTTAATAATAAATTTCTTTTTTCTAACAACTGACTTTCTTCTTCTACGCTTAAACTTGCCCTTTCAATCTCTTCAATTTGATATTTCAAAAGCTCAATTGTTTCATTTTTTTCTTTCTCATCTTTAAAAAAACTTGAAATCTCTTTTTGTATCCTGTTGTATTCTTTTAATAGCTCCTTAAATTTTTCTCTTAAAGCTTTAAACTCCTCATCCCCAAAGTTATCTAAGATAAAAAGATGTTTAGTATTGTCTAAAAGAAACTGATGCTCATGTTGGCCTAAAATATCTACTAAGAAAGCTCCTATTTTACTCAAAAAAGAAAGAGGCACTATTCTGCCATTTATTCTACAATAACTTCTTCCGTTTTTTGTAATTTCCCTATTTATTATTAAAGTGTCATCCTCTTCTAACTCCAAACCTATTTCTTCTAAAATTTCTACAATTTTATCTTTATTGGAATCCACAAAAAATACGCCCTCTACAATAGCTTTTTCTTCACCTGTGCGTATTATCTCTTTGCTGCCCCGACCGCCTAAAAGCAGCAAGACCGAATCAATAACTATAGATTTGCCTGCTCCTGTCTCACCAGTTAATACATTGAATCCTTCCTCGAATTGCAACTCTGCCTTGTCAATTAATGCAACGTTTTGAATGCTAAGTGCTAAAAGCATAGCAAAACCCCCAGAAATCACTTAATTAACTTTTTGAATTTCTCCAACAACTCTTGAAGAGCTTCTTCATTTCTCGCTAAAACAAAAATAGTATTATCTCCTGCTAATGTGCCAACTATATTATTCCAATTTAATGTGTCGATAGCTTCTGCTGCTGCAGGAGCTGTGCCTGATAACGTTTTTATAACTATGATATTTCCTGCATAATCAACACTAATTATAGACTCAGACAATAGAGTCATTAGCCTATCTGTGATATGGCTGTCTACTTTTCCCATCGGTGCGTATTTATATCTTTTCCCATCTTCTGTTAACACTTTTATAAGTCTTAATTCTTTTATATCTCTTGACACAGTAGCCTGAGTTACATCAATACCTTGCTTTTGAAGTTCAGCTGCTAGCTCTTCCTGTGTTTCAATTTCTTTTTCAGAGATTATTTCAAGAATTTTAGCGTGCCGAGCTATTTTCATCATATTAGCCATCACCTCATTTTATCTTTCTGTAAGTTTGTCCCTCAACAAATCAAAAAAATTGGTATTTTTTACTTTTATAAGATTGGTATATTCATTGCTCTTTTTAATGTAAATTATATCTCTATAATCAAGTTTAAATCCCTGTTGCCCGTCGGTTGTTATCATTAAATCGTGATTTTCTTCGCTTATTTCCAATCTTATAACATCCTCTGGTAAAACTATTATAGACCTTGAATACAAAGTATGAGGGCAGATGGGTGTTATTATTATAACTTCAACAGTAGGATATACAATAGGTCCGCCCGCCGAAAGCGAATAAGCAGTTGAACCAGTAGGAGTTGCAATTATTACTCCATCTGCTAAATAGGTATCTACGTAATTGTTATTTACATAGGCATTTATGCGAGCCATTCTTGAAAAAGCTCCTCTTGTAATAACAATATCATTTAAAGCTCTAAAATTAATGATTTCCATATCATTTTTAACTATATTTGCTTCCAGCATCATCCTTTTTTCGACTGTATATTCTCCCTTATATATTTTATCTAAAGAAATAAACGCCTCATTCATGTCTACCTCTGTAAGAAATCCAAGGTGACCCAAATTTACGGCAAAAATAGGCGTGCCAAAAGGTGCACAAAGCCTCGCTACATTTAAAATAGTGCCATCTCCTCCTAGTGCAATTATAAAATCGGACTTACTATATATATCTGTGGATTTTTTACCGTATTTATCATAACCCATTTTAGAAGCAACTATTTCGTTAAGATATGGCTCAGAATCATGCTCCAGTAGCCATTTTACAATGGATTTAGTTACTTCTAAGTCTTTATCTTTATTAATATTGGGAATAACACCGACTTTTTTCATCATAATATCACCACATTTATCATATTCTACAAAAAAACAAATTTTCCTGCTAAATATTTTATTTGTCCAAAGTTTTAAAAGCCTCTTCTATAATTTTCGCAATGTCAAAGTTGAATTGATTTTTAATTTCTTTTTTACCGCAAATTAAATATTCTATATTGCCTTCTGCACCCTTTATAGGAGAATAGGTAATGCCTATTATACCGTAATTATATTTTTGAAACAAGGTCACAATTTTTTCAATCACTTCTTTATGAACAGCGGGATCTTTTACAACACCTTTTTTGCCTACTTTTTCTCTCCCCGCTTCAAATTGCGGCTTTATTAAAGCTATCAAGTCTCCCTCTGATTTTAAAAATTTATCTGCAGAAGGTATTACAAGTTCAAGGGAAATAAAGGAGACGTCTATTGTGATTATATCCACTATTTCAGGCAATGTCTTTAAAAATCTTATATTAGTCTTTTCCATATTTATAACCCGAGGGTCATTTCTTAAACTCCAATCCAATTGCCCGTATCCTACATCTACAGCATATACTCTTATAGCACCATGTTTCAAAAGGCAGTCAGTAAAACCTCCTGTAGAAGCTCCAATGTCTAAGGCAATCTTCCCAGTCACATCAATATTAAAAGTTTCTATCGCTTTTTGTAACTTTAGTCCACCCCTACTTACATAAGGTAAAGAGTTAGTTTTTACCTCGATTGAAGAATCTATGTTGACAAACTCTCCAGCTTTTTCAATTTTCTTGCCATCAACATATACTTCTCCTGCCATAATAGAAGCTTTTGCTTTTTCTCTTGAAGAGAAAAAACCTTTTTGAACTAGTAAAACATCCAATCTTTCTTTTTTTGACGCCATATTTACCTCATTTCCTTATATTTTTGTAGTATAGTATTTGCGATAGACTCGGCATCCAAATTGTATTTTTTAAACAAACTTTCCACATCTCCCTGTTCAATAAATTTATCAGGAAATCCCAAACGTAAAACTGGCTTATGTATTCCGGTAGAATTCAAAAGCTCTAGTATAGCACTTCCAACGCCACCCACTATTACATTGTCTTCTACTGTAACAATAAATTTAACTTTGTTTGAAATATCCAAAATTAGCTCTTCATCTAAAGGTTTGACAAATCTCAAATTAACAATAAATGGTTGCAAATCAGAGGCTTTTAAAATTTCTTTCGCCTTTAATGCCTTTTCTACCATTCTTCCTAATGCAAAAATCGCTATCTCTTTTCCTTCACAAACCAATTCTGCCTTTCCAAACTCTATACTGCATTCTCTTGTAATATCAAATTTTCCTGCTTTTCCTCTTGGATACCTTATAGCAACAGGAAAGTCAAGATTTCTTGATAATTTAATCATTTCAACCAATTCATTTGCGTCTTTTGGAGACATAATCGCTATATTAGGAATTGGCCTTAAATAAGATAAATCAAAAACTCCTTGATGGGTTTCACCATCTTCCCCTACAATCCCTGCTCTGTCAATTGCAAAAACAACAGGCAATTTTTGTATACATACATCGTGGATAATCTGGTCATAAGCCCTTTGCAAAAAAGTAGAATACACTGCAAAGTAAGGCTTATATCCCTGCACTGCCATTCCTGCTGCAAAGGTAGTAGCGTGTTGCTCTGCTATTCCAACATCAAAAAATCTTTCAGGTATTAATTTTGCAAAATGAATAAGTCCTGTTCCTTCTGGCATGGCAGCAGTTATTGCAACAATTTCGTCATCTTTTAATGCCATTTCAGTAAGAGTCTTTCCAAATACGTCAGAATAAGTCTCCTGTTCCTCATTTACAAACTTCCCCGTTTGTATGTCAAAAGGAGCTGCAGAATGGAATTTCTCTGGAAATTTTTCTGCAAATTTGTAGCCCTTACCTTTTTTGGTAACAACATGTATTAAAATAGGTCCTTTCATTCTTTTTGCTCTTTCTAAAACCTCTATAAGCCTCCAACATCATGTCCGTCAATAGGTCCTAAATATGTAAAACCCATCTCTTCAAAAAACATTCCCGGCACTACTAACTGTTTTACAGAATCTTTTATCTTTTCGATGTATTTATGCAGACTTTTCCCAATTGGAGGCGCAATATTGAGTAAATTATCAACTTCTTGTTTAATTTATTATAAGTAGGATCTGTTCTTAGCTTGCTTAAATACAAAGATAAACTGCCCACGTTTTCAGAAATCGACATTTCATTGTGATTTAATACAACAATCAAATTTGTCTCAGACCTTCCTGCATCGTTTAATGCCTCAAGAGCCATACCACCAGTTAAAGCTCCATCCCCAATTACTGCTACTACAGAGTATTTTTCACCCTTCAAATCTCTTGCCTTGGCTATACCTAATGCTGCAGATATAGAGGTACTGCTGTGACCAGCTCCAAATACATCGTGCACGCTTTCTGCCCTTTTAGTAAAGCCAGAAAGGCCATTGAATTTTCTCAAAGTGTCAAATTGGTCTTTCCTTCCCGTAAGCATTTTATGTACGTAGCATTGGTGCCCAACATCCCAAATTATTTTGTCAACCGGAGAATCAAAAACATAATGAAGTGCAATAGTAAGTTCAACAATTCCAAGGTTTGATGCTAAGTGGCCCCCCGTTTTAGACACCTTTTCTATTAAAAATTGGCGTATTTCTCTGCAAAGCAGGAGAAAATCCTTCTTGTCTAATTTTTTTAGATCATAAGGGCTATCAATTTGTTCAAGCATTTAAAGACCCTCACTTTCTTTTCTTCCTTTTATTATTCTTAAAATCTGGCAAAATCTTTATACCTGTTTTTTTTTCAATCCACGCCAGCATCACAGCAACTCCATACACAATAGACTGACTTTTAGCTATACCTATGTTCTTCCCCACAGCCTTTCCTCCAATGGTAATGGCAGATAATAGACCTCCTAAAATTGCAGTATAAATAGAGCCTTTAGCTCCCTCAAAAGTAAATTTTACAATTATCGCCATCAGAGCAGCCCCAGATACAATCCCGGAAATATCTCCCACAACGTCATTGCAAAAATTAGCTACTATATTAGCATTTCTGAGAAGTTTTATGCCTTCCTTTGCCCCAAATACTTTTTTAGCTGCCATTGCATGAAAGGGTTCTTCTCTGCCTGAAATCACTGCTGTACCTATTACATCAAAAATTATACCAATTAACACTATAAAACCAAGAACGCAAAAGGCTACAATGAGATTGCTTTCTTTCAATGCAACATCAGAAAAAAATTTAATATGGTAGCAAGAAAAAAGGTTATAATAGATATATGTAAAATCCATTTATAATCCATATTTATGCTTTTGTTTTTCATAATAAAAAAAGAACCTCCTATGGTATATGTAGGCAAAGTGGTAGCATATTGAGTAAACTTTGCGGCTTAGGTCCAGTAGGATTTCCCAAGCAGGCACTGAACGTCACCGTTCAGCGGTTCCCCTTTAAGCCCGCTTTTACCTTGTTGCCAAAGGTAAGACTGGATTGCCACTTAGCCCGCACTGTAATCCCCAATATGCCGCCGGCAAGGCACAGCCTAGGAGTTTTCCTCACCAGAGGGACTAATCCCTATCCTCTTTTGCAATTCGGGTTTCATCAGCAATAGCAGTAATTCAAGAGCTCATTGAATTACTGCTTAAATTAAAACTGATATCCACCCGAATCACTCAAGGCAGGCTACACTGTCCGCAGCTTTATGGCCGCGCGACAGGTTCATCCCACCCCATAGCTTAAGAGCCACGCAGGTGGGTCTCCGCGGAGGAAGGGTCAACGCCCACATGCCATTGTGGATCGCCCCCCCTCCTTAACTCCCAGCACCAGCCCCCAACTGGGCGTTGAAAGCCAGCACCAGGAACTTCATCGATGTGCCCTTGACGGATTTTTAGGCCCGTCTTCGGGATTAGCGCCTCTGACTAGGATACTGCACCACTTTGCCTTTCTCTTCAAGGTATCTTAATTATAACATAATAAAAATATCAATATCAAACCTATACAAAGTGATTAAAAGGCTACTATACTCCCTTACGTATCAAAAAACTCATTCCTTTTAAAAAGTAGTGTCAATACTCCTTTATTCTTCAATTTACTCTCTCAATTAAATAATTAGACAATTCTTTAAGAAAGAGTGCTTTTTCTCCAAATCTATCTAAAATCTCTATAGCCTTTTGTGTAAGTTCTACAACCATTTGCTGGGATTTTTTTAAGCCAAAGATATTGACAAAAGTAACTTTGCCTTTTTCTCTATCACTACCAACCTTTTTGCCCAATTTTTCTTCTTCTCCAATTACATCTAATATATCGTCTTTTATTTGAAAAGCAAGACCTATCAAACTTGCATATTCTCTTAATGCATGAATATCTTCTTCTATAGCACCAGCAATGTAAGCTCCTGCACAAACAGATGCTTCTATCAAAGCACCTGTTTTATGTTCATGCATAAATTTTAATTCTTCATAAGTAAGCTTTGTGTTCTGTGAAAGTATATCCACCACTTGTCCACCAATCATTCCTTTGCAACCTGAGGCTCGCGCAATTTCATCTGTAGCTTTTAAAATCCTTTGATAATCATGGGGATTTTCTAAAGCATGCCTTATTAGGACTTCAAAGGCCAAATTTAAAAGTCCATCTCCTGCCAGTATTGCTATAGCTTCACCGTAAACCTTGTGATTTGTAGGCTTTCCCCTTCTCAAATCGTCGTTATCCATAGCTGGAAGGTCATCGTGTATAAGGGAATAAGTGTGAATGAGCTCTATTGCACAAGCTACAGGAAGGGCTTTTTTTATGTCTCCTTCAAAAAGTTCACAAGAAGAAAGGCATAATACTGGTCTTAACCTTTTTCCACCAGCAAATACACTATATTTCATGGCCTCGTAGATTATTTGTGGGTTTTCTTCCACTTCTAATATCCTGTGTAATTCTTTTTCAATAAGCTGTTGTTTTTCTTTTAGTTGCTCTTTAAACATCCTTTTCCTCCTCTTTAAAATCAACTTCCTCGCTTTCGTTTATAAGAAGAGTTATTTTTCCTTCAACCTCTCTTAATTTCTTTTCTAATCTCTTGGAAATTTCAATGCCTTCTTTAAACAAGTTAAAAGATTCTTCTAATAATAAATTTCCCTTTTCTAATTTATTTAAAATTTCTTCTAATTTTGTCATCTCTTCCTCAAAACTCAACTCCTCTTGCATCTTCTTTCACCTCTTGTATAATTGCTTTAGCATTACCGTCTTTAAATAAAATTTTTACTTCCTCATAAGGTGTTATGTCTTTCACAGAAGAAATAACTTTTTCTTGCTTGTCTAAAATAACTGTATAGCCTCTTGTAAGCACGTTTAATGGACTTAAAGAATTTAATTTTTCTGTCAAAATCAAAAAATCGTTTTTCTTCCTATTATATATAGAAAGCATTTCCTTGCACAAAGAGCTTTTTAAACTTTCGATTTTATGCTTTAAAACTTCATTTCTCTTAATAGGACTGTTAAAGTAAAGAGCCCTTCTAAGGCTCTCCAACTCTTTCTTCTTACGTTTTAACTCTGCCATCATTAATGTTATAAGCCTTGTTTTTAATAAAAATATCTCTCTTTGGTAAACCTTTATATCTGGCACTACAATTTCTGCAGCAGCAGAAGGAGTAGGAGCTCTTAAATCTGCCACAAAATCAGAAATAGTAAAGTCTGTCTCGTGTCCTACTGCAGAAACAACTGGTATACGAGATGCATAAATGCATCTTGCCACTTTTTCTTCATTGAAAGGCCAAATTTCCTCTAAGGATCCTCCACCTCTTGCTAAAATAATCACATCAATGTCTTTCCTTTTGTTCAAAATTCGAAGAGCATTGCATATCTCATCGGCAGCTGAGATTCCTTGTACTAAAACAGGAACTACTAAAATATCTATTGTGGGATTTCTCCTTTTAGAAATTGTTATTATATCTCGTATTACAGCCCCTGTTGGAGAAGTCACCACAGCAATCTTTTTAGGATGTTTAGGAATAGGCTTCTTTTTGTCAGAATCAAAAAGTCCTTCTTTTTGCAGTTTCTCTTTAAGTTTATTAAAAGCAAAATATAAAGCCCCAATTCCATCAGATCGTATACTTTGAGCATACAGTTGATAAGTTCCATTTTTCTCATATACAGTTATTCTACCTGTCACAATCACTGACATACCATCTTGCAAAGTAAAATTTAAAAGCTTTCCATATTCGTTAAACATCACACATTTTAATGAGGCTATTTCGTCTTTCAAAGTGAAATATATTCCTGTGCTGTGGTATTTTAAATTAGAAATTTCTCCTCTAACCCGTACATTTCTTAAAATTATATCATTGTCCATCATTTTTTTGATATAATCTGTAATTTCTCTGACTTCAAGCGCCTTCAATTGCATATTTAAAGGCCTCCAAAGTGTTTTTGAGTATCATTGCAGTAGTAACTGGTCCAACTCCACCTGGTACCGGTGTTATAGAAGAGCATCTATCTTTTACCTTTTCAAAATCTGCATCTCCATATATATTATTTTGGTAAACGTTTATACCCGCATCTATAAGTATTGCTCCTTCTTTAACCATATCTTCCTTCACCAACTTCATCTTACCAGCCGCTAGTACTAAAATATCCGCCTGTCTAGTATAATAAGCCAAGTCTTTTGTTTTTGAATGGCACACAGTAACCGTACAATTTTTGTCTAATAAAAGCTTAGCTACTGGTTTCCCTAAAATATTGCTTCTTCCTACTACAACAGCATGTTTTCCCACAAATTGAGTATTAATGCTTTCCAGTATATATAAAATTGCTTTAGGAGTACAAGGTATAAAAAGAGGTTTTCCGGCAAATAACTTTCCCATGTTGTAATTAGATATGCCATCCACGTCTTTATAAGGGTTTATAGTATCGTAGACTAATTCGGCATTAAAACTTTTGGGAAGAGGCATTTCTATCATTATACCATGAGTGTTTTTATCTTCATTTAAAAATTTTAAGATGTCAAAAAACTTAGATTCTTCGTTTTCCGAAAAATAATAAATTTCTGCTTCAATCCCCACATTTTTACAAGCTTTAACTTTAGAGTTTGCATAAACTTTTGAAGACTCATCATTTCCAGCCATCAAAATTGCTAATCTAGGCTTATAGCCAAACTCCCTTATCTCTCTTTTTACCTCTTCCCTTATCTTTTTAGAAATTTCCTTACCATCAATTATCATTCGATTCACCCACTTCCAATCCTTTATCCCTTACAAAGGCTCCCAGCAAGCCGTTTATAAACACATGAGAATCTTCTGTACTGTATTTCTTGGCTATTTCTACAGCTTCATTTATGGAAATATTTACAGGAATATTTCCATAAATCATTTCATAAATGCTGCATCTTAAAATAGCCAAATCTATTCTAGCATACGGTTAAGAGCCCAATTTTGAGAATATTTTTCTATTTCTTTATCAATTTCCTCTAAGTGTTCAATAGCTCCTTTAACGGTATTTTCTATGTATTCTTTTTGGTCACCAGGATCTTTTTCTTTATAAAAAATTGTCAAATATTTTGCTTATAGGAAACCTTGAAATATCGTATTGATAAAGCATTTTTACAACCCATTCTCTGGCTTCTGTTCTGTTCATTATTCCCAACTCCTTGAATTTTACCTCTTGCATATATTGTACCATAACTCTATCTAAACTAACCCTCTGTAAAGCAGAGGGTTAGTTTAAATCTTCTTTAACTTGCTCATTTTGTTTTTTATTTTCTTTATCCATATTTACCCCTTGAACATGAATATTGACCTCAACAACTTTTAATCCTGTCATATTTTCCACAGCATTTTTGACATTTTCTTGCACATTCCAAGCTACTTCAGGAATTCTAACACCATAATCCACAATTAAGTACAAATCTATTGACACTTCTTTTTCTCCTACTTCTACTTTTACGCCTTTACCCAAATTCTTTCTTCCCAACATTTCAGAAATACCGTTTACAACTCCCCCACTCATTCCAGCCACTCCAGGTACTTCCGTTGCCGCCAAGCCTGCAATGATACTAACTACTTCTTCAGAGATTTTAATAGTTCCTAACTCTTGATTTTCATTTGTATTTACATTTTCTTCCATAAATTTCACCCCCTTAAATACATAAATTTTTAGAGAAAACAGATATTTGTCAAAATAAATTATATCATAATTGTAGACTCAAAAACAATTAAGTTTTCTTATTCCAGTCTTGTCATGATTTTTATATTATCTAATGAAACTCCTGTCTGTCGGGAGACAATATCTACAATTTGAGCTACTTCTTCCTCTGACAGTTCATCAGCCTGAACAATTACATTTACTACACCGTTGTCTATCATCACAACTGCATCTTGAAATCCTTTAGCTTTTATCAAATTTTCTATTATCATTTCTTGGTTTGTTATTTCTGTAAGTTTTATTATTTGTTTTTGAGCCTCCTCTCTTGTAGTTTCGCTGGTATTTTTATTTTCTACTATTTCCTTTAAAGCATCAATACTTCTGCTTCTATTTATTTCTCTTTCTTCTCTATAAGTAGTAAATATTCCAGTAAAAAGTTTATCTTTTTCTGTACTAGTTTCCTTTGCAGAAGAAGTACTTGTTTGAATAGAATCCAGATTCTGGCTGTATTCATTTTTAGCGGCTTCGTCTTTCTTGCTGGTATACCCATAGTTTAAAACAAAAGCAATAGCTATTAGCAAGACAAGAGATATAATTGCTATAAGCTTTTTTCTCATAAAAACCATAAAAACTCCTCCTCACTTTTATTTTGAAGATATCACCTTAACTTTATAAGCAGGAATACCTAAAGCAGTTTGGACAGCCAAAGAAAGTTCGTATCTTAATTTTGGATCTTTTGCACCATCTGCAACTACAATCACTCCCCTTATTTCAGGCATTATCCTTTTTAATACAATAGGTTTATTTTGCCCAGAGGTATCTTGAGAGGTAACTACTTTGTTGTTTGATTCTGTTTGAATGGTCTCTCTTACGGCGCCACTACTATCTTTTTCATTTGTAGTAGTACTGGATTCTACCACATCCATTGCAGCTACCACCTCTTCATCTGAGTTTAGCGTAATGAGGACTTCAATATTTCCCACTCCTTCAATTCTTGACAATATATTTTCTAGGTCCTTTTCTAATTTTTGAGCATAATCTTCACTATTATTTTCTTTTTGAGCCATAACCAATTCTTTATCTTCATTGTTATTTGAAGGACGAGGTTTAAAAGTACTCGCACCTATTAACAAAATCAAACCTATTAAAAAGATAACAGTCAAATTTTCCATTAACTTTTTATTATCTTTTAAAAATTTATCTTTAAGTTTATTAAAATCCACTCAAGTACCTCCTTTCAATTTATTCCTCTTTTATAGTTATATTCTTTAACGGTACATTATAGAATGCACTTATTGCTTTTTTAATTTCTTCGTTAAATTTTTTGTTTTCTACTGAGTTTTGAGAAGCCATTGTGGTACTTTTGAAAGATAGGGTTATTTCATTTATTTTTCCAAATTCTTTGTCATTTAGGTCTTCTACAAATGAGACATCCACTTCCACTCCTTCAATTTCATACAGATTTACAAGTCTTTCTTTAATCTGTTCAATCAACCTTTTCTTGTATTCTGCCACAATTAAATTATTCCTCTGCTTTTGTGCTTCTTTTGAAATTTGCTCAACATCTATGTTTTTTAAAAAATAATTATTTTTAAATACGTAGGCTTCTATATTTGCTCCTCCTTTTAAAAAATTAATCAATGGATTTAAGATAGTAATCATAATTACAAAACCTATTGCAACTTTAGCATATTTTTTTAAACTAGAGGAAGGAACTAAAAGTTCTAAAACTATCGAGAGAATTGCAATATAAATTATCTGTGTTATCCAGTTTTCTATAAACTCCATTGTTCCACCTACCTCAGCATAGTAGTAATACTTGCCGTACCTATAATGGCAGTTATTGTAAAAAACATCATCACAGTAACAGAAGCCAATACCCCAAAAACATAAGTTAAAGAAGTTGCCACCTCTGAAAGGCAATTTACTATTCTTTTGTCTGAAATTGGCTCAATCACTGCTGCGGTAAAACGATAAATAATTATAAGGGAAAAAAGCTTTATTAAAGGCATTGCGGAAATTATTACAATTGCTATAAGTCCATAAATACCTACAGCTCCTTTTATCAGTAGTGATGCCCCTATAACTGCATCCACACTATCAGATAAAAGTCCTCCCACCACTGGTAAGAAAGCACCTACTGTATATTTTGCCGTTCTCGATATTACACCATCTGCCATTGAAGAAGATAAACCTTGTATAGTTATTACTCCTAAAAAAATACTCAATAAAATGGAAATAGAAGCAGTAGATAAGGTCTTTAAAAAATCCCCCATTTTATTCAAGCTAAACTTTTCAGAAATATTTCCTACAATTTTTACAGCTGTCATGAGCAAAATAATAGGCAATATAAAATCCCTCATAAGATGTGCTATAAACTGAACTGTTACAATGACAACAGGGTGAAAAAATGCTGCAGAGGTAAAAGCACCGACCGATACCAGCAAAGTTATAAGAACAGGCAACATCGATTGCATAAAATCAACCATGCTGTCAATTGCTTCTTTGCCGATTCCTAAAGCTTCTATAAAGCTTTTAACCGCTATTACGATAAAAATTCCATAAACAGCTAAAAAAGCAATCTCACTTATATTTTCATTTTCAAAAGAACCGTGTAAATTCATCAATATGCCGCCAATTACAGCTAAAATTAAAAGTTGTGTTAAAAGTTTTACAGATGAATATAATTCTTTAAAAAATAATTTTAGTAAATTTTTAAAAATTTGTTTATATCAAAAGATTGTTTTCCTGATATAACATCTCCTATATAAGTCTTTATATCAACGTAGGGAAATATATTGCCATTTTTTTGATTAGTTTCTTTTACAAAGCGGTCAATCTGATAAGTATCAATACCTCTTAATTGCCTTTCTATGTCCTGTTGTCCTGTATCCGCTTTGGCAGTAGTTAATAAACTCATAATCATTAAAATTACAAAAAGTAACTTTTTCAATCTTTTACACCTCACGGTATTATTGAAAGAATTGTCTCAATTAATGCAACAATTATAGGTATTGATAAAAAAATTATAATTGCTTTTCCTGCTATTTCTATCTTTGAAGCTAAATTTTTTTCATTCGCGTCGTGACACAGCTGAACTCCGAATTCCGTTATGTAAGCTATTCCAATGATTTTTAAGGTTGTCATAAAATAAATATTGTCAAGGCCACTTTTTTTAGCAAGAGTATTCAATATTTCTACGATTGCGCTAAGTTTTGGAAGAATCATCATAAAGATGATGACTCCGGTTACCAAACTTAAAATTATTTTCATTTCAGGATTTGTTTCCTTTAGAACTGTCAAAATAATTAAAACTATTATTCCCAAAATAACAATTTGAAATATTTCCATTCTATCACCTAATAAAGTTGAAATATTGTTTTTACTGTATTAAACAAATTGTTTATCATATTTATTACCATCATCAACACTACTACTATTCCTGCTAGTGTTACCATCATTGCTTGTTCTTCTCGCCCTGAACGTATTAATACTTGATTTAATACTGTTACCAAAATGCCAATTGCTGCAATTTTAAAAATTATATCTATGTTCATTATAATCCTCCTCTATAAAAACAATATGTTTATCGCCAGTCCTGCTAAAACCCCAATATTTTTGTAAAGTTTTTCATTTTTTTTACTTTCTTCTTCTGCGTTACTAAGTTGCCTTTTTAAAAGCTCAATAGCTAAATCAAAATTCTTTTCTTGGTTGTATACGTCAGAATTGCCAAGTCCATATCCAAAAGATTTCAAAATTTCTATGTCTTCTTTTTTTAGATAGCCATTGTCCCATTCCTTTAAGGCAATCTCCCATGCTTCTCCTGCAGTGTAACCTTCATTTTGTGATAGTATCATCTGTCTTTAAAAAAGCGAATTTTACACTTTTATCTAAAGAATGGGAAATCTCCATGAGTATTTCTCCTAATGGGGCTTTTGAATATGTTATTTCTATTTTCAAAAGGTTTAACGAAGATATCATACTTTTAAGTATCCAGCGCCTCATTTTATATTTCAAAGCAAACAAATACCCCAAACTACTGGTAGAAAAAATAACCAAAACCATTCCCAATAATTTCATTTGTCAATCCTTCCTCTCCTATATGGCCCTTTAAACAAAGTATTAAAATTCTCATCTAATATTTTTTCTACTGTACCTGCCCCTAAACGATTGCTTAAAATTATATAACGCTCAAAATATCTTAAAGAAATAACGTCTTTTAAAATAGGTTTTTTCATGAGGTCCTCAATGTCGTTAGCATGAACTGTAGTTATAATCTTTACACCAGTATTCAACACCTCATGAATCGCTTCTATGTCCTCTTTTCTGCCTATCTCATCTGTTACTACCACTTGCGGGGACATTGACCTTATAAGCATTATCATTCCATGAGCCTTAGGACATCCGTCTAAAACATCAGTCCTTATTCCAACATCCAATTGAGGAATGCCATTGTAACAGCCGGCAATTTCTGACCTCTCATCTAC
Source organism: Thermoanaerobacter thermocopriae JCM 7501 (assembly GCF_001310975.1). Classification (GTDB taxonomy): domain Bacteria; phylum Bacillota; class Thermoanaerobacteria; order Thermoanaerobacterales; family Thermoanaerobacteraceae; genus Thermoanaerobacter; species Thermoanaerobacter thermocopriae. The sequence goes on from NZ_BAZY01000007.1 coordinate 74,869, forward strand.
TATACCTACTTTTTTACCCGTAAAGCCTAAAAAATCTATTCCATTACTTATCCACCTTGCAATATCTCTTAAGAGGGTGGTTTTGCCACATTGAGGAGGTGATATTATTAAAATGTTATGTACACCGTTAGAAGTACTAATTAAATATTTTAATATTTCCTCTGCCACTCCTATTATATCTTTTGATATTCGATAATTGTATCCAGAAATATTCTTTAAAGTCTTTATATAACCATTTTCTAAAACGCATTTTCCAACTATACCAACTCTGTAACCACCTTTTAAGGTAATATATCCGTTTCTTATTTCTTCTTCAAAAGCATAAAGAGAAGATTTGGATATTAACTGAAGAGCTTTTTCACAATCCTCAGAAGTAACGATATAGGCCAAAGAAGGTGAAAAAGACATTGTCCCTTCTTTTGATACAAACTTTTCTTCATTTCGTAAATAAACTGTAAGAGGTCTATTAACTCTAAGGCGTATTTCCTCTACTTCTTGCAATAGGGCATCAGGAATTTTTGTAATTACCTCTCTTACTGATGGAGGAAGAGCATAAAGAACTTCTTCAAAATTTTTTCTTGCGTTCATATACCTGTCCCTCCTCTTGTAAAATTATATTTGTAAGGTTAGATATTTATGAATAAAAAACACCCACTAACTTTTCGCTAGTGGGCATTTTCATTAGTCGTCGTCATCTACAATTTTCAAATCTTTTACTTTTAAGGTTTCATTGCAATGAGGGCATACCAACTCAGCATTTTCATCATCTAAAAGCTCTTCTTCTACACTCATCAACATATGGCAATTAGGACATTCTCCTTCCACATACTCTTCATAATCTTCCTCTTCATCCTCTTCATCCTCATCATCGTCATAATCGTACTCATAGTCGTCATCCTCATAGTCCTCATCGCCATATATGTGATTTTCGATTTCAGAAAGGTCTTCATCTATTTCTCCCACATAATCGTCCAATTCAGAATGAGAAGCTTCCAGCTCATTTATCGCATCTGCAAAATCTTCTAAAGTATCTAAAATTGCCAAAATTATTTTCCCTTCTTTTGTGCTGTCATCTATCCCTAAACCGTCTGCTAATCCTCTTAAGTAGGAACTCTTTCGTTTAAATATTCCATATCACATACCCTCCTTTACAAAATAGTATTCGACAATTTGCTGCGTTTATACCCTCTCTAAATATTCTCCGGTTCGAGTATCGATTCTTATTTTGTCTCCAACATTTATAAACAATGGAACTTGGATGACAGCACCAGTTTCTACAGTTGCCGGCTTAGAACCGCCCGTTGCAGTATCTCCTCTAAACCCAGGTTCTGTTTCCACGACTTCCAGCTCAACAAAAGTAGGAGGCTCAACGGAAAAAGCTTCACCTTTATAGAACTTTACTGTAACAGTCATATTTTCCTTTATAAACTTAATTGCATCTTCTACTTTGTCATAATTTAAAGGAATTTGTTCGTAGGTTTCTGTGTCCATAAAATAATAAAGGTCTCCATCATTATAAAGGTATTGCATTTCCTTCCGTTCTATAATTGCTTCCTCAAATCTTTCCGTTGGGCTAAAAGTTTTTTCTATAACAGCCCCTGTCATAACATTTTTAAGTTTCGTTCTTACAAAAGCAGCACCTTTTCCAGGTTTAACGTGCATAAAATCCACAACTGTAAAAACCTGTCCGTCAACCTCAATAGTTACTCCTTTTCTAAAATCACCCGCTGCGATCAAAAAAATCCCTCCATTGTTTTAGTTTAGTTCAATTAAATATTTAGGTGATTTGGTTAAATTTATAACACCATCTTCTTTTAATAATACCATATCCTCGATTCTTACGCCACTAAAATCGGGAATATATATCCCCGGTTCTACTGTAACAATTACCCTTTCTTTTAAAATTTCTTCTTTTTTGAAGGACAAGCTAGGTGCCTCATGAATTTCAAGCCCTACACCATGCCCTAAAGAATGAGTAAAATATTTTCCATAGCCCTTTTCTTCAATTAAAGACCTTGCTAACAAATCCGCCTCTTTTGCCATAAGTCCTGCCTTTAAATTATCTATCGCTTTCTGCTGTGCTTCTAAAACTACGTTATATATCTCTTTTTGCTTCTCACTCGCTCTTCCCATAACAATCGTTCTTGTCATATCAGAGCAATAACCATTTACTTTACATCCAAAATCTATTGTGACAAAATCACCTTTTTCTATCACTTTTTCAGAGGCTTTTCCATGAGGAAGAGAGGACCTTTTACCTGATGCTACAATCGTATCAAAAGATAGAGCTTCTGCTCCTTGTTTTTTCATAAAGTACTCTAATTCTAATGCTACTTCTTTTTCTGTCATTCCTACTTTAATGAAATTTAACAGATGCTCAAAAGCCTTATCAGTTATATTTTGTGCCTTTTTTATGTTTTCTATTTCTTCATCATCTTTTACCATTCTCAAAGTCTCAACCACATTAACCTCTGGTATTAGATCAATCTCCAAAAACTCTTTTAATTCCCTATACTGCCTGTAAGAAACACTTTCTTCAAAGGCCAGTTTTTTTATCCCTAATGTTTTAATATATTCTTTTAAAACTTCTTTTATGCCATTTTTATGTTCTATAACTTCAAAATTTTTGACTTCCTTCACTGCTTGTTCAGTATATCTTCCATCTGTAATAAAAATAGCTCTATCATGAGTAACAAAAGCTACACTGTCATCTCCAGTAAAACCTGTGATATATGTAACATTAACAGGTTTGTATATAACAAAAGCTTCTATGTTTTTCTCTCTCATCAACTCTTTTAAATTTTGCAGTCTTTTATTCAAAATTTTTACCCCCCAATTGAATCCTCTAAATACTTAACTGCATTGAGAGCAAGGACATAACTATAAGGTCCAAATCCTGTTATCACACCTTTACATTTAGAAGCAGTAACTGAAGTCTTCCTGTATTCCTCCCTTCCAAAGATATTTGAAATATGGACTTCTATTACTGGAACTGATACTGCTGCAATAGCATCCATAATTGCTAAACTGTAATGAGTATAAGCTGCAGGATTTATAATTATAGCGTCGAAATTGTTTTCTGCAGAATGAATGAGGTTAATTATTTCTCCTTCACTATTAGATTGCTGAATCTTTACAGCTATATCTAATTTCGCAGCCTCTCTTTTTATCATATTATTTATTTCTTCGTAATTTATATCTCCATAGATCTCTTTTTCTCTTTTTCCTGTCAAATTTACATTAGGGCCATGAATTATCAAAACTCTTTTCATAATCTCACCTCACTTTACTATAATATATCTTATCCCCTAATTTGTCCACTACCTAAAATTACATATTTATAGGTGGTAAGCTCCTCAAGTCCCATTGGCCCTCTCGCATGCATTTTTTGTGTACTTATTCCTATTTCTGCCCCGAAACCAAATTCTCCTCCATCTGTAAAGCGAGTAGAAGCATTTACATACACAGCAGCCGAATCTACACATTTTAAAAACATCATAGCATTTTCATAATTTTCTGTAATAATGGCTTCAGAATGACCCCTGGAATACTTTGAAATATGGTCTAAAGCTTCATCTATGCTATTCACAACTTTTACAGCCAGTATAAGGTCTAAGTATTCTGTTTCCCAATCCTTATCTGTAGCTTCTTTAACTTGAGGACATATTTGTTTTGTAATTTGACATCCTCTTATTTCTACTCCCAAAGAGGTCAATTCTTCTACCATTAAAGGTAAAAATTCTTTTGCAATAGATTTGTGAACCAAAACTGTCTCTACTGCATTACATACCCCTGGCCTTTGAACTTTTGCATTCACAATGATGTCTTTCGCCATATTAAACTTAGCTGTTTCATCTACAAAAATATGGCAATTGCCTACTCCTGTCTCTATCACAGGAACTGTAGAATTTTCAATGACATTTTTTATAAGACTTGCTCCCCCTCGAGGAATAATGAGGTCAATTAAACCATTTAACTTCATCATGCGGTTTACTTCCTCTCTATCAGTATTCTCTATAAGTTGTATTGCCCCTTCAGGAATTCCAGCTTCGTAAGCAGCCTTGGCAAGAATAGAAGAAATTGCTATGTTGGAATTGATCGCGTCACTTCCTCCCCTTAAAATTACCGCATTCCCCGATTTCAAGCAAAGGCCTGCCGCATCAGCCGTCACATTTGGTCGAGATTCATAAATTATCCCTATTACCCCAATTGGCACTCTCATTTTGCCAATTTGAAGTCCATTTGGTCTCTTCCACATCTTTTCTATACTGCCCACGGGATCAGGAAAAGTAGAAATTTCTCTTAATCCTTTTGCCATAGCTTCAATTCTTTTTTCATCAAGTTTTAATCTATCTATAAGAGAAGCTTTTATATTCCTCTTTTCAGCCTCTAAAACATCCTTTTTATTAGCTTCGAGTATCTTTCCTATATCTTTTATTAAAGCATCTGCCATGTGATTCAAAGCCAAATTTTTTGTATTTTCATCCACAACAGCCATTTTTCTAGCCGCAGCTTTTGCCTGCTTCGCCTTCACTTCAACTTCCATACTTCTCACCTCTTGCAAGTATTACAAGATTATCTCTATGGATTACTTCATCATAATACTTATAACCTAGTATTTTTTCTATATTATAAGTTTTACAGCCTTTTATTTTTTCAACTTCTTCTGAAGAATAATTAATAAGTCCTCTGGCAATTTCTTTTTCTTGATGGTCAAACACTACAACACAGTCTCCTACATCATAATCTCCTTCAGTCTTTACAACTCCACTTGGCAATAGGCTTTTCCCATGCTTTACAATTGCTTTCGCTGCGCCTTCATCAATAAAAAGTCTCCCACTCACTTTCGCATTAAAAGCAATCCAAACTTTCCTGCTACTTATTGGCTTTTTCATAGGCAAAAATGTAGTACCAATTTTCTCGCCATTTGTTATCCGGTTTAATACATTGTCAATTTTCCCGTTCGCTATAATCATCTTAACTCCTGAATTCCAACATATTTTCGCTGCTTGAATTTTTGTATACATCCCCCCCGTCCCTCTTTTTGTCCCAGCACTACCAGCAATTTTAAACAATTCCTCTGAAAACTCTTCTACGACTTCTATAATTTTTGCATCTTTGTAAATTCGTGGGTCTTTATCATAAAGCCCATCGATGTCAGTTAAAATTATTAAAAGGTCAGCCTCAACTAAACTAGCAAGCAACGCCGCTAAAGTGTCGTTATCTCCAATTTTAATTTCCTCAGCAGTTACTGTATCATTTTCATTTATTATTGGCACAACGCCCCATCTTAGTAGGTTTGACAAGGTATAACTGACATTCAAATATCTTTTTCTGTCGCTAAAATCTTCCTTAGTCAAAAGAACTTGCGCGGTAATTTTTCCATATTCATTAAAAAACTTTTCATAAATTTCGATTAAAAGCCCTTGCCCTATAGCCGCTAAAGATTGTTTTTCTGGAATGGTTTTAGGTTTTTCCTTTAAATTTAATTTTCCCATACCTGCCCCAATTGCTCCAGAGGTTACTAATATTACATTTTCTCCCCTATTTAATAAATTAGCGATTTGTCTTACTAACTTTTCCATTATTTCTAAATTCAATTTACCATTTTCATAAGTCAAAGTGCTTGTGCCAACTTTTACTACAATTCTCATATTTCCGACATCCTTTTGGCAACATTTAAATATATCTTTTTAAGTTTTAAAGCATCTTCTGCCATAGTTCCTCTCGATTCACATATAACAATGGGCTGCATCTTTCTTTCATAGAAAAGCTGTGCCAAAGGCTCAAATTCTGGCCCGTATTGAGTGTCAGCTAGTGTCCAATGCCTTTTTTCTCCCTGATCTGTATATTCAATTCTACTAAAATGGACGTGTATTCTTTTTAACCTTTCCTTTCCCAAAGATTTTTCAATAACGTCTAAAACTTCGGCATAATCATCTATAGTCTTGAATCTTCCCCTGTCTCTGGCATGTAAATGGGCAAAATCTATTGTTGGAATAATTCTTTCATCCACATTGCAAAGTTCCATTACTTCCTCTAAAGTACCCAATTGGTTTTTCTTTCCCATTGTCTCTGGACATATGGTTACATCGGTGAGTTCTTTATCCTCCATCTCTTTTAAAATTTCCTTTAAAAGTTTTTTTGCTCTTTCTAAAGCCTCTTTTCTCCCCCCTTCTGTTCCCGAACCAGGATGAAAAGTTACCCTTTTAGCCCCCATCCATTTTCCTGCAATTAAACTATCTATTAAATATCTTTTGGAATTCTCCATTTTGGTTTTATCCGTAGTAGCTAAGTTTATGTAATAAGGAGCATGAACAGTAATAGTTATATTAAACTTTTCTGCTCTTTCTTTCAGCTCTTTAGCCATTTTTTCGCTAATTTTTACTCCCCTTGAAAAAGAATATTCATACGCATCAAGTCCCATGTTATGGAGCCATTCAGGCATCTCTAGAGAAGACTTATGCCCTTCTTTGTAGAACCTATCAGAATTCCCAGAAGGTCCAAATTTTATTGTCAATCCCCTCATCCTTTCTTAAGTCTAATGTAAGCTTTTATAACCTCATCTGCTACTTCATCTATAGTCATATCAGAGACATCAATAGTGTAGTCGGCAAACCTATAAAAATGCTCTCTTTCTTTTAGAAGCTGTCTTATTTTCTCTTCTGGATTATCCACCATAAGAAGAGGCCTCTCTTTATTCTTTCCTATATTTCTCATTATAATTTCTGGCCTTGCTTTAAGGCAAATAACTATACCATTTTTTCTTAATTGTACAACATTTGAAGGGTTTAATACAACTCCTCCCCCCGTAGCTATGACAAAATTTTTTAATCGGGCTGCTTTTTTAACTGCCATTTTTTCTAATTTTCTAAAATATTCTTCTCCATATTTTTCAAAAATATCTGAAACAGTCATATTTGCCATTTTTTCAATCATTTTATCCGTATCTATAAAACCAAAGGACATAGTGGTAGCTACTTTTTTGCCAACAGTAGTTTTCCCGGTAGCCATAAAACCCGTTAAAACGATGTTTTTCATGAATATTTCCTCCCTAAGGCAATGAAGGTATTTTCTCTTTTAAAACTTTTTCTATAGTATCAGTTATTACCTTATTCACATCTATGTTTTGAGGAGATTGAGAAGCAGAAGGCTGTTCTACATTATTTGATTGTTCACTTCTGGTATCATCATACAGAGACTTGAAAGGGTCACTTTTACCTTTTAAAAAATCTATCGGTATTGAAGCACCACCACTGTCTTTCATTGAATAAATAAAAACTTGAAGAGTCAAAAGAAGATTTTTCTGATTTGTATCTTTTTCAATATAGAAACTTTGAATGTTACAAAGTCTCTTAGAATTTTGTATTTCTTTCAGAAAAGCTATAATCTCATCATAATTACCTGAAACAGTAATATTTACAGGTATTGTTACAAAATCTTCTTTTTTTCTATTATTAGTTTCATCTTGAGGTTGATCTGGGTTTCCAAAAGCTAAGCTTTTTGTCTTTACACCTGTATCATTGACCATTTGTTGTAAATTAAAAAGAAAAATTTCTATATCCCTCTCCTCTGGTAAAATCATGCTTAATTCCTTTAGTTGAGTTTGTTGCTTTTTTAAACCTTCTTTTAAACTTTTATTGTTTAAAGCAGCTACTTGTTCTAAAATTTGTTTTTTACTTTTTAATTCAACTGATAAATTTTGTATTTCTAAAATTTTGGGAGCTAAATAATATTGATAATAAAGCGCTAAAAATCCAAGTACAATAGCAAAATAAATTAATACTCTTTCTCTCTTGGTAAGCCTCATCTACGATACCACCTTGATTTTTACATGCAAAATATATTTTAAAAGGCCTCTATCAGTCAAATCTATAGATTCTATTTTCACGTCTTCTACATAATTTAGACCTCTAAGATTAAGCATAAAAGCTGCAATATCAGATTCTGAAAATGCTTCTCCATCTATTTCTAAAATATTATTTTCATACTTCAAAACGTCAATAGAGACTTTCTCAGGTATATTTAAGGCTAAATTCTCCAACATATTTATTGCATCCAGTTTCTGGCTTTGTAATTTTTTAATTATGCTTCTCTTCTTATCTATGTAAAGAGATAAATCTTTTACATTTTGCTGCAACTGTGAAATGTTTTTAAACTTGCCTAATTCATTATTTACGTATTTTAAATCTTGATACAATTCATTGATATACACCATTGGAAAGGCTATTAAGGCAAAAATAATGGTAATTAAAGCAAATACAAAAAAAAGGTAGGATATTTGCTTTTTTCTTCGTATTTTTTGTTCTTTTAGTTCAGCTGGTATGAGGTTTATATCCTTCAATTTACTCCCCCCTTAAAAGGCATCCATAAACAGGTAAAAAGTATAAATAATCTTCTATTTCTGGCACAAAAGCAGGTATCCTAAAATAATTTTCCACGTATTCTCTCAACCCGAAAAGTTTAGAAGTACCGCCTATCATGATAATCTTTTGTATATTTTTATGATATGTAGCATAATAAAAGTCAAATACCCTGCTTAACTGTTGAAACAATTCCGAAAAGGAGAAGAGTATAGTTTCTTCTATGTCTTTATAGCTTTCTTCACCAATAATTTTTTTTGCCCTTTTATATTCTTCTGCTGCTTGAAAATCTATATTAAAGGCATTTGCAATTATTTGTGTAATTTTATTTCCACCAAACTCTATGCTCCTACTAAAAATGTAATTTCCGTTATCAATCACCATCACGTTGGTAACAACTGCCCCTATATCTACAACTGACACTATTCCCTCAGCTAAATTCACCTTTTTACAAGCTTTATAAATTGAATTGCTATAAATATCAATGGCTTCTAATTTTAATTTTAACATCTCTGCTAATTTAACATATTTTTCTATTATATCTTTAGGAGACGAAGCAATTAGCACTCTAATCATTTTGTCTTTTTCCGCAATATTAGGTAAATATCTATAATCTATTACATAACTTTCAGTGTCAGGAATGTATTGCTCAATCTCATAGTATAAGGCCTTTTCGACTTCCTCTTCTTTCATTAATGGCAATTCTAAATCCCTTATTATATTATTTGAGCTGGAAATAGTAAAACACACTTGCTTTTCTTTGGCATTATTCCTTTTCAAAGTCTCATTAATTACATCTGCCAATGAATTTATATCAATAATTTTACCATTAGTTATCACATTAGAAGGCGTATTTATCATTAACCTTTTACCAAAAAATTTATTGTTTTTTTCTGCAATTAATAATTTTGTATTAAAATTCCCTATTTCAATTCCAAGCATTTTTTACCTCCTAATGGCGCTTATTGTTGTTTACCTTAATAGCAGCCATTGTTATAGCCTTTATTATGTCTACCTCAAATTGCCTTACCAACTCATTTGTCTTTACATACAGTTCTCCTTCTTCTGATACAACATATTTTGGAGGCAAATTGTTAAGTGCTAAAGCCTTTATGTCCATCCTACATCGTAAGCATTTACAAACGTCTAAATCTTTCAAAACCTCATCCATCATTTGCTCAACAGCGTCTTCCATGTAATTTTTAAGATGCATAAAAAACCCTCTCCTTATTTTATTTCCCACTTAGAAACAGTAAGTGGACTTAGTGACTCTAAGTTTATAATTAATTGAGCATATCCTTCTTTTTTAAAATTTCTATATTCCCCTTCGGCGTATATGTGTATAGTATAAGTCATTCTAACATAATTACTATCTAAACTAATACTTTTTACAGTATATTTCTGGCCATTATCACCTAAATACCATGTTTGAGGATATTTACTAAACACATTTTCTTGAAGGTATGAAGCTATATCTCTATAGATATCTTGTGTCAAAACTTCATTTGAAACTTTGCCCGCATTTGCATTAATTTTTGTCCTTGCTATATTCGACAAAGTATTTAATAAATCAGAGTTAAACTCACTCTTTGCCTTTTCTAATCCTGCTTCAGCAGCGTATGTAGCTGATATGGAATTAGCATATGCGTAAGAAATTTTGTAATTTGTAATAGTTATTTCTAAGATTGCTACAGCTAAAACCGAGAGAATCAAAATTACCATTAAAGTAAAAATTAAGGCAGAACCTCTTTCACTTAACATTTATATCACTCTTTCTTAAAAAAACCTCTGTAGAAAGAGAAAACCTGTTGGAACCCTTATCATCACTTTGCCCAGTTATTTCAATATTCACCATATTGCTATTTTTTGTAGTCACCTTAAAATCATAAATATTAACAGCTAATTGAAGCTTACTCCCTCTGCTGTCTGTATCAGATTCTTTGATATGAATATAAAGAATAGGACTTTCTAGAGTTATTTTATAATCGCGATACCCTTCTTTAGTTAATACCTTTTTTATAGACAGACCACAGCCATTATCAATAATCTCAACTTCAGAAGGCCCTTTTTCTAACAAGGACACTATATAATTCATTGCAATCCTAACATTTTGCTCTACATCTACATTATTCTGGGTGCTTACAAAAGATTTATATCCTGAATAATACAGCAAAGAGTAAACTCCTATTACCACTCCGAGTATTGCCAATGTCACAATAAGTTCAATGAGGGTAAATCCTTCTTCTTGTTTTACCACCATTTTAACCACCATGGAATCTTAACGCCGGCAATTTCTGAAGCTTTTGTCCCTATTTCTTTTAAACTAGTAACATCCTCTTTTACCATGTTAACAACCGTGTTTGCAATAGTCAAAATTTTTGTTTTGGTAAACTCATTCCAACCTAACGTGACTACCACGAAGCCTAAAAATAAAGCAGTCCATGTTGCAATTATTACTATTGTTATCAGTCTACTACATGCTTTATTACATCGTTACTACCACTACCATCTCCACTATGGTCTTCTTCAGAAGGTATTTCTACTGAAACATAAGAAGTAATTTCCGTTTTAGGCGCCATAACATAAAGGATATACATAGGAGTGTTTGAACCAATTTTTCCTACTTTGATTTGATACTGAGAAAGATCTCCTATAGAAGTTTTTCGTTCTACATAAGTTAAAAAGCCTTCCTTTTCAAAGTCATCTACTATTTGGGCTAAATCTGAATTATCTTTTACAATCCCCGATTTTATATTTTCTGCAATTGTTTGCGCAATAGTAGCTTCTTTTGTCTTTACCTTAGAATTAGCAGAAGTAACAGCAGATTGACTAAAAATGCCCAAAAGAGGTATTGCCATTATTGCAAATATAGCTATTGAGACAAGTACTTCTACTAAAGTCATACCTTTATTGTCCTTTAAAATCTTCATAAAATCACTCCTAATAGTTTTTCCCACTTATCATAATGCGCCCTGTAACGACTGCTACACTTATGTAAATTTCGCTTCCCTTATCATTTTTTAAAGTTATTGTACAAGCTCCAATAGGAGTTCCCATCTGATTAAAGTATATTTCTACTTTTCCGCCATCTTTTTTACTTATTTTGATTCCTTTAGGCAAATTTTTTGTCTTAATATTTTTATTGTCATTATATCTGTTTATGTAGTATCCTGTATTATCTGATTTGCTTTTAAAATATAAAATTTCGCCTTCAAAAATACTTTTTTGCTGTATGTATCTTAAGTCATTTACAACCTCATGGGCAATAAGAGTAAGCCTTACATTTGACCTTGTCGTATCAAAAAAGTTAGAGGAAGGAATAACTATAAGAACTATAACGGATAAAATAGCTAAAACCGTCACCAGTTCTATTAAAGTTAACCCTTCTTCTTTTTTCATAAGCTTAGCCTCTTATGAGTTTTAAATAGTAATTTAAAATCTCATATCCGTATAAGATTGAAATAAGCCATCCTAAAGACAGATAAGGTGCAAAAGGTATGTAGTCCTTTCTGCTCTTTATCTTAAAAAGTACAAGTAAAACACCTGCCAAAGCTCCCAACACAACACCCAGCAACAAATTTAAAAGCACAAGCTTCCATCCTATAAAAAAGCCTATAAGAGCCATTAATTTTACATCCCCTCCCCCCATTTCCCTCCTGAGAGAAGAGAGATGAGAAGAAGTACTCCCCCACCCAATAAAAATCCCAGAATATAGTCTAAAAAGCCATAACTATACATAAGTAGTCTAAAAATTAAAGCGCCTATAAATCCAGCTATTATTATGCTATTGGGTATGATTTTATGTTCCGAATCTATAAAACTTGCTGAAATCAGCACAGAAGAAAGAAACATGTAAGAAAAAGCCTTCACGTCCAACCCAAATTTAGAGTAAATTATTACAAATACAATTCCTGTAAGCAGCTCCACAACAGGGTATCTTATTGAAATTTTTTCTCCACAGTACCTGCATCTTCCTTTAAGTAAAATATAACTCAATATTGGTATTAAATCAATACCATTTAATTCATGACCACATCTGGGACAATGGGAGGAAGGGTATATTATGGACTCTTTTCTGGGAACTCTATATATGACTACATTTAAAAAACTTCCTATAATTGTGCCGAATAGAAATATGAGTATGTAAATTAGCATTTTCATGATTAAAATTGCCTCCTAAAAAATAGTAAGGAGGGCACAAAAATGTGCCCGTGGGGTGTTATTTTTTTATATATACCTTATGATTACTATCCAACTCAAATGTTCCACCTTGCTGTGGAGTTGGTATTTTGTCAATATAGTCTGGAACAAGATCATTCAACTCTGAAGGATACGTCCCTTTCTCAACATAATATCGCTCCACTGCGTTTTGTAATATCTTTATATTTGCCTCATCAGCATTAGTTTTCGCATTTGACAATGACGTTGTCACTCTCGGCACAGCGATTGCTGCCAGTATCCCTAAAATTGCAATGACAACAATCAATTCAATTAGTGTAAAACCTCTCTCATCCTTGTTTAATGCTTTTACAAACCATTCCATCCTTTTTCACCCCCTTTCCCAATATCACTGACCTATGAAATTGTATAATTGGAACAGCGGCATGACAATTGAAATAACTATAAATCCTACCACTGTCGCCAGCATAACAATTATTAATGGCTCTAGAAGAGTTGTCATTTGTGAGACAGCTGTATCCACTTCTCCGTCATAAAAATCAGCAGTTTTATTTAATATGCTGTCCAATGAACCTGAACTTTCACCAATACTTATCATCTGAATCACCATTGGCGGGAAAATGCCAATTCTTTTTAAAGGTTCTGAAAGGGGTAAGCCTTTTTTTATATCCTCTTGAGCTTTCCCAAGACCTTCTGCTACTACTGTATTACCCACAACTTTTTCTACTACTTCCATTGCCTTCATAAGCGGTACACCAGCACTTATCAATGTTCCTAAAGTCCTTGTAAACCTGGAAATTAAAATCTTTTTGTTTAGAGGGCCAAAGATTGGCATGTTTAAAAGCATTCTGTCATAAATGCGCCTTCCTTCAGGTGTCTTCAAAAAACTCGAAATCGAATAAGAAATCACCAAAATTACTCCTGTGTAAAAGTACCAATATTGAGATATAGAACTGCTTATAGCAATTAGTATTCGAGTGGGAAGAGGCAACTGGACTCCAGCATTTTTGAACAAACCTACAAAAATAGGTAAAACATTTGTCAAAAGAAAAATAACAACTAATACTGCAACAAAAGATACAATCACAGGGTAAGTCAAAGCAGATTTCACTTTTTGATTTAATTCATTCTCTTTCTCATAGTGGTCTGCCATTTCATTCATAACTTTATCCAAAGTTCCACTTACTTCCCCTACTTCTACCATATTGTACAAAAGCACAGGAAAAACATCTCCCTGTTTTTTCATCGCATCAGATAGAGACTTTCCTTTTTGAACTTCTTCATAGACTTCTCTTAATGCATTTTTTAATCTTTTATTCTCCACCTGTTCTTTCATAGTAGCCAAAGCAGTCACTATAGGAATGCCTGCATTTATCAAGGTAGCAAACTGTCTACAAAAAACAGCAATATCCTTTATCTTTACCCTTTTAAAAGACCCAAAATCTAATATGTCCTGTTTTACAATTTCTTCTTTTATATCAATTATATAATAATTTTTTTGCTTTAAAACGTCAATGCACTGAGATTTAGAATCAACCTCTAAAGTTCCCACAATGAGATTTCCTGCCATATCCCTCGCCCTGTAAGCGTATAACGGCATATAACCACCTCTATATCATGCGAGAAAAATTCTCTTTGTCTACGCAATAGGTCAAAGCATCCTCTAATGATATAACTCCTGTTTTTAACAAGTGTAAAATAGACATATCCATTGTCATCATGCCAAACTTGCTGCCTGTTTGAACTACCGATTGTATCTGAAAAGTTTTACCTTCTCTTATAAGATTTCTTATAGCAGGAGTAGCAATCATAACTTCTGTTGCAACTACTCTACCGCTGTTATCTTTTTTGGGAATAAGTTGCTGCGAAATAATGCCTTCCAACACATTAGAAAGCTGTATCTTTATCTGTTGCTGCTGGTGAGGTGGGAAAACATCGATAATCCTGTCAATAGTCTTAACGGCTCCTATTGTGTGAAGAGTCGACAAAACCAAGTGTCCTGTCTCAGCAGCAGTTATGGCAATTTGAATGGTTTCTAAATCCTCATTTCTCCAACTAGTATAACATCTGGATCTTCTCTTAAGGCAGCTCTTAAAGCAGAAGCGAAAGATACCGCATCATGACCAATTTCCCTTTGATTTACTATGCTTTTGTTGTGTTTATGTAAATATTCTATAGGATCTTCAAGGGTAAGAATATGGCAAGTCCTTTTAGAATTTATCCAATCTACCATTGAAGCTAACGTGGTAGATTTGCCGCTGCCAGTAGGTCCTGTCACCAGTATAAGCCCTCTTGTCTTTAAAGCCAAGTCCTTAAGAATTGTAGGAAGCCCCAATTCTTCTATGGAAGGAATCTGCAAAGCTACTGACCTTATTGCAAGGCTATAGCTTCCCCTCTGTTTGTATACATTTATTCTAAACCTTCCTAATCCTGCAGCTGAATAAGACAAGTCAATATCTCCATTTTGCTCTAGTTTTTGCAATTGATCACTTGTCAATAAATCTTTAACTATTTCTTCTGTTTGCTCAGGAGTAAAAGGTTCATCTTCTACTTTTTCTAAATAGCCATTAATTCTAAGAACCGGAGGTACTCCCACCGTTATATGTAAATCAGAAGCTTTTTTTTCAACTACTAATTTTAACAGTTCTTTTGTATCCATATGCCTCAGCCCTCATAAGTTAGTCTTAACATTTCATCAATTGTGGTTTTTCCTTCTAATACAAATTTTTTGGCGCTTTCTCTTAAAGTTTTCATTCCATTTTTCACCGCTTGTTCTTTAATTACATCAGAAGAAGCTTTAGCGTTTATAAGTTCTCTGATGTTAGAAGTAACAGTCAGTATCTCATATATGGGAATTCTTCCTCTATACCCTGTCTTATTGCAAACAGGACATCCCCTTCCTCTGTATAAAGTAAAGTCTTTCTTTTCCTCTACTCCCAATATTTTTTTTCTCGCTCTCTGAAGCTTTATAAGAAATTTTACAATTATCGCATATCTTTCTCGCTAGTCTTTGGGCTATAACTCCAACCACAGCAGAAGAAACAAGATAAGGTTCTATACCCATATCAATAAGCCTTGTCATTGCTCCTGCTGCATCATTTGTGTGCAAAGTAGAAAGAACCAAATGCCCCGTTATCGCAGAACGAATAGCTATCTCTGCAGTCTCTGTATCCCTAATTTCTCCAATCATTATTACGTCTGGATCTTGTCTTAAAATAGACCGAAGAGCAGTAGCAAAAGTAAGACCTGCTTTTTCATTAACCTGCACCTGATTTATTCCTTCTATAGAATACTCCACAGGGTCTTCCACAGTTATTATATTTACATTAGGTTTGTTGAGTTCTTTTAACATGGCATACAAAGTAGTGGTTTTGCCACTACCTGTAGGTCCAGTTAAAAGCACAATACCATAAGGTCTTTTTATTAGTTTATCAAAAAGCACTAAATCCTCTTTATCAAAACCTAACTGTTCCTTTGTCATCACGAAATTTTCTTTATCCAAAAGCCTTAAAACCAATTTTTCGCCAAAAACAGTAGGCAAAGATGAAACCCTTACATCTATATTTTTTTCGTTTGAAACAAACTCAAATCTTCCATCCTGTGGAAGTCTTCTTTCTGCAATATTCATGTTTGCCATTATTTTTACCCTCGTCACAACAGGTGCATGAGTGCTTTTTATAGTTCTCATAGCTTCTGTCAATTGACCATCTATCCTAAATCGAATCCGCAGATCTTTTTCTGTAGGTTCAAAGTGAATATCTGAAGCTCTATTTTTTATTGCCTGTTCAATTATAGAATTTACAAAGCGGACAGCAGGCGCGTTTTGCACTTCCTCAAGTATTTCACTTGGTAGCTCATTTGAAGCTTCACTTTGGAATTCCTTTTTAAAATCCTGTACTGCTTTCTCTGCCTGTTCTTTCCCGTATATTCTATCGATAGCTTTTAGAATGCTACTTTCAGAAGCAATTAACGGTTTTACATTTTGCTTTGTAATAATTTTCACATCGTCAATAGCAAAAATATTTAGAGGGTCTGCCATTGCTACCAATATACCATCTTTATCTTTTTTTATAGGAATAATAGTATGTCTTTTAGCAACAGCTTCGGGAATTAATTTTGCCACCTCTGGGTCAATATAATATTTGTGCAAATCAACATGGGGAATACCCAATTGAAACTCCAAAGCTTCTAGTATTTGGCTTTCTGTAACATACCCCGATTTAATAAGAACTTTTCCTAATTTTTCTCCTGTTTTACTCTGAACTTCTATTGCGTGTTTCAGTTGTTCTTCTGTTATAAGCCCTGCCTCAACCAAAAGTTCTCCCAGCTTTTTCCTGACCATAAAATATACCTCCAAAAATAATAAAGCCGACATAAAGCCGGTTGCACCATTCAATCCATGAGGCGTAAAGTGCCACCTATAGCCTCACTTCATCTCTCTTTATAAAATATTCTACAAATTATTCGTAATTCCTTCTTTTAAACGCCTGTATACTAAATTTTTGTCGAAAAATCCCCCCGTCCATAATTTAAAAGAATAATTAGCCTGATTTACCAACATAGAAAGTCCATTAGAATACTTTATTCCATTTCTTTTAGCATATTTTAAAAAAACAGTTTCAAAAGGATTATATATAACATCATAGACAAATTTAGCCCGTGAAACCACTTTTTCGCAAACAGGTGAATCTTCAACATTAGGATACATTCCTACACTTGTAGTGTTAACAAGTATGTCCATTTCAGGTATTTTCTCTACTTCATTTATACTGCAGTAATTACACGAAACCTTAAATTCCCTTTTAATATATTCTGACAATTCTTTTGCCTTTTCAACATTTCTATTGGCAATTACTATTTCATTTATTTTTTCTAAAGCTAGGGCAACACAAACTGCTTTAGACGCTCCTCCAGCTCCTAACACAACAGCTTTTTTACCTTTAATTTTTTCTTCTACTTCTGTCAATGAATCTATAAAGCCGTAAACGTCCGTATTATATCCTTTTAATATTCCTTCTTCATTGACTAAAGTATTGACTGCGCCAATTTTAAGTGCTTCTTCTGAAACCACATCTAAGTATTTAATTATTTTTTCTTTATGAGGAATAGTCACATTAACCCCTTTTATTCCCAAAGCTTTTATTCCTTTTACTGCATCTTCAAGCTTTTCTGGAAAAACATCAAAAACAGTGTAGACATAATTTAAATTTAAAGATTTAAAAGCGTAGTTATGTATTAAAGGTGATAAACTATGTTCCACAGGATGACCTATAAGACCAAACAATTTAGTCTTTGAATTAATTTCCATATCTTTCAACCCTTTTAAGTACATGTTGTTCTGCTTTTCTCATCAGTTTAGTCCATCCTAATTCGTCTTTTGATAAAGGCTTAACCAAAATAGTATATAAGCCCGCTCTTTTTCCTCCAAGAATATCTGTAAATATTTGGTCCCCTATTAAAGCAGTCTCATTAGGCTTAGCATCTAAAATCTTTAAAGCCTTTTTAAAAGCTCCTTTTCTCGGTTTAATAGCCCAAGCTATTCCAGGTACACCAACCTTTTCTTTAAATTCATTCACTCTTCTTTTAGTGTTATTTGAAATGAGGCAAATTTTAAACCCCTCTTTTTTTACTTTTTCAAGCCATTCAATAGTCATTTTGTCGGGAAATTTTGATTTTTGAGGTACTAAAGTGTTGTCAATATCTAAGACAAGACTGGTAATTCTTTTTTCTTTTAAAAAGTCTAAATTGATATCATAGATATTTTCCACGATAATATCAGGAATTAACTTTTTATACATATCTTCACCTCATTTAGTTAAAATTATATAATAAAAAAAAATAAACTGTCAATACAAACAGTTTTACATAGTAAGCTCTTTAAAAAGCTTATTTAAAGCCCTTTTCTCAATCCTTGAAACATATGACCGAGATATACCCAGCATCTTTGCTATTTCTCTTTGTGTTCTCACTTTACCATTATATAACCCGTACCTCATTTCTATAATTAACTTTTCTCTATTTTTTAAAACGTTGTTCATTTTGTTGTATAACTTTTTAATTTGAATTTTTTTCTCTACCTGTTCGGATATTTCATTTTCTTCTGTGCCGAGGACATCCATTAAAGATATTTCATTGCCTTCTTTATCAACACCAATAGGATCCTGTAAAAAAACCTCTCCTTTCATCTTTTTTTCCGCACGTATAGACATAAGTATTTCATTTTCTATACATCTGGCTGCATATGTGGCAAGATGTGTACCTTTAGAGGAATCAAAAGTAGAAATTGCTTTTATAAGCCCTATTGTCCCAATAGATATTAAATCATCTATATCTTTACCTGTTCCACTGTACTTTTTAACAACATGAGCTACTAACCTCAAGTTTCTTTCTATCAAAATATTTCTAGCTTCCTCGTCTCCGTTTTTATAAGCTTCTAGATATTTCTTTTCTTCTTCTGGAGTAAGTGGATTGGGAAAAGAGTTGGTGTTTGTCAAGTAGCCAAGATTTAAGATTTCCTTTACAATTGAAGCCAAAATTGCAACAACAACTTCCCACATCGCTGCCACCCCCTTTTTTAACATTACACATCTATTATATGTGTTTTATTTAAAATGGTGCACGTACATCAATATTTCATTATTTCCTCCGCTATTTCTTTAAAAAGAGGGGCAGCTTTAGTTCCTCCAGTATCTCCATTTTTTACAAAAATCGAAATTGCATATTTAGGTTCATCAAAAGGAACAAAACCTGTAAACCAAGCATGGTATATATTTAGTTCTTTACTGACTTCTGCGGAACCTGTCTTACCAGCACTGCCATAAATAGTCTCCGCCCTTTTCCCCGTCCCTTCTGGATCAATAACCACTTGTCTCATCATTTCTTTTAAAATTTTGGCGTTGTTTTTGCTTATCACCCTGTAAGACTTTTTCTGTGATAATTTTTTAATTTCTTTTCCATTTTCATCAACTATTGCAGTTACTAAACGCGGTATATTTCTAACTCCATCATTAGCTATTGTGGCTACAACATCGGCTGCTTGAAGAGGAGTAATCAGCACATCCCCTTGCCCTATTGACAAATTACCTATTCCGGCTCCGTAAGTATCAGATAGTGTAGGTAATTTCCCTATCTGCTCAGGTATTGGCAGGCTGTCATCACTTTCAATTCCAAATTTTCTCGCCATCTCTAAAATATTTTTGGCTCCTGTTATTTGCCCAATTTTTATAAAAGTAGTATTGCAGGAAACTGCAAAGCCCTTTACCATGTTTATTACTCCATGACTCTCTCTTTTGTAATCGTGAAATACTACCCCATTTATATCATACCCGCCACTGCAATAAAAAGTATCTTGCAAATCTACTTTATCATATTCTAATGCTGCAGAAGCTACTACAATTTTAAAAATAGAACCAGGAGGATATTGAGAGACAGCCTTGTTTATAAATTCTTCATTAGAGCTATTTAAATAAGCTTGAATATTATTTTGGTCAAAATTAGGTCTACTTGCCATTGCAAGTATATCACCTGTTTTTATATCTATTACCACTGCAGCTCCATCTACCTTATTCTTGTCAAGAACATCCTCTACTGTTTTTTGTATATGATAATCTAATGTAGTTTTTATCCCCAAAACTTCTTTTTCAGAAGTTTTTAACCTTACTCCCAATCCTTTTATATAATCTGTATTATTCCCATCTGTAAATACTGCAATGCTGTCTTCATTTTTGCTATTTAGAATTCCATCAAAAGTATCTTCTAAACCCATTTTTTTATCTCCTACATATCCTATTACATGCCTTGCTAAAGAATTTTGCGAATACCTTTGTGACAATGCTAACTTAAAAATCCCTGCAGGCAATTTGCCATTTAAATTAACCTTAACCTCGTATTTCACATAATCCTTTTCACTTTGAAGGGTCTCTAACACATTCTCATAATTTACCGCAGCAATTTCACTTATAATTTTTGCCGCTTTTTCTTTGTCAGTCAACATTTTAGGTATAGCAAATATATATTCTTTGTATTCTCTATTTGTAAAAGGAATCATATTTCTGTCGTAAATTTCTCCTCTTTTTTCAGAAATCTTAAAACTTCTAATTTTTTGTTCCACCGCTTTTGAGAATAAAAATCTCCTTTGATTACTTGTATGTAAAAAAGTCTAAAAATCAAAGTTACCATTAATATTGACAAAGCCATTCTCAAAAAAACAATCCTATAATTTCTTTTTTCCATAAAAACTTTGCTCCTTTCAGGAAAAAGTATTCCCAAAAGGAGCAGATTTTAAGCTAATTTTTAATATTTTTAATTTCTCTTCGCAGAATAAAAAAACTCTTCTACAGGATATTTTACTGGAATTTTCACTATCATTTGAGGATGGGGGGCTACTTCAATCTCATTTCCTTTCTCGTCCCACATTTTTTCAATTTGCTGCTCAAACTGTACTTTAGGGCCTATAATTTCAATTTTGTCACCTACAAACATCCTATTCCTTTGCTCTACAACAGCAATTTTACTATCTGGGTCATATCTTTTTACAATCCCTACAAAATCATAAGTCCTTATATATTTTGAAGACTCATAATTTTGAGCCTCATGGCCTGGTTTGCCAAAATAAAACCCTGTAGTAAATCCTCTGTGACTCGCTTTAGAAACCTCTTCGAGAAGTTTTTTGTCAAAAACATAATCTTTTCCTTTTTCAAGGTAATCGTCAATTGCCTTTCTATACGCTCTTGTGACTACAGCTACATAATAGGCACTTTTATTTCTTCCCTCAATTTTAAAGCTTTTAACTCCAGCCTCCACAAGTTCTGGGAGGTACTCTATCATGCATAGGTCTTTAGAATTCAGAATATAGGTTCCTCTTTCATCTTCAAAAATGGGCATATACTCTCCTGGCCTTTTTTCTTCCACAAGATAATATTTCCACCGGCAAGGTTGTGCACACTCTCCTTTATTAGAATCCCTTCCTGTAAGGTAATTGCTTAAAAGGCACCTTCCTGAGTAAGAAATACACATAGCTCCGTGGACAAATGCCTCTAATTCCAAAGTTTTTGGCGTCTTCTCTCTAATCTCTTTTATCTCTTTTAAGGAAAGCTCTCTTGCCAAAATTATTCTTTTCGCACCTAAATTATGCCAAAACAGAGCGCTTTTATAATTCACATTATTTGCTTGTGTACTTATATGAACATCTACTTCAGGTGCTACTTCTTTTACAATAGAAAAAATCCCTAGATCGGAAAGAATAATAGCATCTATGCCAAGGTCAACGACTGATTTAATATATTCAGGTAATCCTTCCAAATCCTCATTGTGGGGAAAGATATTTATAGTAATATAAGCTTTTTTTCCATTCTTCCTCACATACCTTATTGCTTCTTTTATCTCATCAAGTGTCAAACCAACAGAAGCTCTTAAACTATAGTGTTTCCCTCCAAAGTATACTGCATCCGCTCCATAATTTATTGCTATTTTTAATCTTTCCAAATCTCCAACTGGTGCCAAAAGTTCCAGCATAATTATTCCTCCTTAAAACTTACCGCTAATCCATCTCCTAAAGGCAAAATTACTGTGTACAAAGTTTTATCTTGATGCAATATTTCTATAAATTCTCTCATTCTGTAAACAATCGTCCTTCTTTTATGCTTTACATTTTTCTCATTTACAACATATCCTTTGTACAAAATATTGTCCCATAAGACTACGCCCTCTTTGCTTAAAAGTCTTTTTACTTCTTTGTAAAACTCTATATACTGACCTTTCGCTGCATCTACAAATATCAAATCATAGTTTTTAGTCAAATTCGGAAAAACCTGCTGTGCTTCTCCACAAATAAGTTCTATTCTATCTTCTACTTTTGCTTTTTTAAAATTTTCTTTAGCTATCTCAGCCAAATTTATATTTCTTTCAATAGTGACTATTCTAACTTTAGAACAAGCTTTCGCCATTATTATAGTAGAATAGCCAATCGCAGTTCCTATCTCTAATATATTATTAGGCTTTTTTAGCCTCACAATAAAACTTAAAAAATCAGCGACTTCCGGTTTTGCAATTGGAATAAAATTTTCTTTCGCGTATTTTTCTATCTCATTTAAAGGATAACCAAATTTATGAACCGTCTCTCTTATAAATTTTATATCATTTACAGTTAATTCCATAACTCAACCCTTTCATTTAACATTATTATTTTCACTTGCTTCAATTTCTCTTTGGGCTTTTAAATGGTCTTCATAAGTTACACTGAAAATATGAGACCCATCTTTTTTTGCAACATAATAGTAAAAGTCATGCTCAGCTGGAAAAAGAGCTGCTTTAATAGATTTAAGTCCAGGATTGCAAATAGGACCTATAGGAAGTCCATAATGTTGGTAGGTATTGTAAGGGGAATCTACTTCTAAATCCTTGTACAAAAGCTTATCTTTGTGTTTTCCTAACGCATACTGCACAGTTGCATCTATTTGTAGTTTCATATGTTTTTCCAAACGATTGTATATAACACCTGCAATTAAAGGCCTGTCCTTATCTACCACAGCTTCTTTTTCTATCATAGAAGCTATTATTACAATCTGATCGGGAGTCATTCCTATATTTTTTGCAATATCTTTTATATTACTATTATAAACCTCTTGAAATCTTTTAAGCATGATATTTATTATTTCTTTTTCGTCAGCCTCTATAGGTATTTGATAGGTATCGGGAAAAAGATACCCTTCTAATCTGTTTGGTCTATCTTTAGGCACGTCTTTTAAAAAATCGTAGTTAAAAGTATCATTCTGGAAATTTCCAAAAATTTATCTTTATTTACAAGACCTAATTGGGATAATTTATTAGCAATATCTTTAACAGTATAACCCTCAGGAATAGTTACTTTTATTGTATCTTTTTGAGCTTTGCCTTCAAATATTTTTTTGATTATGTCATCAGGAGTCATGTTAGGACTTAAAAGGTATTTTCCTGCTTGTAATTTTCCATCAGCACCTAAAACTTTTGCTCGCCATATAAAAAACCACTCATTTTTAATTAAGTTATTCTTTTTTAACACTTTGGCTATTTCAACAGTAGAATATCCTTTTGGAATATTTACAATCTTTAAAGTTGCATCACTTTTGGTAGTTACTGGTTGTAAAAGGCTTTGGTAGTACACAAGAGCAGAGAAAATGAAAAAAAGTATAACAACTACTACCACAGCAAATTTACTTTTTCTTTTGTATTCGACATTGTTCATTACATTTCTTCTCCTTTGTAGGTTTACCTAAATTATATAATTAATTAAAAATAAAACAAGTAGCTTTTCGCTTACCTGTTTTTATAAAGAATACTTATCTTTTAATCTTTTGTATACTGTAATCACTACATACCCAAATACACCTGTTACAATAGCTTCGCTTAAAGCAATATACAAAGCTACAAGATAATAAGGCATTTTTGTAAAATAACTTACCCATATTGAAACACTAAGAGCGTTTAATATTATAGGAGGCAATATAGCTTTGTAAAAAGTTTTAGCCTTTGATGTAAGGTAGGCAGCAGCCAATGTAACTAAACTTCCCCCTAAAATATCAATAAGTCCAAAGGGGCTTCCTATATTAGCTAATAAACATCCTAAAAAAACCCCCCATATCGCTGCCGGTTCTACCATGGGTAATACAACTAATGCTTCAGATATTCTAAATTGAATAGGTCCATAAGAAAAGTTTCCTAAAAGAATAGTCACCACAAAGTAAATAGCTGCAATAACTCCTGCTTTTACAATGTAACCAGTATCTATCTTTTTCATTTAATTCATCTCCATTGGTTCTGTAATTATTTTTAATATATCATTCATCATTTTGCTAAAAGTGTATTCTAAAGACAAGTAAGAACTTATATCAGGATTAAGGTTCAATATCTCCCACAGCTTTTCTAAAACTTCTTTTTCTTTAGGCTCCACTTTTTCACCTGATAACTCTTTAGCTTGGATTTCTAGTTGCTTTTTTTTAAAATCCTCCAGCATCTTCTTGTTTTGCTCATTTTCATTTATTTTTCGATACGCCTCTTTTAAAGCTTTGTACTCTGGCAACTGTTTTATAGCATTAGCCAGTTCATAAGCTTTATCGTAGACATTCATGTTTTAAGCTCCTCCTGACTAAATTTCCATTATGATTGGTAATATCATAGGATTTCTCTTCGTTTTTTCATATAAAAAACTACTTAAATTGTCTTTTATCATCGATTTGATAGTAGCCCATTCACTAATTTCCTCTTTTTCACACTTTGACAATACATCTCTTACAATATTTTTGGAATCCTCCATTAAATCTTCAGATTCTCTTACATATACAAATCCTCTGGAAATTATGTCGGGCCCCGCTATAATTCCTCCCGTTTCTTTAGAAATAGTAACCACTACTACTAACAAGCCATCTTGAGCTAAATGTTTTCTATCTCTTAAAACAATATTACCTACATCCCCAACCCCCAAGCCATCTACTAACACTTTCCCTGCTGTAACTGTACCTGCAATTCTTCCGGAATTTCTGGTAAACTCTAATACTGTCCCATTATCTACTACAAAAATATTTTGAGGAGGCATTCCTAAAGATTCTGCAAGCTTAGCATGTTGAACTAAATGTCTGTATTCCCCGTGAACAGGGATAAAAAATTTGGGTTTTATTAATGTGTGAAGTAGTTTAATCTCTTCTTGACAAGCATGCCCCGATACGTGTATATCTGCCAATGTTTCATAAATTACATCAGCCCCTTTTTTAAATAATTGGTTGATAACGCGAGAAATAAGTTTCTCATTCCCTGGAATAGCAGAAGCAGAAATAATCACTGTATCTCCTGGTACAATCTCTAGTTTTTTATGTTCAGAAGAAGCCATTCTGGTAAGAGCTGACATAGGTTCACCTTGGCTGCCTGTCGTTATAATGACAACTTTATCATATGGTAATTTATTGGCTTCATCAATATCAACTAAAAGGCCATCAGGAACTATTAAATACCCTAATTCCATCGCTACATTGACTACATTTAACATGCTTCTACCTGAAATAGCAACCTTTCTTCCGTACTTGTGAGCAGAATTTATAATCTGCTGCACTCTGTGGATATTAGAAGCAAAAGTCGCCACTATAATTCGCCGTTCTGCTTTTCTAAAAAGATTATCAAAAGTCTCTCCTACTGTCCTTTCTGACATGGTATAGCCCGGTCTTTCAATATTGGTACTATCGCATAACATCACAAGTACCCCTTTTTCCCCCAACTGGGCAAAGCGGTGTAAGTCTGGTACTTCTCCTCCTATAGGGGTAAAGTCTATTTTGAAATCACCTGAGTGGAAAACCGTCCCAACAGCAGTATGAATAGCTAAAGCCGCAGAATCTGCAATGCTATGAGAAGTCCTTATAAACTCAACTTTAAACTGGCCAATTTCGATGATCTCTCTTGGCTTTACAGTTATTAATTTACTATCTTTTAAAAGGCCCTGCTCCTTTAACTTATATTCTACCAAACCTATAGTCAAACGGGTTCCATACACTGGAACATTAAGTTGTTTTAAGACATAGGGAAGTGCCCCAATATGGTCTTCGTGACCATGAGTTAATATAATTGCTTTCACTTTTTCTCTATTTTTCAATAAATAAGTAATGTCGGGAATAACAAGGTCTATTCCCAACATTTCATCATCTGGAAAAGCAAGGCCACAATCCACAACTATAATGTCATTCCCGAATTCAAAAACCGTCATGTTTTTGCCGATCTCATTCAATCCGCCCAACGGTATTATTTTGAGTTTTGCCTTGTGTGCCAAATACTTATCTCCTTTCATTAGATATTTTTAGCTTTTATTTTACCAGAAACAACAAAAACACTTACCCGTACCTTACCCTAGTTAATATAAATTATACTTTATTTAAAAAAATACTTCAACCCTGAGAAGGTAAATTGTCCGTTCAAGAATTTGTAGGCTTACGGACCAAATTAGCCCTCGGCATTGAACCCCGGCTCCTAAAGTTAACTATAACTTTTCCTGCATTTGCTACAATAACCAAAGAATTTAACGTTGTGGTCTATTATTTCAAAATCTTTAGTTTCTTCTATAGCCTTTTCCAACTCCTCCAAAAGGTCTCCTTCCATTTCTATAACTGCTCCACATTTTAAACAAATCAAATGATGATGCTGATGGTTTTCATTATGATTAAGCTCGTATCGATTTCGACCATCGTCAAAATTTAATTTATAAACAATATCTAATTCTTCAAATACCTGAAGAGTCCTATAAACAGTGGCAAGACCTATTTCAGGATATTTTAACCTTACCAAGTCATATATTTCCTCAGAGGAAAGATGTTTATCCCGATTTTCTAAAATCACATCCAATATAGCGCGCCTTTGAGTTGTCAACTTATATCCCTTATCTTTTAATCTTTCTTTGAATTTTTCAATTTCATTCATCTATATCACCGCCAAATAACATAACTAATATTAGTTTATGATATTCATTTTCAATTGTCAACCACTTTTTTTGATTTTTTAGCAAAATCGAATTTTCATAGTAGATAAAGATATTTCAATTGAGAATCTAGTTTGCTTTTTACACCCAATTTGGGGAATATATAAAATTAAGATATACCAAAACGGTATATCTTAATCTAATTTCACTCTAATTTATTTTACTCTTCCTCATCAAACCCATCATCATAATACTCTTCATATTCTTCCATCAGCTCATTGTATGCTTCGACAGCATCATTGAACTCATCATCGTCTTCAATTCCTACAAAGATATCATTGCCATTTTCATCTTGTTCCACTCTCAAAATATAAGCATCTTCCCCATCGCTATCCACAGGGACTACCACAGCATACCTGGTGTCGTCAAGGTCAAATGATGCTATAAGTTCGAAGTCTACTTCATGGCCATGTTCGTCGATTAACTGAATGATTTCTGGCTCCATACTATTTCACCTCAATTCTACTTCAAGATAATGTAATTGTATAACATACCAAATAAACTGTCAAGTTTTTAATAAAAATTTATTTATTTTATAAA
>NZ_BAZY01000008.1 GCF_001310975.1 Thermoanaerobacter thermocopriae JCM 7501
TGATGGTTTTTTAGCCTACCTATAAGGAATTGAAACTTTCCGCTGCCATTCTTATTCCTCCTTATATCCAAGGTTTTTAGCCTACCTATAAGGAATTGAAACCAGCTATTCATAGAGGATGTGCCTGAGGAAATAGAGGTTTTTAGCCTACCTATAAGGAATTGAAACGTGTTAGCTGCTGGTCGTTGCGTATATTCCCTTTCGTTTTTAGCCTACCTATAAGGAATTGAAACAATAATTCGCTATATTGTTCTTTGTATTCATCTAAGTTTTTAGCCTACCTATAAGGAATTGAAACTATTTTTTTAAATTTTCTAAAGTAGGATTAATCAAGTTTTTAGCCTACCTATAAGGAATTGAAACCTGGGATATGGATTGAAGAAGCCAGCGAGCTAGAACAAGTTTTTAGCCTACCTATAAGGAATTGAAACTGGCTTAGACTTTGGTTACAACGACCCATCGGCATTGTTTTTAGCCTACCTATAAGGAATTGAAACAGGGCTCTGATGGCGTAATCCGTGAAGGCTATAAAGCGTTTTTAGCCTACCTATAAGGAATTGAAACCCTTATCGCCCTTACGTAAAAAAGGAAGGTCTGGAGTTTTTAGCCTACCTATAAGGAATTGAAACTTTGCACGAGGATCGGCAAATATCTGATGGAACACTTCGTTTTTAGCCTACCTATAAGGAATTGAAACTATCGGCAAGGGTGTCGCCTCTAAATACCTGCTTTGCAAGTTTTTAGCCTACCTATAAGGAATTGAAACTCACCGCCTTTTAGGCGATTCGCAGCACTTGCCCAGGTTTTTAGCCTACCTATAAGGAATTGAAACATATGTGAGAGCATAGTAAATGAGACAATTTACTTTGTTTTTAGCCTACCTATAAGGAATTGAAACATAAAAATTTCTTTGATTTTCCACCCCTTAACATCAGGTTTTTAGCCTACCTATAAGGAATTGAAACCGTGCAGTGTATGCACTATATGGCTGTTACTGGAGCGTTTTTAGCCTACCTATAAGGAATTGAAACGTATTTGAAGCGAGAGGATAAAAGAAGGAATTTTACTCGTTTTTAGCCTACCTATAAGGAATTGAAACTAAGCTTCACCCATTGCTCTGTTTGCTTCAGTTATTTGGTTTTTAGCCTACCTATAAGGAATTGAAACAATATAACCACACCGTTCTTCTCTATAAACCATCCTTCGTTTTTAGCCTACCTATAAGGAATTGAAACTAATTGAGTCAGAAGCGAGGGAAAAAGAAAATTAAGAGGTTTTTAGCCTACCTATAAGGAATTGAAACAAGTGAACGATAGGGATAAATCCCCATGGATTCCTTTCGTTTTTAGCCTACCTATAAGGAATTGAAACAGCAAATTTTCTGCTTTCCATGACAACTCACACAAGTTTTTAGCCTACCTATAAGGAATTGAAACCGGTCTAAAGCAATTGGAACGCAAGTTGGCAAGTATAGTTTTTAGCCTACCTATAAGGAATTGAAACGCGTAATTCCGTGGCGTCCATTGCGGTTGTCCTAATGGTTTTTAGCCTACCTATAAGGAATTGAAACCGCACTCTTAAAACAAGGTGCATTAAAAGGCTTGTCGTTTTTAGCCTACCTATAAGGAATTGAAACTTTTCACCTTCTGTAAATGGAATTTGCACAACTGAAGTTTTTAGCCTACCTATAAGGAATTGAAACATGACCATGCAATGGCGGCTCTGCGATATGGAACAGTTTTTAGCCTACCTATAAGGAATTGAAACAAGCTGTAAAGGCAACATTACAGTTGTCGGCAGCTGGTTTTTAGCCTACCTATAAGGAATTGAAACTTGGTTGCCTTAAAAATGCTTGTGCAAGCACATCTTTGTTTTTAGCCTACCTATAAGGAATTGAAACAGAACTTAGAAAAATTCTAAAGGAGGTATCTTAAAGTTTTTAGCCTACCTATAAGGAATTGAAACTAGATTCTTACACGCTGTTTTAGAAACTGCTTACAAGTTTTTAGCCTACCTATAAGGAATTGAAACAAAATGTATGAAAATGATGAGCTTGAAAGGATGACAGTTTTTAGCCTACCTATAAGGAATTGAAACTAATATTCTGTGTAATGAAAAATACCGCGGTGTTTGTTTTTAGCCTACCTATAAGGAATTGAAACTACATCATTCATCACCTAAATGTGCGGTATTAAGCCTTGTTTTTAGCCTACCTATAAGGAATTGAAACCATTGATTGCAGAAGCAAAGAAATTTCAAAAAGAAGTTTTTAGCCTACCTATAAGGAATTGAAACTCGCCACAGACGGTAAAACTTATGGGTGGGTAATGCGGTTTTTAGCCTACCTATAAGGAATTGAAACAGCTTATAATAGCCGTCATAGTCTAAAACGAGAAGTGCGTTTTTAGCCTACCTATAAGGAATTGAAACCCTTACATTGCGGCGCTGAGGCTGCTACGGATTCGTTTTTAGCCTACCTATAAGGAATTGAAACTCCTATGTTCTTTTGTACAGTAGTTTTATTCGTCGTTTTTAGCCTACCTATAAGGAATTGAAACATATTAAAAAACGCAATGCATTAGCAAGAACGATGCGGTTTTTAGCCTACCTATAAGGAATTGAAACACAGAGAAAAGGCACAAAAGTTAGAGCAGATAACAAGTTTTTAGCCTACCTATAAGGAATTGAAACCATAAATATTTATACAGGAGATTGCGGAAGAGTGTAGTTTTTAGCCTACCTATAAGGAATTGAAACGACAGATTAAATGAGGAACTTGATAAATATCCTTTATTGTTTTTAGCCTACCTATAAGGAATTGAAACATGGACCTTCAAATAAAAGTTTCAGAGCTAAACCTTGTTTTTAGCCTACCTATAAGGAATTGAAACAAGAAGGACTAAACTTCAAATTAAATGAAATAGTAGCGTTTTTAGCCTACCTATAAGGAATTGAAACTCTCCTTTTTAATTCTGTTATATTGCATAAAACATAACGTTTTTAGCCTACCTATAAGGAATTGAAACCTATAGTTATAAGCCTTCCTGCTTTTGTCGTTTGTGTTTTTAGCCTACCTATAAGGAATTGAAACAAAGTATATTTGCATTTTAGCATATCCACAATTATAAGTTTTTAGCCTACCTATAAGGAATTGAAACCCTCCTTCCCCATAAGCCATTTTTCTAATGCTTGCACGTTTTTAGCCTACCTATAAGGAATTGAAACTCCGTACCCGGAATAACTCCGTAGTCTTTCTTTTCTTTGTTTTTAGCCTACCTATAAGGAATTGAAACCGTTGACATAAAACAAGAGGTACTTGATAATGGCAAGTTTTTAGCCTACCTATAAGGAATTGAAACACTGCTAATTTGCCATTAACAGAGCTATCTACTATAGTTTTTAGCCTACCTATAAGGAATTGAAACTATATTTCTTTACCACAATATTTACATTTGCCTAGGGTTTTTAGCCTACCTATAAGGAATTGAAACTGCCATGTCCCACGAGTTATCTTACCTTCGCTATCTTGTTTTTAGCCTACCTATAAGGAATTGAAACCGGCATTTACCTTGGTCCCTCCCCAACTGCTGTTACGTTTTTAGCCTACCTATAAGGAATTGAAACTGTAAAAACAGGTATTATCGAGGATGGAAAGGAGGAAGTTTTTAGCCTACCTATAAGGAATTGAAACATTGTAGTAATTTTTTCAATTTCTACTACCACATTAGTTTTTAGCCTACCTATCCTGAAAATAATGATCCTCAAAAAGGCAATAAAAAACTAAGCCCATACCGATGTAAAAATATGGGATAAATATGAAACTAAATGGATATAGCTATATAAATAAAATATAAAAAGTTAAGACGCTGCAGATTCGACCGTGACCTTAAGACCTAAAGATTCTAGCTTTTTTACAGATTGACGAATAATCATATTACGCTTTTTCTCTTCATAATAAGTAGGACCTAATTCAATATAAGGTTGCTTTCGCTTGAGAATATGATAAACTATAATTAAAATGCTATGTGCCACTGCAACTGCTGCTCGGTTTGCTCCTCTTCGAGCAGCGATGCGGTGGTACTGACTTGAGAGATAAGTATCTTTTGCTCTTGAGGCAGCCCTGGCAGCTTCAATAAGAGAGCTTCGCAATTTTTGGTTACCTTTTCGAGTTTTGGCAGACTTTTGTTTACCAGCACTTTCATTATGACCTGGACACAGCCCTGCCCAAGAACACAAATGGGCAGCAGAGGGGAACTGTTCTATATTCGTGCCGATTTCGGCTATTATTTGTTCTGCAGTTCTTCTACCGACTCCAGGGATTGTATCCAGCAGTGTCAGGTCTTTTTCAAAAGGGAGCATTCGATTTTTAATTTCTTCGTCTAATTTTGCTATTTCTTCATCAAGGTAATCAATATGTCTAAGCTGTATTTCCAGAAGCATCCTTTGGTGATGATTGATCAAGCCTTTTAAAGCGCGTTTTAGTTCATCCATTTTATTTTAGCTTACCTTGAGAAAGCTCAGCCAGGGTTTCGGGATTTTCTTCACCATTTATAATAGCCGCAAGTATAGAACGACTGGATGCCCCGTTGATATCAGAGACTACCGAAGACAGTTTGATATTAGCTCCTTCTAAAACCTTTTGTATGCGATTAAGTTCTCTTGATTTTTCTTCAATGAGGCTTTTTCTATAGCGGACAAGTTCGCGAAGCTCTCTTTGTTCACGATCTGGGACAAAGCTGCCTTGCAAAAGGCCATGTTGCAAAAGACTTGCTATCCACTCAGCATCTTTTACATCAGTTTTTCTGCCGGGAACATTTTTAATATGCTTAGCATTGACGAGTAGAATTTTAATATTCTCAAGCTCCAGGAGGTTGTAGATAGGTTGCCAGTAAGAACCGGTACTTTCCATAGCAACAACATTACAACCTTTGCTTTTAATAAATTCTTTTAATCCAATAAGGTCATCGGTCATGGTTGAAAAGGTGCGGATTTCTTTACCTTCCGGTGTTATTATACAAGCTACGACGCTCTTTTTATGGACATCTAATCCGCAAACGTGAGAATAAACTAAATCCATGAAAGAACCAACTCCTTTTTTAGTATTTGTACGATAGCGACTGTAAAATTGAAGAGCTGGTGCAACAACCATAAGGGTTATTCTATTCTGCGTGCTTCCCGTAAAGAGCAACAATCTGTGGTGCACCTGGTCGTTGGAGTCTGTCTATGAGTCGGGCTCAAAGCACCAAAGTAGGAACGACCTTTCTTCACCAGCCGCTGTACTGATTATATCATCAAAAAAGGACATTTTCATCCTCTGCTGGTGCCGCATTTGCGGCATGGGAGTCTATAAGGAATTGAAACTAGAAAGGCTGATGTGAATGGTTACCCCTGAAGAAAAGAAAATATTACTCGCATGCAAAACACTTAGTGAGTTTAGGTTACGATTGAAAGAGCTTTACGGTAACGATGGTATTAACTTAAATAATTTCGACAAAGACATAATAAATCATATAAACAAATTGGCGAGTAATGAATACAAAGATTTTGATGGCGAATATCCACCGCCATACGTCAAAATAAGAAAAAAGCGTTTTTAGTCTACCTATCCTGAAAATAATGATTCCTCAAAAAGACAATAAAAAACTAAGCCCATACCGATGTAAAAATATGGGATAAATATGAAACTAAATGGATATAGCTACATAAATAAAATATAAAAAGTTAAGACGCTGCAGATTCGACCGTGACCTTAAGACCTAAAGACTCTAGCTTTTTACAGATTGACGAATAATCATATTACGCTTTTTCTCTTCATAATAAGTAGGACCTAATTCAATATAAGGTTGCTTTCGCTTGAGAATATGATAAACTATAATTAAAATGCTATGTGCCACTGCAACTGCTGCACGGTTTGCTCCTCTTCGAGCAGCGATGGGTGGTACTGACTTGAGAGATAAGTATCTTTTGTTCTTGAGGCAGCTCAGAACACAAATGGGCAGCAGAGGGGAACTGTTCCATATTCGTGCCGATTTCGGCTATGTGAGAATAAACTAAATCCATGAAGGAACCAACTCTGATGGTGCCGTAGTTACGGCATAAGGTCTATAAGGAATTGAGATTCTATCTGTGTTATTGATTAGTCTATACCTATTGGTCTTTAGCTTACTTAATAAGGATTGAAACTAAAAATAAAAGGTAAAAATGTTTTGAATATATTTTTAAGTCAACAATTGAATTTTTTGACTATTCATATTACTAAACAAAGTGGCTGAATAATTAAAAAGGAGTGGCTTATTTATGTTGAAGCGTATATTACTTATAAGTCCAATCCAAAGCTTTCTTACAAACAAGCCTTAAGCTTTAGCTGCTTTCTATTAAAAATCTTTTACAAGGCCTAGTGAAGTTTTGCGATGAATAGTTTAAAAAATTTTGGATGTTTTTGATAAAGGTGATACCATGGAATTTGAAGTTACAGGGGCATTAATGCAAAGTTATACCATTTGTAAAAGGCAGGTTTGGCTTATGGCACATCAAATAGTGCCTGACCAAGAACATCCTTATATTGAAATAGGTAGGCTCATTGATGAAAATTCTTATCAAAGAGATAGAAAAAAGATTCACTTTGAAAATGTGGTATTAGACCTTGTGAGAATAGAAAAAGATAATATTTTAATTGGTGAGGTAAAGAAAAGTTCAAAAGCAGCTGAAAGTGCGAAAATGCAACTTTTATTTTATCTTTATAAGTTAAAACAAAGCGGAATATCAGCAAAGGGGCAACTTTTCTTTCCAGAAGAGCGAAAAAGAGAAATAGTTGAACTAACGCCAGAACTTGAGGATAAAATAATTGAGGCAATAAATGAGATAAAAGAAATTGCTTTACATGAATTACCTCCTGCTTTTTTAAAAATACCTTATTGTAAAAATTGTGGGTATAAGGAGTTTTGTATGTCATGAAAAAGACGATTTACATTTTTTCAGATGGGGAATTGAAGAGAAAGGACAACACTTTGTTTTTTGAAGGAGAAAATGGAAGAAAATTTATACCTGTTGAAAATACTTGTGAAATAATGATTTTTGGAGAGGTAACCCTTAACAAAAGATTTCTTGAGTTTTTAACCCAATCTGAGATTATACTTCATTTCTTTAATCATTATGGATATTATGTAGGTTCTTATTATCCAAGAGAACATTTAAACTCAGGTTATATGATATTAAAACAAGCTGAACACTATAATGATGAAAGTAAAAGGCTTTATCTTGCACAAAAATTTGTAGAAGGGGCTTATAAGAATATAAGGCAGGTTTTAAAATATTATTCAAATAGAGGTAAAAATTTGGAAGATGCTATTTATTCCATAGAAAAATTAGGTGAGAGTGTCGATTCAACTTCTACAATAAACGAATTAATGGCAATAGAAGGAAACATTAGGGAATATTACTATAGGACTTTTGATGAGATAATTCAAAATCCCGATTTTAAATTTGATTTTAGAAGCAAAAGACCGCCTCAGAATTTTTTAAATACTTTAATAAGTTTTGGAAATTCTTTAATGTATACGGTAGCTTTAGGCGAGATATACAAAACCCATTTAGACCCCAGAATAGGTTTTTTGCATGCTACTAATTTCAGGCGTTTTTCTTTAAATCTAGATGTTTCAGAGATTTTTAAACCTATTATTGTAGACAGGACGATATTTACTTTGCTTAGCAAAAAATGGTGACTAAAGAAGACTTTGAAGAAGATGCAGAAGGATTGTTGCTTAAAGAAAAAGGGAAAAAAGTATTTGTGCAGGAATTTGAAGATAAGCTTGCTACAACCATTAAACACAGAACTCTTTCTCACAATGTTTCTTATAGGAGACTTATAAGGTTAGAGTTGTATAAGTTGGAAAAACACTTGATTGAGGAGGAGCAGTACAAGCCTTTTATTGCACAATGGTAAATTTAGGTGATAGGATATGTTTTTAATTTTAGTATACGATGTGAACGAGAAAAGGGTCAATAAGGTTTTAAAGACTTGCAGGAAATATTTACATTGGGTTCAAAATTCGGTTCTTGAAGGAGAAATTTCTGAAGCAAATTATAAAAAACTCAAATTAGAATTAGGAAGAATAATAGACAAAGAAGAGGATTCAGTTATTTTTTATATTTTGCGGACTACCAAATATTCTGAAAGAGAAATCCTTGGGCTTAGAAAAGGGGGAGAAGATATAATTATATAAGAAATCCAAAAATTCGACAAAGAAGGAATCATCTATTTGCCGACTGATAGTACCATGAGAGAGGAGTTATTTTCCTCTTATATTTTTAAGTTATCAACTTATCCACAAATAAATGTGAATATGTTGATAACTTGGTGTTGAAAGTCTCTTAGCTAGAGCATGGGAAATTTTTAAATTATGAAAAATTTGCACACAGCTCAAATGTGAATAACTGCTTTTCGCTTTAAAAAGAAAATTTCTTCACTTGCCCTAGAAAAATTGTTATAATTAATTGCGATAGTAAAAGAAAGGGGGATACCCGCAATGCGGGTATATGGACTATGAAATTTTGCTCTTTAAGGTCAGGTAGTAGTGGAAATGCTATTTACATCAATCATAAAGATGTACATATACTTATTGATGCGGGTTTAAGCGGCAGAACAATTGAAAGAGCGTTACTTAACATAGGCGTAAACCCTAAAAGCCTGTCTGCTATTCTTATTACTCATGAGCACAAAGACCATATTAAAGGGGCAGGAGTGCTTTCAAGGAGATACAATATACCTATATATGCCAATAAAGCTACGTGGGGTGCGATGGAAAAAGACATAAAAGAAATTTCCGAAAAAAACAAACTCTATTTCACAACCGGGGAAGAATTTGAAATTGGAGAAATAAAAATAATACCCTTTAAAAAGCCCCACGATGCTGTGGAGCCGGTAGGTTTTTCCTTTAAATGCGGAGACAAAAAAATTTCCATTGCTACTGATTTAGGGTACATGACAAGAGGAGTTGCAAATCATCTTATAGGTTCTGATGTAGTACTTTTAGAATCAAATCATGATATACAAATGCTTATTAATGGTTCATATCCTTGGCCTCTTAAAAAAAGGATTTTATCTAATTTAGGACATCTTTCTAATGATGCAGCTGCAGACACTTTGATGAAACTTTTTAAAATGAAAGCAATAGGTATAGCTTTTTTAGGCCATTTAAGCCAAAATAATAACAGACCAGAACTTGCCTTTACTACTGTAACGAATATGCTTAAAAAATCGGGAGTAAAATTTGAAGTTCGCCTGGCTTTAAGAAATATTGAAAGTGATTTGGTAGAAATATAAAAAATGCGGCAAAGTTTTGGGCTTTTGCCGCATTTTTATTGATATTCTTTTAATTTGGCTAATATACTGTGATATCTCCCATAACCAAAATAAATAAAAAGCCCTATTACAAACCATACAATAAATCTAACCCATGTTTGCCAGGAAAGAGATAACATAAGCAAAAGGATGAAAAAAATGGCCAAAATAGGTGTCAATGGTACACCTGGAGCTTTAAATTTTCTTGGCAATTCGGGTTGCTTGTATCTCAATACTATAACAGCAGCAGAAGTTATTATAAGAGCAAACATAGTACCCATATTTACAAGCTCTGCGATTATGTCTATTGGCAAAAATCCCGCTGCCAGAGTTGTTACAATCATTATGAGATATATAGAGAAAGCGGGTGTTCTAAATTTTGGATGAACTTTTGAAAAAGTGGGTGGAAGCAATCCATCACGAGATATAGCAAAGATTATTCTTGTAGCACCATAAAACATAACTAATA
Source organism: Thermoanaerobacter thermocopriae JCM 7501 (assembly GCF_001310975.1). Classification (GTDB taxonomy): domain Bacteria; phylum Bacillota; class Thermoanaerobacteria; order Thermoanaerobacterales; family Thermoanaerobacteraceae; genus Thermoanaerobacter; species Thermoanaerobacter thermocopriae. The sequence goes on from NZ_BAZY01000008.1 coordinate 9,810, forward strand.
GCACGGTGGTAATAGCTATTATAGCACCTAAAGAAACAAGCCCTTGTGCCCAGTTTAAACCTATCAAACCTAAAGCTTTTGCAACAGGAGCTGTATCTTTTAACTCTCCATATGAAACAACACCTGTCAAAATTGCTGAAACAGCAATATATAAAAGAGTACTTATTCCGAGGGAACCCAAAATTCCAATAGGCATATCTTTCGCTGGATTTTTTGTTTCTTCAGCAGCAGTAGAAACTGCATCAAAGCCCATATATGCAAAAAAAACAATTGCAGCACCTTTAAAAACACCTTTCCAACCATAAGGCATAAAAGGTTGCCAATTAACTGGCCTTACATGGGATATGCCAACAAAAATAAAGAAAAGTACCACAAACACTTTAAAGGCAACCCCGATATTATTAATAGTTGCTGTTTCTTTTGCACCGATGTAATTTAAAAGGGCGATAATAATAAGGATTCCTATTGCTGGAATATTAATAAGTCCTCCTGAGCCTTGCAAGGAAGAATGAGTAGCCCAACCGGGAATATTTACCCCTAGGCTTGAAAGAAGATTGGTAAAATAACTGGACCAGCCCAAAGCTATTGCAGGAAGTGCAAGGACGTACTCAAGTATTAAATCCCATCCAATTATCCACGCAATAAATTCTCCCATTGCGATATATGCATAATTATAAGTGGAACCTGCAATTGGGAACATTGATGCTAATTCTGCGTAAGAAATTGCAGCGAAAGCACAAGCCAGTCCTGCTAAAATAAAAGAAAGAACAATTGAAGGGCCAGATTTTTCAGCAGCGGCGACACCAGCAAGAACGAATATACCTGTACCTATAATTGCTCCCAATCCTAATGCGACAAGGTCAACTGCTGTCAATGACTTTTTAAGTTTATATTGTTCACTTTCTGCATCAACTAATATCATTTCTAAAGTTTTCCTTCTAAAAAATTCCTTTGAATGTGTCACTAAATTACCTCCTTATAGCAATTAATTATTAAATTAAATTTTTCAATCAGAAACCTCATACCTTCTTTTCCAGTATAAAAACAAAAGTACTTATCACTTTATTATGATGATATATTATTACGCTATTGTATTAAAGCAAAATAATACTACATTTAACTTTTTAAAATACTAGTTAAAAATACAAAGCAAATAAAAATATCTTAAAGAACCGTTTTAAAAAAATGAGAGAAGCACGTAATTTTATAAACAATTATAGAGTATATATCTATTTTCTGTCAATGGCTTTTTTCTAGTAAACGTGACCTCCTATTGATTTTTATAATTTAATGTGATAAAATGTATATCATATATGGAATATTGTCTATTCAAAAAGAACAATAGGAGGTGAAATTGTGGGGGAAGATAGTAAACTTTATATAATAAGAGAGGAAATCCTTTCGGATTCCCTTAAAAAAACTTTAAAAGTAAAAGAATTATTAGAATCAGGTAAAGTGAAAACTATCAATGAAGCAGTAAAACAAGTAGGTATTTCTCGAAGTGCTTTTTACAAGTATAGAGATTATGTCTTTCCCTTTTCTAAATTTAGCAAAGGGAAAATCATAACTTTATCTATGCTGTTAGACCATATGCCAGGTGTACTTTCTTCTATTTTGGATGTGGTGGCAAAAGCAAGGGGCAATGTTGTCACCATAAATCAAAGTATGCCTTCTATGGGTGTAGCCAATGTGACAATTTCTGTTGATACCCAGTACATGGAAATGAGCTTAGAAAATTTTCTTGAAAAATTGTCTAGTCAAAACGGAGTTAGGAAGATAGAAATTTTGGGAGAATGAGAGGGATTGAGAATGAAAATAGGACTGATGGGGCTTGGCACAGTTGGAACAGGCGTAGTTCATTTAATAAACCAAAACGGTAAAAACATTGAAAAAAAGTTGGGGGAAAAAATTGAGATAAAGAAGATACTTGTAAAAGACCCTAATAAAAAAAGGGCATCCTTTGCAGAAGGGAAAATAACTTTTGATGCAAACGACATTTTAGAAGATGAAGAAATAGATGTAGTGGTTGAGGTGATGGGGAAAGAACATCCTGCTTTGGAATATATCATAAAAGCCCTCAAGAAAGGCAAGCATGTCGTTACTGCTAACAAAGAAGTTATAGCAGTTCACGGGAAAGAGCTAATAAAACTTGCAACTGAAAATAAAGTAAATCTTCTCTATGAGGCATCAGTTGGTGGAGGCATTCCAATTATCAGGCCATTAAAACAATGTCTTGCGGCGAATAAAATATACGAAATCAAAGGAATATTAAATGGAACTACAAATTATATATTGACAGAAATGAAACAAAAAGGTTTAGACTTTGAAGAAGTTTTAAAAGAGGCTCAGCAAAAAGGTTATGCAGAAGCAGACCCCACAGATGACGTGGAAGGTTTTGATGCGGCAAGAAAACTCGCTATACTATGCACTTTAGCTTTTAACAAATTCATTTTGCCTGAGAAAATTTACACAAAAGGTATAAAGTCCATTTCTAAATCTGACATAAAATATGCCGAAGAATTGGGGTACCATGTAAAACTCATAGCTTATGCAAAAATTGACGAAAACGAGCGATTAGAAGCATGGGTACATCCTGTTATGATAAAAAAGACAATCCTTTAAGCAGCGTAAATGGAGTCTTTAACGCTATTTTAGTTGACGGAAATGCGGTAGGTGAAGTCATGTTTTATGGGCAAGGAGCGGGTATGATGCCTACTGCTAGTGCGGTTGTTGCAGACATAATGGATGTGAAAAACCACATTGTAATTCAAAATGGCTGCGAGGATGCGGACCTTCTTCCTGTTGTGGATACTGCATCCAAATATTATATAAGACTCATAGCCATTGATAAACCTGGTGTAATGAGCAAAATTACTGGAATATTAGGAGACAAAGGGATAAGTCTTTTATCAGTGGTGCAAAAAGGGGTTTTGAAAGATACTGCAGAGATTGTTTTGATTACTCATATTGCGAATACAGGGAAGGTGTTTGAAGCTTTAGATGAAATACAAAACATGAAAGAAGTAGAAAGCATAGAAAGCGTCATAAGAGTAGAGGAGGAATAATAGTGAAGTGGCAAGGACTAATAAAAGCTTATAGAGAATTTTTACCTAAAATAAAAGAGGAAAACATAGTTACTTTAAAAGAAGGCAATACACCTCTTTATGAGGCTATAAATCTTCAAAAACTTTTTCCAGGCATAAAAATATATCTGAAATATGAAGGGTTAAACCCAACAGGTTCTTTTAAAGACAGGGGTATGACTGTAGCAGTATCGCAGGCAAAAGAAGAGGGCTCTAATGCAGTTGTGTGTGCTTCAACAGGAAATACTTCTGCTTCTGCAGCTGCCTATGCAGCAAAAGCAGGTCTTAAAAGCATCGTACTCATACCTGGTGGCAAAATTGCCTTAGGAAAGCTTGCTCAAGCAATTGCTTATGGTGCTAAAGTCATTGCCATAAATGGAAACTTTGATGATGCCTTGAAATTGGTTAGAGAAATTTCGGAAAAATTTCCTATAACTCTGGTGAATTCCATAAATCCTTATAGGTTAGAAGGACAAAAGACGGCTTCTTTTGAAATATGTGATGAACTCAAAGATGCACCTCTTACGTTGCCTCCCTGTTGGAAATGCGGGGAATATTACTGCCTATTGGATGGGCTTTAAAGAATATTATAATGCCAAAAAAATAATGAGACTTCCTAAAATGTTAGGTTTTCAGGCTGCTGGGGCTGCGCCTATAGTTGAAAACAGAGTAATTGAAAACCCAGAGACTATTGCAACAGCTATACGAATAGGCAACCCTGCCAGCTGGCGAAAGGCAGTTGCTGCAAGGGATGAGTCGGGTGGACTTATTGACAAAGTTACAGATGAAGAAATACTAGAAGCTTATAACCTTTTAGCTAAAAAGGAGGGCATTTTTGCAGAGCCTGCTTCAGCAGCTTCTATTGCAGGGGTTATAAAAAAATACAAGGAAGGATTTTTTAAAGAAGGAGAGTCTGTTGTTTGTGTGTTAACTGGAAATGGCTTAAAAGATCCAGATACAGCTGTTAAATTAGGAGGAGAAATAAAAACGATAGAGGCAAATCTAAAAACATTGGAGGAAGTTTTGTATGGATAGCGATATGGTGCAGGTGAGAATTCCTGCTTCTTCAGCAAATTTGGGACCTGGTTTTGACTGCATAGGAGTGGCACTAAATTTGTACACAGAAATTTCTATGGGATTTATAGAAAAAGGGCTTATTATAGAAGTTTCAGGAGAGGACTATAAAGAAATAGAGACGACAGAGAATAATCTTGTTTATAAAGCGGCTAAAATAATTTTTGAAAAAACAGAAACACAATATAAAGGCTTAAAAATAGAAATAAAAAATGGCATTCCTATAGGCAGCGGTCTTGGAAGTAGTGCTGCAGCGATAATTGGCGGGATGTTGGCGGCAAATGAACTTGCAGGGGGTATTTTAACCCATGAGGAGATTTTAAACCTTGCAGCTTCCATGGAAGGGCACGCCGACAACGTAGGTCCTGCTCTAAATGGAGGACTAAATGTAACAGTTTTTGATGGAGTAAATACTTATTATGTAAAAAAAGAATTAGAAAATGATTTAACATTTATTGCTTTTACTCCAAAGAAAGTTTTAAAGACGGAAATAGCAAGAAATATATTACCACCAAAAATAGACTTTAAAGATGCTGTATTCAATACAGGTAGGTCTTCTCTTTTGACAGCTGCTTTGTTTAGCGGAAGGTACGATTTGTTAAAAATTGCTAGTCAAGATATGCTCCATCAAAAATATCGATCTAAACTTATACCTGAAATGTATGCCTGTTTTGAAAAATCTTTAGAAGCAGGAGCTTATTCTGCTTTTCTAAGTGGGGCAGGTCCTACAATTATGCTATTTGCCCAGAAGATAAAGTAGATAAAGTAGTAGAAAGTGTGGGAAGTGTGTATACTTATATGGGAATTGATTACAGAGTATACAAACTCCATTGTGAAAACAATGGTGCTCAAGTTTCAAAGGTTTCTCTATCAATATAGAGAAACCTTTAATTTTGGATGCATTGTGATATAATTAAACTAACAGGAAAGAAAGAAATTATAACTTTTTAGGGATGGAGGTATATATTGTGAAGAAATTTTTGCCGCTATTTTTGACATTTATCCTTGCAATAAGTGTTGTTTTTGCTATTCCAGTTCCTGCTTTTTCTGAGACTTCAACACAGATTCAAGAAGACCAGCAATTATATGATAACCTTGCGGACATTGGTTCTATAATGAAGTATATAAAAGATAACTACGTAGGAGATGTGACGTATGAGCAACTTAAAGAAGCGGCTTTAAAAGGAATTTTTTCAAGCTTGATGAGTACAGTACATATTTTACAAAAGAAGAGTTCAAAGATTTTACTAAAAATACTTATGGAACTTTTAGTGGGACAGGAATGGTCTTGGCCGAAAAGGACGGAAAAATTGTTGTAATTTCTGTTTTAGAAGGTTCGCCTGCTGAAAAAGCTGGAATCAAAAGTGGCTATATCTTAAAAGCAGTAAACGACAAAAGCATTGAGGGGATGAATATAAACGATGTAGTAAATATGATAATAGGGGAGGAAGGTACAAAAGTAAAGGTTACGTTTGACGTAGGAGGGACAACAAGAGAATTTGAACTTACAAGGCAAATAATTCGAGTCAACCCAGTTTCCTATAAAATAATCCAGGGAGTTGGATACATAAAAATACAAGAATTCAATGAGAATACTACATCTAGTATAACAAAAGCATTACTTTACATGGACAAAAACAATGTAAATAAAATAATCCTCGATTTGCGGGACAATCCTGGCGGCTTATTAACAGAGGTGGTAACCGTTGCAAACTTCTTTGTTCCAAAAGGGGTTGTGGTGACTGTAGAGAAAAAGGATGGAGAGGATGAAGTATATTATTCTTATCTTAACAATCCTAAGTACAGATTAGCAGTTTTAATCAATGGCAATACTGCTTCTGCAGCTGAAATATTAGCAGGAGCCATCCAGGATACAAAAGTAGGTATATTAGTGGGAGAAAAATCTTTTGGAAAAGGAACTGTCCAATCGGTAGTGCCACTGCCGGATGGAAGTGGCTTTAAGCTTACGATTGCAAGGTATAAGCTCCCTTCAGGCAGATATATTGATAAGCAAGGCTTGAAACCAGATATATATGTGGCAAGTACTCAATATACTCCTTCGATTAAATTTAACGGTACGTTAAAGGTGGGTTCCAAAGGAAATGATGTAAAAATTCTACAGAAACATTTAAATATCTTGAAATTTAATGCTGGTCCAGAAGACGGCATTTTTGGTCCTAAAACAGCAAAAGCTGTAAAAGAATTACAAAAAAAAGCGGGGCTGACTCCAACAGGGGTTTTTGATAAAAACACATACGATGCAATGGTTAAAATGCTCGAAGAATTAAATAATAAGGATAATCAGTTAGATAAGGCAATAAAAGTATTAAACAGCTAAATATGCTGAAAAGAAAGGTGCACTAATCGTTACGGCTGCTGGAAATGACAGTTTAGATGTTGGAAATAGAAAAGAAGTTACAGAATTTGCAAATGAAAAATATGGACCTCTTGGCTATGAATTCAAATGGGCAGGATTTTATGCACTGGCAACTTTGCCAAATGTTGTAACCGTGTCTGCTACAGGACAAATGCAAAAGGCTCCTTAAGGTTTTATCTTAAGGAGTCTTTTTTTAGAGTAATTTTTATCTTTTAAGATAATAAAATTTTATTTTTGCATATCAGTAATCGATATTTTTTTAACAATGTACATTTTACGTGGACAAATGTATTTTTTACTATTGCATTTTTTACTTTATTGATTTATCATATTAAATATACATCTAGTAACAAGGAGTGATAAAATGAAAGAAATGATATTGATGACACCAGGCCTACAATGGTGCCGGAAGATGTAAAAAAAGTTGCGGGTGCACAACCTTTACACCATAGAACGGAAGATTTTTATGAATTATTTTCTAATCTCAATAAAAATTTAAAAGAAATATTTAAAACTAAAAATGAAGTTATTACGTTGACCTCATCAGGAACAGGTGGAATGGAAGCTGTCATTGCAAATCTTTTTTCCACAGGAGATAAAGTATTAGTTGCCAGTATAGGTTATTTTGGAGAAAGATTTTATAACATAGCAAGAGCATATGGCCTTGATGCAGAACTTCAAGACTTTGGCTGGGGAAACGCCGTAGACCTTGACGTATTAGAAGATAAATTAAGAAATGGCAATTACAAAGCCTTTTAGTTACCCATAATGAAACTTCCACAGGAGTTACAAATAACGTAAAAGAAATTGCAAAAATTGCTAATAAATACGGGGTAGCAATTGTCGTTGATGCTGTAAGCTCTTTAGGTGGTATACCCCTTGAAATGGACGAGTGGGGTATTGATGCAGTAATAACCTGTTCTCAAAAGTGCCTGATGTCCCCACCTGGACTTAGCTTTGTTGCTTTAAGTGAAAGAGCATGGAAAATGGCTGAAACTTCTAATCTTCCAAAATATTATTTTAGCTTGAAAAAAGCAAGAGAAGGCGTTTTAAAGCCCAACCCCGATACTCCTGCTACTCCTGCTGTTTCTACAATAATGGCTGTAGCAAAAGCGACAAATATGCTTTTGGAATTGGGATTGGATAATGTATACAAGAGGCAAGCTGACTATGGAAAAAGAGTGAGAGAATACATAAAGAGCCTGGGATTAGAGCTGCTGCCTGAAGAAGAGATAGCTTCTGATTTAATAACTGCTATAAAAGTTCCTGAAAAATACAAAGCATCAGAAATTATAAACCACATGAAAGAAAAACATGGGGTATTAATAACAGGAGGGCAAGGACCTTTAAAAGGGAAAATTATAAGAATAGGTCATATGGGTTATGTTACTGAAAAAATGCTTACTAAAACCCTTGAGGCGTTGAAAGATGCAATAGATAAGGAGGGATAAATTTTGAAGATAATTGTCACAGAAAAAATATCAGAAAGTGGGATTGAGTATCTTAAAAAACACGCTGAAGTAGATGTGAAAACTAATATCTCGAGAGAAGAGCTTTTAGGAATTATTAAAAATTATGATGCTATTATTGTTAGAAGTGCTACAAAAGTGGATAGAGAACTCATCGAAAAAGGCGAGAAGTTAAAGGTAATAGGTCGGGCAGGAAATGGGGTTGACAACATTGATGTGTCATCAGCTACCGAAAAAGGAATCCTTGTTGTAAATACTCCTACTGGGAATATCGTTGCTGCAGCGGAATTGACCGTTGGTCTTATGCTGGCTATAGCCAGAAATATACCACAGGCATATCATGCTGGCCTTAATGGAGACTTTAGAAGGGATAAATTCAAAGGCGTTGAACTAAATGGTAAAACTGTAGGTATAATAGGTTTTGGTCGAATCGGTTCCCTTGTTGCTGCAAGGCTGGCAGCATTCAACATGAGAGTAATTGCTTACGACCCTTATATGCCTGATAGTCGTTTTGAAAAATACGGAGTAGAAAAAGTTACTTTGGATGAATTACTTCAGCAATCAGACTTTATAACAATCCATCTCCCAAAAACGGAAGAGACAAAAAAAATGATTGGGGAAAAAGAATTTAAAAAGATGAAAAAAGGAGTTAGAATAGTAAATGCTGCTAGAGGAGGCATTATTGATGAAAAGGCACTTTACAATGCCATAAAAGAGGGCATTGTAGCGGCAGCAGGTTTGGATGTTCTTGAAGTAGAGCCCAAATATAATGTAGAACGACAAGATTTTCACAATCCTCTTCTTGAACTGCCAAATGTTGTCTTTACTCTTCACCTTGGAGCTTCGACTTATGAAGCGCAAGAAAACATAGGCATATCAATTGCTCAAGAAGTAATTTCGGCTTTAAACGGCAATTTGTACGGAAACATAGTAAATTTACCAGGCGTAAAATCTGATGAATTTTCACAGCTTAAACCATACATGAGATTAGCCGAAGCCATGGGAGCACTTTATTATCAAATAAATGACACTCCTGTTAGATTAGTTGAAGTGATATATAGAGGAGAGATTTCAAAAACTAATACAGAGATTGTCACTCTCTATGCCCTTAAAGGCTTTTTAAAGCCTGTGTTAGAAGAGGATGTAAGCATTGTAAATGCAAAATTAAGGGCAAAAGAAATGGGAATAGAGATTGTAGAAGGAAAAATCGAAGAAATAAACCACTATTCAAGCCTTATCATTCTCAAGATTACAGACACTCATGGCAAAACCACACAATTTGCTGGAACCACATATGGAGAAGAAATAAGAATTGTAGAGTATATGGGTCATAAAGTAAATTTTGAGCCTACAGAAAACATGCTATTTGTTAAGAATAAAGACGTACCAGGGTTATAGGTCATATTGGGAATGTATTAGGAGACTTTGGCATAAACATCTCAACTATGCAAGTAAGCCCCAATAAAAATGATGGAACTGCCCTTATGATTGTAAGTACGGACAAAGAAATTCCTGATGAGGCGGTAGAGTCGCTAAATAAATTAAATAGCATAATAAAAGCAAGAGCGGTAAAGGGGCTAATATAGAAATAAAGATTGTTGTCAGAATATTATAAAGATGATATAATATATACAAAGTAAATTTTATTAAGGTGATAAAAATGCAAAATAGTAGCATGATAAAAAAGTTAAATGAAATTATAGATTTTTAACGGAGAAAGAAATTGCTGAAGTGATTGACTTTGCTGAGTATCTTAAAGAGAAAAAAAAGAAAGAGCTTATAAAAAAATTAAGCGATTGGGATAAATCTTTAGAAGTAGAACAAATGACCTATGAAGAGGAAAAATTGTTAAAAGAAAGCGAGGGAGAATATATAACTTTAGAAGAAGCAAAAAAGGCATTAGGATAGAGGACAATGGGATATAAAATTGAGATTGACAATGTAGATTTTGTTATTAGAGTGAGAGTTTTTAGTACAAGAGGGGATATATATAAATGAAAAAAGGAGCAAGTTTTCCTTGCTCCTTTTACTTTAGCAAAATAAACTCAAAAAGGTGGTTTTTATGAAAGCTATATTTTCTGGAGGAGCTAATGAAGTAGGTGCTTCATGTTATCTCATTAATCTTGATGGTAAAAACATATTACTTGATTGCGGAATACGTATGTCATCTACAAAGGATAATCTTCCTGATTTTCGTTTGATTCAAGAACATGGCGGTGTTGATGCCATAATAGTAAGTCATGCCCACTTGGATCATACAGGTGCATTACCTATTATATCAAGAATGTATCCCCAAGCTAAAATATATATGACTCATGCTACAAAAGACCTAACAAGAGTATTGCTATACGACAGCTTAAAAATAATGGAAAGAGAAAGTGAAATACCTATTTATGCCGAAAACCACGTCAAAGATATGTTAGATAGGGTACTTTGTTATACACCAGGATATACTTTTACGCCTTTTTCCGATTCACAAATAAAAGTTACATTATATCCTGCAGGTCATATATTAGGTGCAGCCTCAGTTTATATTACCTCAGAAGAAGGAAGCGTTTTTTATTCAGGCGATTTTTCTGGATTTAGGCAGAATACCATAGAAGGAGCTTTTATATCTAAATTAAGACCGGATGTAGCAATATTTGAGTCTACATATGGAGACAAGCTGCATGCCAACAGGGAATTAGAAGAAACGAGGCTTGTTGAAAGAGTATCTTCTATAATAAACGAAGGTGGAAAAGTCATAATACCAGCATTTGCACTGGGAAGAGCACAAGAAATTATACTTATCTTAAAGAAAGCAATAAACAAAGGGCTATTAAAAACAAAAGTATATGTTGACGGCATGGTGAGAGAAGTATGCAGGGTTTACAAATTAAATCCCAATTATCTAAGGCAAAACCTTGCTAAAAAAATTTTCAAGGGTAATGATATATTTTTTGATGACAATGTTATAGCAGTTGAAAAGCCTGAAATGAGAGAAGAAATTATAAAAGAATCATGTGTAATCCTATCAAGTTCAGGTATGATAACCGGAGGCCCAAGTCAGTGGTATGTTGAAAAACTTGCACAGGATGAAAAAAATTTAATTGCCATAACTGGCTATCAAGATGAAGAATCTCCGGCCGGCGACTGTTAGATATCATGGAAGAAAGCCCTGAAAACAGAAAAATTAAAATTGACGATAAAGAAATATTGATAAAATGCAGTATTGACAAATTTGCTCTGTCAGCTCACGCTGACATGGGAGAAATACTAGCACTTGCTAATAGTCTTTACCCTAAAAAAATATTTCTTGTTCATGGAGATCCGGAAATAATAAATTTTCTCGGAAAAGAAGTTCAAAAAGACTTAAAGTCAGAAGTATACATACCTTCAAATGGTGACATTTATGAAATTGACATAAAAAATCCAAGAAAGCAAATTGAGAAACAGTCTTATCCTTCTATGAATCAAAATTGTGCATTGACTCAAGAAAATATAAAAGATTTATGGCAATTTATAGTTGAAAAAATAGGTGTAAAACAGGCATTATCTCTTGAAGAAATAGCACAAATTTGGGGAAAAGGTGTTAACATTGAAAACTTGAAAGAATTACTAAACAATACTATATACTTTGAACCTGATAAAAAACGGATGTTTTTGTATCATGCAGTAACTGAAGATGAATTGAAAAATCTTCAAAAAGAGGAAGTAATGGAGCTAAATCAAATGCTTTCCCTTGTAGATGAATATTTTGGCCCTGAATCAGGGTTGTATAAAAAAGGTGCAAGGTTTGAAGAAAAAATAGCTCTTTTATATTTCAATTTTCCAGATGTAGCAAGAGAAAAATACTCTGAAAAATTTAAAGAATTTGAAGAGAAAACAGGTTGGAAAATAGAGCTTAACAAGAATATCAATATTTCAGCAATAAACAGCATTTTGTCAAAAATACTTCCTAAAGAAGTTTTAATAAAAAAAGTTTCATATATGAACATGGAAAAGAAAGTTATAGTAAAGATAGAAGGAAAAATTAATGATTTAGATCTAGTTAAAGACAAGTTTTATAGTGAAACAGGCTTAACTTTATTAATTGCAAATGATAAAAAGGAAATTCCAAATGAGAAGAAAGAAATTATTATAGCAAATAGCGATTTTGAAGATAGAATGGAGCAAAATAAAGCTTTGAAAATAATTGATGAAGAATTCTCAAAACTTCCACATAAAATTTACAAAAAAAGCATAAAGACATCCTCGGATGGTTCTAAGTATATTGAGCTTTCATTTATATCAAAAGTAGTGGGTGAAAAGTACACAGAACTGATTAAAAAACTGTCAGAAAAGACAAGATGGCCTATAGGGATAAGCAACAGTTGCAATCAATTTGAAATAATAAACATAGTTAAAAATCTTTTTGAAGAAAAAGGGATTCTTTTAAAGAAAAATCCCAGTATATATGTAGACAACATGATTGTAAAAATTGTAACTTCTTCTCCTATCGAGAAAGAAACGCTAGAAGAAATTAATGGGAAGTTATACTATTTAACAGGATTTAAAGTAGAAATGCTGTAAAATTTTTGTGATATTTTTCAGATATCTATACTGCTGGTTTTGCTGTGCTTTGCCTCAAAGTGATATATTAAAAAGCCGGAAGTTGTGCCCGGGCCCCTGCCGGAACCCGAAGGTCAAGCTTTAGTTTTGTCGCTTTGGAACAGCGGAGCTACGATGCAAAATATCTTCTTCAAAAAATTTTTGACTTTGCCCACAAACTGAGGAGCAAACTTTCCTGCTCCTTCAAATATTATAAGGTGTTCTTTTTTTTCCCTCAAAATAATAAAGAGTGTTTATCCCGTATGATTTTACATAAGCATAAGCTTTGTCAAAATCTCTTGCCACATCGTAAGGATTATGAGCGTCAGAATTTACTACAATCGGTATATTATATTCCTTGATCATTCCCATTATTTCTTTTGAAGGATAGATTTCTCCTACGGGTTTTCTAAGCCCTGCCGTAGAAACTTCAATTACTATACCTGCTTTAGAGATTTCCTTAATATTTCGTCTTATTTTATCAAAAGTATAAGGCTTTGCTCTAAATCCAAAAATTTTCACAAGGTCAATGTGTCCTATAATATCAAATAAGCCTGTTTTAGCCATTTTTTCAATTATATTAAAATATTCGAGATAAATCGAATCAACATCTCTTATTTGCCATTCTTCTATAGATTCTTCAAGGTCTATACCCCAATCTTCAATCCAATGAACAGAGCCTATCACATAATCCCATGGATAAGGCTCTAAAAATTCCTTTATTTCCTTTTCTTTTCCTGGGAAGTAGTCTGCTTCTATACCTAATTTAACAGGCAGTCCCATTGCTTTTGCTTCCTTTATAAGTTCAACATAGTCAGAAATGCTTTGATCCATATAATCTTTTATCCATTTGCCTCTGAAACCGTCGCTTTTATAAGCGCTATATCCTTCTTTAAATCTATGTCCGTGTTCAGAAATGCCAATCTCAACTAGACCTTTACTTAAACCAGAATCTATAAACTTTTTAAGCCATTCTATAGTATAAGGGCCATTTTCTATGTGGACGTGATAATCTGCAGCCATATTTTTCCTCCTTTTCAATAAGATAAAGCTTTGAGATTTTAATATCTTACAACATTATAATATTTTGCGAAAACTAATGCAATTTGTGTTATAATAATTTAAAATGATTGATTTAATTTGTGAGGTGATTAATTTATGGAGGAACAAAAAACTATAGAGTTAAAAATACCTATACAATTGTTTACAGAAATAAATGCATTTTCTTCTTTTGTAAAATCGGATAAAATATTAAGAGAAGCTCTTGCAATTGGCCTATATGTGGAAAAAGTAATAAGCTTAGGAAGAGCTGCAGAATTAGCAGGTTATAATTTAGTTGATTTTATGAAGTTATTAAACAATAAAGGAATTCCGGTTATAAATTATACTGAAGAAGATTACGAAATGGATCTACAAGCAATAATGCACTCTTTACAATCACTTCAAAATCCTATATAATAAATAAGTATTTATTTTTTACGAGGTGTTTTTATGTACTGGCGGTATTATAAAAATTCAACAAAATCCATCTAAACTTAAAGGGGTACGAGTCTCTATTTTTCCAAAATAGAGATTTTTTTATGTGTTAAAAACCATTAAAAGTCAGTCTAAAAAAACGATAATACACTTAAGAGGTGAGAAAATGACAAAATATATTTTTGTAACAGGAGGAGTTGTATCTTCTCTTGGCAAAGGAATAACTGCTGCATCATTGGGAAGGCTTTTAAAAAGTCGCGGCCTATCAGTTGCTATTCAAAAATTTGACCCTTATATAAACATAGACCCGGGTACCATGAGTCCATACCAACATGGTGAAGTTTTTGTTACAGAAGATGGGGCGGAGACAGACTTAGACCTTGGGCATTATGAAAGATTTATAGACACTAACCTTACCAAAAGTAGCAATGTAACAGCAGGTAAAGTGTACTGGTCTGTCATTACAAAAGAGAGAAAAGGGGATTATCTTGGTGCCACAGTACAAGTAATCCCCCATATAACAAACGAAATTAAAGAAAGAGTATACAGAGTTGCAAAAGAAAAAAATGTAGATGTGGTAATAACGGAAATTGGCGGAACAGTAGGAGACATAGAAAGCCTTCCTTTCCTTGAAGCTATAAGACAAGTAGCAATTGAACAAGGTAAAGACAATGTTATGTTTATTCATGTCACATTAGTACCTCATCTTGGAAAGACAGGGGAATTAAAAACAAAACCTACCCAACACAGTGTCAAAGAATTACGCTCTATAGGTATTCAACCGGATATGATTGTATGCAGAACAGAACTTTCTCTAACGCAGGACTTAAAAGAAAAAATCGCCCTTTTTTGCAATGTAAATGTAGAAGCGGTTATAGAAAATAGAGACGTAGAATCAATTTATGAAGTACCATTGGAATTCGAAAGGCAAAAAGTAGATGAATATGTGTTAAAAAGATTAAATTTGCCTCTTGGTCAATCGGATTTAAAACAATGGAGAGAATACGTAGAAAGAGAAAAGAACCCCACAAAACAGGTAGAAGTAGCTTTGGTAGGAAAATACGTTGACTTACACGATGCTTATATAAGCGTTGTAGAAGCATTAAAGCACGCAGGAGTTTATCATAGTGCCGCTGTTAACATAAGATGGGTGAATGCGGAGCATGTGAATAATGAGACAGTAGAGATGCTTTTAAAAGGAGTAGATGGCATATTAGTGCCTGGAGGATTTGGTGATAGAGGCATTGAAGGCAAAATAAGGGCCATCCAGTATGCAAGGGAAAACAAAATTCCTTACCTTGGATTGTGTCTTGGTATGCAATGCGCTGTAATAGAATTTGCAAGAAATGTAGCAGGACTAAAAGGAGCTAATTCCACAGAATTTGACCCGCATACTTCCCATCCTGTAATAGACCTCATGCCTGAACAAAAGGACATAGATGAAAAAGGCGGTACTATGAGATTAGGAGTGTATCCTTGCAAAGTAATTGAAGGAACAAAAGCTTATGAAGCCTATAAAGACGAATTAATTTATGAAAGGCATAGACATAGGTACGAATTCAATAATCAATATAGAGAACTTTTAACTTCAAGAGGTCTTGTACTTTCAGGCCTTTCACCTGATGAGAAATTGGTGGAAATAATAGAATTAAAAGACCATCCTTATTTTGTAGCGTCCCAGTTTCACCCAGAGTTTAAATCAAGACCTTTAAAACCCCATCCATTGTTTAGAGATTTTATAGGAGCAATGTTAAAAGACAAGGAATAAGCTGGTGAATATCCAGCCTTTAAATTTTACTTGATAGTTATGAACAAAAAGGTTATAATATATCTAGAAATTAATTTTAAAATTAATCTGGAGGTGAAAACAGATGGAAGAAGTCGTTGGAGTAGACAAATTAAGACCCAAATTAGGTGAATATTTAGAAAAAGTAGAAAAAGGCGATGTGATAATAGTCTCTTCTCGATCTGAACCAAAAGGAGTTATAATCAATTACTCCATGTACAATGAGTTAAAAGAACTTGCGAAAAGGACAAAACAGTTAGAAATTACACAAATTTTAAACGAATTTAGAGATAAGGCTGAAAAAGCAGGACTTTCTGAAACTGATGTACAGAAAGAAATAAAGGAAGTGCGAAAATGCGAGCAGTAATTGATACCAATATTCTAATTTCAGGTTTTATCAGTAAAAGAAGTTATCCAGCAAAAGTGCTTGATTACTGGATTTTAAACAAGATTAACCCTGTAGTAAGCAGAAAAATCGTTGAAGAATATGCCGATGTTTTAGCGCGAGATAAATTTTCTGCTTTGGGAAGTACAGAAGAAAGGCTAAATTTGTTGCATAGGATTTTGTCACTCGATTGGGTGGTATTTGTATACCCACAACAAAAAATAGATGTAATAAAAGATGCCCCTAAAGACAATATTTTTTTGGAGTGTGCCATAGAGGGTAACTGTGAATTTGTAGTATCGGGAGACCAGCACTTGCTCCAATTGAAGGAGTATAGAAACATTAAGATAATAAAAGCAGAAGAGTTTATAAATTTACTTAAATAATAGTTTAATATCCTAAAAAGGGAATAAAACCAGTTTTCCTATTCAACTTGTTTATTTTTTCTACAATGTCTTGACCTGTATCGGAATTTTTTACAGTAATTCGTTTTAATTTCATAATATTATCACCGTAATAATTTACTCCTTCTTTAATACCAAAAGCCATTTCAAAACCAACTTTTTTTGCTATTTCATCGCTTATTTTGTTGCCAGCACCAAAAGGATACGCCAAACATATAGCGTTTTGCCCATCTTTTCTTTAATTATTTCTTGCGAGCATAAAAAATCTGCATAAAGTCTTTCCTTATACTCATCTATTGTTTCATGGCGCCCATTTATTATTACAGGCCCCATTACTAATGGAATTTCTTTAGAGCCATTTGCCCCATATTTATGAAGGTCATATGTGTGACTCCCAATTTCTATTACCCCACTATCCACCATTTCTTTTGCTTGTTCCCATGTAAAATGTGGAACATATATACGGTTTTTGCCTGTCCACTTCATCTAGGACATAGCTTACTATAATATATTGTCGCCTTCATTCCCAATTTTTTAAGTATAGGATAAGCATAGGTGTAATTGCTTAAATATCCATCGTCAAAAGTTATCACAATAGGCTTTGACGGTAAGTGAAAAATTTTTTTCATTATGGTATAATTTATACAAAAAGAGAGCAGGAGAAAATATGATTAAGAGGTTTTTATTAGTCGCACTAATTTTATGCGTACTTTTTTTCCCAGTTTCTACTTACAACGAAAAATTTACCCTTCCAAAAGACGACATAATTTTTATACCTCTTGACAGCCGCCCTGTAAATACTCAAAACGTAAGCCTTTTGACAAATATGTGGGGGAAAAAATTAATTTTGCCTCCCCAACATGTACTTGATGACTACACGAAACCGGGAAACTTTGAAGGCTTAATGAATGGCTTAATGAGGTCATTCCTAAAAGTAACGTTTACGCTGTTGTAATATCACTGCAACAGTATTTGAACGGGGGCCTTATAGCATCCCGTGATATCAAAAACTATAAAGATTATGAAGAAAGACTTTCGCTACTTTACAAATTTTTGACAGAGAATGAAAACAAAAATATAATCATATTTTCAATAATACCTCGCCTTACACCTACACAATTTTCCGACTACCAGTATATAAAATACAGTGATATGATAAAAGAATTCTCAATGTTATCTGATAAAGTTGACCTTTTTAACCAAGAGAAAGATAAAGTCAGGCTTGAAGAAATAAGAAAAAGTATACCAACTGATGTGCTTACTAGTTATACTGAACTTTTTGAGTTAAACGAAGTAATAAATAAAAAACTCATTGAATGGACGAAAGAGGGATATATAAAAACATTAGTTATAGGTATTGACGACACACAAGAGTTTAGTATGTCAAACATGATTGCGCGAAAACTTGAATACTATGCGAAAGCACGGCAAGTATCTGATAATGTGTATGTACTCCATGGTGCTGATGAAATTGGCATGGAGATAACGGCAAGGCTTGCAAATGAGTACTACAAGCAAGTTCCTCGTTTTCAAGTCGTTTATGACGTAAAAGACCCTGATAAAATTATTTTGCCCTATGAAGGTGCAAACCTTAAGAAAATTGTTGAAGAAAAAATTAACTTTATAGGAGGAAAAATCGACTTAAGTGGCGAATGTATACTATATGTCCACACACATGAAAATTTAGGAATAAAAAACGAAATACAAAAATATAAAAATACAGGACAAATTTTCGGAATAGCAGATGTTGCATATGTTAATATGGCGGATAAAAAGCTAATCAACGTGCTCTTTGACTTAAATCCACTAAGTTTTCTTTATGCAGGTTGGAACACACCCAGCAACACAATAGGGACAGTTATATCTGAAATGTCTTTAAAAATAATCCTTGACAAAAGCATACTTCCTCCTTACGCGGAGGAAGATGCCATAAAAAGCTTTATTTCTTTTTCAGTTATACGTTATGCGGATGACTTTGCCTATCAAGCCGATGTAAGAAATAAAATGTACAAATGGGCAGAGGCAAACCACATGAGTAAAGACAGCATAGATAAAAAAACTGCCGACGAGGAACTTACAATAAAGATGAAACCCCTTATTAATACAATAAAGAAAAAATATATTGGAGAAATAGTAAAGACGGGAAATAGCTATTTTAGTATAAAAGATATAGAAGTAAAAGTAAAATACCCTTGGAGCAGAATGTTTGAAATAGAGGTTTTACCTACAATAACTTTGAAAAACTAAAGATAAAATTATGGAGGTAGGAAAATGACAAAAATTAGACAGCTTACATTATATTTTCTAATTTTTGCTGTTACTTGTACCTTTATCACTCCCGTTGGGGCACAGCAATTGCCTAAGAAAAACTCAAATGTAAGAGTTCTAATTGAAGTAGATGACTATAAACTGTCAAAATACGAGCCTAAAAAAGGTGCATACCTTGGAGCTTATGTATATCAAGACACTTTAATAAATGGTGATATGAAAAAGTTTAATGAACTCACAGGCAAAAAACATGCATCATTTTTCATTTATGTTGGATATGGAAGTCCCTTCCCTCAAAAATGGATTGACCAATTAAAGGAAGTAGGCGCAGCTGCTCATATAGCTTTTGAACCAAATAACGGATTGGACCAAGTAAAAGACGACCAATATTTAAGAAACTTTGCAAGAAAATTAAAAGAATCTGGTATACCTGTATTTTTGCGATTTGCCTCAGAGATGAATGGGGATTGGACTGCCTATAGTGGGGACCCTAAAAAATACATAGAAAAATGGAGACTTGTTCATGATGTGATGGAAGAAGAAGCTCCAAATGTCATGATGGTATGGACGGTATTTACCTTTCCACAGTCAAATATATTAGCGTATTACCCAGGGGACGAATATGTAGATTGGGTGGGAGTAAATATTTACAATGTGGTTTATCACAACAATAACATAAAATTAAAAGCAGACCATGAAGACCCGTTGGAACTTTTGAATTATGTTTATGACACCTTCAGTGAAAGAAAGCCTATCCAGATTTCTGAATTTGGCGCCACTCACTATACTATAACTGATGGAAAATACTATGTAGACTTTGCAATTGAAAAAATAACCCGCATGTACAATGGCTTAAAAACAAAATATCCGAGGGTCAAGTCCATATTTTATTTTGATGTAAATAACTTAATAAATGCTCCTTCTGGCAGAAGAATAAATAACTATGCCATAACAGACGATGAAAGAATTTTAAAAACCTATTCTAATTTAATCAGTGACCCATACTTTTTAAGTGATGTAGGACCAAACCTTGAAGGCACTGTAAACAAAGAGTTTATGGTTGTAAAAGATGGAATTTTAGTCTTAAATGGAAAAACTTTTGTATCCTCATCTGTATTGAAAAAATACATGAAAGCGAAAGTATTTTGGGATTCACAAAACAATAAATTAACCCTTTTAAAAGAAGGTAACACCATTACATTTGATATAAAATCCTATAAAGATATTGCAAACGGAAAAAAAGGTGCATTTATTCTAAACGGTAACTCCTATTTTCCTTTAACAGAAGTAGCTCCGCAAATAGGCTATGAAGTTAAATGGGATGGGAAAGAAAAGCTGATTAAAGTATCTTTATCGTCATAGGCTACTCATCCTAGTTCCAAAAAATACTCAAAGAAATGTTAAATTAATATTACAGAAATATTACAAATTGGTAACATTTATTGACTCATTAAATACCTAATGCTATAATATAATCAGGTTGTTTGCCAATGTTGGAAGAATTAACGATATAAAACCATAATATTTCAGGAAGCATCTACAAAATTATTAAAGATTTATTACAGTTTTATTACAAAATAGTAACATTTATTGACTTGTAAACATTGCATTGCTATAATTACTTTGTGAGAGGGAAATAATTCATATGTAGCTTTTCTGATGGCTACGGAAGAAACCTTTTACAAAAAGAGGTTTGTTCTGTGGTCACCTTTCACAGGTTGACTACAGTCTTAAACAAAAGCTATCAAGCAGTTTAATCAAAATAAGGAATCTTAAAAGGGAGGGATGTAAGGGGAAAAGAGGAGGATGATTTTCAAAAACGACAGAATGTGAAAAACTACATAAAAAATAGGAGGTAGAGTAAATGTTAAAGAGAAAGTTATTGGCTTTCGTAATTGTTGTTGCTATGCTTATGAGCATAATGGCACCAGGATTTGCGTTCAATTACGTGACTGCACCTGGTACAACACCATCTTCTTCTAATACTGTGTTTAGCCCTGGAACTACAACGCAAAGTGATTACACAGTAGTTTTTGAGAAAAACACAGCAAAAGTAGGAGATATGGTTTCATTAGTCATTAAAGTTCTTGACAAAGAAGGAAAAGTTGTAACAGATAAGAAAGTGTTAGAAACTATCTATAAGAGTGGACTTACATTAAATGCAGATCCTCGCACATTAGTTTTTGACACCAACAGGAGTGGCTGGATCGATACAAATGATGGTTCTTTAATAAGTGCAACTGTTAATGATGCAGTATATCAGACAGCATATCCTGTAAATAACATTACAACCACTGATATAAGAATTCTACCCAGTTCTGATGTGACAGGCTTTGTAGTTGCATCTCCAGGAACAGTACAATTTGGTTTTATAAGTGCAGGACAGATGTCCTTCTATGTAGCTAATTATGGTAGAGTATGGGTTACTGGTAGCCCGTCAATAATAATAGATGGACAAAGCAAAAGTGTGAACTACGATGATGCAAGACTCTATTTAAGCGGTGCAGCACCAAATGTCAGCTATTTAAGTGGTAATACAAATCCGCTTGAAACATATCCTGAAACTGTATTGATTACTGTACCCGGAGCTAATTACAATTCTGCTGCAAAAGCTGTTTTAACTAAAGATGATAAAGTACTAGCAATAATTGATTTAGTAAATAGCGCTAAAAATATTAACAACGCTAAAGATATTAACAACGATGGTATAGTAGATGGATATAAAGTAGTATTGCCACCAATGTCTGCAGGTCACAAATATGTTTTGACAGTATACAATGAGGTAAATTATTCTAATTGGGAGTTTGGATATGGAAGAAATTACTATTCAGTAGGGGCTGTAAATATTACACCACAAGCTGCTAAATTTGAACTGGTAGCTCCTGCTGATAAGGTACTTGCTGCAGGTATTAGCGATCCTGTAACTTTTACATTAAATGACAAATTACCTAATGGCAATACAAGTGCTGATAATAAGAACCTGGCAGTTGATTTTGCTAAATTTGTAAGATTCACAGTATTAAAATCTGATAATAAAACAAAAGATACAGAGGTAAAATATGTTGACGCCAATGAAAAGATAGCAAATGGTTCATGGTATCTGGTAACTGATGATGGCTTAAAAGCTGTTTCATTAGATACCAATAACAATATTGTGTTAGGCGATCCTGTAGCTAATAGCTATGAGAAGGATTCAGGCAAAATAACTGTAAAAGCTAAAATTCCTAATGGAGATTATCTCAAAATAGAAGCCGCTTATACTGACTATGTAGGTAACTTGTATGAGGTTAAAAAATTGCAAGATTTCGAAGAGACATTTGTAGTGGCTAATTTAGAAGCTAAGCCAGGAACTCTCACAATGGAACCTTCTACAATAAACGCTAATGAATACAGAAATGTCAAATTCACAGTAAAAGATGTACATGGCAATCCGGTATCTGGTGCAGAAATTAAATTCAGCTCACCAATCGTATATCTTGGTGGTACAGGTTCTACAGCAGTTGGTAACGTTGGAACTGCAGTGAAGACTGGTGATGATGGCACAGTAACAGCAACATTGTTCTCAGCATTTCCAACAAGCATAGCAGTTTCAGTAAGTGTACCTGTTGAAAAAACACTCACATTAACAATTAATCCAAGCCAGCAGACTGGTGCAACAGTTGTATTCACAATAGGCTCTGACAAATACACCGTAAATGGTGTAGAGAAGACAATGGATGCAGCTCCATATGTAAAAGATGGAAGAACATTAGTACCTGCAAGATACATTGCTGACGCTATAAATGCTCGGTCATACTATGATCAGGATACAAAAGTAGTAACCTTCGTAAAAGGCGACACAATAGTTAAGTTCACTCTTGGCAGCAACAAGATGCAGGTAATCAAGAATGGAGTAGTAGTTGCAACACAGACAATGGAGACAAAAGCTACAACAGTAGATGCATCTGGTAAGGATGTAGGAAGAACCTTCATACTTGCAAGATACTTAGCAGAAGCATTTGGATATAAAGTAGATTATGCAAAAGATGCATCAGGGTAGAGACAGTAACAATCTACTAATAATTGTAAAATGAAAAGCCCGACGCCTTTAGCGTCGGGCTTTTCATAAGGAGGGGTAGTTAACTATTGAGACTAAATAAAACTTTTTTGGCATTTGCATTGATTTTTATATTTTCTTTCTCTTTGATAAAAGTAGATGCAGCTAATAGCTTTTCTGATGTACTGGCTGATTCTCCTTATTATAATGCTGTTATGAGACTAAAAAGTCTAGATATCATAAGTGGAAAAACTGAAGGCACTTATGGGTTAATGATCCTGTTACAAGAGCTATGATGGTAGTATTTATAAACAGGATATCTGGATACAGACAGGAAGCTGAAAAGTACAAATACCTGCCACCTGCCTTTAAAGATGTACCTAAAAATTATTGGGCAATAGGAGATATAAATCTTGCCGCAAAGTTAGGCTTTGCAAGTGGAATAGGAAATGGTCTATTTGACCCTAATAGTAAGGTCACTTATGTGCAGGCCCTTGGCTTTGTGTTAAATGTCCTGGGTTATAAAAACTTAAAATGGCCTGAAGGCGTTTTGGAAAAAGCAAAAGAAATTGGACTTACAGAAGGCATAAATTTAAATCCTAACGACATTATAAAAAGAGGCGATTTAGCTCTTATTCTAAACAAAGCATTGGACTGTCAGCTTGTAACTCCTAAATAAAATCCATCTATTTATTTAAACAGGCTTTATGCCTGTTTTATTTTTTACCCATTGACAAATCAAAATCGGTAGTATATAATCAAAATTAAGCAAAAACAATCACATTTGAGCGGGATAATATTGAATGGATGTGAATGAATATGAGTATATCTGATAGGATGTTTGGTGAGGAGAGACGCTTAAAGATTGCAGAAATTATAAGCAAAGATAAAAGTATCAGTGTTTCTGAGCTTAGCAAACTTTTTAATGTTTCTGAATCTACAATAAGAAGGGATTTACATGTGCTAGAGGAAAAGGGTTTCATACAGAGGACTCACGGTGGAGCGATATTGAATGTTGGCACTCACTATGAGCCTACATTTTTTGAAAAAGAAGATGTAGAACTTGAGGCAAAAAGGAAGATAGGTAAAATTGCTGCATCAATGATAGAAGAAGGAGATTCTATAATTTTAGATGCTGGTACGACTACTCTTGAGATTGCGCGAAATCTTAAAAATATGAAACTTACTGTTGTCACAAATTCACCTCTTATTGCGATAGAACTTTCAAAACACGAGGATATTGAGCTTATTATGACAGGAGGCATACAGAGATGGAGGACTAAGGCTTTAGTTGGTCCTATTGCTGAAATGGTGATAAAGCAGTTTAAAGTTGACAAAGCCTTTATAGGTACAAATGCTATATCTTTTGAGGATGGTCTTATGACTCCAGACTTAATTGAAGCCAATACAAAAAAAGCGATGTGTGATGCGGCAAGTGAAGTTTATATAGTAGCAGACCACACTAAATTTGGGAAAAAGTCTTTTGTCAAATTTGCAGATATAAAAGACATTACGGCAATAATAACAGATGATGAGGTTGATTATGAGATAGTGAGAAAATATGAACAGGCAAATATAGATATAGTAAGCTTTGGAAAGGATGAAAATAATGATAACGACGGTAACGGCGAATCCAGCAATTGACAGGACAATAATTGTTGAGGATTTGAAAATTGGTTATGTAAATAGGGTAATTCGATCAAGAGTAGATGCTGGGGGAAAAGGTATAAATGTGGCTAAAAACCTTAAAAATTTAGGAGACGATGTTATTGCACTCGGTTTTATAGGACCTAATGCTAAATATATAATCGATTGTTTAGAAGATGAAGGTATAAAAACTGATTTTGTAAAGATAAAAAACGAGACAAGGACAAACATAAAAATTTCTGATATTTCAAGGGGAGAAGTCACAGATTTAAATGAATATGGTCCTCATGTAAGCGAAGAAGAAATAGAGCTACTTAAAAAAAGTATATTTAAATATGCTAAAGAGTCAAAAGTGCTTGTGCTCTCAGGAAGTTTACCACAAGGAGTGCCAAAGACTTTTTACAAAGACATAATTAGAGAAGTAAAAAGCGGTGATTTGAAAATAATTCTTGATGCTGACAAAGAAGCGCTTTTGTATGGTATAGAAGAAAAGCCTTACATGATAAAACCTAATGTGCAGGAGTTAGAAGATGCAGTAGGCAAAAAGCTTGAAAGTTTAGAAGAGGTTATTGAAGAAGGGAAAAAGTTGAAGGATTCAGGCATAGAAATAGTTGCGATTTCTATGGGAGGCCGCGGTAGTGTTGTGATAACAAAGGAAGGGATATATAGGGTAAAGCCTGTAAAAGTTGAAGTAAAAGGTACAGTTGGGGCAGGAGATGCCTTTGTTGCAGCTTTGCCCATGGAATATATAAAGGACTTCCGATTGAGGAGACTATAAAAATAGCTGCAACTTTAGCTACATCAGTTGTAATGAAAGAAGGGACAAGGGCAGGCACTATTGAGGAAGTAAATGCATTAAAAGATAAGATTGAAATAGAGAGGATAGAAAGGTGAGGGAAATGGAAATAAAAGATGTATTGGATGAAAAAATGATGGTTTTTGACCTAAAAGCAAAGGACAAAAATGGGGTATTAAAAGAGTTAGTAGGTGTTTTAAAAGAAAATGGAGTTGTAGAGGATGAAGAAGGATTTTTAGAAGTGGTGAAAAGAAGAGAAGAAGAGTTTTCTACAGGTATAGGCTATGGGGTGGCAATACCACATGGTAAAAGTAGGCTGATAAAAAAGGTCTCAATTGTATTTGGCAAATCTCGTGAAGGAATTGATTATAACTCAATGGATGGTAAACCGGCACATTTATTTTTCTTAATTGCTGTGCCAGACAATTCTGATGAGCTGCACCTTAAAGTTTTGGCTGAGCTTTCAAGGTCTTTAATGCATAAGGAGGTGAGAGAGGAGTTAGAAAAAGCTTCGACACCTGAGGAAGTCATAAACGCTTTTAGAAAATAATTTTTAAAGAAAGGGGATTAGTTATGAAAAAGGTAGTTGCTGTTACGGCCTGCCCTACAGGTATTGCCCATACCTATATGGCAGCGGAAAATCTTCAGATGGCAGCCAAAGAGATGGGAGTAGACATAAAGGTAGAGACGCAAGGTTCAATAGGTGCAGAAAATCAGCTTACTGAGGAAGATATAAAAGCTGCAGATGCTGTAATAATAGCAGCGGCAACTAAAGTTGACAAATCGAGATTTGCAGGAAAACCTATACTTGAGGTACCTGTCGAAGAGGCTATAAAGAATGCGAAAGGACTTATTGAAAAAGCTCTGAAGATGGAAAAACCAAAAGACTATGTGGAAAAAGTAGAAGAAATTCATAGAGAGAGGTCAGCTCAAAGAACAGGCGCATACAAACACTTGATGACAGGCGTTTCTTATATGATACCTTTTGTAGTTGCAGGCGGTATTTTAATTGCGCTTTCTTTCTTCTGGGGATATAAAGCCTTTGAGGTGGAAGGAACTCTTCCTTGGGCTTTGATGAAAATTGGCGGCGGCTCAGCCTTTGCATTGATGGTTCCGATTTTGTCAGGTTATATAGCATTTTCTATAGCAGATAGACCTGGCCTTGTACCCGGTATGGTAGGCGGTATGCTAGCAGTATCTACTGGAGCAGGATTTTTAGGCGGCATAATTTCAGGATTTTTAGCAGGATATACGATAGTTTATCTGAAAAGGTTAATAAAGCTTCCTAAAACATTAGAAGGTTTAATGCCAATACTCATATTGCCGGTATTATCGACTTTGATAGTAGGATTACTAATGATATATGTAATTGGTTCTCCAATGAAAGCTATAATGACATCTTTGACTGCCTGGCTTACAGGAATGAGCTCTACAAATGCAGTTATTTTTGGAGCAATATTAGGACTTATGATGGCTTTTGATATGGGTGGTCCTGTAAACAAGACAGCTTATACTTTCGCAACGGGTCTTTTAGCATCAAATGTTTTTGCTCCAATGGCAGCAGTAATGGCAGCTGGTATGACTCCTCCACTTGGACTTGCTCTTGCAACAGTTCTTTTTAGGGATAGATTTACAAAGGAAGAGATAGAAGCAGGTAAAGCAGCATGGGTTTTGGGTGCTTCCTTTATAACAGAAGGTGCTATACCATTTGCAGCGGCAGACCCCTTAAGAGTGATACCTTCTATAATGGTGGGTTCTGCTGTAACAGGTGCTCTTTCAATGCTTTTCCACATTGAACTTCGAGCTCCTCACGGAGGTATATTTGTAATACCAATAGCCGTGTCAAACCCCCTTCTTTACATTGGAGCAATAGCAGTAGGAACTGTGGTTACTGCTCTTATGATAGCCTTGCTTAAAAAGAAAGTTCAATAAAAAATAAAAGATTAAGGGGTAAGCAAGAGCTTGCCCCTTAATTTTTTATTTGCATACAGTTTAGGTATCGCTATGATAAGCATTAAGCAAGATATAAAAATAAAAAACTTAGAAAGAAAGTCAAGCTTGGCCAAGTGCGGTGGTGGAAAAATAGGAATACTCAAAAGTCATTGCCTAAGGAAAATGGATTTTGTACTTTTACTTTGCTAAAATACTGGCCTGGATTTAAATCTTCGCTCCATATTATATTACAATCCAGGTTTATTGCACTAACGATTATAAGCGAATCCCAGAAAGAAATCATGTAGCGTTGTGAAACTTTAATTGCGTCAAGTATATCTTCAAAATCTATTATATTTAGTTTCCAACTCTTAAAAGCTGAAATAATTTCTGCTGCTTCAGCTGGAATCAAAGGTTTTTTTACTTTTCTTGTAATTGTTACATAAAATTCTTGAAGCACTTGTGTGCTTAAGCATCCGTTTCTTTCGTACCATAATTCTTTTAGTAGTTCTTTTGCAATTTCATGTTTTTTACCAGCAGATACATCATGAGCGTAAACTAAAATATTTGTATCAATGAACTGCAAATTTCTATTATCTTTCATATAAATCTTCTCTCCTCCAGGTAACTTTTCCCTCTGTACCTAAATCAAAACCTTTTTCTAATATTTTTATATGATATAACCTGGCATTTTCATAGGAGTCTTCTTTTTTTACTATTTCTTCTAGCGTTTCTGTTAAAAGCCTAGATACAGATGTATTTTTATCTATAGCTATATGTTTTATCCTTTGTAATAAATTTTTAGGTAAAGACAATGTGATGTTCTGCGTTTCTATTTTTTGCCTTTCTCTATTCATAATATCACCTCCACGTAATTTAGTATAACACATTTTTACGTGTAAATCAATTGTTATGTTAACAAATGCATAGATATAAGCCAAGGAAAATTTATATGGTAAAGAACGTGAAATTTTGCTAGGTACAATGATAGAGAATGACAAAGAAAGCAAATAGAAATAAAGAAATTGGGTAAAAACTTACCCAATTTCTTATTCTATATCTATTTTTCTTCCCTTTGGTTTGCTTGGATGTAATTTTGGCATTGTGATTTTGAGTATGCCGTTTTCAAATTTAGCGGTAGTTCTTTCAGGGTCTACTTCCGCAGGTAGTTCTATTCTTCTGGCAAAACTTCCGTAATATCTTTCTCTCATGTAATAATTTTTATTTTCTCTTTCTTCATCTACTGTGGTTTGTCCTTTTATTTCCAATATGTTGTCATAAACATTTATTTCAATGTCTTTTTTGTCAACGCCTGGTAGTTCAGCTGTTGCGACTATTTCTGTTTCAGATTCGGTGATGTCTACTCTTGGCCGAGAAAATAGACCTGAAATAGAGGGGAAGTTTACATCAAAAATGCTTGGCAAATTTCTAATATTAAAATCAAATGGCCAATCCCACCAGTCACGTCCTCGCCTCATTAAACTCATTTACATCACCTCCATATTTTTCTATTATTTATTATATCACATTGATTAAGTTTTGCAATTATTAGGTTTCTCAAAATCTTCACATTTAATTCTTACTTTTTTATTCTTTTTATGTTAAAATTTATAAGAGTGAGACTGACGATGTCAAAAAGGAAGTGATTGGATGCGTCCAGATGAAAAAGATGTAAGTAAGTTGTACTTTTTTGTCATGTTACTTTTCATAACAGTGGGATATTTGGTGCAAAAGGCTTCTTTATATATAGGTATAGTCATCACAGAATTTTTTCTTGTTTTACTGCCTGTTATTCTTTATCTTTTTTTGAAAAAATACGATGTAAAATATGTTTTAAGGTTGAATCCTATAAAAGGGGAACAAGTTTTTTTAGTGATAATAATAGCTATTTTAGGATGGATAGTGTCGGGTTTTTTTGCACTTTTGACAAATTATTTTCTATCTAAACTGGGTAAAATTCCCGTGATGCCTATACCTGCAGCTTCCAATATACAAGAACTTTTTATTCAAATTTTAATATTTGGAGCTGTAGCTGCCTGTTGCGAAGAAATATTTATGCGGGGACTTGTGATGAGAAGTTTTGAAATGAGGGGTTCTATAAAGAGTATTTTTATAACCGCTATATTCTTTGCAATGCTTCATTTAAATGTACAAAATTTTTTGAGTATACTTTTTCTCGGTAGTTTATTGGGATATGTGGTGTATAGAACTAATTCCATATATGGGGGAATGATAGGCCATTTCACAAATAACACTATTTCTGTTTTACTGTCCTATTTCATAGCACAACAAAACTTAGGAAAAACAACTTCATTACAACAGGTAGATATTCCATTTATTGCTGTTATTAGTTATGGGATTTTTGCATTATTTGCTGCTATTCTTTTGTATGTGCAATTAAGATATTTGAAGAAAGTAACTGACCCATATGTTATCCGCGGTACTACAAAGTTAAAAGAAGACTTACATATTTTCTTGCATTGGCCTGTACTTTTATCAGTGTTAGTATTTTTGTATAAAATTACTGAGCAGATATTAAAAATAGCTGGGGTTATGTAAGGAATGCTTAAAAGAAAATGAAAACTGTTGACGTAAAGAAAAGAATAGTATAGAATAATAGATAGGAAAAATGCAATCGGTTTCATTTTGAAGGTGGTGGTATAATGAATGTTACGATTAAAGATGTGGCAAAAAGGGCAAATGTTGCTCCTTCTACTGTTTCAAGGGTTATTGCGGATAATCCTCGTATAAGCAAAGAGACAAAAGAAAGAGTTTGGAAGGCAATGGAGGAATTGGGGTATTATCCAAACGCCATTGCCAGAAGCCTTGCAAGTAAAGTGACAAATACTTTGGGACTTATAATGCCTCGCTCGACAGAAGAAGCTTTTTCGAATCCTTTTTTCCCTGAAGTTATGAGGGGAATAAGTGTTGTTGCCCATAAAGAAAAGTATGATTTGCTTTTGTCGACATCTGGAAATCAAGAAGAGGAAAAAGAAGCGGTTATAAATATGGTAAAGGGCAAACGAGTAGATGGAATAATTCTTTTATCTTCTCGTACAACCGATGAACTTATACCTTGGTTGAGAGATGAGAAATTTCCTTTTGTAGTTATAGGTAAACCTTTGGATGCCAAAGGTGTGTATTGGGTCGATAATGACAATATAGGGGCTTCTAAACTTGCTACTAATTACCTTATTAAACATGGGCATAAAAAAATTGCTTTTATAAGTGGTTCATTGGAATATGTAGTGAGTTTAGACAGATTAGACGGTTATAAACTTGCCCTTGAAGAAAATGGGATATCTTTTAATAGAAAGTTGGCGGAACAGGATGATTTTTCAGAAGATGGTGGATACAGGGCGATGATGAGAATTTTGGATAGAGAAAAACCTACTGCGGTTGTTGTCACTGATGATATTATGGCATTTGGTGTTATAAGGGCTGCAATAGATAAAGGATATAGAGTTCCTGAGGATATATCGATAGTAGGGTTTAACAACATCCCCTTGTCAGCTTTTGCAAATCCGCCTCTTACCACAATAGATATTTCTACATTTGATTTGGGTATTAAGTCTGCAGAGCTTTTGATTGCTAGGTTAAAGCAAAAAGAAATTGACACAGACCACATCATTGTACCTGTAAAGCTTGTAGAAAGGAAATCTTGTGTTGCAAGATAAAAAGAGCAGACTTCTCAAGTTGAAGTCTGCTTTTAAAAAAATTTATAAGGAGGTGTTTTTTATGATTGGGACTACCAAACTCAATATTGAGGAAATTTATAAAAATGAAATAGAAAAAATAAAAAATCAGATTATTAAACAGTTTAATCCAGAAAAAATAATTTTATTTGGTTCCTGTGCTGCAAATACGATAAAGTTTGATAGCGATATAGATTTATGTATTGTTATTGACACCGAAAATAAAAGAAAAATTAAAACAGAACTATATGGTATTGAACACAGTATTCCACTAGATATAATAGTTTACACACCGGAAGAATGGAATAAACACATAAAGAGCAAGCAAAGTTTTGCTTATATAATAAATTCAGAAGGGGTTGTTTTATATGACAGACAGTAAATATTATCAGGATTGGTTTAAAAAAGCAGAACAAGACCTGAGAGCTGCTGATATTCTTCTAAGATTTGAGGAATATATGATACAGTAGCATTTCATTGCCAACAGGCTGTAGAAAAATACTTAAAAGGATATTTGATATTTTATGGTTCTTCTATTAAAAAGACACATGATTTAACTGTGTTATGTAATATGTGTACTAATTATAATGAGGGTTTTAAAGATTTTTTTGACGACTGCAAATTTCTAACTGTTTTTTATAATGAAATTAAATATCCACCTGCTGAAACTTATGAAGAAGTTACAAAAGAGGAGGCACAAAAAGCATTTGAAATAGCTCAAAAGATTAGAGGCTTTGTATTAGAACAAATTAATAGTTAGATATATAAAATTAAACAAAATGATTTCACCTTACTAGAAGTAATTAGTGAAATCATTTTGAATGAATTCCGTATTTTTACATTCCTACAGCTTTTTTATAGTCTTTTAGGAACATTTCTCCTACTTCGTAGATATTTCCTGCTCCAATTGTTAATACTAAATCGCCTGCTTTTGCATTTTTGTTTAAATACTCCATTATAGAGTCGAAGTCTTTTAAGTACAAAACATCCTTCCCCTTTTGAGAGATTAGTTCCACTAAATCTTTAGAAGAAACAATTCCTGTATCTTTTTCTCTTGCGGCGTATATGTCTGCTATTATTATTTTATCTGCATTGTCAAAGGATTCCGCAAACTCATTGAGCAAGGCTTTAGTTCTAGAGTAAGTGTGGGGCTGGAATATACAGATAATTCTTTTGTGAGGATAGTTTTTTGCTGCTTCTAAAGTCGCTTTTATTTCAGCAGGGTGATGAGCATAGTCATCCACAATTGTTATGCCGTCTACTATTCCTTTTATTTCGAATCTTCTATGGGTGCCTTTGAATTCAGTTAAATAATGAGAAGCTTTTTTTATGTCGATTCCTACAAGGTGACTTACTGCCAAAGCAGCTAAAGCGTTGTAAACATTATGCTTTCCGGGTATTGACAATTTGAAATTGCCCATATATTCCTCTTTATAATAAACGTCAAAAATAGCACAGCCTTTATCATCAAACCTTATGTTTTTTGCTTTCCAATCACTATCTTTGTAAATACCATAAGTAACAATATTTTTATTTAGCCCATTTACGACATACATAGTGTTGGCATCGTCTTTACAGGCTACCACGTATCCATCTGGTGGAACTAAACTGGCGAATTGTCTAAAAGATTGTTTTATGTTGTCGATATTTTTGAAATAATCTAAGTGGTCTGAGTCAACGTTTAGGATGACAGCTATGTAAGGATAAAATTTTAAGAAACTATCTGTATATTCACAGGCTTCTGTGACAAAATATTCACTGTTTCCAACCCTCACATTTCCTCCTATTACATCTACTTCTCCACCTACTAAAACTGTAGGGTCATATCCCATACCATCGAATATTACGGATATTAAAGATGTAGTAGTTGTCTTTCCATGACTTCCAGAAACAGCAATGCCGTATTTGTATTTTTTCATAATGAGGCTAAAAGGGTAGCCCTGTCTATAGTAGGTATATTTAATTCTTTAGCCTTTTGATATTCAGGATTGTCTTCATGGATAGCAGCCGTATACACTACTAAATCGGCACCTATGACACTATTTTCATTGTGAGGTATTGTTATAACTGCTCCTTCCTGTCTTAATTTTTCAATTATATGAGAATTTTTTATATCCGAGCCTGTTACTGCATGACCGTTATTCAAAAGTATATGAGCTAAACCGCTCATACTTATACCGCCAATTCCTATAAAATGCACTCTTTTGAAGTTCTCAAGGTTTATATTCATAATTAATCGCCTCTCTCAGTTCTTATTAACTATTATTGCCTTTTCATGGTTAAAATATGATTAAAGCTTGTCAAAGGGAACAAATATTTTATAAAAAAATTATATCACATATTGCAGAAAAATGAACTTTTAAATATAATTTTGGTATAAATTTGTATGTGTGGAGGTTATTTTTTATGGATAAGTACAAACGGTATGAGCGATTGGCAGCAATCGTTAAGATATTTAGTGAAAATCCCAATACCCTCATAAATTTAGAATATTTTATGAATTTTTTTGGCATAGCCAAATCTACTGCCTCTGAAGATATCGATATTTTAAAGAATGTGATAGAAAAATTTAATTTTGGCAAATTAATTACATTGCCTGGAGCTGGTGGTGGAGTAAAGTACATTCCTATATCTGATATTAAAAGTTATTTGCCCTTTGTAGAAGAAATAAAGGAAAAGTTAAAAGACCCTTCTAGAATAATTCCCGGTGGGTTTCTATATACTGCCGATTTAATTTATTCTCCCAATATTGTAACAAAAATTGGTGAGATTTTAGTGCTTCCTTTTTTGGATAAGGAAGTTGATGCAATTGTAACTGTGGAGACCAAGGGTATACCTATTGCCTTAATGTGTGCAAGGACGCTTAATGTTCCACTTGTAATAATTAGAAAAGATAGTAGAGTTACAGAAGGATCTTTTGTGTCTATTAATTATATTTCTGGTTCTCAAAGGCACATACGCTCTATGTCTTTGGCTAGAAGGTCTTTACAGAAAGGTTCTAAAGTATTATTGATAGATGACTTTATGAAAGCAGGTGGGACGATTAAAGGTATGATGGAGCTTATGGAGGAATTTGACGCTGAAGTGGTTGGTGCAGGAGTTATGATTTCGACGGAAAAACCGGAGAATAAGCTGGTAGATAATTACATTTCAGTTTTCGTGTTAAAAAATATGGAAGAAGACAAAAATATAATTGATATTGAAATAAGTGATTGGATATTGAAAGGTTAAAAGGAATAAAAATTTTTTAAAAATTTTTCAGGATTTTAGTTTTTGCTGAAGGAAATTTTAATTTTGTGGCGAATATTTATAAAGTAAAAAGTTTTAATGTAGGTGGTGGACACGCCGAAATTACGCTTGTGGAGATTGCAAAAAAGATAAGCGATCGATGAAACAAGAAGCTCAAAAATTAGAGCAGTTCCACAATGCTAACATAGGTTTTAACTTCAGGAAGGTGGTGAGCTTATGGAAATTACAGACGTAAGGGTGAGAAAACTTAATGAGGAAGGCAAAATGAAGGCTGTAGTTTCTGTAACCTTTGACAATGAATTTGTGGTTCACGATATAAAGGTTATAGAAGGCCAAGATGGGCTGTTTATTGCTATGCCCAGCAGAAAGACTCCTGGAGGGGAGTTTAAGGATATTGCTCACCCTATAAATTCAGATACAAGAAATAAGTTGCAAAGCGCTATACTTAAAGAATATGAAAAGGCAAAAGAACAGGGAGCTGCACAATAAGGAATAAAAAGGAGCTTGTCTCCTTTTTATTTTTTTTGTTGAACTTTGTTGCAATTATAGTTAAAATAGTATAGGATATCAGAATTAAATTTAAGAGGGTGTGGAAAAATTGGAAGGGCTAGTGACGCTTATTTTAGCTGCAGGGCTAGGGAAAAGGATGAAATCTAAGCATCCTAAGGTGGTTCATAAAGTTTGTGGCAAACCGATGATAGAATGGGTAGTAGATGCGGTAGAAGAAATAGGAAGTAGCGAAGTGATTGTAGTAGTGGGACACAAAGCAGAAGAAGTTAAGGAAGTTTTAAAAGAAAGAGTGAAGTATGCTTATCAACAAGTGCAGTTAGGGACGGGCCATGCCGTAATGATGGCGGAGGACTTACTCCCTGATGAAGGGAATGTAATGATTTTGACAGGAGATACTCCTCTTATTACCTCCAATACCTTAAAAGAATTAATAAATTTTCATATTAAAGAGGGCAACAGTGTTACTATTTTGTCTTCAGTATTAGAAGACCCAACCGGTTATGGGAGAATAATAAGGGATGGAAGTGGAAACGTTATAAAAATTGTGGAAGATAAAGATGCAACAGAAGAAGAAAAACGCATCCATGAGATAAATTCTGCCATGTACGTTATGGATATAGCCAAACTGAAGAAGGCATTAAGGAGAATAACCAATAATAACGCACAAGGTGAATATTATCTGACGGATGCTGTGGAAATTATAAGAGATATGGGTGGAAAAATTGGAGCTTTTACTGTATCATCAGAAGAGATAACGGGAGTAAATTCAAGGGTGCAACTTTTTGAAGCAGAAAAAATAATGAGAAAACGGATTAATTATCGTCACATGGAAAATGGAGTAACAATAGTGGACCCCGAGACCACTTATATAGGAGCTGATGTGGAGATTGGAGCAGATACTATAATAATGCCTGGTTGTGTTATAGAAGGGAAAACTAAAATAGGGAGTGATTGTGAAATAGGGCCTAATTGTAGGATTGTTGATTCAGAAATTGGTGATGGATGTAGTATAATGTATTCTGTAATACTCTCTTCAAAAATAAAAAATAATGTTAAAATCGGGCCTTTTGCTCACATAAGGCCAGAAACTGTGATACAAAGTAATGTCAAAATAGGGGATTTTGTAGAGATAAAGAAATCTATAATTGATGAAGGAAGTAAAGTTCCTCATCTTACCTATGTAGGAGACGCGGAAATTGGTAAAAATGTCAATATGGGATGTGGATCTATTACAGTCAACTATGATGGGAAACAAAAGCACAAGACAATAATAGGAGATAATGTTTTTGTGGGGTGTAATGTAAATCTTGTAGCGCCAGTGAAGATTGGAAGTAATGCTTATGTCGCTGCTGGCTCAACTATAACAGAGAATGTTCCCGAAGGAGCCCTTGCCATAGCCAGAAGTAGGCAAACCAATAAAGAAGGTTGGGTTCAGGAAAGAATAAAAAAAGGGAGGCTTTAAATTAAATGGCAAGATATACTAATTCTCTCAAGATTTTTACTGGAAATTCAAATCCTAAGTTAGCCAATGAAATAGCAGAGCATTTGGGGCTTAAGCTTTGTGACTCAGAAGTAGGGACTTTTAGTGATGGCGAGATTAGTGTAAAGATCGGCGAAAGTGTAAGAGGGGCAAGTGTT
This sequence comes from Thermoanaerobacter thermocopriae JCM 7501, assembly GCF_001310975.1. Lineage (GTDB taxonomy): Bacteria > Bacillota > Thermoanaerobacteria > Thermoanaerobacterales > Thermoanaerobacteraceae > Thermoanaerobacter > Thermoanaerobacter thermocopriae. The sequence continues at coordinate 46,204 of NZ_BAZY01000008.1, forward strand.
TTTGTGATACAGTCAACTTGCGCACCTGTCAATAACAACTTAATGGAATTATTGATAATGATTGATGCTTTTAAAAGGCGTCTGCAGCTGAAATTAATGCAGTTATACCTTACTATGGTTATGCAAGACAAGACAGAAAAGCAAAGCCGAGGGACCCAATTAGTGCTAAGCTTGTAGCCGACCTTATAACTGCAGCAGGAGCTCACAGAGTTGTTACGATGGACCTGCATGCTCCGCAGATACAAGGGTACTTTAATATTCCTGTTGACCATCTTTTAGGAGGACCAATACTTGCAAAATATTTTCTTGAAAAAGATTTGGGAGATGATGTTGTAGTTGTTTCACCAGACCATGGCAGTGTGACAAGAGCTAGGTATTTTGCAGAGAAACTTAATGCTCCTCTTGCAATTATTGACAAAAGAAGGCCAAAAGCAACGTAGCAGAGATAATGAATATAATAGGTGATGTTAGAGGAAAAAAGGTTATTTTGGTAGATGACCTTATTGATACTGCTGGTACGTTGGTACAAGGGGCGGAAGCTTATTGATAATGGTGCTACTGAAGTTTATGCTTGTGCAACCCATGGGGTGTTGTCAGGACCTGCCATTGAGAGATTGAAAGAATCGCCAATAAAAGAATTGGTTATCACCGATACAATTCCTCTTACCGAAGAGAAAAAAATTGAAAAAATTAAAGTGAGGTCTGTAGCTCCTTTGTTTGCAGAAGCAATTTTGCGAATCCACGAGGCATGTCTGTCAGTAAATTGTTCGAATAGGCACTTATGGTGCCTTTTTTATTATTATCCTTAAAATTTTATGATATAATTTAAGCAAGGAAACTCGGCATAGAGGGTGGTTTTGTGGGAGAGAATCCAAAGATTTATGTAGTGGATGATGACAAGAATATATGTGAAATAGTGTCTTTGTACTTTGAAAAAGAGGGATTTGAAGTAGAACAAATATACGATGGACAAACAGCCTTAAAGAAGATCCAAACTAATCCACCAAGGCTCGTCATACTTGACATAATGTTACCAGGGATTGATGGTATTGCTCTTTGCAGAGAAGTCAGAAAATTTTCAAAGGTGCCTATAATAATGCTTACTGCAAAAGGGGATACTCTTGATAAGGTATTGGCTTTAGAGATCGGCGCTGATGACTACATTGTAAAGCCTTTGATGGGAAAGAATTAATAGCAAGAGTTAAAGCGGTTTTAAGAAGGTATGAGCCGGAAAGCGATGAAAGGCGGGCTGTTTCTTACCCAGACCTTTATGTAAGTTTGAGCGAATATAAGGTTGTTTATAAAGGGCAAAATGTGGATTTGACTCCCAAGGAGTTAGAACTTTTATACTTTTTATGTACGCATCCTAACAGGGTTTTTACAAGAGACCAGCTGTTAGAAAATGTATGGGGTTATGATTATATGGGAGATAGTCGCACGGTAGATGTTCATATAAAACGACTTAGAGAAAAAATAGGAGATGGCACTAATTGGAAACTTACCACCGTATGGGGTGTAGGTTATAAATTTGAGGTGAACTAAATTTGACCAAAAATAGTCTTTTTAAAAAACTTTTTATAAGCAACATAATTATAATCCTTATTACTTTGTCTATTCTTTCAGGAATGTTTTATCTGATGTTTCAAAACTATTACTTTGCCGACAAAGAAAAAATAATGTTAGAAGAGGCTCGAGAAATAAATGCAATTTTAAATGATTTTGCGGTAGGAGACATAAACATAGATAAATGGAATCAAGAATTAGATGTTGTCACTAGGTTGATTAATGCTACTGTATGGATTGTAGATAAAGAAGGGTTAATTTACAGTCAATCGCATAAACATGGCAAAGCTTGGACGGGGGTAAGCCTCAGTAAAGATGAAATAAAAAGTATTTTAGATGGACAATCTGTTGTAAAAAAAGGATATTTTGGCGGAAGATTTAATCAACCTGTTTTAACAGTGGGAGTGCCTCTTGTCATAAAGGGCCGGATTGAAGGGGCCATATTTATGCATGCTCCTTTGACAGAAATGAATAAAACTATTATTAACATCTTTCTTTTAATGCTTTTATCTGGAGGAGTAGCTCTTATAATAGGTTTTGTGCTCATTTCTTATACTTCCAGCAAATATCTCAGCCTCTTAAAGAGATGAGTTTAGCTGTTCAGCAATTAGCCAAAGGGAATTTTTCTGCAAGGGTACAGCATAGAGAAGAAGATGAGATAGGGGAGTTGGCTAAGTCCTTTAATGTTATGGCAAAAGAGTTAGAACAGTTAGAAGACATGAGAAAAGATTTTGTGGCAAATGTTTCCCACGAATTGAGGTCTCCATTAACTTCTATACAGGGATATATAGACGGAATATTAGACGGTACTATTCCGGTAGAAAAAGCTTGCGATTATCTTAAAATAGTGCAAAAAGAAACGAGGAGAATGTCTCGACTCATAGACGATTTTCTTGAAATGACTAAACTTGAGTCAGGGCAATTTCCACTACACAAGACGGAATTTGATATAAATGAACTTATAAGACTTGCAGTTATAAAATTTGAAAAAAGAATAGTGGAAAAAGATCTCACCGTTAAAGTTGATTTTGAAGAAGACCGACGAATAGTAATAGCTGATAAGGACAAGATAGAGCAAGTTTTGTCAAATCTTATAGATAATGCAATAAAATTTTCCAAAGAAAAAGGTATAATCCACATTTTTACTGAAACAAAAGATGACAAGGTATTTATTACTATAAAAGATAATGGAATAGGTATCTCTCCTGAAGACCAAGAGCATATATGGGACAGATTTTATAAAGCGGACAAGTCGAGGGGAAAAGATGGTGCAGGTCTTGGGCTTTATATCGTAAAGCGTATTATAAATGCTCATAACGAGGAAATATGGGTAGAAAGCAAAATAGGCAGAGGTGCTGCCTTTACTTTTACTTTGCCGGTGAAAAAGTTTTAAAAAATTGCAACAAAATATTTACACTTTATTAACACTTTATTCATAAATAAAGGATATAATAATATTTGAAAGTGACAAATGCCTCTCCTTGACCTCCCTTTTCAGCGGTCCAAGCGAATACTTGGGCCGCACTTTATTTATAAAAAGCAGTGCAAAAAATTTTTTAATAAAAATTACTTAAAATCTTTACATCGTGTTCATAATTTGTTAATAAAAGAAGGTTATAATTAAAAAAAAGAACAAAAGGAGGGGTAATATGGATTACGAAAAAGACTTTGAAAATAAAATTGAGAAAAATGATACGGAACATGATATGACTTTACCAGAAAATAAACTAGAAGAGACTTCCAACGAGGAAAAAATGTATCAAGAAATAATTGAGGAGCAGCAACCTTATGAGAAGTTTGAAACTTCTATGATACCTTCTAACGTAAAATTTAGAAACAATAAAAAGAGCCTTGGCAAAATGGTTAAAAGATTTAGAAGAAGGATGCTAGCTTATTTTATCGCAGTAGCTTAGTGGCAGCTTTAATCGGTGGAGGAATTACGGGGTCTGTAATGAAATACTATGGAAGCCAAAATAATGCGTCAGCTCAAGTTGTTACAAGATATTTACCTCTAAATACTACTTCGTCAGACGAAAGCGGCATTTTAAATCTGATACCCAACATTTACAAAATAGTGAGTCCAGCAGTTGTAGAAATTGATACAAGTGCTGCTTATACCAATGGTTATAGAACAGGATATGTTCCAAAAGGTAGCGGCTCTGGTTTTATAATAAGTTCGGATGGATATATTGTTACCAATAACCATGTAATTGATGGAGCATCAAAAATTACAGTAAAACTTTTAGATGGAAGAAGTGCTGATGCAAAACTTATAGGAAAAGATGAAAGAACAGACCTCGCAGTAGTTAAAATAAATCTTTCTAATTTACCTGTTGTAGAATTAGGTGATTCTTCAAAGCTTCAACCGGGTGAACTGGCTATTGCTATAGGAAATCCTTTGGGAAGTTCTTTTGCAGGTTCGGTCACTGCTGGTATAATAAGCGGGCTTAACAGAAACCTCCAAAGTGATTATGGACCTGTCAAACTTATACAAACGGATGCAGCTATTAATCCTGGCAACAGTGGAGGACCCCTTGTAAATAGTAAAGCAGAAGTCATAGGTATAACAAGTGTTAAGCTTACTTCACTAGGGTCAAGTATTCAGGACCCGTTTGGAATGTTTCAAAGCCAAGGGACTCCTATTGAGGGTATGGGTTTTGCAATTCCAATAAACGAAGCTAAACCTATAATTGACCAAATAATAAAATATGGTTATGTAGAAAGACCTATGATGGGTATAGGTGCTCAAACCATTACAGAACAAGATGCACAACGATATAATTTGCCTGTAGGGGTATATGTAGTTCAGGTTCAGCCAAATAGTGGAGCAGAACAAGCTGGAATTCAACCAGGAGATGTGATAATAAAGGTTGACGGTAAAGACATTACTTCCTTTGAGGATTTACAAGGAATACTAGATGACCACAAAGTTGGAGATGTAATAAAGGTGACAATTTGGAGAAATGGCAGAACATTTACAGTTAATGTAAAATTACAAAGCAGTGCAAACTTTCAATAAATGAAATAAAGGCCTCCTTCGCACAAAAGATTACCGGCAAGTGACTTGCCGGTAATCTTTTGTGCATGTTATAGCTTTTTTTTGCTTAATCATGTATAATTAATTTGATAAGGAAGGGTGGTTGTATGTTCATAATTGCAGGTTTAGGAAATCCTGGTATAGAATATGAACAAACGCGACACAATATAGGATTTATGGTAATAGATGAATTGGCTAAAAAGTTAGGCATAAATGTAACAAAATTAAAGTTTAAATCCCTTATGGGGGAAGATTATTTTAAAGGAGAAAAAATAATTCTTTTAAAACCGCAGACATTTATGAATTCAAGTGGTGAAGCTTTATATGAGGCTGTAAATTTTTATAAAATTCCACTTGAAAATGTAATTGTAATTTATGATGACAAAGATTTGGATGTGGGTAAAATAAGGATAAGAAAAAAAGGCAGTTCAGGTGGTCACAATGGAATGAATTCTATCATATATCTTTTAAATAGCGAAGAGTTTCCACGAGTTAGAATTGGAATTGGAAAACCACAAAAGGATTTAGTAAGTCATGTATTAGGAAAGTTTGAAGAGTCAGAGAAAAAACTAATTGATGAAGCTGTTATAAAAGCAGCAGATGCGGTGATAGATATTATAGAAAATGGGATAGAACATGCTATGAGCAAGTTTAACGGTTTGCAAAAAGGCAATTGAAGGAGAAAAAAGAACATATGTGGCTATTGTCTGGAATTGCTGGTGTAATCTTAGCGTATTTTCTGAATAAGATGGCAGTAAATAAATACAACAAAAAAGCTATAATTTATCTTGTACCAGTCATTGAAGAAACCTGTAAGACAGTTGCAGGGTATTTGACCTCCTCTATTCTTTTGTCTCATTTGATATTTGGGGTTACAGAGGCAGTAAATGATTACATAAAAGCTTCCTATGAAATCAATTTAAGGGCTTCTATTTTGAGTATTTTAAGCCACGGCTTTTTTGGCATAACCTCTTACATATTAGTAATGCAAACAAATATTTTTTGGGCTATTATTGTAACTTCTTTAATACACGGCTTATGGAATAGGCTTATGTTGAGGTGATGAACATGTTTACTCGCCAAATAGAAGAATTAAAAGAAATAAAAACAATAGAAGAATTTTTAAAACAAGGGAAAGGCCCCCTTTTAGCTTATGGGCTTACAGATTCTCAAAAAGCTCATGTTGCCCATTATATAATGAGCAAGTTTAATAAAAAAGTGTTAGTTATTGCTCCTGATGATATAGAAGCGAGAAAAATATACGAAGATTTGTATTCTTTTAGTTTTGGCAATGCCTCTTTATTTCCCAAGAGAGAAGCTTTGTTTTATAAAATAGATGCTGCCAGTCAAGAGATGGTATCTCAGAGGTTAAGAGTAATTAAAAAATTGACAAGGGAAACTCCCCATGCGGTAGTTACTTCTATAGATGCAGCAATAGGCAAACTCATACCCATGGATTTATTTGAAAAGTATCAGATGTTTTTTAAGATAGGTGATATTGTAAATTTACAAGAGGTTATAAAAAATTTTGTGGCAATGGGATATGAAAGAGTTCAAATAGTAGAAGGAAAAGGGCAATTTAGTGTGAGAGGGGGAATAATTGACGTTTTTTCTCCTATTGAAGAATATCCTTATAGAATTGAACTTTTTGACGATGAAATAGATTCCATAAGGACTTTTGATGTGATCACCCAAAGGTCTTTAGAAAATATTGATAAAATAAATATTTTCCCTGCTACAGAGTTTATCGCGGAAGAAAAGCATATTAAAAAAGGGATTTCAGCGGTTTCCAAGTCTTTAAATTCCTATTTATTAAAAATAAAAAAATCAAAAAGCGGAATTGCAGAAAAATTACAGCAAAAATTTGAGGAAATTATGGAGGAGATTACGGAAGCTAAAAGGGTGGAAAATATTCATGAACTTATAGATTATTTTTATGATGAGGTTTATTCTATTGTTGATTATGTGGGAGAAGAGGCAGTTATTATTTTAGACGAGAGCAGCCGTATTAAGCAAAGGGTAAATAACCTTCAAATGGAATTCAATGAAAATTTCAAGGCTTTATTAGAAAAAGGAGAAGTTTTGCCAGAGCAGAGCAGGCTTTTTTTCGATTATGAGGAAATATTAAAAAAGGCAAAAAATAGTTTTTTACTCATAGTAAATACTTTAGCAAAGCCTGACAATGATCTACAGCCGCGAAAAATTGTTAATTTTATATCAAGGTCTATGCATCCTTTTCACGGCAAAATTGATATTTTGATAGATGATTTAAAGTATTATAAAAATGCAGGATATAAAGTTTTGCTTTTAAGTGGGAATCAGGAAAGAGCAAAATTTTAAAGGATACACTTGAAAGTTTTAATATTGATGCGGCAGTGATTGAAGACAGTGAATACGATATACAAAAAGGGCAAGTAGTGATATATCCTGCCTCTATCAGCAAGGGATTTGAATATGTGGATGCAAAATTTGCTGTCATAACTGAGGGAGAAATTTTTGGACAGACTAGAAAGAGCAAAAAAACTGTGAAAATTAAAAACGCCGATAAGATAAAGAGCTTTACTGAATTAGAAGTAGGGTCATATGTCGTACATGTAAATTATGGTATAGGAAAGTATGAAGGCATAGAAAAGATAAAAGTAGATGGGATTATAAGGGATTATTTAAAAATAATTTATGCCGGGGGAGATACCCTTTTTGTACCGGTGGAACAATTAGACCTTGTGCAAAAATATGTAGGGCCTACAGACAATCCTCCTAAATTAAATAAATTGGGGGGCAGTGAATGGCTTAAAGCAAAAAGAAAAGCCAAAAAAGCAGTAGAAGACCTTGCTAAGGATTTGATACAACTTTACGCCAAAAGACAGATAGCTAAAGGACATGCTTTTTCTCCTGATACTCCATGGCAAAGGGAGTTTGAGGAGCAATTTCCCTATGAAGAGACAGAAGACCAGTTAAGGTGTATAAAAGAGATTAAAGAGGACATGGAAAAAGATAAGCCAATGGATAGACTTCTCTGTGGAGATGTGGGGTATGGTAAGACAGAAGTTGCTTTAAGGGCTGCTTTTAAAGCAGTAGCTGATGGAAAGCAAGTTGCTTTTTTGTGCCCTACAACTATCTTGGCTTATCAGCATTATACTAATTTCATGGAAAGGTTTAAGGAATTTCCTGTGAAGATAGAGATGCTTAGTCGTTTTAGGACTCCCAAAGAACAAGCACAAATAATTAAAGGTTTGGCGGAAGGGACTATCGATATTATTGTTGGTACTCATAGGCTTTTACAAAATGACGTGAAATTTAAGGATTTAGGACTTTTAATTATAGATGAAGAGCAGAGGTTTGGAGTTGTTCATAAAGAAAAAATAAAAAAACTCAAAGAAAATATAGACGTTTTGACATTATCAGCAACTCCTATTCCTAGAACTTTACACATGTCTTTAATTGGCATAAGGGATATGAGCGTATTAGAGAATCCTCCTGAAGACAGATTTCCAGTAGAAACTTATGTGGTAGAATTTAATGAGGAGTTAATAAAAGATGCTATTTTGAGGGAAATTGGAAGAGGAGGACAAGTCTATTTTGTTTACAATAGAGTAAATGGCATAGAAAAGATGGCTTCTTTGGTAAAAGATTTGGTTCCCGGTTGCAGGGTAGCTGTGGCTCATGGGCAAATGGAGGAAAGTCAATTAGAAAAAGTGATGATTGACTTTTTAAATGGGGAATACGATGTTTTAGTAAGCACTACAATAATTGAGACAGGGCTTGATATACCAAATGTGAATACCATTATAGTTTATGATGCAGATAAGTTAGGGCTATCTCAATTGTATCAATTAAGAGGAAGAGTGGGTAGGTCAAATAGACTGGCTTATGCCTATTTTACCTATAGAAAGGATAAAGTTTTAAGCGAAGTGGCTGAAAAAAGGTTAGAGGCGATAAAAGAGTTTACTGAATTTGGTTCTGGATTTAAAATTGCCATGAGGGATTTAGAGATAAGAGGTGCAGGTAATCTCCTTGGAGCAGAACAACATGGCCATATTGGCGCAATTGGTTATGACCTGTATTTAAAGCTTTTAGAGGAGGCTATACGGAATTTGAAGGGAGAAGCCCCTAAGGAGGAGATTACTACCACAATAGATATAAAAGTCAATGCTTATATTGACTCTTCCTATATTGAAGACGAGAATTTAAGATTAGAGATGTACAAAAAAATTGCCTCTATAGAATCTAGAGAAGATATGGTGGAAATTTCAGAAGAACTTGTAGATAGGTTTGGAGATTATCCAAAGCCTGTAGAGGCACTGCTGGAAATTGCTTATTTAAAGGCTATTGCTTCTAAAGCCAATATTACTGAAATAACAGAAAAAGGGAACACTGTTATTTTAAAATTTAAAAACATAGAATCGGTTAAAATGGAGGTTATAGAAAAAATAATAAAAGAATATGGAGGAAATTTAATATTTTCAAATCAACTACAGCCATATCTAACTTATAGGTTCAATAAAAAAGAGACTCTGCAAAAAGAGCTTATTGATTGGTAGAAAAGATGTCTGCGTAAATAAGCTACAAAATTTTGACATACACGAAAAAATAAAAAATTTGCAGTTAGGATAAATATGATATATAATAAAGCTATACCTATGTAAACTTTTTAAAGTCAGGAGGATGTCATTTTGAAAAGAAAAATAGCTTTAATTTTGTCTTTTGGCTTTATAGTATTTTTGCTAGTATCTTGCTCTGCCAAAAAAGAGGTTGTTGCAACTGTTAATGGGGAAAACATTACTAATGCCGAATATAGAAAAGCTTTTGACCAAGTAAAGGCTCAAATTGAAAGTAGTCCGCAATATACAAAAGACATATGGAATCAGGATTACGAAGGGAAAAAGTTTTTAGATGTGGTAAAAGAAAATGTACTTGATAGTTTGATTGCTCAAAAATTGCTGTTACAAGAAGCTCTAAAAAATAATATTACAGTTTCAGATAAAGAAATAGAGGAAGAGTATCAAAGAGAGAAAGAATTTAATAAAGATATTACAAAAGAAGATGTAAAAAATTATCTTTTAATAAATAAGCTTTTTGAAGAATATACAAAAGATGTAAAAATTACAGAGGAAGAGTTGAAAAAATACTATGAGGATAATAAAGACCGATTCGAAACAGTAAAAGCAAGTCATATATTAGTGTCTGATGAAAAAATAGCCCAGGATATATACAACCGCCTTATGAAGGGTGAAGATTTTGCCACATTAGCAAAAGAGTATTCTATTGATACGGCTACAAAAGACCAGGGAGGAGACTTGGGAGAATTTGCTCGTGGGGTCATGGTACCTGAGTTTGAGCAAGTGGCTTTTTCACTTAAAAAAGGTCAAATATCAAAGCCTGTTAAAACTGATTATGGATACCATATAATAAAGTCAGAGGGTGCTACATTAAAATCTTTTGATGAGGTAAAAGGAGATATAGAAGCTTATCTGTTGAATGATAAAAAAATCAAGTTATTACGGAAAAATATGATGCTCTTGAGAAAGCAGCAAAAATACAAAAGTTTCCTCAAAACATAAAAGTATCAGTAAGGTAAAAACCGGCAATTTAGTTGCCGGTTTTTTGCGAATAAATTTATGGAAAATTATAAATACTAATCTTGAGCTAAAAATTTAAGGAAATGGAGGTATTTACTTTGAAAGCTACAGGAATTGTACGCAGAATAGATGACTTAGGAAGAGTAGTTATCCCTAAAGAAATACGAAGAACATTAAGAATCAAGGAAGGAGACCCTTTAGAAATTTTTACGGATAAAGAAGGAGAGATAATTTTAAAGAAATATTCTCCAATAAGTGAATTAAGCGACTTTGCCCAAGAGTACGCTGATAGTATATATCAATCTACGAAACACCCTGTATGCATCACAGATACAGACAATGTGATTGCTGTTTCCGGAGTTGCAAAAAAAGAATTAATTGATAAACCAATAAGTCAAGAATTAGAAAAATATTTGGAAGAAAAAAAGACCATAATGCTTGGAACGGGAAAAGATAAAGGACCGATTAAAATAGCAGATGGCCAGGAATTTAACATTACCTCTCAAGTCATAGTTCCTATTATTTCAAGAGGAGATACAATAGGAAGCGTGGTGATTTTTACTAAAGAAGCTGGCGAATCGGTTACAGAAGTTGAAGCAAAAATTGCTGAAACAGCTGCTGCTTTTTTGGGCAAACAGATGGAAGAATAAATTTATATACACCCATATATACCCCTCTGCATATTATAGATTATGAATTAAACTATGCAGGGGGGTTAATTTATGGCTTTTCGCATTAATGACATTGTAACGAGAAAATCATATGGCTCTGATATTTTGTTTAGAGTCATTAATGTTATAGATAATAAAGGAGTAAGACATTATCTTTTACATGGTTTAAACATGAGAATAATTGCAGATGCACCAGAAGATGACCTTATAGAGGCTTCTCGTGCCAAGATTGCGGAATATGATAGGCCTTATAGAGAAAAAGCAGAATACCTTTTAAAAAAAAATTGCTTCTTCAAAAAGCCTTCAACGAAAAAAAAGAATGGTGCGTTCAAGTCGGCAAGAGCCTTACGGAAGGCCAGGAAAAGTTCTTCACATAGACGGAGATGAAGAATATTTAAATATATGCGTTGATGCTTATAAAAAGGTTGGTATGGAAGTCGTAGGAGTGGTACTAAAAGAGGAAGAACAACCAGATAAAGTCTATGACCTTTTAGAAAAATATAGGCCGGATATATTAGTTCTTACAGGTCATGACAGTATAAAAAACAATTTGAAAGATTATAGTGATATAAGTAGTTACAGAAATTCTAAATATTTCGTAGAAGCGGTTAAAAATGCAAGGAAGTACGAACCTGTATTTGACAATTTAGTGATTTTTGCAGGAGCTTGTCAATCAAATTATGAAGCTCTCATAAAAGCAGGAGCCAATTATGCCAGCTCTCCTGAAAGAGTTTTGATACACTGCCTTGATCCAGTTTTGGTGAGTGAAAAAGTGGCTTTTTCTCATATAAATGAGCTTGTAAAAATTGAAGAATTAATAGAAAGCACAATAACGGGGGCAGCAGGGATTGGAGGATTGCAGACAATGGGAAAATTTAGATATGGTGTTCCAAAAGGCAAATATTGAATTAATTTGTCCTATAAGCTAAAAATTAATGATTAAGTCCAAATACCTATGGTATTTGCATATTTTTTTTGTTTTTTGCATTAAAATCATTATTGACAACTTCCCTGTACACTGATATAATATTAGACCCTTGACATTGTCTGAAAATTGCGTTATAATATTTTCAGTATGTGTTAAGGAGTTGGTAGTGGTGGCAGATAAGTCAACCCTTGATGAAATAAAAAGGCAACTGGATAAACATATTGGTGCTCGAGTTCGCCTTAAAACAAATGGTGGTAGAAAAAAGACCGTAATAAAAGAAGGACTATTAGAAAAGACATATCCGAGCATTTTTATTGTGGTATTAGATGGACAAGGAGCGACCCGGAGGGTTTCTTACAGTTATTCAGATATTTTGACGGATACAGTAGAATTAACTGTGATGGAAGGGAACAAAAAAATCCAATGTCTTCAATGACCGAAGATATTCGGTCTTATTTTTTTGGCATAATTTTACCTCAAAAACTATATATTATATTAGCATATCTTTAAGGAGGTAAAAGTATGCCACAGGTATATAAAGATATTTTAGAATTTGATTCTGTATCTGGCATATATGATACTCAACTTTTGGTAGAGAGTGATATAATTGTTCCTGAAAATGAGCCGGACGTGCTGGTACTTTTGGCATTAAATCCAAAAACATATATTAATGAAGTTTTTGTGACAGAAGGGAAGGTTCAGTTTGAGGGAAAACTGGCATTAGATATTTTGTATTTAGGTGAAAAAAATGGAGAACTTGAAAGGATTGAAAAAGAAATTGATTATTCCCATGTTATTGAAGACGAGGGTATTGATAAGAGAAGTAGATACATGTTAGTTGCAAAGGTTGAAAATGTCGACTACAAATTGGTGAACAGTAGAAAAATAAGTGTAAAAGCTGTAATAAAGATACAATGCAGGCTGGTAGTATCTAACAAAAAAGAAGTAGTAATAGGAGCAGAAGATTCGATAAAAATTCAAGCTTTAAAGAAAAAAGTAAAGCTAATGCATACAGTGGGACAAAATAGTATTGAAGTTTTTGTAAAAGATAAAATAAAAGTTCCTGAGGGAGAAGCTCCTATTCAAAAAGTTATAAAAACAGATGTGGAAGTAAAACCGGAGGAGATTAAAATCACTGATAACAAAGTAATAGTTCAAGGAAGTGTGCTATGTAATATTTTATATATTTCACAGGAAGGAGAATTTGGGAATTTAGCAGCAAATTTAAATTATGCAAATTTTGTAGATATTCCTGGGGCTTTAAGTTATATGTCGGCAAAAACTCAAGAGGAAGTGATAGATGTAAGCACCACTGTATTGGAGGATGAAAAGGGAGAAAATACTATTTTAGATATAGAAGCCACAATACGGGTAAAAGTTCAAGTGTTGGAGACGGAGGAAAGAGAGCTTCCTATTGATGCCTATGGTACAAAGGGTTATATTCAGCCTGTAAGAGAAAATTTAACTGTGATAGAGGAATTACAATCTTATAAATCTCAATTTGTAGTTAAAACTAATGTAGAATTGCCTTCTCTTGCCAAAAGATTTATAGATGCTGTGGTTATTCCTGTTATATCTGACTACAGTGTAGATGTAGATAAATTAGTTTTAGAAGGAATATTAGATTATACTATTTTATATTTGTCTGAAGAGGGTAGTGTAAAGCCTTATAGAGATGAATATCCTTTTAAGACTTTTATTGAAATAAGTCAAGTTAAAGGGCCTACTCTGGTTGATATAAAAATTTCTCATGTTTCCTATGAAATAATAGCCATGAAAGAAATTGAATTAAAGTTTGCAATTGATAATACAGTTGATTTACTTGTAGAGAAAGAAATAGAGGCTATTGTAGACCTTAAAGAAATCGAAGCCCCAAGAGAAAGCGATAATAAACACAGCATTGTTGTTTACATGATTCAAAAAGGCGAAACCTTGTGGATATAGCTAAAAGGTATAGAGTAGGCCTTGAAGAGCTAATTTCTGCTAATGGTTTAGAAGAAGAGAAAGTTTCGGAGGGGATGAAATTAATAATACCTATGGAAGAATGATACGCAGGAGACTGCGTATTTTTTTTACAGAAATTTTATTGTATAATGTATAATAAATGTATAATATATGAAACTATAATTATTATTGAAAAAGCGAGGATAAAGGAATGAAAAAAATCAAAGTAAAGGCCTATGCAAAAATCAATTTGTCTTTAGACGTGCTAGGTAAGAGAAAAGATGGATATCATGAAATTTCTACAGTGATGCAATCAATTGATTTGGCTGATATTTTAGAGTTTGAAAAAAGCGAAATAGTTAAGGTTTTTTGTAGTGGCCATCGAGTTCCTGAAGGAGAAGATAATTTAATAGTAAAGGTCATCAACTTTTTAAAAGAAAAATATCAAATAGAAGAAGGAGTGTTAGTCAGGCTTGACAAGAAAATCCCTTTAGCTGCCGGCCTTGCTGGGGGAAGTGCTGATGCTGCTGCTACAATTGTTGCATTAGACAAATTATGGAATTTAAACATGTCAGCAGATGAGAAAAAAGAAATTGCTTTGAAAGTGGGAGCAGATGTTCCTTTCTGTCTGGAAGGTGGGACAAAGCTTGCAAAAGGCATAGGGGAAATTTTTGAAGATTTGAACGTTCCTCATATGAATTTACTTCTTGTAAAACCTGATATTGAAATTTTCACAAAAAAAATTTATGATAAATGGGATAGGCTTAATTTTAAAAGCCATCATGCTACTTGTTCAGTAGTTCAAGCTATACAGGAAGGAAACATATACAAAATTGCAGAAAATATAAAAAATGATTTAGAATTAGTAACTTCTCGGGAATGTGAAGTTATTAATCAAATAAAAGAGGAGTTGCTTAAAAAAGGTGCTTTAGGATGTGCTATGTCGGGCAGTGGTCCCACTGTTTATGGAATTTTTGACGATTTACAAAAGCTTATAAAAGCCTATAAAGATTTAGAAGGAATTTACAGTTTTGTATTTTTTTCAAAAACTATAGATAAGGGGTTAGAATTGTATGAATGAGTTTTTTCCATTGGAAAATTACAAACCGTTAAGAGATGTAGTTTTTGATTACATGAAAGATGCCATAATTACAGGTAAATTAAAACCTGGAGAGAGACTTATGGAAGTTCAATTGGCAGAAAAACTGGGAGTAAGTCGGACGCCAGTTAGAGAAGCGATTAGAAAATTGGAACTTGAAGGGCTAGTTGTTATGATTCCTCGAAAAGGAGCTTATGTGGCAGATTTGGATGCAAAGGACCTTTTGAATGTGTTAGAAGTGAGAAGTTCGTTAGAAGGATTAGCTGCTTCGCTGGCTGCCGAAAGAATAACGGATGAGGAAATTGGTAGGTTAAAGAAAATTGTAGAGGAATTTCAAAAAGAGATAGAGGAAATAGAAGACGGTGATAATGAAGAACTGGTAAAATTGGATAAGGAGTTTCATGATTTAATTTTTACTGCCTCACGTAATGACAAATTAATTCAGATAATGAATAATTTACAAGAACATGTGCATAGGTTCCGTGTTCGATATATAAATGAAGCGAAAAAAGCGAAAAAAAATACATCAAGAGCATAAAAAGATTACAGAGGCCATCGAAACGAGAAATACGGATGTTGCACGTAAATGGGCAGAGAAACACATACGCAATTTCCAGACAGAGGTTTTAAAAAACATAAAGTATTTTAGTAACAAGGAGTGAGTGGGGTGAATGCTGTAATTTTGGCCGGCAGTACTAAGGAAGATAAGTTGCCTGATAAAGCTTTTGTTAAAATAAATGGGAAGTTTATGATCTCATATGTAATCGAAGCTTTAAGAGGCTGCGACAAAATAGATAAAATTGCAGTAGTTGGAAATTCACAAAAGCTCAAAAAAGTGGCAGGTATAGATTTTATAATTGAGCAAGTTGATAATTTAATGGATAATGTTTTAAAAGGAGTAGAACCTTTTAAAAACGACAAGAGAGTATTGATTCTTACTTGTGATATTCCTATGTTGACTAAAGAAGCTGTTTGCGATTTTATTGAAAAATCAGAAGCTACGGGAGCAGACTTGTGTTATCCTATTGTTAGAAAAGAAGATAATTTAAAAAAATTTCCTGAAGCTAAAAGGACTTATGCAAGAGTGAAGGAAGGAGTTTTTACAGGCGGCAATATTTTTTACGTTAATCCTGGAATTATAGATAGATTAATTGAGGATGCGAAACAATTTATAGCTTATAGAAAAAGACCATGGAAGTTAGGGAAATTATTAGGAGGAAAGATATTATTTTTATTTTTAATAGGAAGACTTTCAATTTCTCATATTGAAAAAAAAGTAAAAGAGTTATTTAACATAACGGGAAAGGCTATCATATCCGAATATCCGGAAATAGGAAACGATATAGATAAAGAAGAAGACATAATAATGGCAACTAAATATCTGACTGGAAAATAGGCATAAGCCTATTTTTTGTATATTTTTTTTCTGACTGCAAAATATATATTTCAGAAGGTGAGAGCATGTATAGTTTACTGTATTTTGTCAGACAATACTTTACGGTTTATATGTTTGCTAATGTATTCATTGTAGGAATTTATGAAGCTTTTATTGAGCCAAAATTTTTGGAGAGAAAAGGATTAGACAGAGATTCTAAATTGTGCAAGTGGATTGGATTATTTTACATTTTTATTGGAGTAGTTGCCATTATTATACAAATATTTTTCTTTAGATAAGGAGGAGAACATGGGATTTTTTGATAAGATATTTGGGAAAAAAAACAATAAAAAAGAAGCAAAAACAGGTACACCAGCTTCAAATAGTCTCAAGCAAAATTTAAATTACATAAAAAATAAATTGAAAGATTGTGATGATGTGATATATAGAGATATTTGGGTGGGAGAGAACCAGGAATATAATCTTGCAATTGTGTTTATAGATGGACTTGTGGACAAAAACATCATAAATGACCACGTACTTCGCGCTTTGCTTTTGGATTCAAGAGAAGCAACTCCTTCTATTGAGAAGATAAAAGACAACTTATATGAGGTTATAAAAAAAGGGACTATAACTGGAGGAGACATAAAAGAGGTTGCAGACTTAGATAAATGTGTTTTATCAATACTGAGTGGAGATACTGCATTATTGTTTGAGGGTTCACAAGAAATAGTGATTATTTCCAGTAAAGGCTGGCAGATGAGGTCTATTTCTTCTCCTGATGCAGAGACAGTCATAAGGGGACCAAGGGAAGGATTTACTGAGACAATAAGGGTAAATACTGCTCTTGTAAGAAGGCGTATAAGGGACCCTAATTTGAAAATAAAACAAATACAGATTGGGGAAAGAACTCATACAGACGTAGCAGTGCTTTATATCGAGGATATTGTTGATAAAAATGTGTTGGATAAAGTGATGAAAAGACTTAAAAATATAAAAATAGATGGAGTGTTTGAAAGTGGCTACATAGAACAATTGATTGAAGAGGATTGGCATTCACCTTTTCCACAGGTATTAAACACAGAAAGCCTGACAAGGTTGCGGCTTCCCTTTTGGAGGGAAGAGTAGCAATTTTGACAGATAATACTCCTTTTGCTCTTATAATACCTACTACTCTTGCTACTCTTTTTCAATCGCCTGAAGATTATTACGAAAGGTGGATGATTTCTTCTCTTTTGAGAATTTTGAGGTTTCTTGCAGCAATTGTAGCATTGGTTTCACCAGCTGTCTACATAGCTTTTACAGCTTATCATCCTGGCCTTATACCTACTAAATTGACATTATATGTTGCGGCAACACGACAAGGTATTCCTTTTCCTGCTTTTTTTGAAGCTTTGGTTATGGAAGCGACTTTTGAGCTTTTAAGAGAAGCAGGAGTTAGACTTCCTGTACCCATAGGACAAACTATTGGTATTGTAGGTGGTCTCATTATAGGACAAGCTGCTGTGGAAGCGGGTATTGTGAGTCCGTTGATGGTAATAGTCGTGGCTGTCACAGCTGTAGCTTCTTTTGCAATACCCAGTTATAGTGCTGCCATTGCTTTTAGGATGCTAAGATTTATACTTATGATTCTTGCGGCTGTTTTTGGCCTATATGGCATAATGCTTGGATTTATGATAGTTCTAACCCACTTGGTTGTTTTGAAAAGTTTTGGGGTTCCGTATCTTTCACCCTTTGTCGAAATAGATATAAGTGACCTTGCAGATACATTGATAAAAGCCCCTATAATGTACTTTAAAAATCGGCCAGAAATTCTAGAGACCTCTGACAAAAGAAAGATGAAAGATTTGAGAGAGGAAAAAATGGAAAGCATAGAAGACGATAGGAGAGACAACAATGATAAAAAATGATGACAAAATTTCTGCGAATCAAGTTGCTATATTACTTTTTACTACTATGGTAGGAGCTGGAATATTAAGTCTTCCTGCAGATGTTTCAAAAGAGGTAGGGCCTAATGGCTTATAGCTATTTTCGGAGGAGGGATTGTTTTTCTTTTTTTTGCAAGGTTAATACTATATTTATCTTCTAAATTTCCTACAGAAACTTTTGTTGAGTATGCTGGCAAACTTATCACAAGACCTATTTCTACGGTTATGAGTGCTGGGCTGCTGTTTTATTTTGTAATATTTGTAAGTCTTGATGTAAGAATTTTTGGGGAAGTTTTAAAGTTATATCTTTTGCCAAATACTCCTATTGAAATCATAATTCTTACTATGCTGTTTAGCTCTGCTATATAGTGCGATATGGACTTGAACCAATTGCACGGATGTCAGAAATTTTATTTCCCATAATAGTAATACCCCTTGTATTACTTTTTTTGCCGGCTTTAACTGATATAGACTTAAGTAATTTTCTTCCATTTATGAAGGTTTCGCTAGTTAGATTTTTTAAGGGAATGCTTTTCACTACCTATAGTTTTGCTGGCTTTGAAATATTGTATTTGCTTTTTCCATATGTGATTGATAGAGAAAAATTAAAAAGAAGTGTAAATTCTGCATTGTTTTCTACGATGTTGTTTTATGCCTATATAAATTTTTTTGTAATTGGTATATTTGGATATAAAGAAACAAAGGAACAATTATGGCCTTTTTTGACCCTTCTTAAATCAATTAATTTTCCTGTGTTTTTCATTGAAAATGTAGAGGGAATTGTAATGGGAATATGGACGTTCGCTATCTTTACTACTATTTATTCTTTTTACTATTTTGCTACTTTGACTTTTTCAAAACTTTTAAAAACCAGAGAACATTCTTATTTTGTATTACCGGCAATTCCAATAATGTATTTGATATCTTTAATCCCTGATTCTATTGTAACAGTTTATAAATATGCAAATTATTTATCCCAATATATGTCAGTATTTTTTATAGCTATCTTACCAATACTTTTGCTTATAATTTTAAAAGTTAAAGGAATAGGTGGTAAAGATGAAGAGAAAACTTAGGATACTTATATTATGGTTTTTGATTATTTTTATATTTGCAGGATGTTGGGATAACATAGAAATAGAGGATAGGGCTTTTGTAATGGCAATTGGCATAGATTTATCTTCTTCAAATAAAAGATATCTTGTGACTTTTCAATTTCCTAATGTTGCTCAAATGGCCAAGGGTACCAGTGGCGGTGGAGGAGGGAGTGAAAAGCCAAGTTTTGCTGTTTCTGAAGAAGCTGAAACAATTTTTTCTGCATCAAGGCATATAAGTACACGAATTAATAAAGCGTTGTATTTAGGTCATACACAAGCTATTATATTTGGCAAAGAGGTAGTGGAAAATAAGGATAGATTTCAACAAGTTTTAGATTCTCTTGACAGAAATTATGAGTTGAGGCGTAAAGTTTATCTTCTTGTAACTCCGCAAAAAGCTCAGGATATTCTTCTGAAAAAATACGAGATAGAACCAAATACAGGTGCTTATATTAGAGATGTGTTTAAACATTATAACCTAACATCAAAATTTCCAACGATTGACTATAATAAAATTACTAAGTCTATACATGAGACAAATGGAAATGCGATAATTCCAAAAATAACTGCAGGAAAAGATGAAATTAAAATAGCGGGTTCAGCAATTATCAAAAATTACAAATTGGCGGGTTGGCTGGGAGATGAGGAAAACATGGGGTACATGTGGCTTGCTGGCCTTGTTAGAGGAGGAGATGTTGATGTTAGTGTGCCTAGTGGTGATGGGAAAATAGTGATTCCTTTTAATATTTCAAATGTTAGGAGAAGGCGGTCTGTTAAAGAAGAAAATGGAAAAATTATTTATAGAGTTGAACTTCAAGTGGAAGGAGACATAACAGAATATACTTTTGAAAAGCGAGAAGAGATGATGGAAGGTGATTTGTTAAACGTAATAGAAAGAAAAACTAGTGACGAAATAAAGAAGATGGCACTAAAAGCTATAAATAGGTTTCAAAAAGAATTAAGAATAGACATGTTAGGTATAGGAGATTATATTGAAAAATATCATCCTAGTTTATGGGAAAAAGTAGGAAAAGATTGGGATAATGTTTTACCAGAGATAGAGATAAAAGTAGACGTTACTACTCATGTTAGAAGGATAGGTCTTTTCAAGTAGAAGGGTATATTTTTTTATATATTTGGTAATACTTTAGTCAGAGTAAAGATTTGCGATGGAGGATAAATTATGAGAAGGTTAATTGCATTGCTAGTTTTAACAATTATTATAACTGTAAATTTTTATGGAGCTAAAGCTTTCAATTTGCAAAGAAAAAACTATCCCATAAATTAATAAGGTTTCATGTAATTGCCAACAGTGATTCTGAAGAAGATCAAGAATTAAAACTTAAGGTAAAAGATGCTATACTTGTTGATTTGACGTCTAAATTTGAAAAAGTAAAAGATGTAAAGGATTCGGAAAGAATTATAAAAGAAAGTATGGGAGAGATTAAAAAGGTTGCTGAAGAAACAATTCGTAAAAATGGCAAAAATTATAATGTGAGAGTTGCCTATGGCATCTTTGATTTTCCTACTCGGTATTATGGAACTATTACTCTTCCTGCGGGGAATTATAATGCGCTTAAAGTAATTATCGGAAATGGTGAGGGTAAAAATTGGTGGTGTGTAATATTTCCTCCCCTTTGCTTTATTGATGTTACCCACGGGTTTACAGATACACAAACTGCAGAGGAAGTGGCCAAATACCTTTCTCAAGATGAAATGGACCTTATCAGAAAACAAAAACCTGAAGTTAAATTTAAAATAGTTGAAATTTTAGAGGAATATTATAATAAATTTAAAATGGCATGGATGGCGCCTTAAAGGGCGCTTTAATTTTTTTAGGTTAAAATCGGCGTATAATACTTTTACTACTACAAAAAATATTTACGAATACTAAAGAAAAGGAGGTTCAAAATGAGAAAAGATTTTATTCTCCGCATCAAAATTATAATAACAATTTTGATTATTTTTATAACAGTGGTTTTTGAATATGTGGCTTATGATTTAACAAAAACAGCTATGGCTAATCTTTATTGGGGAAATACAGGTAGTGATGTAGCCAAAGTCCAAGCACGACTTAAGGATTGGGGATATTATCAAGGAGCTGTTGACGGATTTTTTGGGGTTAGAACGTGGCTGGCAGTTCGAAAGTTTCAAGCATATAACGGGCTTAATGTGACGGGAATTGTAGATGATGATACAAAAGTGGCGCTAGGTTTTACGACTACTGCCCAGGATTTAGCAGCTTATCAAGCATCTTCTTCTGTTACTACAAATGATGATGTCTATCTTTTGGCAATGCTTATAAATGGAGAAGCGAGAGGGGAACCTTACATCGGAAAAGTTGCAGTTGGAGCAGTTGTTATGAACAGAGTCAGAGACCCAAGGTTTCCCAAACTATAGCGGGCGTTATATTTCAGCCTGGAGCTTTTTCTGCAGTAGATGATGGACAAATGTGGTTGCCACCTACAAATGACAGCATAAGGGCGGCAAGAGATGCGATTGCTGGATGGGACCCCACTGGTGGCGCATTGTATTATTACAACCCTGTGAGAGTGACAAGTTTTTGGATATTTAACAGGCCTATTATAACCCAAATAGGCAGTCATATTTTTGCAAGGTGAGGTGAGAAAATGTTAAAAAGAGGATTGACGGCTTTTGCTCTAATTCTAATATTAGTTTTAGGGGCATGGGGATATAGGCAGTACATTGAAAAAATTTCTTATCACAGGTTTTTACAAGCACAATATGACAGGTCTTTTTATCAATTGGTGTCTAATGTAGAAAATATTGAAACTTCCATGGGAAAGTTAATGGTTGCCTCTTCAGAGAAAACTATAATTCCAATTTTGGATGAAATCTGGAGAGAGGCTTTTTCTGGACAGGAGCATTTAAATCAATTACCTATCGGGCAGCCTGAAATAGATAATACTTCTAAGTTTTTAACACAGATTGGGGATTATGCTTACAGCCTTACAAAAAAAGTTGCTTTGGGGCAAAAATTATCACAACAAGATTTAGCAACTCTTACGAAATTACAAAATTATGCAGTATTTTTAGGTAAAAACCTACAAGACCTAAGGAAGAAGATTCAAGGGGGATATGAACTTGGGAACTTACGTCAAAAAGGCAGTCAAAAAATGGGGAAGATTGACAGTAAAATTTTAAATGTAAAAATGAGTAGAGTCAATCAGACTATGACAAATTACCCTACGTTGATATATGACGGTCCTTTTTCTGAAAGTTTAGCAAAGATTACGCCTAAAGGTTTAGTAGGTGCGGAAATTTCTTACGATAGAGCTGTTCAAATAGCAAAAGATTTTTATGGAAAGCCGGTAGAATCGCAAAACAAGTATAGCCCTAACAATGGAGAGATAAAAGCTTATGGGATAGAGTTAAAATCTCCAGGCAAATTACCTGTTTATATAAATGTCAGTCAAAAGGGTGGACATGTTGTATGGATGATGGACCAAAGAACTGCGGATAAGATAAATATTTCTCGATCACAAGCTTTAAAGTATGCTAAAAAATTTTTAGAAAAACACGGCTTTAAAAACATGGAAAATACTTATTCTATGAAAGCGGATGGCAGTATACAATTTAATTTTGTCCCTGTACAAAATGGGGTATATTTATATCCAGATATTCTAAAAGTGAAAGTGGCACTTGATAATGGTGACATAATCGGATTTGATGCGACAGCTTACTACATAAATCATACAGAGAGAAAATTAGAAAAACCAAAACTTACCGAAAAAGAAGCTGAACAAAAAGTAAGTAAAAACTTAAAAATAGAAGGAAGAAGATTAACACTTATTCCTTTAGAAAGTGGTAAAGAAGTATTAGCTTACGAATTTAAGGGAACCTACAAAGGAGACACTTTTTATGTGTATATAAATGCATTAAATGGAAATGAAGAAAAAATTTTAAAGGTTATAAGAACAGAACATGGAGATTTGACCATGTAGTCCATAACATAAAAGTGCTTTTAAAGTGTAAAATAATTGTAGGGCAAAAGAAGGAGGGGATGAAAATGGGTAGACGCAGAGGCTTAATGTCTGACCAACTTAAATATGAGTTGGCAAAAGAACTCGGCGTTTACGACACAGTAATGAAGGAAGGTTGGGGGAGCGTTTCTTCTAGAAATTGCGGCAATCTTGTAAAACTTGCAATTGAAAAAGCGCAACAAATGCTTGTTGAAAATTACAACAACAGAAATACCACCCTCTAAATGCCCAAAAAGTCGGGAAAGAAATGTCTTCTTTCCCGACTTTAAATTGTAAAATAAAATTTTTTTCTTGAATACATATTCTTAAAAGGGTAGAATAAAGATAATGTAAAAAAAATTAATGGAGAGTGAGAGAATGGTAAAGAAGAGAATTGCTGTTTTATTTGGAGGACAATCAGGAGAACATGAGGTCTCTTTAATGTCTGCAAAGTCTATAATAAACAATCTCGATAAAGATAAATACGAGATTTACATGGTAGGTATTACGAAAAAAGGAGAATGGTATCTATATAGGGGTGATGTAGAGAAAATAGAAACCGGAGAATGGGAAAAAGAAGGAATTCCCGCAACGATGGGAGCTTCTACAAAGTATAGAGGAATAATAACTTTTGAAGAAGGAAAAAATGTTTTTTTTCCTATAGACGTGGTATTTCCTGTATTGCATGGCCCTAATGGAGAAGATGGGACTATACAAGGGCTTTTAGAATTATTGGATATACCTTACGTAGGTGCTAATGTGCTTTCTTCTGCTTTATGCATGGATAAAGTTTTTACAAAAAGAATTTTTAAGGAAGCTGGATTGCCTACACCTGATTTTGTAGTAGTTTATAGAAAAGAAATTGGAGATTTAGAAACTATTAAAAAGAAAATTGAGCACTTAGGATATCCTTGTTTTGTAAAACCAGCTAATTTGGGATCAAGTGTTGGTATTACCAAAGTCCACAACGAGGAAGAACTTCCTGGGGCCTTGAAATTAGCTGCAAAATATGATAGAAAATTGTTGATAGAAAAAGGAATAGAGGCCAGAGAGATTGAATGCTCTGTTTTGGGGAATGAAAATCCTGAGGCTTCTGTTGCGGGAGAAATTGTACCTTCAAATGAGTTTTATGATTACAATGCCAAATATTTTGATGGAGGAAAGTCACTTCTTTTAATACCTGCTCCACTACCTGATGAAAAAATGGAAGAGATAAGAAAGCTCGCTATAAAAGCCTACAGAGCCTTGGATTTAAGAGGCATGGCGAGAGTAGACTTTTTAATGGATAGAAATACAGGCACTGTTTACCTAAATGAAGTTAACACTATTCCGGGCTTTACGAAAATAAGTATGTACCCTAAACTATGGGAAGTGAGTGGAAAGTCCTATTCGGCATTATTGGATGACTTATAAATTTAGCAATAGAAAGTAATAATGAAAAATGTAGGGAATGGTGAGAAATGAGGGAAGAAGGGGAGAGGCTGTTGAAAAAAGCGATTATATCTGTAAAGGGTACTCAAAAAAACGAGCAAAATGAATCTGATACAATAGAACTTATTACAGAAGGCAATTTTTACATTAAAGGTAATACTTTTTATGTAGTATATGAAGAAAGTGAACTCTCGGGAATGGATGGAACTACTACTACTTTAAAAATTACAGAAGACAAAGTTACATTATTACGATTTGGTACTAACAAATCTAAAATGGTTTTTGAAAAGAATAAAAGGTACGAGTCTGATTATGATACACCTTATGGAAAAATTCTTTTAGGGATTTTGCCAACGGATGTAAAGGTAGCTATGTCCGAAGCGGGCGGTGAGATTACTATAAAATATGCTCTTGATTTAAATAACAAGACTGTGAGCGATAATGAACTATACTTAAAAGTGCGGGAGGTAAACTGATTTGGAAAACATTATACAAAAAGTAAAAGATGAAATAAAAGACATGGTGATTACCGCTATTAAGAATTCTGTAAAAGAAGGTTTGATAAATATAGAATCTATTCCAGAGATAGAAATAGAGGAGCCAAAAGAAAAACAACACGGTGACCTTGCAATAAACACGGCGATGATAATGGCAAAGCAGGCTAAAATGTCTCCTAAAAAGATTGCAGAAATCATTGTTTCAAAAATGGACACTTCAAATACTTTTATAGAAAAGATTGAAGTAGCAGGACCTGGTTTTATTAATTTCTTTTTGAATGATAAATTTTTGGAAGAAACTTTAAAGCTCGTATATAAGCGAGGAAAAGATTATGGACGTGTAAATATAGGGAAGGGCAAGAAAGTACAAGTGGAATTTGTATCGGCAAATCCGACGGGTCCTATGCATATGGGAAACGCAAGAGGTGGTGCTTTGGGAGATGCTTTGGCGTCAGTGCTTGACTATGCAGGATATGATGTTACAAGAGAATTTTATATAAACGATGCAGGAAATCAGATAGAGAAGTTTGGATATTCCCTTGAGGCAAGATACCTGCAACTATTGGGTATACCGACTGAAGTGCCCGAAGGCGGCTACCACGGTGAGGACATAATAGATAGAGCAAGAGAATTTTTAGAAATATACGGAGAAAAATATAAAGATGCCCCATCAGAAGAGAGAAGAAAGGCACTCGTAGAATATGGACTTAAGAAAAATTTAGAGAAAATAAAAGAGGATTTAGCGCTTTATGGTATAGAATATGACGTGTGGTTTTCTGAACAATCTCTTTATGACAGCGGAGAAGTATATAAAGTAATTGAAGAGCTCAAGCAAAAAGGATACACTTACGAAAAAGATGGGGCTTTGTGGTTTAAAATGACATTATTTGGCGCAGAAAAAGATGATGTATTAGTAAGAGCCAATGGATTTCCCACATATCTTGCTTCTGACATAGCCTATCATAAAAATAAATTTATAACCCGCGGATTTGATTGGGTTATAAATGTGTGGGGAGCAGATCACCACGGCCATATTGCTCCTATGAAAGGGGCAATGCAGGCACTTGGTATAGACCTGACAGGCTTGATGTTGTTTTAATGCAGCTTGTGAAACTCATAGAAGGCGGTCAAGTTGTTAAAATGTCCAAAAGGACAGGCAGAATGGTGACACTACGAGATTTGATAGATGAAGTGGGCAAAGATGCAGCAAGGTTCTTTTTCAACATGAGTCTGCAGACAGCCCAATAGACTTTGACCTTGACTTGGCTAAAGAACAATCAAATGAAAACCCCGTATTTTATGTACAATATGCTCATGCGAGAATTTGCTCTATAATAAGACAGTTAGAAGAAAAGGTAAAAATAGAGAATATAGATGAGGTAGATTTAAGTCTTTTAAAAGAAGAAGAGGAAAAAGACCTTATTAAAAAATTGGCATATTTTCCGGAAGAAATTACTATTGCTGCAAGAACATTGACACCCCACAGGATTACGAGATATGTACTTGATGTGGCATCTCTTTTCCATTCTTTTTACAACAGTCATAGAGTAAAAGGCGTAGAAGAAAATTTGATGAAAGCAAGGTTTGTGCTTATATTAGCAGTAAAAACTGTTATAAAAAACGCTTTAGACATATTAAAAATAACTGCACCAGAAAGGATGTAAAAGGCGGTTTTCCGCCTATTTTTTGTGGTATAATATGGTTAGGAGGTGTTAATTTATGAATATAAAATGGTTGGGGCATGCGTGTTTTAAAATAAGTTCTGAGAGGGGAACTATTATTGTTACAGATCCTTTTGATGAATCAGTTGGGTATGCTATGCCGAATGTAAGAGCGGATATTGTGACATCTTCTCATTCCCATTTTGATCACAATTATTTTAAGGCAATAAAGGGCAATTTTGATATTGTTGACACAGTAGGAGAACATGATATAAAAGGCATAAAAATAAAAGGTGTAAGTACTTTCCACGATGAGGAGCAGGGGACAAAAAGGGGCAAAAATATAGTTTTTGTGTTTGACATTGATGGCATTAAGGTGTGTCACATGGGGGATTTGGGACATATTTTGACAGAGAAGCAAATTGAAGAAATAGGTTCTGTTGATGTACTACTTATTCCTGTAGGTGGTTATTACACAATTGATGCCAAACAAGCGGTAGAAGTGATGAATCAATTAAAACCAAAAATAACTATTCCGATGCATTACAAAACAGAGCTTATCAATTTTCCTATTGATACTGTTGACAACTTTTTAAGTATGACAGGAGGTAAAAAGATTTCATCTTCCCAGCTGGATGTGAAGAAAGAAGACCTGGGAGGAGAACCAAAGGTAATTGCTTTAAATTATCAGTAAAATTTTTTAAAAATAAATGAATATAAGAGGGCAAAAGGGGCAATATAATAGTGTAAGGTTCGTAATGGTCGAGCCAAGGTCACCATAGGACGCAAGTTCTGTGATGGCCGGCCAAAGATTGGTCTTCGATCAAAAGGTCGGATGCCAGTCGGCGGGCAGATTATAATATGTCTCTATGAAGCTTAAATTTTTAAGCTAAAAAGGATGTATTATAGTCGAGCTAAGACTATTATAGGTTCCGCAGGTCGAGGTACGTTATGTACTTAGACTGGAAGCTTTATGCAAGACGCATAAAGTTTCTAAGGTATCTGTAATAGTCGAGCATAGGTCAGTATGGGTTTTGCAATACCTTGCCTTTTAAGTAAGGTATGAAAAGATTTGTACTGGCTGAAGCGAAGACCATTACGAGCCTTACTTTTTTGTTGTGTTGACAAAAATAAAGTGGAAAGCATGTAGCTATACCAAATGGCAAGCTACAAAATGCCCTCCACCTACATCCCTATATTCTGGCACTTGTTCTCTACATATATCTTTAGCAAGAGGACATCTTGTGTGAAATTTGCAGCCTTTTGGAGGGTTAGCAGGGCTGGGGATATCTCCCTCTAAAATTATTCTTTCTCTCTTTAAGTCTGGGTCTGGAATTGGAACGGCAGACAAAAGTGCCTGGGTGTAAGGATGAAGAGGATGGTCAAAAATCTCGTCTCGCGCTGCCATTTCAACTATTGACCCAAGATACATTACAGCAACTCTTGTACTTATGTGTTCTACAACACTCAAATCGTGGGAGATAAATAAATAAGTTAATCCTTTTTGTTGTTGCAGGTCCATAAGCAGATTGATTATTTGGGCTTGTATTGATACGTCAAGTGATGATACAGGCTCATCCAACACGATAAATTCGGGGTCTAAAATGAGTGCACGGGCTATGCCAATTCTCTGACGCTGGCCACCTGAAAATTCATGAGGATAGCGGTCTATATGATAAGGAGCTAAACCGCATATTTCCATTGTTTCTATAACTTTGCCTCGCAGTTCTTCTTTTGATACCAGTCCATGGTCTAAAAGAGCTTCTCCTATGGCATCTCCTACTCTAAGACGTGGGTTTAAAGAGCTAAATGGGTCTTGAAAAACCAATTGCATTTTAGGCCTTAGTTTTCTAAGTTCACTTTTTTTGAGGCTATGAATGGGAATAGATTTATAAAAAATTTCTCCATCAGTTTTATCATACAGCCTTATTATGGTACGTCCCACTGTGCTTTTACCACATCCAGATTCTCCCACGAGACTTAAAGTTTCACCTTTATTTATAGTAAATGTTACTCCATCTACTGCTTTTACATATCCTATTGTCCTTTGTAAAATACCGCCTCGTATTGGGAAGTATTTTTTAAGGTTTTTTACTTCTATTAAAGGTTCGCTCATTTTTTCCACTCTCCTTCATAGAGCCAGCAGGCAACTTTGTGTCCCTTTTCGTCAGCTTTAAGTTGAGGTATTTGTTGGCGGCAAACTTCCATTGCGAATTCACACCTATCGCTAAAATAACAGTAATCTCCTAAACCAATAGGATTTGGTACTTGACCAGGGATTGTATACAATCTTTCTTTTCTTTGGCCAATTATTGGTTTTGCTTTTAGAAGGCCTCTTGTATAGGGGTGTTTAGGATTTTTAAAAAGTTCTTTCACTGGGGCTTCTTCAATGACTTTTCCAGCGTACATAACTACTACATAGTCAGCCATTTCAGCAACAATTCCAAGGTCATGGGTTATAAGCATTAAAGCCATATTCCTTTCCTGCTTTATTTTTCTCAAAAGGTCAAGAATTTGGGCTTGAATTGTAACATCAAGAGCGGTGGTTGGTTCGTCAGCTATGAGGAGTTTCGGGTCACAACTTAAAGCGATTGCAATCATTATACGCTGTCTCATGCCACCACTTAACTCATGAGGATAACTTGTCATTATCTGTTCAGCTCTTGGGATTCCAACTTGTTTTATAAGTTCAACAGCCTTATTCCAAGCCTCTTTTTTATTCATGAGTTTATGAACCATCAAAGGCTCCATTATTTGTTCTCCAATTGTTAACACAGGGTTTAAAGAAGTCATGGGTTCTTGAAATACCATGCCTATTTCATTACCGCGTATTTTTCTCATTTCTGTTTCACTTAATTTAAGCACGTCCCGTCCATCAAAGATTATTTCTCCCCCTTCAATTTTTCCCGGAGGTGATTGAATTAACCTCATTAAAGACAAAGCAGTTACACTTTTTCCACAGCCAGATTCACCAACTACACACACCGTTTCCCCTTCTCGTATAGAAAAACTAACGTCATTTACTGCTTTTACAACACCCTCTGATGTATAGAAAAAAGTTTTGAGGTTACGAAACTCCACTAAGTTTTTTGCCATTTTGATTCCTCCTAAATTTTTTGTCTAGGATCAAAAGCGTCTCTTAAGGCATCGCCAATAAAGTTTATAGCTACAACAGACAGCATTATGGCGACACCCGGTGGAATCCAAAGCCACGGACGCTTCACAAAATCGATCATGTTGTTTGCGGCAGAGAGCATATAACCCCATGAAGGTGTTGGAGGGACTACTCCAAGTCCTAAGAAACTTAAAGCAGATTCTAATAATATTGCGTTAGCTACTCCTAGTGTTGCAGCAACGATGACAGTTGGTAAAACGTTGGGGAAAAGGTGTTTTATTATTTTTTTACTATCTCTTAAACCCAAAACTTCTGTTGCCAGCATAAATTCTTGCTCTTTTAAACTTAGTATCTGACTTCTTACAAGTCTTGCAAGTCCTACCCACGATATAAATCCTAAAATGAACATGACATAATATATTCTTTGCGAAGGTGGAATTTTTAAGTCAGACATTATTGCACCTAGCATGATTAAAATAGGAAGACCTGGCATAGCATAAATGATATCTGCTAATCTCATTATTATGACATCTAACCAACCTCCGTAATATCCTGCGATGGAGCCTAATGTTCCACCAATTAAAACAATTATTAAAGTAGCAGCAATCCCTATTGTGAGGGAAATTCTACCTGCAAGCATAAGCCTTAAAAGTACATCTCTTCCTAGATTATCTGTACCAAGCCAATGTTCTGCACTGGGTGGTTGATTTCCTTTTGATACATCTATTTTTGCATCCAGATAAGGCGAAAAATAAGGCCCTACAAATGAGAACAGTAACATAAAAGTCAAAATTACCAGTCCCAATATGGCGTATTTATTTTTTAAAAATCTATGAAAAGCGTCTTTCCAAATCGAAGGTGCTTTTTTTAAATTATTTTTCTTTTTATAGTCAAGAGGTTTGAGTTGTTCCAAGCTCTATCCCCCCTATTTAAGTCTTACACGTGGATCAGCGATGCCATACAAAACGTCAGCTAAAATATTTGCTAAAATTGTAAGAACAGTTATGAGCATTGTGTATCCCAAAAATAACGGATAATCCCTTATATAAATTCCTTCTAAAACTACTTTACCAATACCTGGCCAATTATATATTCTTTCTGTTATCATTGCACCTGCAAATAAGCTAGGTAATTCTAAAGTAAACAAAGTGATCAAAGGTAGAAGAGCATTTCTTAAAGCATGTTTAAAAATAACAGTTCTTTCCTTCAAGCCTTTAGCTCTGGCAGTCCTTATATAGTCTTGCTTTATGACTTCTAACATATTTGCCCTAAAATAGCGGCTTAAACCCCCTACACTTATTAAAGTTAGAGTAGCAACAGGAAGTACCATATGTTTTGCGACGTCAACTATATGAGCCCATCCAGTATAGTTAGAACCAGTTGTTATCATGCCCCCCAGTGGGAACCACCTGAGGTCTACTGCGAAGATTTTAAGCATAACAAGACCTAAGAAGAAAGAGGGCAAAGAGTAAAGGATAAATACAAGAAGGGTAGCTATAGTGTCAAATACAGAATACTGCCGTATAGCAGAATAGATACCTACTATAGAGGCAATTAACCATTCAAAAAACATTATGGCTACTCCCAATATAAATGAATTCCATATAAAATCATTTATTACTTGTATAACAGGTTTTTTAAACATTAAAGAGTCGCCCAAATCACCTTTTAAAACACCGCTTGCCCAAGAAATATACCTTTGCGGTAATGGTTTGTCCAATCCATAAAGGGCCCTTAATTGTGCGGCCCTTTCCTCAGTCATCTTAGGATTTTGAAGTTGAGAGGTGACGTAGTCACCAGGTGCCATTGCAAAAATTAAAAATATTATTATAGAAGCTCCAATTAATGTAGGAATACTCTGCAATAGTCTGCGTATAATAAACTGAGTCATTTTATCCCTCCTAATAGATGAAAAGCCCGGCCCTTAACAGTCCGGGCTTTTTAAGTTTAAATTAGTACTGAAGAATTTCTGCTTGATATAGGGATTCTGTGAAATCTCTGAAGGATGAAATCTGGAATCCTACTACTCTGCAATTCTTTGCATTGAGGTCATTTCTCTGATACAGGAAGATATATGGCAAGTCATCGTTTAATACTTTGTAAAGTTCATGATAAATTTCTTTACGCTTATTAATATCTATTTCTTCACGGCCCTTTAGGATAAGTTCATCAACTTTTGGATTTGCATATCCTATTTTATTCTGAGACCCTTTTGAGAAGAATGTAGTATAAGGATCTGGTTCAGGAGTTAATCCCCAAGCCATGAAGTACATTTCAAAATCGCCTTTATTGACCTTTTCAATTATGGCGTTGAAATCAAGAGGTTCTGCCACAAATTCTATACCCAATTCTTTATAATTTTCTACTGCCATTGGCACTAATGCATCATTTACTGGATTAGGTGATGAAGCTAGGAAGTGAATAGTAAATTTCTGGCCATCTTTATAACGATAACCATCAGGGCCAACTTTCCAACCAGCTTCATCTAAAAGCTGCTTAGCCTTTTCTGGGTTATAGTCATAATGTATTATGTCTTTTTCATCTGGATATGCCCATGATACTTTAGACTGTGGCACATCTCTTACTTCTGCTAAACCTTGATATACAGCATCGACTATAGCTTGGCGGTTAAGACCATAGGCTAATGCTTTACGCACTCTTACATCTTGGAATTTTGGCAGTTTGTGATTGAAAGCTATATAGCCATAACCATTAGTTGGAAGCAAGCTATAATCAACAAATCCAAGGCTTTCTAGCAACTCTACGTTATCTTTCTTTGCTGTGATGTTTGAGGTCTCATAGTCTGTTTCACCGGTTTGTAACATTTGAACAGCTGTTTCCTCTGTTGTAGTTTTAAAAATCAAGTGTTTAATTTTTGGAGCACCTTTCCAGTAATTCTCATTTGCTACTAAGCGAACTTCTTGACCAGGAACAAATTTTTCAAATACATATGGCCCTGATCCAAGTGGTTGTTGTTCAAGAGCCTTTACTCCATCTAATTTGCCTTTAGCAAAGTCTTTTCCATAGTAGTGCTGAGGAATAACTGGAATGTTAAGGTCTGATAAAGAAGTTCCTAAAACTTTTTCTAATTGAATCTGTATTGTATGGTCATCTATTACTTTTATCCCTTCAATTTTGTCTGCATTTCCTTCATTATATTCTTTAAACCCTTTGATTCCTGCTGCAGATAAAGCAATTGGCCCATCATAAGTAGGATCAGCTAGTACATAATAAGAAAATTCTACATCCTTAGCTGTCAAAGGTGTTCCATCACTAAATTTCACGTCATCTCTTAAATGGAATGTGATAGTATTATTATCTTTGTCTATATCCCAACTCTTTGCAAGAGATGGAATGTATGTTCCATCGAAGTCTACCTCTAGTAGACTATTAAACATAGCGCTGTTTACGTAAATGTCGTATGCTGCTTCAGCATAAAGAGGATTAAAAACCCCTTTTGGTGCATAGAGACCTATTATGAGTGTGTCTGTGCGAGACTTTGATGCTTCTGGTATTTTTGAAGTGTCTTTTGCTTTAGTCCAGTTGTCACTATCTTGAACTGAAGCGGTGGGAGTTGACTTAGTTTCTTCGGAAGGCTGAGTCGATTGGTTTTCTGTCTTGCCACAGGAAGTCAAGATAACAGATAGGGTAAAAATTAAGATTACGACTAGAGGAAGCCACTTTTTTCTTAGCATTTTTTAATCCCCCTTATAATTTTATTTATAATATAATTAGCAATTATATAGTTAGCTTCTATTATAGCATATCTAATATATGTTCGCAATATATCTGCTAAAAATGTAAGTTCTTTAGGTGTTTTTTGAATTTCGTGCATATATTTTTAAATATATTAAAATACAGACATAAAAACTGTTAATGATTTTTAAAAGTCTATTTTAATTTTATGCAAACAAAAGGCATTTTAGTACACATTTTGAGAATTTTTTCATAAAAATTTAATAAAACTTCAAAAAAACTTGCAAAAACAGAAGTTAATTTAAAATTTAATATTATTTTTAAGTTAAAAATGGTTTTTGATTAATAAAAAGTAAAGAAATAATAAAATTATTTTTCTATCGCTTTCTTATTTTGGTTTCGGACAATTTTGGAATAAGACTCAATTCTTATCTTAAAAAATATTGATTTATAAACAATTATTGGTATAATATTTTCTATAAAATATAAAGCTAAGATGGTGATAGGATGAAAGACAATTTTGTTCCTGAAGTAACTTCACTTTTAAGGCAAAAAATGGTTTTAGTTCCTGAGGTCATTCATCAAAAAGCTTCAGGTATAAAAGTTTATGGGAAATTAATAAAATCTCTCGTTTTTACCACAGACATCGCTCTTATTAGAAATACTAATGCTCATGCTGTTTTAGCTGTGTATCCTTTTACTCCTCAACCGGTGATTACTCATGCTCTTATGATGGCAGCAGATATTCCTGTGTTTTGCGGTGTAGGTGGAGGACTTACACAAGGGAGACGGGTTATAAACTTGGCTCTTGATGCTGAATTTCAGGGTGCCATGGGGGTTGTTGTAAATGCTCCAACTGCCAACGACATAATTAAAAAAATGAGAGCAGCAATAGACATACCTATCGTTGTAACTATTGTCTCAGAAAAAGAAGACATAAAAGGGAGAGTGGAAGCTGGTGCTACAATACTCAACATATCTGGTGCACAAAAGACACCTGATATAGTAAAATATGTAAGGGATATTTGCCCGGATATACCAATCATTGCTACAGGAGGCCCTACAGAAGAGACTATTTTAAAAACAATAGAAGCAGGTGCTAATGCTATATCTTATACTCCTCCTACAAATGCGGAAATTTTTTCTGAGGTAATGGACAAATATAGGAAAGAAAAAGAATGAGAATAAAATAAACGGGCTTTTTAGTTCTTTTATCGGTTTGCTTCATTAAATAAGTATAATGCAAAAGAATTTTTGTTTACAAAGTTAACTATGATATAATAAATTAAAACATTTAATAACGGGGAGAGGATGAGGATGCAATACAGACAATTTGGCAAACTAAGTGTAGCAGTATCTGCTTTGGGATTTGGTTTGATGAGACTTCCTGTAATTGATAACGACAACAATAAAATAGATGAGGCTGAAGCGATAAAGATGATAAAGTATGCCATTGACAATGGCGTAAATTATATTGATACAGCATGGCCGTATCATGGAGGTAACAGCGAAATAATTGCAGGTAAAGCTTTAAAAAATGGTTACCGAGAAAGAACTTTTCTTGCTACGAAACTTCCCACCTGGTTAATTAATGAAAAAGAAGACATGGACAAATATTTAAATGAACAGCTCAAAAAACTTCAGACAGACCACATAGATTTTTATCTTTTGCATGCTTTAGATAAAAATAAATGGGAGAACATGAAAAAAGTTGATGCTTTAAGCTGGGCTGAAAAGAAAAAACAAGAAGGAAGATAAGATACATAGGGTTTTCTTTTCACGATGAGTATCCCGTATTCCAAGAAATTGTAGATTATTATGACAAATGGGATTTCTGTCAAATACAATATAACTATATGGACATAGACGTACAAGCAGGAGAAAAAGGGCTAAAATATGCTGCTTCAAAGGGTTTAGGTGTTGTAATAATGGAGCCTATAAGAGGAGGAAGGCTTGCCAACCCTCCACAAGCAGTGCGAGACATTTGGGATACTGCAAAGGTTAAGCGTACCCCTGCTGAGTGGGCACTTCAATGGTTATGGAATCAGCCAGAAGTTTCGGTTGTTTTAAGTGGTATGAGTACCTTTGAGCAGTTAAAAGAAAATATAGAAAGTGCAAAAAGGTCAGGAGTAAATATCCTTACAAAAGAGGAACTTGAGATTGTAAATAGAGTTAGAAACAAATACAAAGAGCTTTCTCCAATTGCTTGTACGGGGTGCAATTACTGTATGCCTTGTCCAAATGGAGTAAATATACCGAAAAACTTTGAGCTTTACAATGAGGCTCATATGTATAACACTTATGAAGATAACCGCAGGGGTTATGAAAACTTGAAGGATGCAAAAGCGAGTTCCTGTATTGAGTGTGGTACCTGTGAGAGCGTATGTCCACAACATCTTACAATAATTGAGTATCTTAAAGAGGTTGCAGATTATTTTGAAAGAGCATAGCGAAAAAGGAGAAGAAGTTTTATATTTTGCTTCTTCTCCTTTTTATGTAATACCGTGGCGAAAAGCTGTTAAAAATATTGCTATTCCAAGAAGAAAGCAGATAAGACCTAGTAATAAAATGATGGCCAAATAAGATTTTTTCTCCATTTAGTCTACCGCTCCTTTTAAAAACATATTTCTATAGTATAGACGAAAAAATTTGCTTTTAGTTTCATTTTTTTAAAATTTTTCTATAAATTTTTGGCTGGTTTCATTGTTTATGAGGGGGAGTTTTATATGTTTGAGTTTTCTGAAGAGATGTTAACTCCGGAATATTGGCTTAGAAAATTAGACAATGCTGATAAGGCTATTATGACACAACGAGAGATTGAAAACTTTAATGGAAAGATAATAAATAAGGTAGCTACAGTATATAACCTTGAGACATACGAAAATAATTTAAAAAAAGATGAACTTATTAAATTGATTAAAAGTTATGAGATACCTAAAAAGCCTATGTACGATAAGTATGGTAATCTCATAAAAAAAGACTTTTATGAAGATATAATAAAAAATACAAATTTAGAAGAAGTTGAGGATGTAAATTCTGCTATGTACGGTTTAGCAATTAAGAATACTTCTCTAAGAAGTTTTCCTACGAAAGAAGCTATTTTTGACAAACAAGGGGATATAGAAATTGACAGGTTTCAAGAGACAGGGTGTCAAGCTTTAGAACCTGTAATTATTTTACACAAAAGCAAAGATAAAAAATGGTTTTTTATACAGATGTATAATTACAGAGGATGGGTTAAAGCAGAGGACATTGCAATTGCAAAAAACAAAAAAGAGCTATTTGATTATGTAAATTCCTATAAATTTTTGATTGTTACAGGAAACTACATAAAGACTCAGTACAACCCTTTTGATAAAAGCATTTCTAAACTGGAATTTACTATGGGTACTAAAATATATCTTGAAGAAGAAAAAAAATTACGAAAAGTTGGTAATCAATCAGTGGAAGGAAACTATCTTGTAAAGTTACCTATTAGGAATAAAGAAGGGAATCTTGAGTTTAGACATGCTTTGATTTCAAAAAAGGAAGATGTAAATGTCGGGTACCTTCCTATACAAGAGAAAATATTCTAAAACAAGCTTTTAAACTTTTAGGTGATAGGTATGGGTGGGGAGATAGTTTTGGGGGAAGAGATTGTTCAAGCTATATAATGTATGTTTTTAAAACCTTTGGCATAAGGCTTCCTAGGAATGCTAATGATCAGGAAATAAGCGGGGACAAATCCTATAAATTTACTGAGGGAATGTCAATTGAAGAAAGGATAAAGGTTTTTGGTAGTGTAAAACCGGGGGCATTAGTCTATATGCCAGAGCATGCTATGATTTATATTGGAAAAGAAAAAGGTATTCCTTATATAATACATGACTTTCATGGATATGGAGAGAAAAAAGAAGGTAGATATGAATTTGTTCCTGTAAATGAGGTCATGGTAACCTCAAGTCTTTTGACAACAATTTCAGGAGTGCCTTTTATAGAAAAATTTACTTCTATTTTGGAAATAGAATAAGGGCAAACTGAAAATTTACCCTTATTCTCCATAGGCTTTTCTATATATTTCTGCAATTTCTGATACCAATGGCATTCTTGGATTTGAACCGGTGCACT
Organism: Thermoanaerobacter thermocopriae JCM 7501; assembly: GCF_001310975.1. Taxonomy (GTDB): domain Bacteria; phylum Bacillota; class Thermoanaerobacteria; order Thermoanaerobacterales; family Thermoanaerobacteraceae; genus Thermoanaerobacter; species Thermoanaerobacter thermocopriae. The sequence goes on from NZ_BAZY01000008.1 coordinate 83,915, forward strand.
GGTCGTTGAAGCTATATCAGCCATTTCCATTATTTGTTTTTCAAATTCTTCTTTGTTTATTCCCGCATCTTTAAGTGTAAGAGGAAGATTTAACTCTTTCATGAGATTTTTTATTGCTTCAATGAGACTTTTTACTCCTTCATCAGTGGTTGATGCAGGAAGTCCTAAGAATTTTGCAATTTCTGCGTATTTCTCGGCTGCTTTGGGATATTCATATTGTGGGAATGAGGCAAATTTTTTAGGTAACTCAGCATTGTATTCTATGACATAGGGCAGAAGTATCGCATTTGCCCTTCCGTGGGGAAGGTGGAATTTAGCGCCAAGTATGTGGGCCATACTGTGGTTTATTCCTAAAAATGCATTTGTGAATGCCATTCCTGCTATGCAAGAAGCATTGTGCATCTTTTCGCGGGCGACTTTGTCTTGTCCGTTTTTATATGCTTTAGGGAGATATTCAAATATCAGTTTTATGGCTTTTTCTGCGAGGGCGTCTGTATAGTCTGATGCCATAACGGATACATAAGCTTCAATGGCATGAGTTAAAGCATCCATACCTGTATCTGCAGTTACAGAGGGTGGAATTGTCATGACAAAGTCAGGGTCTATTATAGCAATATCTGGTGTCAATTCGTAATCTGTAAGAGGGTACTTTATATTTTTCTTTTTGTCTGTTATAACTGCAAAGGCTGTGACTTCAGAACCTGTACCGCTGGTGGTTGGTATTGCGATAAATAAAGCGTTTTTGCCGAGTTCAGGAAATCTATAAGTTCTTTTTCTTATGTCCATGAACTTTAACCTTAAGTCTTCAAATTTTGTGTCAGGGTACTCATAAAAAAGCCACATTCCCTTTGCTGCGTCTATTGCAGAACCACCACCTATAGCTATTAGTAAGTCAGGCTCGAACTCCTTCATTATTTTTATCCCTTTTTCTACAGTGTCAACTGATGGGTCTGGTTCTACTTCAGAGAAAATTTCATATTTAATATTTGCTTTATCTAATTGATATGTCACTTTATCTACAAAACCTAATTTAACCATCGCAGGGTCTGTTACAATAAAGGCTTTTTTGCCTTTTACTTGTGATAGATACTGTATTGACCCTCTTTCAAAATAGATTTGTGGTGGAACTCTGAACCATTTCATTCTCTCTTTTCTTATAAAAACTCGTTTTATATTTATAAGGTTATAAACACTTACATTATCTGTTGTTGAATTTCCACCCATTGTACCGCAACCCAAAGTCAAAGATGGAGTAGCCGTGTTATAAATGTTTCCAATAGCGCCTTGTGAAGCAGGGGCGTTTACAAGGATTCTACTTGCTTGTACTCTATTTGCAAATTCATTAATAATTTGTTGGTTTTCAGAATGTATTACCGCAGAGTGACCAAGTCCGCCGAATTGTATCATTTCTTCGCATCTTTTTATACCTTCTTTGTAATCTTTGACTGTGTATAAAGCAAGTATTGGGCTTAGTTTTTCTCTGGATAGAGGATATTCAGGACCTACAGCTGGATATTCAGCTACAAGTATTTTGGTATTTTCAGGAACTTTAAATCCAGCCATTTGAGCAATTTTCACTGCAGGCTGACCCACAACTGCTGGATTCATTAAACCGGTGTTTTTGTCTATAGCGAATTCTTCTAACTTTTTAGTTTCTTCTTTATTTAAGAAATAGCAACCATATTCTCTCATTAATTTTTTTACTTCATTGGCTATTTCTTCATCTATTATCACAGCTTGTTCTGATGCGCATACTGTGCCATTGTCAAAAGTTTTGCTAAGTATTAGGTCTGAGACCGCTCTTTTAATATTTGCAGTTTTTTCAATGTAGCAGGGGACATTGCCAGGACCTACGCCAAGGGCGGGTTTTCCTGAGCTATAAGCAGCTTTTACCATTCCTGCACCGCCTGTTGCGAGGATAAGGGAGACACCGGGATGTGTCATGAGAAGTTGCGTTGCTTCAATTGAAGGTGTTTCAATCCAACCTATGCATCCTTCGGGAGCACCCGCCTTTAATGCTGCCTCGTACATGGTCTTTGCTGCTTCTATACTACATTTTAATGCTTTGGGATGGAAACTAAAAATTATTGGATTTCTTGTTTTAATAGCAATTAGGCATTTGAACATTGTTGTAGAAGTAGGGTTTGTGACAGGTGTTACTCCGGCTATAATTCCTACAGGCTCTGCCACTTCCATATAATTTTCTTCTAAGTTTTCTTTGAGGATGCCTACAGTTTTTTTTGTCTTTTATATAATTGTACACATATTCTACTGCAAAGAGATTTTTCGTTATTTTGTCTTCATAAACACCCATTTTTGTTTCTTCATGAGCTAATCTTGCCAGTTCTACATGCTTTTCTATGCCCGTTAGTGCATAGCTTTGACTATTTCATCAATTTGCTGCTGAGTGTATGACATGAATTTTTCTTGGGCTCTTTTCGCCCTTTCTACTAATAGGTCTATTTGTTTTTTAACATCTGTTGTTTCTTTTACTTCTGTTTTTTCTTTTGCTTCCTTTTTTTCTTGTAATAAAGTAGGCATAAGCACACCTCCATATTGATAATAATTTAACAAAATATTTTAATAAAATAAAGAGATTGTTAGGCGATTCTTAAAAATTTTAGGGTATATTATAAAAACTTTCGGCTTATCAACGGTATTTTGTGCAATATTTCAATTGTTATTCATTTAACAATCTCTTAACACTTTTATAGTACAACAACGATTCAATTTTGTCAATAGAGTTAAAATAGCCTGAAACGATTACTCAAAAAATTTTACAATATTTTTTCACGGTGTGTTATAATTAATTTGCCAGTTTTTATAGTTTTAAGGAGATGAGACTGTGATATATAAAAAATTTGTGTCACCTATTGGTATACTTACAATCTTTTCGTCAGGTAAAGGTGTATGCCGCATTGACTTTGAAAATGAAAAATCTTCATTAGAAGGCTTTAAGGAAGGCAGCGATTTATATATTGAAGAGTGTATGCATCAACTTGGTTTGTATTTTAGTAAGGAATTAAAAAAATTCAATTTACAGATAGATTTACAAGGTACAGATTTTCAAAAAGCTGTGTGGTGTGAAATTTCAAAAATTCCCTATGGGGAAGTTAAAACATATGGAGAAATTGCTAAATTAATTGGAAAACCAAAAGCAGCAAGAGCAGTTGGGCAAGCTCTTAATAAAAATCCTATTCCCATTATTATACCGTGTCATAGAGTTATTGGAAGTAAGGGCGATTTAGTAGGCTTTGGAGGGGGGATTGAGATAAAAAAGTTTTTATTAAGACATGAAGGGGTAGAGGTGTAAAACCGCTATAAAATTTTTAGCGGTGTCTTTTATTTTATTTTTGAAAAATTTTTAAGAAGTGTTGACATGATATTATAAAAGGAATAAAATATATTTTGCATTAGAAATATTCAGATACAAAATATTCGCATACGAAACAATTTAAACTGTGGTGGTGAAAATGGAAGAGATAAACAACGGATTGAAAATACTTAAGCTTTTAAAACAAATAATGGATATTATAAAGCATTCTATGAAATACGAATGCAAAGATTTTGACATTACAAGTCTTCAAGGAATGCTTATGGGCATTTTGGCTCATTATGGGGCAATGAAGGTGAGCGACTTAAGTCAAAAATTAGGGCTTTCTAATAGTACTGTTTCTGGAATTATTGACAGATTAGAAAAGCAAGGTTTGGTAGAGAGGACGAGAAGTACTAAAGATAGAAGAGTTGTTTATGTGAGTGTGACTTCTAAGTTCAAAGACACTTTCCAAAAGCACTTCAAAGAAGCGGAAAGGAAATTTGAGGAATTAATCAGCAAAGCAAGTCCAGAAGACCTTAACAAAATAATAGAAGGATTGGAATCACTGAAAAAAATATTGGAAAAACAAAATGATTTGCACTGAGAATTAAAGAATTAGTTCTCACTAAGGAATATCGAAAGATCTTGAGGCAAATTTTTAAAAGGAGAAGATGGTGATATGGTAAAACTGGCAAAGTATTTAAAACCATACGTTCTTTTACTTTTTTTAGCAGTGTTCTTCATATTTGTTCAAGCGATGAGTGATTTGTCATTGCCTGACTATATGTCAAAAATGGTCAATGTTGGAATACAGCAAGGTGGCATAATAAATGCAGTGCCTGAGGCTATAAGAAAAAGCGAAATGGATAAACTTTTGCTATTTGTTACACCTGAAGAAAAGGGAGAGATATTAAACGACTATACATTAGTAGATAAATCCAGTGTTGATTATAATAAATATATAAAAAAATATCCCATTCTTTCAAAAGAACCTGTATATGTGCTTAAAAATATAGATAGCTCAGAGATTGACAAAATAAACTTGAGTTTAGGAAAAGCTTGGCTTGCTGTTAAGGGTATTGAGCAAGCAAAGGCTAATGCAAAAAACGGAAGTATAGAATTCGATGGAAAGAAAATACCGGCAAATGTAGACCTCTTTTCTATGATGTCCCAACTGCCAGAGGAACAGCTTCTTAAAGTAAGAGATGAAATGAATAAAAAGTTTGCTTCTTTGGGAGACAATATGGTTATACAAGCTGCAACAATGGCTGTAAAAGATGAATACAAGGCAATTGGCATAGATACAAACAAAATTCAAACTGATTACATTCTTCATACTGGCCTTATAATGCTATTGATAACTGGACTGAGTGCATTAAGCACTATTATGGTAGCATTTTTTGCATCAAAGGTGGCAGCGGCAGTTGCGAGAGATTTAAGAAGAGATTTATTTGCAAGAGTAGAAAGCTTCTCTAATGCAGAATTCGATAAATTTTCTACGGCTTCTTTGATAACAAGAACTACAAATGACATTACACAAATACAAATGCTTCTTGTAATTATGATAAGAATGGTCTTTTATGCGCTATAATGGGTATAGGCGGAGTATTTAGAGCTCTTAGCAAAAGTGTTTCGATGTCTTGGATTATAGCTTTAGCAGTAATAGTACTTTTAGGCATAATATCAGTGTTATACTCCATTGCGATGCCCAAGTTTTTGTTAATGCAAAAATTGATTGATAGATTAAATTTAGTTACTCGTGAAAACTTGTCAGGAATAATGGTGGTAAGGGCTTTTAATAATCAGAAATTTGAAGAAGAACGTTTTGACAAAGCTAATCAAGATATTACAAAAGTAGGACTTTTTGTAAATCGTGCCATGGCTGTTATGTTTCCATCTATGATGCTTGTGATGAATGGAGTTACTCTTTTAATAGTGTGGGTGGGAGCTCACCAAATACAAAATTCCGGCATGCAAGTGGGAGACATGATGGCATTTATGCAATATGCTATACAAATTATCTTTGCATTTTTGATGTTTTCAATGCTTTTTATAATGATTCCAAGAGCATCTGTGTCGGCAGAGCGTATCGCTGAGGTTTTGGCTACAGAGCCTTCTATAAAAGACCCACAAAATCCAAAACAATTTAATGAAAATATGGCTGGAAGTATAGAATTTAAAAATGTATCTTTTAAATATCCTGGCGCAGAAGAGTACGCTTTAAAGGATATAAACTTCAAGGTTTTACCAGGGCAGACAGTAGGAATAATAGGTAGGACAGGTTCAGGGAAGAGCACTTTAGTCAATTTAATTTTGAGATTTTATGATGCCACGGAAGGACAAGTTTTAGTGGATGGGGTAGATGTGAAAGAAGTAAGGCAGGAGGACTTGCGAAGCAGAATAGGATATGTACCTCAAAAAAGTTGGCTTTTCAGTGGTACAATTAAATCGAATTTAAAATACGGAAATGACCAGGCTACTGACGAGGAAATAAAAGAAGCAGCAGAAATTGCACAAGCAATGGAATTTATAAATGAAAAGAGCAAAAAGTTTGATTCAGAAATTGCACAGGGAGGAACCAATGTATCAGGAGGACAAAAGCAGAGGCTTTCTATTGCCCGGGCTCTTGTTAAAAAGCCTGAAATATATATTTTTGATGAAAGTTTTTCGGCTCTTGATTTTAAAACAGAGTCAGCTTTAAGAAAAGCCTTGAGAGAAAGATTAAAATCAAGCACTGTTATAATTGTATCACAAAGGGTGTCAACTCTTTTACATGCAGATCAAATAATAGTGCTTGAAGAAGGGAAAATTGTGGGCATAGGGAAACACAAAGAACTACTTAAAAACTGCCAAACTTACAGACAAATAGCTTTATCACAGCTGTCGGAGGGGGAATTGGCGTGAGTGAAAATAAAAGAATAGACCCCAAACATATGCCCAGACTTCGCGGGCCAGGAATGGGAGGTGGCCCCCATGGCATGGTTCGCGGTGGAGAAAAAGCGCGAGATTTTAAAGGTACAATGAAAAAGTTGATAAAATATTTATCAGTTTATAAATTTTCTATAATAAGTGTATTTATATTAGCAGCGCTTAGTGCTTCCTTCTCCATTGCGGGTCCTAAAATACTCAGTAAAGCCATAACCAAAATTTTTGAAGGTGTAATGGATAAGATAACGGGGAAAGGCACTGGAATAGATTTTGAATATGTAGGAAAGATAATTTTAATTCTCATAGGTTTATACGGTTTAAGTGCCTTATTTGGGTATTTGCAAGGATGGATAATGTCTGGGGTTGCAATGAAAGTTACCTACAGGTTTAGAAAAGAAATTTCAGAAAAAATTAATAGGTTGCCTCTTAAGTATTTTGAGAGCACAAATCAAGGAGAGATACTGTCTCGTATTACAAATGACGTGGATACAATTACTCAGACTCTTAATCAAAGTTTAACTCAGATAATTACTTCTGTGACGACAGTAGTAGGCGTTTTGATTATGATGTTTACCATAAACTGGCTCATGACTTTAGTAGCGATTTTGATAATTCCTTTGTCTTCTTTGGTAATTACCTTTATTGTCAAACATTCACAAAGGTATTTTAGAGAGCAGCAGGATTATTTAGGACATGTAAATGGTCATGTAGAGGAAATGTATGGAGGTCATAATATAGTAAAGGCTTTTAATGGAGAAAAAAAGAGCATTGAAAAGTTTGATGTATTAAATAACACTTTGTACGGAGCGGCTTGGAAATCACAGTTTTTGACAGGTATTATGATGCCTCTTATGAATGTAATAGGAAACTTGGGCTATGTGGCAGTTACAGTTTTGGGTAGTTGGTTGGTTATAAAAAATGCAATAGAAGTAGGGGATATTCAGGCGTTTATACAGTATATCCGCTCTTTTACACAACCTATTGCTCAGATTGCAAATATTTCTAATATACTGCAACAAACTGCTGCTTGCGCAGAAAGAGTATTTGAATTTTTGGAGGAGGTAGAAGAAGTTCCAGATAATCCACAGCCTGTAAAAATTGAAGATATAAAAGGGAATGTGGAGTTTAAAAATGTTCGTTTTGGATATAGATCTGATAAAATGGTAATAAATAACTTTTCTGCTTCTATTAAAGCAGGACAAAAAGTTGCAATTGTTGGTCCTACTGGAGCAGGAAAGACTACTATAGTGAAACTTTTAATGCGCTTTTACGATGTGAATGAAGGAGCTATTTTAATTGATGGTCATGATATAAGAGATTTTACGAGGGAAGATTTGCGTTCACTTTTTGGCATGGTACTTCAAGATACATGGCTTTACAATGGTACTATTATGGACAATATAAGATATGGTCGTCTTGATGCTACTGATGAGGAAGTTATAAAGGCTGCTAAGGCAGCTTATGTGGATCATTTTGTAAAGACTTTGCCGGGTGGCTATAACATGGTATTAAATGAAGAGACCACAAATATTTCTCAAGGGCAAAAGCAGTTACTAACCATAGCAAGAGCTATTTTGAAAGATCCAAAAATTCTCATACTCGATGAGGCTACAAGCTCTATAGATACACTTACAGAAGTACAAATACAAAAAGCTATGGATTACCTTATGAAAGGACGCACAAGCTTTATAATTGCTCATAGGCTTTCTACAATACGAGATGCTGACTTGATCCTTGTCATGGACCATGGAGATATTGTAGAGCAAGGTACACACGAAGAGCTTCTTAAAAAAGGTGGTTTCTATGCGAACCTTTATAACAGCCAGTTTGAAAAAGAAGAGGAGATGGCAAGTTAATACCATTTGATGTGTGTGCAAAACATAAGCAACCTACAAAGTTTGGTTATCCGCACTTGATAATTATTCTTGACACAGATTACAGAAAATGATAAATTAAAGGTGAAAACAAAATAGGTGGTTATGTCCGCTGGGGGAGCCTTAATGGCTGAGATGGCATTGATGCCAAACCCTTAGAACCTGATGAGGGTAATGCCTCCGTAGGGAATGCGGCTCAAAAATACCGCATTTCGCGGTATTTTTTCAGCGAACATAGCCTCCTAAAAAATGGAGGTGTTTTTGTTTATGTCTTATTTTTTAAGTATTTTTTCTGATTTTGCCAAAATAAAGCCAGTGACTTTATCGGTTTTATTGGCAATTTTATTGCTAGCTTTTCTTTTATATCTTATGCGAAGAAGTGTCAAATTTGACACAAAAATGCTTGTATATGGTGCACTTTCAATTGCTATTTCTTTCGTGCTGTCTTATATAAGATTTTACCACTGGCCTCAAGGTGGTTCTATTACACCTGCCAGCATGTTGCCCCTTTTTATCTTTGCCTACTATTATGGACCAGGTCCTGGTGTGATTGTAGGAATGACATATGGATTTTTACAACTTATTCAGGACCCATTTATAGTCCAATGGGTGCAAGTACTTCTCGACTATCCGCTGGCCTTTGGTGCTTTAGGACTTGCTGGCTTTTTTAGAAAAAACCTAAGTTTGGGAATTTTAGTCGGTGGATTTGGACGATTTTTCTCTCATTTTTTATCAGGTGTATTTTTCTTTGCAAGCTATGCGCCAGATGGAATGAGCCCTATAGTTTATTCACTTTTAGTCAATGGAAGTATAATAGGTGTGGAAGTTGCAATATGTTTTGTGGTTTCGTTAATTCCTCAAGTTAGCAATGCTATCGAGGAAATTAAAAAGAAAGCAACTATTTAAAGGGGGTATTTCCCCTTTTTATTTTTTACAGTGAATAGCTAAAATAATAGTAGAATATTTTGTAAGAAGAAATTTAACATAAAATTAACATTTCTATAATGTTTTTTTAATGTTATCATAAGATAATTTAGTCAAAGTTTTTAGAGAAAATCCATTGTAACTAGAAGGGTCATAAAAGAGTAGCAAAGCTTTTAAAAATACGATAATATATATAGTAAAATGAAACTGTAGGGGGATTTTACTGATGCAAATAAAAAAAGTACTTCTTGACAAGGATAAAAATATTTTTTCTATATAAATGAAAGAATAAAATGTAATATTTTAGACAAAATAATGCCAAAAATAACTCATATAGGTGGGCCTTTTTTTACAATATTTTCTTGCTTATTTTTAATCTTTTTTGGAAAAAACGAAGTGAAAGCCTCTGCTTTAGAAGCTTTAACAGCGCTTGTAAGTAGTCATTTGTTTGTTCAACTTTTAAAAAGAAAATATACAAGGCCAAGGCCTTATATGGTATTAGCTAACACAAACACTTTTAAACATCTTTTAAAGGATTATTCTTTTCCTTCAGGCCATGCTACTGCCAGCTTTTCACTCGCTATAACCTTTTCAATGTTTTTTCCAAGCCTTACAGTATTTTTAATTTTACTTGCAGTACTTGTGGGATTTTCAAGAATATATATGGGACTACATTATCCTTCAGATGTATTAATGGGTTCTACAATAGGCATTACTTTTTCTTATTTAACTCATTTTATAGGGACAAGGCTGTTTTTGTAAAAAAATTTGAAAAAGATTGACAGAATTAATTGATTTTGTTAGAAAAGATGTTGATGAAGTTTTGGCACAATTAGGTACGGATAGAGAGGGATTGACTACTTTAGATGCTATCCAAAATTTTGGAGCAATGGATGTGCTTTGTACTGACAAAACTGGTACTTTGACATTAAACAAAATAGTTGTAGAGAAACATCTTGACATACATGGGAATGAAGATGACAGAGTTTTAAGACATGCATACCTAAACAGTTTTTATCAAACAGGTCTAAGGAACTTGATGGATGTAGCCATTTTAGAGTATGGAGCTGAAAAGGGTTTTAATGGTTTGGAGAAAATATATAAAAAAGTTGATGAGGTACCCTTTGATTTTGTAAGGCGGAGGATGTCTGTAGTTTTAGAGAGCGAAGGTGGAAAAAGGCAGCTTGTAACGAAAGGCGCTGTTAAAGAGATGCTTTCCATATGCGAATACGCTGAGTACAAAGGCGAAGTAGTTCCTTTAACAGATGAAATACGCCTTATACAAAGCATTGCTTCATGGCCGCTATTGCTTTTTACCTCAGCAGCTGTTACAGTAGGAACGATTGTGCCATTTACTTCTTTTGGAGCGAAGCTTGGAATGATGCCTCTACCGGGGATATACTTTTTGTTCTTAATAGCTACGCTTCTTGCATACTTGACTTTGGCACAATATGTTAAAGGGAGATTTATAAAAAGATTTGGAAACGTGCTATAACATTTTTTAGACAACGGATACAGACAAGTAGAAATATTTCAAAACATAAGCAGGAGAAATCCTGCTCTTTTTAACACATCACATTATAAAATTAAAATGTTACAACAATGTTACAAAATATAAAATTTTGGTAAACAAAGAAGGAATTTATATTAATATGTAGAAATAGTATAATATGTAGGAGTAGTATAATAGGAGGGATAATATGGGGGAGGTAATAAGATTTGAGACACATAAAGACCCTTTGAACAATCTTGGGGGAGATGTTCAAAAAGAGGATTAACGCCGGATAAAAAATTAATAATGTTGAATAATGTAAAACTTATTAAGGATAACAAAAGAGAGTCACTAATTAAAGCTTTTCACAAAAGCGTTGAAAATTTAAGAGGTGTCAATAGTTTCAAAAATTTTTTATTTTTGTTGACTGACGAAGAAGGCGTAATATTAGAATTAATTTTACCTTATGATAATACCAATTTTTCTTTAAATGAAAGCATGATGTTAAAAGAAGAAATTGCAGGGACAAATGCAGTATCACTAGCGATAAGAGAGAAGAATATAGCGGTTGTAAGAAAAGAACAGCATTACATTGAAGATTTAAAAAGATTAAATTGTATTGCTGGACCTATTTTTGATAAAAAAGGAAATTTGATAGGGATAGTACATGTCTTCTGAAAATGAGCTTAATGATATTTTTGTAGCAATAGCATTTTTACTGACAAAGTATATAGAAATATAGAGATACTCAAGCTTACGGCAGAAGGGAAAACAGATAAAGAAATTGCAAAAACAATCAACATGTCACTAAGTAATATAAAGTAATCACAAAAGGAAAATTTTTAAGTTGTTGGGAACAAAGAATGTAAAGGACTGTGTGTACAAAGCAACAAAGTTAGATTTAATATAAGGCGTTTGAAAAGACGTTTATACTAAAGTGTCAATTTAGTAAAAAAGAGAATGTTAAAGTTGTACTTTAGTACAAATTTTAGAGGAAAAGAAACTCAATTTTATACTAAAGTACAAAAGTAAGTGCTATTTTAGTAAAAATTTATACTTTTGGAACATGACGATGGAAATAATATACCATGGATATAGAAGGAACTACCGGTAGTCTTTAGAATTATTAAAAAGGAGAGGGTTAAAATAAACACATGTTAGAGTGAGTCATTTAGGAATACTTGTAGCTGCAGAATTCTATGCAGATTTTGTATTAGTAAATGGTGGTGATGATTATATCAGTAAAGTTTATGATTATGCAATAGCTATGGTTGGGACTTATTCGCTTACATCATTTGGAATAAATAAAGCGCGCGAAGACATTTCTGGACCTGCTTATGCAACTTTAGAATGGGAAGGAACGACATTAGAAAATTTGTTTACAACTACCTTTAGGTTGAGGTTATATGTTGGAAATGATGGGTATTATTCGCTGGCTAACTACTGATAAGGAGGTGTTTTATTGTTCCCCTATATTCTTATTTTTTCAATTGTAACAATTATAGTATTAGTAGTAAATATTGTTATTTTAGTCTTTGTGATTAAGCTCTTTAGGCTTTTGTATGAGCAATACAAAAGTAGGTGTGTGTTTATTGTAAAATAAAAATGGACGAAGTTGCAAAGAAACAGAATTTGGAATGTCGTTAGAATTCAAATGTGTAATTATACTATTACTATGTAAATTTAGAGATTTTGTATATATTTTTGTATATGTTTAAAATTGAAAATTTATAAAGTAGCTCAAACAAAAGGAACCGTCCCCATTGTTTGATTCCTATAAAGAAAAACTAAGATATTAAGAGAAAATGAAAGATAATAGAAGGAGGTATTTAAAAGTGTTACGGAAATATACCGTTTATTTAATTATTTTTGTAATTACTTTTACTTCTGTATTATCATTTTCGGTTAATGCTAAAGCAGATTCTCTTACTCACAAAGAAACAAAATACCTTTATATATGGTTTTATCCTGTAGAAAACAGAGCAATTGTACCTTTTGTTCAAACAATAATAGTAGATGTTGGTTATTTTTATGACATTAGTGGGAGAGACATAACTGTGACACAAAGTTTTTTATCAGGAACAGCTGTAAATGGAAGAAATATGCCTTTCAGTGAGACAATAAATTTATTGCATATTAAATGGTATAAAAATAATTCTTTGTATACCACATTAGAAAGTTTCACATACCCGCCTATAATTATTTCTCCTGATAATATAGTGAAATATGGTGTTAACTATACTAATTTATTTTTTGATACATTTTCAGATACGTGGAAAGAGGAAGGAACTATACAGGTGATAGCCCCAGAAACACTGAACATATGGAAGACATTTAGTAGTAGCTTAGAGCAATAAAAAGTTTATAGGTAAAATTTTAGATAATGAAATATATACGGGAGGTTTGTAAAATGAGTAAAAATAGAAAAATTTTGTTGATGATAGTTTTATTAATAACAATTTTGGCTGCATCTATTATTACAGCAGCTGGTTCAAATCCTTGGTTTTTGCTCGGGAAAAATAGTCTAAAATATGAGAAAGACAGGGATGTTATAATAGCAAAAGTTGGAAACACAAAAATCACAAAAGAAGATATTGAAATGCAGATATTATTTAATAAATTCCAAAAAGAAGTATTAAATAGGAAATTATCTGAATTACAAAATAGTAACCTAAATATTAATTCTTTTTTGAGTGTAGACGTGAGTAGAAAAGATATATTAAATAAATTGATCGATGAAGCTATATTATATGAAGAAGCACAGAGGCAGGGTTTAAATGTTACCTATGATGATGCTAAAAAATTTATGGAAAATACAAGGTATATTATGAATGCTATTGCAAAAGGGGAATTAAAATGTGAAAATCAAAAAGAGGCAATGGAAGAAATTTATAATTTTAAAGCATATATTAAAGGATTGGGAATGTCTGAAGATGAATATTGGAACGAAATAATAGTTTATTACCAAAAAATACTTTCAATAGGGAATTTGAAAAATAAAATTATATCAGCAATGTCTGAAAAGGATAAAAACGATATAAATAAGGTTAATGAATTTTTTGAAAAGTATAAAAACGAGTTACGAAAAAAATATAAGATAGAAATATTAGATGGTAAATTTTTACAACAATAGATTTCCTCATGCTAATATTATTGGGAACTCTTTATCCCAAGTGCGGAAGGGAGGTGTTGTGTTGTTTTAAAAAGGCATAATTTAGTAAAGGGAAAAGAGCTTAAGTTTAGTGAGAAAATGAGATTTTCTAATTTTGATTAAGTTAATTACAAAATATTGAGATAGGGTGAATTGATAAATCGAGGTTGTGGAGTTTAAAGTAAGAAATTAAAGGTGTGATGGAAATAAAAATGGATGAGAAAGTAAAAGTTATTATATTAGTGATGATAATTTGCTTTGCTGCTATTTTAATTAAAAATCTGTATGATTATAGAATAAAGACCATTGATGAAGCAATTGGGTTTAATCTTGATGGTGTTTAAAAGTAGAGATATTGAAAGATGGACAATCTAAAATAACAGAAGATGAAGAAAAAATCAAGGAATTAACCGGATGGTTAAGAGAATACAAATATAAGATGAATAGCAATGTAAAGGGGAGAATAGATTTTTCTTATTATGCAATCAATTTTTATTATCATGGGAAAAGTGGATTTATAGCCTTTGATGAAAAAAATAAGAAAAGTATAATTATAGTAAATGGGTATACGTATAATATTGTTGGAGAGCCAATTGAAAAGGATTATTTGCAATCTTTTTGGCAATCTATTAAGTAAAGAATAGTAAGATTGGAAAAGTCTGATGAAAGTTAAATAAGGTGGGAAAAGAGAGGGCTTTTTTAAAAGAGCCCTCTCTTTTATATTCATTATTGAGTTTTTCCGTCTTCTAAATTAATTTCTTTAGAAATTTCATGAAGCATCTGGGGTGTTAATCTGATGTCAAAATGAGTTAATTCATAGTATTTTGTGGACAGACAAAGGGGACGGTTTCCTTTGTCTGAAATTTAAAAAGCCTGGACAGAAAAGTATTGTCTGGGCTTTTTTGTAAATTTGTGAAAACAAGAGAATATCCTACTGAGATGGAAAGTAAATTAAGGAAGTGATTTTACATAATAATAGAATTAAAGTAAAATGGTGCTGTGGGATACAAAATCATTATAACTACCAGTGGAATTATAAGAGCTAATAGATACCTGTAATTTACTGAGTATTTGCCTTCTTTTTTATTTTTATCTAAAAAAATGTAGGATGGTCAGTAAAATTCCAAATGCGAAATAAACTATTACAAAAGTGTACATGTTTAGTTGGGGATTGTATGTAACTGATGATTTGGGATATCGCTATAGTGTTAATTGAAAATTTCAAAAAAATAAATCGAACAAGAGGAACCGTCCCTGTTGTCCGTTGTCTGTTTACTGTTTACTAAAGTGTAAATTTATTAAAAAGTTGTACTTTAGTACAAATTTTAGAAGAAAAGAAATTAAATTTTATACTAAAGTACAAAAGTAAGTGCTATTTTAGTAAAAATTTATACTTTTGGTCAATTGACATGACGTTGGAAATAGTATACCATGGATATAGAAGGAACTACCGGTAGTCCTTAGAATTATTAGGAAAGGAGTTGAAAGTGTTAGAAAAAGAAAATATTTTAGATAATAACATGTTAAAAAATAATACAGGTGGTGTTAATAATGGTAAAAAAGTCTTTAAATATTAAAAAGTTAATTTTATTGTTTGCAATTGCATTGTTTCTTTCAATTTCAACTTTGAGTCCAGCCTCTGCTACCGATTTAAAAATTTCGAATTTAAACAATAAAAAATTAATGGTTAATTCACCTCAAGAATATGAATCTTATTTAATCCAAAAAGCCAATAATAGTAATAGTGAAGAAAAAAATGCTATTATAAATGCGCTATATAAATACAAATCTTTAACAAAAGATAAGCAAGAAAAATTCATTGAAATAATTAATAATAAAGAACTAATGAGGGATGTGTTTAAAGCATTAGGAGATAGCGAAAAAGAAACCTTTTTAGGTGGTGATATAGTAGTTGATAATAGTATTGATAAATTACTAGATAAAAGAGATTATACAATTTCTAGTTCATCAATTGAACTGACTACTGCAACATATAAACGCTGGGTAGAAGTATTTGGAATAACCGTATTTGAAACAACCTCATGGGTTAAGTATGAACATGATAATTATTCAATATTAAGTATAGTTGGATATGATCATGTTGTATCAAGAAATTTATTAGCTCCAGCCTGGTCGTATTCGTGGAGTGGAAAAACTGCTTGGATTTTTGGGGATAAAGCATATTCTACTGCAGATTTAACTATGATAGATTTAGGAATTCCAATCCAGACTGTTCAAGTTGGAGTGTGGGGTGATATTTACAACAATGCTGGAGGATGGGTAAATAAATTATAAAATATTTAAAAGTATTAATTCGCGTGGTGAAGATTAATTTTTCAGAACATTAACTTTTCAAGACGAATAATTAAAGGATTCTGGACATTTAAAGTTTCAGTTTAAATATTTTTGGATGTTGTTTTTATAAATTACTGCATATTACAAAGTTAACGCTTTGTAATATGCAGGAGCATTAATTTTGTAAACTGTATTTATTGCCGTTAAGTAATCAGATTTTTATTAGAGAGGAGATATTAAACCATGTTTAAAAGATTTAATAAATTAAGTAGTAAATCAAAACGAATAATAGGGATAATTATGGGCTGATAGTAAGTTGTGTTGTAATATTTGTAATTATACTAGAACTCATAAGGATATATGCTGGATAAAGTATGACAAAAGACAAGGGGAGGTTCATTTGTCTGGATTTTAAGCAAAAATATCCACATCCACTGGAAGAAATATAAAAGGGACAAGTAAGAATAACTCGAAACAGTGGCAGGAAATTCCTGCTCTTTTATTTTTTTCTTTAAATGTTGCATTATAAAATCAAAGTATTACAACAATGTTACATAAATATTACAATTTAGTAAACAGAGGAGGAATTTGTAAAGATATGTAGAAGTAATATAATGGGAGACAATAGGGGGAGTGAGAAATTTGTGAAATTCAATAAGGGATTTTTCAACTGGGCAGCGTGGTTAACTTTGTTGTTGGCTTACGTACTTCCATATCAATCAACAGATGGGTTTGCCATCCATTATGGATATCCTTTTGCCTTTTTGACTACTTATAATGATAATTTATTAAAAGCAAAAATTACATTATTGACATCAACAAGTTTCAATATGGGTATATTTGCTATAGATGTAGTAATAATTTATTTTGCAATCTATTTTGCTAATGAATTATTGATTAAATGGAAAAGTAAAAAATCCTAATAATTGAAGGAGTATGATGATGATATTATTTATAAAATGATCGGCAGGGCACAAGGCAGCCTGATTATGTGTTATAGCTTAGCTTTAATATTGGAATACATCGGGTTATGGAAATATATAGCAAGTTTATGGGGATAAAGTCAATGCAACGATGGATATTTGAGACAAAAGTCATTTTAGGTGATGACAATGAATAAATGGTTTTACAAAAACAAATACATTATACATATAGTTTTAATAGTTATTTATGTTTTATGGGTAATAAATTACTTTTATCCAGTATTGCGCTTTAAATTTTCCCTATTGAATTATATTTTTGCATTATGCGTGCAAATGATACCAATAGTTCTACTAATTAATGGCTTTCTGTTTAAGCATAAGATTTGTAAAATATTGAACAGCATCTTTTTTGCAGCACTATCTTTATTGAGTATGGCAATTGAAATTGTTATTTTAATAGGTATTTTTACTTTAAGCTGGAAGAGTGCATTTAAGCCTATCCATGATGTCAAATTTACATCCTATTCTGTTGTAGCATATAGAACAAATGGAGGTGCCACAACGAGTTATGGAATTGTAGTAAGACAGGAAAAAGAGATTATTAAGGGAATTTTATTAGTTAAAAACCTGTACAGCAAGTACCCTATGTACGATGTAGAAATGAATAAGATTGGTGATAATCAAATTGAAATAAATGGTGAGAAGATATATTTAAAAAGGAATGTGTACATAACTGAAGGTTAAAAGGATCTAATCAGAGGGGGAATTAGATGAAAAAAAGAGTAATATTTTTATTGGCCTTGGTTGCCATTTTAGCTTCGGCTATGATCCTTTTTGCAAAATTTTCATTATCCGAAAAATCTAGTAGAGAAGAAATAGTTGTAACTCCAGACATATTTGGAAGAGTGAAATTGAATGGAGGGTGATGATAGAATTGAG
>NZ_BAZY01000009.1 GCF_001310975.1 Thermoanaerobacter thermocopriae JCM 7501
TATAATAGTTTTATTAATTATTAGTTCTACAGAAATCTTAAAAATCCTCTATTTATTCACTTGTAAGATTTTAAATAAAAATTCAAAATATGCGTATCTTTTAATTTTTTATGGTATAATGTTTATAAGACAGTGAGGATGAGAAATGAAAGGAAGAAATCAAATGTCACAAAAATATGACATTGCTATGAAAAATATCTTTTCTGACATGGCAGATGATATAATGAGTTATTTTTTGGGACTTACGTCCGTCAAAATAGATGAACTTAATATAGAGTTCGCAAAAATTGAAAAAAGAGAAAGTGATATGATATTCAAATGCACCACAGACACAGGAGATATTGCTGTACACATAGAATTTCAATCAAGCAATGACAATAAAATGCCATATAGAATGTTAAGATACGCAATTGAAGTAATAGAAAAGTATAATCTAATGCCTTATCAGGTGGTAATCTATCTGGGTAGACATGAGCTCAAGATGGTTGATAGCATTAATTTTAATTTTAGCAAAGAAAATTTGCTAAATTACAGATATAAAATAATTGATATGGGGAATATAAAATTTTCGGAGATAACACAAACTAATTATTATGATTTGTATTCGCTGCTTCCGTTGATAGATAAAAAAAAGACGTGAAGAAGAAGGAGAAAAATATCTGGAAAAATGCGTGAAAGCAATAAAAAACATGCAAGTAGATATAGATAAAAAGAGGAACATAGCTTTTAAAGCAGAAATATTGGCTGGCATAGTATATAAGAAGGAAGTTATTGAGAGAGTATTTAGGGAGGTGGAAAAGATGTTTAGACTAGAGGAATCAGAAACATATAAAATGATAATTGAAAAAGGTATAGAAAAAGGTATAAAAAAGGGTATAGAAAAAGGTATAGAAAAAGGCAAAAAAGAAGGAAAAATAGCTGTAGCAAAAAAATTATTAGAGAAAGGGATGGATATTGACGAAATAGCGGAAATTACAGAGTTATCGAAAGAGGAAATAAAAAAATTGTTGAATTAAAAATGTTTTAGAAATCACTGAACTCTCAAAAGAAAAAATAGCAAAATTAATTAAATGTCAAAAACACTCCACCGCAAAAAGGTGGAGTGTTTTTGATTATTATTCAACAATCACATCTGACAAAACTAATTTTACTGGATTTGCTAATGAATCTCCTACTGGGCAAGTCTTTTCTATAAATTTAGCAAATTCCTCTACTTTTTCTTTTGGGGCATCTGTTTTTATGTGCATTTTAAATCTTATCTCTTGGAATCCTGGTCTTACACCAGCTTTTCCCATAAATCCGTCTGTATCAAGGTCTCCTTCTAATTCTACCCAAAAATCTTGTAAATTTATACCCTTTGCTTTTGCAAAAACTGATGCCACAATTGTCTGGCAAGAACCTAAAGCGCAAAGCAAAGCCTCTACAGGATTCATTCCTTTGTTTGTACCGCCTAGCTCTTTAGGCTCATCTAAGATTATTTTAAAGCCTCTTACCTCGCTTTCAACTGCTAACCCCTCTGGTAACTTCTTGAAACCGCTTTGAAGGTTTCAATTGCCATTTTAAACTCCTCCTTTTATTTTTTAAATTTTATTTATTTCGGAAGCTCTATAAGAGCTCTGAAAGCGTATAGATAAATGGCGTTAAAATTACACTTTGTGTATAGACTCCCCAAAAATGTCCTTAACAGCTTCCATAATCGTTTCGCTCCTGGTAGGATGGGCATAAACCACTTTCTTCAAAGCTTCCGCATCCACACCTTCTTGGCAGGCTGTTGAAAGTATGTGAATAAGTTCAGAAGCTCCACTACCTACCACCCAGGCGCCAACTACTTCTCCCTTTTCATTTGAAATCACTTTTGCAAAACCTTCTGTCTCTCCATATGTCTTAGCCCTTCCGTTGTGCTCAAAATTAAATCTTCCTACTTTTACCTCTTGAAATTTGTTTCTCGCCTCTTCTTCGGTATAGCCAAAATACCCAATCTCTGGCTCTGTAAATACTGCTGCTGGTATCTTCATATAATCTAATGTACTTGACTCACCAAAAATATTATCTACTGCTACTTCTCCTTGTGCTGATGCAACATGTGCCAACATCATTTTGCCTGTGACATCACCTATAGCATAAACCCCTTCTACATTTGTTCTCATGTGCTTATCAACTTTAATAGCTCTTCCTTCAAATTCTAATAGTTCCGTAATTGGGCCAATATCTGTATTTAACTTCCTCCCTATAGACACAAACACTTTATCTGCGTATATGCGCTTTATATTTTCACCATTTTTAACTGTTACTATACTTCCTCCGTTTTCTTCTTCATCTATTCTCTCAACTGTTGAAGAAGTATATATCCTGATTCCTCTTTTTTGAGCTATTGCCCTAATAAAAGAACTTACTTCTTTATCAAGGGTGGGAAGAATGTCAGGCATCATTTCAACAACAGAAACTTTTATTCCAAATTGATTCATTATAAAAGCAAATTCCATGCCTATTACCCCGCCACCTATAATGCATAAACTTTGTGGCAAAGAGGTCATTTCAAGAATAGTATCACTATTCATGACATTTTTGGAGTTAATGCCTTCGATAGGAAGTTCAGCAGGTGATGACCCAGTTGCAATGATAATATTTTTCGCTTTAATTTTGTTTTCTCCAAATAGTACATTCTTTTCTTTGTCAACTTTTGCTTCAGCGTAAAACAAGTCCACTCCATTGGCTTTAAGTAAAGCATTTATGCCTTCAACAAGCTCTCCTACAATACCATCTTTTCTCTTTACAACTTGAGTATAATCAAAAGAGTTTACTTTTACATCAAATCCAAATTCTCCAGCTCGTTTTAAAATGTCATACACTTCGGCAATTCTTGCATAAGCTTTTGTTGGTATACATCCTCTATTTAGACAGGTACCACCTAATTTATCCTTTTCAAATAAAGCTACTTTTGCACCTTTTTTAGCAGCTTTAATAGCAGCAACATATCCTCCAGGACCTGCCCCTATGACAGCTAAATCATATTCTTTGCATTCATATTTAATTTCCTTTTGGGTGACAGAAGGCTTTACTTCTTCAGACTGTGTAACTATTGCAATAACATCTCCCGGCTCCACTGTACTCCCAGGATGGCAAACAATTTTTGAAATAATGCCTTCATAGTCACTGTACACTTCAAAATTTACTTTATTTACTGCTATATCACATAGACAAGCCCCTTTTTCTACGTATTGTCCTTCTTCCACGTACCATTTTGTAATTCGTCCACTTTTCATCGTATCTGAGAAAGCAGGTACTTTTATTTCTATGTCCATCTATATATACCTCCAATTCTAAATCGTATCTTCTGCATGTTCCCCCCGTTAGAAGGGGTAAGTTTGATAAAATAAAAACGTCATTTATTTAACAATTTTTTCTATATATATTTTATCACTTTTTAGTTAAAAATTCAACAATCTAAAGGTATTTTTATTAAAACATCACTTCTATTAAATTGTCAACAGTTATGTTGGCCAAATAATCGTTTATATCAATATTTGAAAGTACTTTTTTTATTTCCTCTTCTGAATGCTTTACTCCTTTCAAAAGGTTTTCTACCTCTGAAACATCGTATTTTCCAAAAAAGTCCCCGCAAATTTTTACATCTTTTATTATTCCCTTTTCTACATTTAAATTTACCTCAACGGTACCACCAGCAAATTTTTTCTCATTTTTAAATTTGTAATCTGGCGATGTTCCAAAATTCCATTCCCACGTGCTATACTTTTCCCTAACCAATTTCTCTATTTTTTTTATGTCTTCTTGCGTAAATTCATACATTTCACTCCCACCGGTTTGTTCTCTAATGTGATTCATAATGAGGTCTATAAACTGTTCTATTGTAATAGGCTCTTTTAGATGCTCACTTATGTTTGTAACTCTTTTAGACACAGATTTCACACCTTTGTCTTCAAATTTTACAGGTCGCACTTTCAGTGCCGCTGACAAATCCGTAATGCTAGAAGAAAACAAAAGTGTTCCATGGTGTAATATTCTATTTTTGTAATAATACTGCGCATTTCCCGAAATTTTTTTACCGTCAATTGTTATGTCATTTCTCCCAGAAAACTCAGCATTGATAGAAAGTTTTCTAAGCACGTCTATGATTGGCTGTGTAAATCTTTTAAAATCGCTGAAACTACTGACACCCTCATTGACTATAAAAGTAAAATTCAAATTGCCGAGGTCGTGAAAAACCGCTCCCCCTCCTGATAATCTTCTGACAACTGGAATTTTATGTTGTCTTACATAATCCAAATTTATTTCTGCCAGCGTGTTCTGGTTTTTGCCTATTATAATACTGGGTTCATTCCTCCACAGCATGAAGCATTCTTCTTGGAATTCTTTTAAAATATATTCTTCGGCAGCTAAATTAAAATAGGGATTTGTGTTTTTATTGTAAATATATAACATACCCACCTCTCCTCCTTTTAGGTTAACGATTATTGACTATTTGATGGAATATAATATAATAAAAATATAGCATATTTTAAAAAAATTGAATACTGTTCTAGATGATGATAGCGAGAGATATCTTTAAAAAAAGATAGCCGAAGGGGAAATATAAAGGCCCGCCAAGCCTTTATAGAAGCTCTCAGGCAAAAGTATCGCTATCGGATAGGCCTCTGGAAAGCTCGCAAGAGCACCGAAGGAGCAATACTTTAAGTAGAAGCTCTCAGGTTAAAAACAGAGGAGTTATGATGGCACCTAGTCTTTTTGTGCTCATCATAACTCCTCTTTTAAATTTTGTGAAAGGGTGTGGTATGTTTGGATAGTCTCAAAAAAACACCTCTTTTTGACCTTTACAAAAAATATAATGGAAAAATCATCGACTTTGCAGGATGGGCTCTCCCTGTTCAATTTGAAAGCATAATCTCTGAACATGAAGCTGTAAGAAACGCTGCAGGACTATTTGATGTTTCTCATATGGGAGAAATAATTGTAAAAGGAAGAGAAGCTTTTGCCTTTTTGCAAAATCTCATAACAAATGATTTGTCAAAGCTAAAAGAAAACCAAGTCCTTTATACTTTCATGTGCAATTACAATGGCGGCCTTGTAGATGATTTATTAATCTACAAATATTCTGATGAACACTTCTTACTTGTTGTAAATGCGGCTAATATAGAAAAAGATTATAAATGGATGAAGGACAACAAAGGAGTATATGCAGTAGAAATAAATAACATTTCAGATGAAATTTCAGAGCTTGCAATACAAGGTCCAAAAGCAGAAGAAGTACTTCAAAAACTTACAGACACTGACCTTTCTCAAATTAAATTTTTCTACTTCAAAGACAATGTCAAAATAGCAGGTATAAACTCCTTAATTTCAAGAACTGGGTACACAGGTGAAGACGGATTTGAAATTTACATCCCCAATAAATACGCAATAGAATTGTGGGAAAAAATAATTGAAGTTGGAAAAGAATATGGACTTAAACCAGCAGGTTTGGGAGCAAGAGATACATTAAGGTTTGAAGCAGGTCTACCTCTTTATGGAAATGAACTTTCAGAAGAAATAACTCCTTTAGAAGCAGGTTTTGAGTTTTTCGTCAAATTTGACAAGGGCAATTTTATCGGAAAAGATGCTCTATTAAAGCAAAAAGAAGAAGGGCTTAAGCGTAAAATCGTGGGATTTGAAATGATAGACAATGGAATTCCAAGACATGGTTATGAAGTGCGGGCTCACAATCAGAAAATAGGCTATGTAACAACAGGGTATTTCTCTCCTACACTAAAGAAAAATATAGGTCTTGCATTGATTGATGTAAAATATGCAAAATTAGGAAATCAAATTGAAATTGTAGTAAGAAATAAGCCACTTAAGGCTTCAATAATAAGCAAAAACTTTTACAAAAAAAATTATAAAAAGTAAGGAGGAGGTATAATTATGGAAGTTTTAGAAGGCTTGTATTACTCAAAAGACCATGAGTGGGTTAAAGTAGAAGGTGATAAAGCATACATAGGAATAACTGACTATGCTCAGCATTCTTTAGGAAACATAGTGTACATCGAGCTTCCAGAAGTAGGTGCAGAACTTAATGCTGGGGATGTACTTGGAGTTGTAGAATCTGTAAAAGCTGCATCTGATGTTTACACACCTGTAGATGGAAAAGTACTTGAAGTAAACAATGCTATTGTTGATGACCCATCTTTAGTAAACAATGACCCCTATGATAGTTGGATGATATTAGTAGAACTTAAAGATAGATCACAGCTTGAAAATCTAATGACAGCTGAAGAGTATAAAAAATTCTTGGATGAGGAGTGAGAATATGTTTCCCTACCTTCCCATCTCCTCTCATGACGAAAAAGAAATGCTTACGAGCATAGGAAAAAGCTCTGTAGAAGAACTATTCGAAAACATTCCTAAAGAAGTACGTTTAAATAGATCCCTAAATTTGGCTAAACCAATGTCAGAAATAGAGCTTAAAAGACATATTAAAAGATATGCTGAACAAAATAGAAATCTTGAAGAATTGATAAGTTTTTTAGGTGCAGGAGTATACGATCATTATATCCCTTCCATTGTAAAACACATAATCTCCCGTTCTGAATTTTACACAGCATATACTCCTTATCAGCCAGAAATAAGCCAGGGAACTTTACAGGCTATATTTGAGTATCAAACGATGATTTGCAACCTCACGGAAATGGAAGTCACAAATGCCTCAATGTATGATGGTGCAACTGCCTGTGCAGAAGCTGCAATTATGGCATGTGAAAACACAAAAAGAAAAACCATATTAGTTTCAAAAACTGTAAATCCTGAAACTCGAAAAGTTTTAAAAACTTACATGCACTTTAGAGATATACAAGTAATTGAAATAGAGGACACAGAAGGCGTAACTGACATAGAAAATTTAAAAAATAAAATTGGGAGTAATGCCGCGGCAGTAATTGTACAGTATCCTAATTTCTTTGGAATTATTGAAGATTTACAGCAAATTGAGAAAATAACCCATGAAAATAAGGCGATGTTGATAACCTATGTACATCCAATACCCCTCGCATACTCAAATCGCCAGGAGAAATTGGTGCAGACATAGCTGTAGGAGACGGTCAGTCTCTTGGAAATGGGTTAAACTTTGGTGGTCCTTATCTCGGCTTTTTAGCTACTACACAAAAGCTTGTACGAAAAATGCCAGGAAGAATAGTAGGCCAAACAAAAGATGTAGACGGTAAAAGAGCCTTTGTTCTTACCCTGCAAGCAAGAGAACAACACATAAGAAGAGAAAAAGCTACATCAAATATTTGTTCCAACCATTCCTTAAATGCCTTGACTGCTGCACTATATCTTGCAACCATGGGTAAAAAAGGCATAAAAGAAGTAGCTTATCAATGTACACAAAAAGCTCATTACGCTTTTTCAGTACTTACTGCATCAGGAAAGTATAAACCGGCTTTTGATAAACCATTTTTCATGGAATTTGCAATAAAGAGTGAGATAGATATAGACATAATTAATCAAAAGCTTTTAGAAAACGGGATACTAGGCGGATACAACCTCCACAGAGATTACGATAAATACAAAAATACAATGTTACTGGCTTTTACAGAAAAGAGAACAAAAGAAGAAATTGATAAATTAAAAGCTCTGCTGGAGGCGATAGAATGAAAGAGTACAATAAATTGATATTTGAATTGTCAAAGGAAGGAAGAAAAGCCTATACTCTTCCTAGATTAGATGTGGAGGAAAAGACTTTAGAAGAAATACTCCCGGAACAGATGATAAGAAAAGAAGAAATAGAGCTTCCTGAAGTAAGTGAAGTAGATATAATAAGGCATTACACTTTGTTGTCAAATAAAAATTATGGCGTCGACACAGGCTTTTATCCTTTAGGGTCCTGCACAATGAAATATAACCCTAAAATAAACGAAGACATGGCATCCCTCACAGGTTTTACAGCTTTACATCCCTATCAACCAGTAGAAACTGTACAAGGCGCTTTGAAACTCATGTATGAATTAGAAAATATGCTCTCTGAAATAACGGGAATGGATAAATTCACATTACAGCCTGCTGCAGGTGCCCATGGGGAATTGACAGGTCTTATGATAATTAAAGCATATCACGAGCACAGAAATGACAAAAAGCGTAAAAAAATAATCGTTCCAGATTCTGCCCATGGTACAAACCCTGCCAGTGCAACAGTTGCGGGTTTTGACGTCATTGAAATTAAGTCACTAAAGAAGGCGCAATAGACCTTGAGGCGTTAAAAACCGTTTTAAATGAGGAAGTAGCAGGACTTATGCTCACAAATCCAAGTACTTTAGGACTTTTTGAAGAAAATATAGTAGAAATCGCAAGACTAGTACACGAAGCAGGAGGGCTTTTGTATTACGACGGTGCAAATATGAATGCTATAATGGGAATCACACGCCCTGGTGACATGGGATTTGATGTGGTACATTTAAATCTTCATAAGACATTTTCTACACCTCACGGTGGTGGAGGACCAGGTTCTGGACCTGTAGGTGTCAAAAAAGAGCTTGCCGACTTTTTGCCAGTGCCCGTAATAGAGTTTAAGGACGGTATGTACACCCTAAACTATGACAGACCACTTTCAATTGGAAAAGTAAGAAGCTTTTATGGTAATTTCAATGTACTTGTAAAAGCTTATTCGTATATTCTGACTATGGGAGCTGAAGGACTTAAGAGAGCCAGCGAAATGGCCGTTTTAAATGCTAATTATCTTAAAGAAAAACTTAAAAATCACTATAAAGTGGCTGTTGACAAAGTATGCATGCATGAATTTGTTTTAGCAGGTCTTTTAGAAAAAGTCAATGATATCAGAACATTAGATGTCGCTAAGAGGCTCATAGATTACGGTTTTCATCCACCTACAATATATTTCCCACTAATTGTTGAAGAAGCCATAATGATTGAACCTACAGAAACTGAAAACAAAGAAACACTGGATGCTTTTATTGAAGCAATGATTAAAATAGCAGAGGAAGCAAAAGAAAATCCGCAACTTTTAAAAGAAGCTCCACACAACACGCCTGTAAGAAGGGTTGATGAGGTACTGGCTGCAAGAAATCCTGTTTTAAAGTGGAGCAAATAGAGGGGGACCATTGAAAAAGCGGGGGATAAAAAAGACGGGACATACCCGTCTTTTTTATCTTTCCTTGCTGCGAGTTGCTACATCAAATATGACAGCGGCAGCCAAAACTATTCCAAGAATTATATATTGAAGCGAAATATCCACTCCTAGAAGATTCATTCCATTAGTCAAAGTTGACATAACAAATGCTCCAATCAATGAGTTGATTACTTTTCCCACTCCGCCTGCTGCAGATACTCCTCCTATATAAGCTCCAGCAATAGCATAAAGTTCAAAAAGAGTACCAGCAGTAGTTGTAGCTGATTGAAGTCTGGAAGCAAACAATATTCCTGATAAACCTGAAAGAAAACCCATCGAAGCAAAGACAATAAGGGTAATTTTTTTCACATTAATTCCACTTAAAGCAGCCGCTTCTGGATTACCACCTACTGCATAAATATGTCTTCCCAAAACGGTTCTATTAGTAATAAAACTATAAATAACTGTGGTAATTATCATAATTACAAGGGTCCATGAAATCCCTCGATGAGCTGCTAAAATAAAAGTTATATATAACAATAAAGCATCAATAAAAAGCAATTCGATAAGGAAAATGTCTAGTGGAAGTACATCAAATCCTCTTTTAATTTGTTGGGCTCTATTCTTAAGAGAAAAATAAACAATTAGCACTGCTGCTACAATACCCACTAACAATGTAAGCTTATGATAATTAGGTAAAATATTATTTATAAAAGGCAAGTCTGGAATAAAACCGTTGCCTATAGCATTAAAAGTTTTATTGGTAATTATAATAGTTCCAGATCCTTTTGTAGCCAACAAAAGAGCGCCACGATAAGCTAACCAACCTGCTAAAGTAGCAACAAAAGCTGGGATTCTTAAGTAGGTTACTAGCGAACCGTTTAGTAATCCAGCTAATGTTCCTAATCCTAGCACTATTATAATGGCTGATAAAGCAGAAAAGTGATAAAATTGCATCAATATAGCTGCAATTGCTCCTAAAAATCCAGACAAAAATCCTACAGAAAGGTCAATATGTCGTATAACAATAATTAAAGTTTCTCCAATTGCAAGAACAGCTATATATCCCGTCTGGTCCACAAGATTACTAATATTTACAGGTGATAAAAAATCGCCGCCAGAGAGGGCCGCAAAAACAGCCATTATTGCAAAAAGTGCTATAAACATAGCATAATCTCTTACATGATCTTTCAAAAATTCTTTTAAATGGCGAATAAATTCCTTCAATCTTAAACCCTCCTTTAGCTCACGGCATAAGCCATTACGATTTCTTGATTGGCTTCTTCTGATTTCAATTCCCCTGTAATTTTACCTTTGCTCATTATATATATTCTATCACTCATTCCCAATATTTCCGGTAATTCAGAGGATATAAGGAGAATGGCTTTGCCTTCACTTGCTAATTCTCTTATTAATGTGTATATTTCATATTTTGCGCCAACATCTATACCTCTTGTAGGTTCATCCAAAATAATGACATCTGGTTCAGCAAAAAGGCCTTTAGCTACCAAAACTTTTTGCTGAGTCCCTCCGCTCAAAGTAGAAACATTAACTTCAACATTACGAGCTTTTATATTAAGTCTTTTCTGAAAACCTTGGGCTATTTCTATCTCTTTGGCTTCATCAACTGTAATTCCTTTCTTCAAAGCTTTTAAATTCGCCAAACTTATATTTTCCTTTATGCTGTTTATCAAAATCAGCCCTTTTTCTTTTCGATCCTCCGTTAAATAAAGCACTCCCTGCTTAATTGCATCTTCCGGAGTCTTAAACTTTACTTTTCTACCCTTTAATATTATATCTCCAGAAATAATGTAGCCATATGGATTCCCAAAGAGGCTAAGTCCAAATTCTGTACGTCCAGCACCAACTAATCCAAATAACCCTACTATTTCTCCTTTTTTTAATACAATGTTTGCATCTTTTACTAAATAGCGGCCTGTATTGGGTTCAACTACATTCCAATTTTTAGTTTCCATTATAGGTTCATCTAGAGGTTCGGCTATAGGCATTGGATAAAGATTTGTAATCTCTCTTCCAACCATATGTTTTATTATCTTTTTTTCATCTACTTCTTCAGTTTTGCAATTAAAATAGGCTACTGTTTGCCCATCTCGTAAAACAGTTATAGAATCCGCCACTTTCAAAACTTCTTTTAATCTATGACTTATAAGAATAATTGTAACTCCTTGTTCTTTAAGTCCTTTTAAAAGAATAAGGAGATTTTCACTTTCAGTTTCGCTTAAAGCAGAAGTTGGCTCATCCAGAATTAACACTTTGGGATTTTTTGAAAGTGCTTTTGCTATTTCAACAAGCTGCTGCATACTTACACTAAGGTCCTTAGCCTTTACAGTAGGATTAATATTTTCACCTTTGACTTTTAATAAAAGTTGTCGTGCTCTTTCTATTTCCTCAAAAGTATCTACTATACTTCCCTTTTTAATTTCATTTCCCAAAAAGATATTCTCATATACTGTCATCTCTGGAACTAAAGAAAGTTCTTGATGGATAATGGAAATTCCGGCTTTTTCACTGTCTTTTATGCTAAAAAATCTTACAGGGTATCCCTCAAGTCTTATCTCTCCTTCGTATTCACCATAAGGGTATACCCCGCTTAAGATTTTCATTAAAGTACTTTTGCCGGCTCCATTTTCTCCAACTAAACAATGTATCTCCCTTGGTTGAACTTTAAAATTTACACCAAATAATACTTGTACACCTGAAAAACTTTTACTTACGTTTACAAGCTCTATAAGCGGGGTACCCATTCTTTACACCTCCAACATTATTTAGGCCAAGTAAAATCGCTTTCTTGGTAATATCCAGAATCTATTAGAACTTGTTTTACATTATTCTTATCCACTACTTGTACAGGAGATGGTTTAGAAGGAACATCTTTTACACCATTATTATAAGTTTTCGTAGCTTCTGGGGTTTTTCCGTCTAAATATGTCAAAGCAGCATTTATTGCATCCTTAACAAGAATCCTAACATCTTTGAAGACAGTCATGGATTGTTTGCCATCAATAATGTATTGAATAGATGGTTTTTCAGCATCTTGTCCAGTAATTACATAACTTTTAATGTCCGGATCTGCTTTAAAAGTATCTGCTATTGACCTTGCGGTACCGTCATTAGGAGCAAGTATAAATACATTACCCTTTAAATTTTTTGGCGCCTTAGCAAGGTTTGCCTGAGCAAGGTTTTTAGCAGTATTGAAATCCCAATTTGTAGTAATTTGTCCTATAATACTTGCCATTTCATCACGAGTTAAGTCTTTTTTATCTTTTAATGCAACTGCTTTGTCAGAATTTGCAATTACAAAAGTACCATCAGCGATCTTTGGCTGTAAAACTTCCCATGCTCCTTGGAAGAATAAGAAAGAGTTGTTATCAGATAAAGCACCAGCATAGAGATATAGAGGATTGCCTTTACCTGTTGCATGATCAACTAAATATTGACCTTGTTCTTTACCTACCTGTACACTATCAAAAGTGACATAATAATCTACTGCATCTGTGTTAAGTATTAACCTGTCATAAGATATAACCTTTACACCTGCTTTTTTAGCTGCCTCTGCAGAAGCTGCTGCCGCATTTGCATCGTGAGGGCACAAAATAAGCACTTTTATACCTTTACTTAGCAAAGTTTCTACATTAGCTTTTTCTTTAGCAGGGTCACCTTGGCTGAAAAGAATTTCAGCAGAATAAGGGGTATTCTTTAATGCATCCTGAAAGCGTGTCTCATCTTGAATCCATCTGGGTTCATCTTTTGTCGGTAATACAATACCAACAGCCAATTGTTTTTTCTCAGAAGTTTGCTCTGAGGAATTAGAAGTTTGTTTTGAGGAAGAAGAACAACCACCAAGAAAAGCAGATACTAACAATAGGAATGCTATTGCTACTACTATAAGTCTGCGCTTGTTACTCATTGTACATTACCTCTCCTTTCTAAAATTTTATTTTAATAATTCTACCTCCCCCCTCAAATTGCCTCTGGAACTTTTTTTGTTATCCTTTACTTTTTTGGCAACTTAAATTTTTTAACTTACTTATCTGTAATTTTTTAAGACAAAAAAATACAGGCTTAAAGCCTGAATAATCATTTAGATACATTTCTGTATACCTCATCGCGATTGTGAAAACCGTCTTTTATTACAGTATCATCTATATTAGTTTTATCAACAGCAATAGGTTCGAGAACATAATAAGGAACGTAATATTTCCCGTCATATATGGTATTTTTAACGTCTAATTTTTCACCTCTCGCAAGTTTCATAGCCATTTTTGCGGTGGCTTCTGCCAATTTATCAATTGGTTTGTACACTGTCATAGCCTGAGTTCCTTCCACTATCCTTTGACATGCAGCAAGGTCAGCATCCTGAGCTGCAACCAATACTTTTCCCGCCAATCTGTGCTCTGATAAAGCCTCTATAATTCCTCCCGCTAAAGCATCATCCTGCTATTACGGCATCAATTTTCACGCCCTTTTGCAGCAGTTCATCTGTAGAATTAAAAGCGTATTCTGTCATCCAATTAGGTGCCCAGTCTTCTTTTACAATTTTTATGTCTCCACTTTCAATTCTGGGCTTTAGAACACTGTCATATCCTTCCTTTATCATTTTTGTGTTGTTATCCGTCGTAGCACCATTTATTATTAAATAATTCCCTCTCGGTACTCTTTTCACTAAATATTCCGCCATCAGTTTCCCAACTTTTATGTTGTTAAAAGATATATAAAGGTCTACATTTGATTTTGTAACAAGCCTGTCATAGGATATCACTTTTACCCCTTCTTTTTGTGCCAATGATACCGCATAAGAGGCTTTTTCAAGGTCATTTGGAACAATGATAAGTACGTCAATTTTTTGGTCCAAAAGGTATTTCACCTGTTTTAATTGGTCTTGGTCATCATTATTAGCATTTTGCACTAAAACCTCTGCCCCAAATTCCCGTAATTTTGCCATTACTATATCTCTATCTTTAATCCATCTTTCTTCTTTTAAGGTACCAAGAGAAAAACCAATTTTAATTTTGTGTTCTTTTTTATCTAAGTTAGAGTTTAGGTTCTTTACTTCTCTATATGCTACTACATGCTTAACAGTCAAAAAAACTAAAACACCAAAAATAATCATAAGGACAATTGCTACTATCACTTTGATTACATTTTTACTCTCCACCAACTACACCCCCTTTTTTGTAAATAGCCAATCTGTACTCTGTAGGCGTCATCCCTGTAGCTTTTTTAAATATCTTGCTAAAATAATTTGGGTCGCTGTAGCCAACCTTGTAGCACACTTCTTTTATGCTTACAGTTTCATCCTCTAATAGTTCTTTGGCTTTAGTTACTCTCAAATTTGTCAAGTAATCGATAAAATTTTTTCCAGTTTGATCTTTGAAAAATTTACTAAAATAGTGGTAACTCATATTGACTTCTTTTGCAACGTCATCCAGTGTAATGTCTTTATTGAAATTGTCCTCTATAAATCTAATTATTTTGGCCATAAAGGTATCCGTTTTTTCTTTGTTGATAGTTTTTATGCTGTCGAATAGATTTTTCAGAGTATTGATAAATATAAACTTTATTTTGCCAACATCGTTTATTTTTAAAATTTCTTCCAGTTCTCGGTTTTCAATAAATTTTTCCTCCTCAGCATAATAGGAAAGATTCCTTTTAATAACACCGATTATTTCTATAAGTTTGGACTTTATTTTATCTACATCCTCTTGGTATTCCAAAACCATCCATTCGTAAATTTCATTAAATATAGTAAAAGATCCTTGAAGGTCTCCAGCCATAAGCCTCTCAATAAAAAGTCTTTCTTTATTAATAGGATAAGGCTTAAATCTATTTTGTGGCATTGCAATATCATCAAAATGTACAATCAGTTCATTTTTTGCCATTTTTAATGCCATTTCTGCTTCATAATAAGATTTCAAAATATTTTCGAAATTGTAAACTCTACCTATTCCAATCCTGTAAGGAATTTTCACTTTTTGGTTTATAGCTTCTATTATTTTCTCCGCTGTTTCTATAGAATCATTTTTAATCTCAAATGAATTTTCCTCCACCACAGGAAAGTACACAAATACTTTGTCAATAAAAAAGTAACCTACCAAACATTTTTTTATATTTTTTACAATTGTTTTAAAATGATCATAAAAATTTTGTTTTTCTATGCTTAATTTTAGAGTTTGACCTTTGAGGTTGTTATCAACATCCTCTACTGTCACTATCATCGCATAACCACGTTGTAATTTAATTCCAAATATTTCTTCATAAAAGGACAAGTCATCATAGGTTATACCACTAAAAAGAGTAGTATACAAAAATTGCCCTTCTAAATAAGGAATAATCTTATTGAGTTTCTCCTTTAACTCTAACTCCTTTAACATTGCCTCTCTTCTTTTTTCAATCACCTCAATAGCTTTCTTTATAGCTTCTACGACTTTATTTCTATTAAGAGGTTTCAAAAGATAATCTAACACTCCAAGGTCTATTGCCTCTTTCGCATAATTAAAATACTCATAAGCGGTAATAATAACAAAAATTATGTCCTTATGCCTTTCTTTAATTTGCTTTATGGCTTCAATTCCATCTATTCCCGGCATCTTTATATCCATAAAAACTACATCAGGTTTTAAAATTTCCACTTTTTCAATGGCTTCTCTTCCAGATTTAGCAAAACCAATTATATCAGCTTTTACATTATTCTTTTCTATGATAAATTTAATTGAATCTATAACTATTTGCTCATCATCCGCAATAAACAATTTAATCATTTTCTTTATCACCCTTCATTAAAGGAATTTTTAAAGTAACTTTTGTTCCTTCTCCTATTTTGCTATCTATCTCAATTACATCTTCTATAGCAGAAATGTTATAAAAAAGCCTTAGCCTGTTTATGATATTGTGCATGCCAATACCTGTAACATGCTTTTTGGACAAATCCTCATAGTCTGCTGATAATATTGCCTTTACTTTTTCTTTGCTCATTCCCCTCCCATTGTCAACAACTTCTATTAAAACTTTATCATCATCTCTTTTTACGGTAAGTTTAATAAAGCCTCCTTCTTCTACATCCTCTAATCCGTGAATAAAAGCATTTTCCACTACGGGCTGAATTATTGTACAAGGCATTTCTACATCTAAAACCTTTTCATCTACTTCTACTTTAAAATCAACTCTGTCTCCAAATCTTGTTTTTAAAATGTACATATATGTCTTTACATTGTTTATTTCGTCTTGCAATGTAACTGTAGTATCCAATTTTTTTAAATTATACCTAAAAAGCTTTGCAACGTTTTCTATAAACTCCGAAGACTTATCTGCCCCCTCCATCATTGCCAATTGTGCAGCTGCATTTAAGGTATTAAATAGAAAATGAGGGTTTATCTGGGATTGCAAAGCCTTAAGTTCTGCCTCTTTTAAAATATTTCTCATCTTGAGATTCTGCATTTCTTGCTCTTTTAATTTTTTCTCCACTTCTGCCTGATTTTTTATTTCTCCTATATAATTTCTTATACTTACCACCATCTTATTAAAAGCTTCTGCAAGGATGCTTATCTCATCGTTTGTCTTTATTTCTACCGGTCGTACATCAAAATCTCCTTTTGAAACTCTCACTGCCAAATAAGAAAGGTCCATAAGAGGTTTTGTAATTCGATAGGTAAAAAATATTGCAAGAAATATGTTAAAAAGAATAGAACCTATTATTAAAAACACATTTAAATAGCTTATAAACTCCATGTTCTTTGATATAGAAGCGTACTTTAAAGAGCCCTCTTGCAATTTGCTGTTAAGAAGATTGTTAATGTAGAGTTTTATATATTCGCTTATTCTAATGGACCTCGTAAAATGCGCAATGTATTCGCTGCTTATCCTACCTCTTTTAGCATTTATTGCCGCGTCAGTTTCATTCAAAAGGCTTTCAATCATATTTCCTATATCCTTTAACATTAAACCATCCTGGTCATAGTTTTTTTTATTTAAAATAGCGGAGGCTTGTTCTTGAAGCTTGTTATAGAGAGTATAATAATTTAAAAGGGCATCTGAGGATTTGGTAGATAAATACTTCTCCACTTCTGTTTCCAACGTGTTTACATCGGCATTTAAATTGTTCAGGTATATATAATCCACAAAAATTGATTTTAAACGATTTATAACTGACTTCGCATTATAATACGAATAAAAACTTGTGATACCCATTAAAACAGTAATTAGGAGGTAATAAACTATCAATTTTCGCCTTATGCCTGTAAATCTCCACACATCTTTTTTCATGCCATCACCTTACTCCATTAATTGTATTCTTTTGAAATATTCTTTGACATTGTGCTTAGTAATAACATTTACTCCTATATCAACAAATGTAGAGACATTATTTTTTTCTTTAATTTCCACCATAGACTTTACACTTTCATATCCTATTCTATAAGGATCACTCATAACTGTGCCGTATATTATTCCTTTGTCGATATACCTCAAAATATCCGCAGTATCTCCATAACCTACAATCGCTATCTCTCCAACTTTGTTAAAATCAACTATTACTTGTGCAGTACCAATGGTATCTACAGAATCTGTAGTATAAATAGCATTTATGTTTTGTTTACTGCTTATAATTGACTGAGTAATCTCTTCTGCGCTTAAAGTACCTAATTTTGAAGTATAAACTTTTACTACTTTCATTTGAGGATAATCTTTTATGGCATCTAAAAAGCCATTGATTTTCAAATTTTGATTTACAGTGTCTAATTGATAATCATTACTGACAATTATAGCAATGTTAGCTTTACCACTGGTAGCCTTAATCATAAGCTTTCCGGCTTCTTCCCCCAATTGAAAACTGTTTGTACCTATAAAAGCCTGCCTTTTACTGTCTTTTGCGTCATTTTCTATTGTAATTACTGGTATTCCTTCTTTATAGGCTTCTTCAATCAAGTCTACAAACTCTTTACTGTTGGAAACATGAGTTATTATGCCATCAACTTTAGACAGTATAGCAATATCCAAATACTGAAGTTCCTCTTGGATGTTATTAAATTTTGGCGCATTAAATTCAATTGCAACATTGTAACGTTTTGCAGCATCCATGGCTCCCATTTTCACTTCTTTCCAAAAAGGATCTACAGAATTTTGTGCTACCATATAAAAGTGATATTGTGATGTTTTTGCAAAAATAGGTTCTTCTACCTTTTCAAGCTTATACAAAAAAATGCTCAATGCTGCTATCAAAATGACCAAAATCAAAATGACCTTGTCTATTAACTTAAAAAAGTTCTCATTTAACGTTTTCATAAAACTTACACTATTTCCTCCTTACGTCTCTTTTACACTCATAATAAAATATTGACGATTAAATATCAACTTAAAATTATTAAGTAGTTGTCACACAAAAATTGTCCACTTTTTTATATTTATTCGCTAAATTTTCAAAAATCCTTTATTGAAAAAATTTAAAAATGAGGCGCAATTTGCAAATTCCAAATCTAAGCAAGTTTATGATATAATTATATAAAAAATAAAAGTTAAAAGGATGTGGTTTTATGGGGTATAAAAGTGTATCAATTGAAAGAAGGTTTATAGGAAGATTTCAATACGGGAAAGACCTTTTAGAAGAAATTAATAAAATCATTACCAGTGAAAATATACGTTCTGGTGAAATACGCATAATAGGTGCTGTATCAAAAGCAGTATTTAGTTACTATGATGCACAAAGCAAAAACTACATCTACATATCAAAAGACGAACATATGGAAATACTAAATGCCACAGGAAATATCTCAGTAAAAGACGGCAAGCCCTTTGCTCATGTCCACATCACATTAGCAGATAAAAACGGAAACGCTTTCGGTGGTCATTTAATGGAAGGAACAATAATATTTGCTGCGGAATTTGTAATATCAGATTATGGCGAAAATAAGCTAGAAAGAATTTACGATGAAACAACAGGACTTCAATTGTGGAATATTTAAGGCCCAGTCTAATTGCTGGGTCTTTGATGTTTTATAAAATAATGCAGATATTTTATCACATCTAAATTAGTTCTGTACATCACTCTTTTGACTATAGGATTTTCAATTACCTTTACTATTCTATCATAGTCTTCATTTTTTATACTATCCATCATCTTCCTAAAACCTATAAGCTTATCAACTCTATCTGTTATTCTTTTTACTTTTTTTTCATAATCTCCTCCATGTTTTATTGATTCTGCCGCATAGACTGCGCTCTCCACAGCGTTTAAAAGTCCAAATCCTAAAAAAGGATCTAAAAATCCCCCTGCATTTCCTATTAGAAACATATTATCTATTTGATGTTTATCTGTTATACTGATGTCCAATTCTGTTTCAAAAGTTTCTATCATCTCATAATCTAATTTTTCTTGATACAAAAATGTGTGCCACATATTTTCAATCTCTTCTTTTTGCGTATAGGTAGCCACAAGAATTATTGAAGCGTTACTTTTACTAAGAGGAACAAGATAACCAAAACCTGACCTTGCATACATAGTATTAAGCCATAAATATACGGTACTAGGCTCAAAATCTCCTAATGCAATTCCTCCTTTAATCCTTGTAGAAACTACATTTTTAACTTCTGTAAGTTGTTTTGCTATCATACTGCTGCCTGTAGCAACTACAACATAATCATAAGATTTGGCTAATTCCCTATAATCCGCATTAATATTAAAATTTATTTTTGCATTTATTTTTTTTGCCAATTGGTTTTCTATGCTTTCCTGTTCTTGTCCCCTTTTTACAATATATCCAAATTGTTTACCTTCAATGAAAGCTTCCCTCTTTGGAGATTTGATAACTATCTTCCTTACTTCATTTAAAGGTTCAATTAAAATTCCAAACTCTTTAGCTATAAACTTAAGAGGATCCTTACAGGGTCTATGTGCAATGTGCAATAACAATTCTCCATAAGAATACAGGCTTCCAATGGTATGTTTTCTTTCATAAATATCACAAGATATTCCTAATTTTCCAAGAGTGTATGCACAACATAGCCCTGCTACTCCTGCTCCAATTATTGCTACTCTCATTTTCATACCTTCTTTCTGTGTTCATAAGGGTTTATTATTCATTTTATTCATTGTATATCTCATAAAAATAGAGCCATATTTTATAACATTAAAATTAGTATGGTATACAATTTTTTTTACAGGAGGAAAAGTAAGAATTTTTATTAATTTATCCAACTTATCATTGTCTATAAGGTCTAAAGCTTTTCTAAACTCCAGCATCTTTATATTGGCCTCAGACAAAAATCTTATTTCCCTTTCAAAATCAACTCCTTGAACAATACTTTTTGCTGCTATAGCTCCACTTACAATAGAGTTAAAAGTCCCAAATCCTAAAAAAGGCTCTATCGCTCCCCCTGCATTCCCAACAAAAAGCAGATTTTCATATTGATGTGGAAAACAATTGCCAGAAATATGCTCCAAATCCACCATATTTACAATATCCACATTCATCTTTTCTACCTTTAGAAATGTGTCCCAATAATACTGCAATTCCTCCTTAGAAATATAAGGCACTACCATAGCTAAGACGGCTCTTTTTTCATTATAAGGAATTAAATAAACATAACCGCTTTTAGTGTAAAGAGTGTTTATCCACATTATAAGAGTTTTTGTATCAAAATTCCCTAAAACACTTGCTACCCTCACCCAGGTCGTCACCAGCTCTTGCCAACAGCCCAATTCTTTTGGAATCTGCGAACTTCCCGTAGCAATAATTAGATAGTCATAATTATCTTTTAACTTTTTGTAATCAGCTTCTATATTGAAATTAACTGGTATTTCTAACTTATTATACAATTGATTTTCAAGAGAGTTTGCATCCTGTCCTTTTAAAATCATATACCCAAGATTATTCCCATTTACAGAAGCAGTTACAGTTGGTCCTTTCATTACTATTTTGTCAATTGTGTTAATTGGTTTTATTTCTATTCCATAAACATTTTTAAGATAATGAAGTGGATCCTTTATAGGCCGGTTTATTACTTTTAATAACCCTCCCACATGGTTATACAAATCACCTATTTTGCACTTTTTTCAAAAATATCTGGTATAATACCATACCTTTGAAAAGTAATTGCCGCAGCCAGCCCTGAAACTCCAGCCCCAATAATAGCCACTTTCATATTAACTCATCTCCGGTGTATTTAAAACTGTGTTATTTGGAATAGAAGGTTTCGATTCCAGACTTTCAATTTCAATTTGAAGAATAGAAATGAATCTCATAACATCATCCCTCATTTCAGTAAACAACTGCCTAACGTAAGGATTAGTAACATTCACAACAGTTTCATTGTAAAAAGCTTGAATATTAACTAAATTTTTTAATAAATCTTGAAGCATGTCTAATGGCTCTTGAGACATATTTTTTTTAACAAGAGAACTAATATGCATAGTCTTTTGTGCCTTCTGTATATCTTCTTTATGGTTTTTTATCATTATTTCAATTTGTTTTAATAATCCCTTTATTTGATTGTCAACTGACTCTTTCCCATATTCCCTGACCTTATCTAGCAATATCTTTTCTAAATTTTGTGCTTCAACAAATGAACTTAGAATAATTTCCTGCTGTGTTATTTTCTGCATTTTTATCACACCCTAAATATCATTATTTAATTATTATGTTTTCACACTGTGACTTTTTATATACAAAAAAGAGGGTTTCCCCTCTTATATATCAAGCTCTTGTATTACACCTTTAATAATTTCGGCTGATCTTCTAAAAGCATCAATTTCTTCCTGTGAAAGTGGTAATTCAAGTATATTCACGATTCCATTTCGCCCAACAACGGAAGGAAGGCTCAAAGCCACATTTGTAACGCCATATTGGCCGGTTAATGGAGATGACACAGTCAAAATGGAATGTTCATCTTTTAAAATAGCTTCTACAATTCTCTTTACTGCAAGAGCAACCGCATAATATGTCGCCCCTTTTTTTTCTATTATCGTATAGGCAGCTCTTACAACATCATTAAAAATCTCATCTCTAAAATCTTTTTCACATGCTT
This sequence comes from Thermoanaerobacter thermocopriae JCM 7501, assembly GCF_001310975.1. Lineage (GTDB taxonomy): Bacteria > Bacillota > Thermoanaerobacteria > Thermoanaerobacterales > Thermoanaerobacteraceae > Thermoanaerobacter > Thermoanaerobacter thermocopriae. The sequence goes on from NZ_BAZY01000009.1 coordinate 22,148, forward strand.
TTCCGCATAAATTGCAGTAATCATCTATTGGTATACCTGCTATGTTTGTAATGCTCCAAGCTGCAAGTTCAGAATCGCCATGCTCCCCAATTATATATCCGTGTATATTCCTCGGATCTATATTGCAATGTTTGCTTAAAAGATATCTAAATCTCGCACTGTCGAGAACTGTGCCAGACCCCAATACTCTTCCGTATGGCAAGCCAGATATTTTATAGGTAACGTATGTAAGAATATCTACTGGATTTGTAACTATAAGATATATGGCTGTGTCATTTACTTTAATAAGTTTTGCCACTATGTCCTTAAAAATCATTGTATTTCTTTTCACTAAGTCAAGTCTGGTTTCCCCCGGTTTTTGTGCTGCTCCCGCTGTAATAATTATTATGTCAGAACCTGCAGCATCACCATAATCTCCCGCGTACACTTCAACTGGACTAATAAATGGTACACCGTGGCTTATGTCAAGAGCATCACCTTCTGCTTTGTCTTTGTTAATATCTATTAATACAATAGTTTTGACAAATCCACTCAAAGCCAGTGTGTATGCAGTAGTAGCACCAACAAATCCAGAACCTATTATAGATATTTTGTTCATAATACTCTCTCCTTTTCAATATTAATTTTCTGTTAATAAAAGTTTATCAGATTTCAAAAAATAGTCAAGTTTATTTTTTCTCTAAATTAATTAATATATTCACGTTTAAAATGATTCCTCTGGGGAATATTAAGGCTTTTGTAACCTTCTTGTAATAAAAACTTAATAATTTCTTAATAAATTTTAACATTTTCCATGTTATAGTATTTATAGAGTGGCATAGTTATTTACAAAAGCAACATAAGCTGAAACAAAAGCAAGACGAAGACGTCTTTTTATATAGAGAAAGGATGTGGAAAAATTGAAAGGAAAGGTATTGCAAACTTTATCTTTTATGCTTGTATTTATTGCAATGGGCTTAATGATTTCTATTCAATTTAAAACTGTTCAAGGTAGCAATAGAACCTCTACCCCTACTGTAGCTACAAATTATGCAAGGTCAGAAGAACTTACTCAGCAGCTCAAAAAAGTTCAAGAAGAAAAGGCAAACTTAGAACAACAATTAGAAGAACTCACTAAAAGATTCAAAGAGTACGAAGATGCTGCCTCAAAAAATGATGCCGCTTTAAAAAATCTACAACAGGATATAGAAAAATATAAATCTTTAGCGGGACTTACAGATATGGAAGGCCCAGGAGTTATAGTAACTGTAAATGACAGCGACTTACAGCCCCGAGACGGGGAAGACCCTAACTTGTACTTAGTTCATGATGAAGATTTACTAAATATTGTAAATGAATTGAAAGCGGGTGGAGCTGAAGCAATAGCTATAAACGACCAAAGATTAATTGCAACATCCGAAATACGATGTGTGGGTCCCACAATAAACATAAACTCTACCCGATATGCTCCTCCTTACGTGATAAAAGCAATAGGAGATCCTGAGACACTTAAAGCAGCTCTTAATATAAAAGGTGGAATAATAGATACTTTAAAATTTTATGGTATTAAAGTGGACATACAAATTTCTGATAGAATAGTAATACCTAAATACAGTGAGCCTATTAAATTCTTTTACGCTAAACCTGTGACTCATTAAGCACTTTCATTTTGTTGATATAGAAAAGACAGGTTTATCCTTTGTTAAACCTGTCTTAATTTTTCTGATGACTTTAAAGTGGTTATCTTTTAAATATCTATGTCAGATACCTTTCTTTCATCCAAAGAAGTATCCTCCAAACCATATATAAAAATATAATAAACCCTATTGTGGAAGCAAAATACACCCAAGCCGAGTAGCTTTTTACAAAAAAGTTTATTTTAATCAATTGTACAGCGGCAAGATAAGATACTACTGTCCAAAAAGTAGACCATATAAAATCAGCAATAGCAGAAAATATTACATACGCAGTAAAATTCATACGGGTTATACCTGAAGCCCAAATAGCCGGGGTTCGCGGAAGTCCTATTAACCTACCTAATAAAACTGTAAAACCTCCATATTTAGCAAACCATTTGTCCATAGCTTCAAGGTCTTTTACTGTTATTTTTAAATATTTACCGTATTTTTCAACAACAGGCCTACCTTTATAATAGCCTACCAAATAAGCTATCACATTTCCTGTTATATTTCCTAATGTAGCGATGACTATAACATAAAAAAGGTTCATTTCTCCTTTTGTAGCCAAATACGCCGCAGCAAAAAACAGTATTTGCACTGGCCCTGGTGCTCCAGTTCCTTCAATTAAAAGTCCTATAAAAAGCGCTATATAACCATAATTTATTATCGCATTATAAAGAAAAGATTGTCCTTCCATCGCCACACCATCCATTATTTTTAAATTTATTATAACACAAATAAACAAAGCAGGGCAATTGTCACCCCTGCCTTAGCGCATTTATTTTTTATATTTCTCTATTACACCTTTATACATCTCATAAGTCTTTCTAGCAATACTTTCCCAACTAAACATCTCTTCAACACGTTTTCTCCCATTTTCTCCAAACTTTATAGCTAAATCTTTGTTATTCAAAAGTATGTTTATATATTTTGCTAATTCTTCAGAATTGCCTGGTTCCACAAGGAATCCTGTCTCTTCATGAACCACAACCTCTTTAATTCCTCCTGTAGCACTTGCAACAACCGGCGTTTTGCAAGCCATTGCTTCTAAATTTATAATGCCGAAAGGTTCATAAATAGAAGGGCAAGCAAAAACTTCCGCATTGCTGTATAACTCTATAATTTCTTCTTTTTCCACCATTTTATTTATCCAAATAATATTGTCGTAAAGTTTAACTTTTTGCTCTACTTCTTCTAAAACCTCTTGTGTATCTGGAGAACTAGCACATAGTACAACCTTTATATCCTTAGGTAGATACTTTACTGCATCTATTAAATGAGTAATGCCTTTTGCCTTGATATTCTTCCTACAAAGAAAATGTATTTACCCTCAATTCCATATTTTTTGCGAGCAATATTTCTATCTGTTTTCTGGTATTGGTTCAAATCTATGCCGTTATATATAACTTCAACTTTTTCCTCTGGAATATTGTAATACTTTAATATATCTTCTTTTGAACCTTGTGATACTGCTATAACCCTATCGGCTGCTTCAATCCCTGTTCTTTCCATCCAAGAACTTAATTTATATCCATTGCCTAACTGTTCCTCTTTCCATGGCCTTAAAGCTCAAGCTGTGAATTGTAACCACAAGGGGTTTATCATACAATTTTAGCTAAAAAGCCCGCCATGAAAGTATACCAGGTATGGCAGTGTAAAATATCTGAGTCTATCCCATCTTTCACCATTGCCAAATCTATGGAAAAAGGTCCCAAAACTTTCTGATATCTTGGATCTGAATTTTCCTTTAACTTATCCCACTCCTTATATCCACGGACTCTTAGATTATCAGCTGTATAATCTTGGTCACCAAAGCATCTTACGTCTACTTTCATCAGTTTAGACAGTTCCCTGACAAGATAATCTACATGCACTCCTGCTCCACCGTAAATATTAGGAGGATATTCATTTGTAAACATTGTAACTTTTAACTTATCCATAATTTACCTCCGATCCGTGTTTTTCTAATTTCAAATCCTCAATACACTCTAAAATACCTTTTAAAGGTATTCTAAACCAAGAAGGTCTATTATTTACCTCATAAATTCCTTCAAAAAGAGCTTTATCTAATTTAAAAATAGCTAAAGCCTTATCGAAATCTTCACCATCTGGTATAATGTCTGGTGCTTCCCTTGTCACCAATTCCAAATAGTTTTCTACAAAAGTCTCTGTGACAGCTCTTTCCCACCATAACAGCGCTTTTTCTATTTTTTCATCCTGAAACTTACCTTTTGCATTAAGATAATTAAAATAAGCAGCATAAGCAGCATAACTAAAAGAGCGCACCATGCCTGCTACATCTTTTAAGGGAGATATTTTTTTTCTCCTCACCTCAATAGGTTTTGTCGGTTCCCCTTCAAAATCTATTATCACATATCCCTCTTCAGTCTTTAAAATCTGCTCTAAGTGTAGGTCTCCATGACATCTTATATATTTGCCAAGAACAGCACTATTTTTAAATTCTTCTAATTTGCTCATTAAAAACTCTTGTTGCTTTATAATCTCTTCTATCATAGAAGTTATTTGTTCATCAAATGTAGATAATTTTACAAAATTTAGAAGTTTAGTAAAATTATTTTTTATACTTTTTACTATTTCTTCAACATCTGATATTTCCACATCTCTTTTAACAAAATCTTCTTTATCAATATAAGACAATTTAATATGCATATTGGCAATTATCCTTGCTACCTCTCTTACCTCTTCAAGGTAATCGTTCAAGTAGCCTTCTACGTAACTTTCTTTAATTTCATCATAATCGCATAAAGTAGAAATTACAGAAGACAAATACTCTTGGGTATATTGCCACATGTCTCCCATGTTTTTAATGTGTTCCACTATTATAGCAACAGTATACCTTTCTCTGTTCCTGTCTTCATATAAAAAATATCCTCTTATATCTTGAACATTTCCAAAACCTGCATTTTTAAGTTCAAAAGTCATCTCAAGGTCAGGATTAACTCCTTTTACAAATTTCCTATAAGTCTTTATTATTTCATCTTTTTGTAAAAATGTTAGACTATTACTGGACTTATTGCTCAGCCTTCTTGAACTGTATATATCGTCTTTTTTAAGATTATAAGGAATTAATTTGGCACCAGACTCAAATTTTATAACTGTTTCTTCACTTAACGCTTTATTTAAAAACTTAACATAATTTATATCGTCGATTCCATCATATATAAAAGCTTTTAAATTTGGACTCTCAATAATATCTATTAAATCATTATTCCTAAAATAAGGAGTTATAACTAAAGGTACATAATAAAGCACCATAATCTCCTTATTACTCGTTGAAGCTTTCACTACAAAAGCTATAATAGCTGCAATTATGACCTCAGCTTCTTTTTTAGACAATATTGCATAATCAAATAAAAATATATCTAAAATATCATAAGCCTTTTCCTGAAACCACCTAAACTTTTTAAAATTGTCTTTATTTATATTTTTAAGTATATCTTTCAGTTTTGTAGGTATATCTTCAAAGTCGAAAGTTTTACTAATATACATTTGACCACTTCTTTCAATAAAATTTTTATATTCTTAAAACTGATGCTGCCAATTCTGGTGCACTGGATTTATATAAACTCCTGACCCTAACTCAAAACCAGCTGCCACAGTAAGCCTTGGGGCAATTTCAAAATGCCAATGGTAATTTCTTGTATCATAAATTGGTAATGTATGAACCACAATATTATATGGCGGAAAGTTAAATTCTCTCTCGTACTTTACTATAAGAGTCTTCAAAATTTTAGTCAAACTTGCAACATTTTCTTCTTTTGACTCTTCAAATCTCTCTTGATGCTCTTTGGGTATTATCCAACATTCATAAGGATATTGAGATGCATAAGGAGCGATAACAATGAAATTCTCATTTTCACTTATTATCCTTTTGCCTTCTTCTTTTTCATATTTGACAATTTCACAATAAGGACATTTGCCCTTCTTCTTAATATATTCTTGTGTACCTGCTACTTCTTTTTCTACTACATCTGGAATAAAAGAAGTAGCTATAATTTGCCAGTGCCCGTGTTCTAAGGAAGCTCCTCCTCTTGCACCAAAATTTTTAAACACCTGAATGTATTTTATTTTATCGTCTTTAGCAATTTTTTCATAACGCTCAATTATTGCCATAAAAACTTTTTGCATTTGTTCTAAAGATAAACTTCCAAAAGTTACATCGTGTTCTGGTGACTCTACTATCACTTCCGCTACACCATAGCCATATTCCGCTTTATAAAGGATGGGGCCTCAAAACTCTTTAAATCTGTGTTCACTGCTGCAAATTTATTTTCAAATCCTCTAACTAACCAGTTCCCTTTTTTATCCTTAATTTCAACTAAAGTAGGAGGAGTCATCTCTTCGTTTCCTGGGCAAAAAGGACAAGTATTATTTTTCTTTTCCTCATAGTTTACATTGAAATCATGAGGTCTTTTACCTCGCTCTGTAGCTATAATCACCCTTTTACCAGTTATAAGGTCATATCTTATTTCGGACATTTGTAAGACCTCTCCTATTCTTTTTAGTAAATGCAATCGAATGCATCCAATATTAAAAAAAGAATTTGATTAATTTTGACAATTAATCAAATCGGGGAGAAATGTCAAGAACTTTTATGCAACCGAATGCATTCTATTACTATAATATACTTTTCCTTTAAAATTGTCAATGTTTTTTTGAAGATTACTTCTCTGTATTTAATAATCCTCCTTTAAGTGGTAAAAATAAAAATAAATTTTTAAAAAAACTGTTGACAAAAAAGAAAATTAATATTATAATAAAATTGAAATTAGTACAAAATTAAATTTAATACAAACGAGGTGAGATAAATGGAAGTAAAAGAGTTAGTGTTAAAAATTTTAAAAGAATCCTCTGAACCTTTAAGACCAGGAGATATTGCACAAAAAGCTAATTTAGACAAAAAAGAAGTAGACAAAGCTATAAAAGAACTTAAGAAAGAGGATCTGATAATCTCTCCCAAAAGATGCTACTACGCAGCAAAATAATCGTGAGAAAGAAGTAATGAAAATGACTTATACAATAGAGCAATTAAAAGATTATTTAAAGAGACATGATATAAAACCTTCTACTATAAGGATAAAAGTATTAGAATACCTTTTAAACAATAGAATACACCCAACAGCTGATGATATTTATCAATACTTAATAAACGAAATACCAACCCTTTCAAAAACCAGTATTTACAACACATTGGAATTGTTTATGGAAAAAGGAGTTGTAAATGCTCTATCTTTGAAAGAAAAGGAATTGCGATATGATATCAATGTTTATTTTCACGGACACTTTAAATGTGAAATATGTGGCAAGGTATATGATTTTCCTGTATCAGAGGAAATTATAAATGTGGAAGAATTAAAAGGATTTGTAATTAAAAATGTCGATATAAATGTTTATGGTATATGCAAAAAATGTAATGAGAAAAATAAGGAGGCTTAAAAAATGGAGGAAATTAGAATGAAATTATTAGGAGAAAAATTCCCATCTATGGAGGTAGTAACAACTCAGGGAGTAAAGAGACTGCCTGAAGATTACGCAGGAAAATGGTTTGTACTTTTTAGCCACCCAGCAGACTTTACACCAGTTTGCACAACAGAATTTGTAGAATTTGCAAGGAAAGCTAATGACTTTAAAGAATTAAACACTGAATTAATAGGTCTTTCAGTTGACCAAGTTTTCTCCCATATAAAATGGGTAGAGTGGATAAAGGACAACACAAACATAGCTATTCCTTTCCCAGTCATAGCCGATGACTTAGGAAAAGTCTCTAACCAATTAGGAATGATTCATCCAGGCAAAGGCACCAATACTGTAAGAGCAGTATTTATAGTAGACGACAAAGGAACAATAAGACTTATAATGTATTATCCACAAGAAGTTGGAAGAAATGTGGATGAAATATTAAGAGCATTAAAAGCATTGCAAACAGCAGACCAATACGGCGTGGCACTCCCTGAGAAATGGCCAAATAACTACTTGATTAAAGACCATGTAATAGTCCCACCTTCCACTGATGAAGCTTCTGCAAATGAAAGAAAAGAAAAAATTAAATCAAAAGAAATTGAAGCTTTTGACTGGTGGTTTGTACACAAGCCTTTGAAATAAAGGTCCCTCATAAAATATCCCTTCTTTTCGACAGCGACGACCTCTTTAACAAAGTAGGTCGTCGCTTTAATTTGTTGACAAATGAAATCTTTATGAGACTAAATAAATTCGTAACCCTTTATTACATAAGATATTCCTTCTCTTTATTTAACTATACTCTATCCTCACCTTACTTCCTTCTCCTGCAGTTGAGGGAGGAATTACGATAAGTTTTACAGGCACCCTATTCTTTAGCTCTTCAACATGGCTTATTATACCTACAACCATCTTATCATTGCGAAGTCTTTCTAGTGATGTCATAACCACATCAAGAAGTTCTGAATCAAGGCTGCCAAAGCTTCATCCAAGAAGAAAAACTCTAAAGGCGCCCTACCTTTTAATTGTATGTGAGAAGAAAGTGCCAAAGCTAACGAGAGAGAAGTCAAAAAAGTCTCTCCCCCAGATAAAGTGTCAACAGACCGCCTTGTCCCCCCATTAAAGTCGTCCCTCATGACAAAATTATTGTCAGAGTCCAATTCTAATGCATATCTTCCTCTTGTAATTTCTTTTAGCCTTTTAGAAGCAGAAAAAGTAATAAGCTTAAGTTGCCTTGTAGCCACAAACTCCACAAAATGATTCCCTTGAAACAGTTTATCCAAATCTTCTAACATATCTAATAACTGCTCTAATTCTTTCTTTTGCTCAGTTAGCCCTTCTACTTTTTGGAGATTATTTTGTATATCTTCAAGTGCCTTTTGTGTAGCACCTATCTCTTTTCTTTTTTCACTTAAGGCTTGTTCTGTCTCTTTGATTTTTTCTTCTAAATTTCTCCAAACCTCTTCTTCAATCCTCTGCCCGTTCAAAGTAGAATCCAACCTCTCAATGTTTGAACATATGGATATATACTCATTTTCAAAATTTTTTATCTCCTCTTCCAAGGACTTTATCGTATCTTCATCTAAAAAACATTCCATAACTTCTTTTTCATCCTTAAATCCTTTTTTCGAAATAGAAGCATTAAGTTTTTCAAACTGATCTTTTAACATATTGTTTAATAAAATTTGATTTTCTAAAGCTGATACTTTTTTGTTTTCTGTCTCCTGCTTTTTCTTCTTCTCATTTTCAAACTGCTCTTTTAATATTCTTTCTTCTTTCAATATATTTTCTCTTTCTCTCTGCACTTCCTTTAAATAATTCTCTATTTCTTTGCCCTCTGATAAAATATCTATTTCTTTTTGTCTTTCTTGGAGGTACTTTGACTTTTCTTTGCCTATCTCTACAATCTGAGCTTTTTTTTATTAAAAGTTCATTAATTTTATTTGACAAAATCTCTTTTTTATTCACCAATTCCTCCAGTTTCTTCTCTAAAAGTTCACTTTCCTTCTGAAGCTTTTCTACTTCTCTATCTTTTTCATTTATTTCTACAACCTTTTGTTTAAAATCTCTAATCTCTAATTCTGTCTTTAAACTTTCTAATTGGTCTAAAATACATGAATATGCTCTACTAAGCTCTTCTACTGATACTTTCAACTCTTTTAGAGCTTTGACATCCTTGCCGAGGCTTTCTTTTAGTCTCGCTTCCTCCAAATCTAACTGTGCCTTTTCTTCTCCCAACTTTTTAAGTAAAGCATTTATTTCCTCTTTTTCTTTATTCCATCTTTCTGTTTTTAATTTCGCCTTTTCAAATGTAAGTTGCAACTGCCCTACATTTTGTTCAAAGGCTTTTATATCAATACCTTTTAGTTTTTCCTCTAATCTATCATATTCCTTTTTATGAAGTTCTTCTTTTGCTTCTAAAGCTACCAACTCCCCTTTTAATTTAAGAAGCTGGTTTTGAAATTCTTCAATTTCTCTTTTAAAAATCTCCTCAAAAGCTCTTTTTTCATTTATTAATTCTTCATCTATTTTTTGAGCCAATTTTACATGATGGACTGAGCCACAAACAGGACAAGGCATTCCCTCTTCTAAATCTTTTGCCAATTCCCCTGCTATATTTTGTCTTTGAATCTCTTCTATTTCTTTAGTTAGATTTTCCAATTGTTTGCTTTTTGTTTTTATGTCATCTTCCAGTTTATTTATTTGCTCTTTTAATTTCCCTTTTAAATCAGAAATTTCATCTAAAATTCCTTTAATGTTTTGCCTTAACTCATCATTTTCTTTTGCCTCTAAAAATTTACTTTTTTGTTCTTCCAACTGCTGCTGCATGATAAGAAGTTCATCGCTAGTCGGCGGCATATGCCCTTCAAGATTTCTAATTTTTTCTTCTAAAGCTTGTATTTCCTCCTCTTTTTGCTTTATCAGATTCTTAAGTCTTTCATGCTCTTTCTGTTGCCTTTTTATAGCTTCCTCCAACTCAAAAATCTTTGCCTCTTTTTCCTTCTTGTCTTTTTCGATTCTCTCAAATTCTTTTTGGACTTCTAACGCAGAGAATATTTTTTCTCTCTGCCCAGAGCTAATTTTTAATTCTTCTATTTTTTTGTCTTTATCTTCTAATACTTTTTTCGTGGTCTCTATATCATTTGATAATATTTCTAGTTCCTTTTTTAGCTTTTCAATTTCTTTCTCGACAGCCCTGTATTTCTTTAAAAGCTTCTCTCTTTCTTCATTCATCGTCTTAACTTCTTTTTGAATTTGCAAAGCCCTTTTTAATTTCTCTTCTTTCTCAATCAACAAAGGTATTTTTTCTTCTTTTTTCTGTAATGCTATATCATATTCCTTTTCAATCTTTTTAAGATTTTCTTCAATTACCGTCAATTCTTTTGTATATTTTTCTACTTCTTCTTTATTTTGAGCTATCTTGGAATTAGTTTCATTGACTGCATCTATATAAGGTTTTACTGACAAGGCTTTTTCTGCTTTTTTAATTTTTACTTTCTTTCTCTCTATCTCTTCAATTTTTCCTTCTAAAAGTTCCTTTTTTTGAAGATATTGATTTAATTCTTGCTGCTTTTCCCATATTGCTTTTAATTTTTCTTTTTCTAGATCCAACCGATTCTTTTCGGCGGCTAATTTTTCTTCTTGCTGTTTAAGGATTTCCAACTTTTTTGTCATTTCCTGCAAAGCCTCAGAAGATACTCCCTCATAACGGCTGAGTTCTCCACTTACTCTATTTAAAATAAGATTCTTTTCATTTTTTACTTCTCTAATTTTTTTAAGCAAGTTATTGCCGTACTTCTCCAATCCAAAAATTCTTTCTAACATATCTCTTCTATCTTTACCTGTCAACTTTAAGAAATCACTAAACTTTCCTTGAGGCAATACCACAGAGCGTGTAAAGTCTTCAGCTGTAAGACCTATTATTTCGGCTATTTTCTTTTGTACTTCTCTATCTCCTTCACATAGAACTTTTTCTCCCTTTTCCCCCATTTCTCTTATTCTCGCTAAAGTAGTTTTGTAACCGCCAGTTTTCAAATCTTTCTTTATATTTCTTTCTACTATATACCTCTTTCTTTCAGCACCAATTCCTATTTCAAATTCATAACTTACCGATGTAGAAGTAGAGTTAGTGTTTATGAATTCTCTGCTGTTTCTAGGAATTTTCCCATACATTGAAAGAGTAATAGCATCGATGATAGTAGATTTGCCACTTCCAGTCGGACCAAATATTCCAAAAAGCCCTCTTTCAGTAAGACGCTCAAAGTCTATAACTTGTTCTTCAACAAAACTGTTAAGTCCTGATATTCTAAGCTTCAAAGGTCTCATCTTCCTCATCCTCTTCTTTTACTATACTCGCAAAAAGGTCTATAAGGTCTTGTGAAGGAGTTACTCCTCTTTCTTTTAAGTAAAATTCTTCAAAAAGTTCCAGCATGCTTTTTTCGGTTATTTCATAATCTTCTACTTGAGCTTCATCTTCTGGCAAAATAGGTTTTATTTCAACTATGTTCGGCAAAATTTGTTTCATTTCTTTTATCTTAGAAGGTGGCAAAGGAGAATCTGTCTTTATTTCAAAATACGCCCATATATTTTTATCTTGGTATTCTTTGCAAATTTCAATTGCTTCATCAATATTGTCACACTTAAATATTTCTATAGGTTTGTAATTTTTAAAATAAACTTCTTTCACTATAGGTGAGGTGCCAGCCTTTATGTCTACTAAATAAGCACATTTGGAATGGTTTATCTCGCTTTTGCTGTATTGAAGGGCTGAACCTGAATAATAGGCGTTTAGTGTAGAAGAAACTTTTTGAGGCCGATGAAGATGTCCTAATGCGATATACTGAGCTTTTTGTGGAAGATGCTTTATTTCAACAGTGAAACTCCCTCCTAACTGAATAGGTCTTTCAGAACCAGCCTCTTCTCCTCCAGCAACAAAAATGTGAGAGACTGCTATGTTTATAGTATCATCCCTATATTTTTCAGAAAGCCTTTTAAAAATTTCTCCAATTCTCTCAGAGTAACTTTTTTGCCTCTTACCTTCTTCCATTTCCTCTGTGAAAATTTCATTTAATCTTTTTTCACTGGGATAAGGAAGGGCTATAACTACAGCTTTTTCACCTTTTATCTCTATTTCTAAGTATCCCTCTCCCGAATCTAAAATTTTAAACTTTCCAAAGTCTCCCTTGTGCACAATACTTTTAGGAGTACCTAGAAGTATCACTCCGTGCTCGTAGGCAAGAGGACTTGCTGCAGAAAGCCTTTCAGGGTTGTCATGATTTCCTGCAATAACCAAAATCACTCTCTCGCCACTAGAAAGCCTTTTTAGGGTGCTATAAAAAAGCATCTCTGCTTTCGCAGGAGGATTTGAAGAGTCGTATACATCTCCAGCAATTATAACTAGGTCTACATTGTTCTCTTCTACAATTTGTACAAAATCTTCTAAAAATTTTTCCTGCTCTTCAATCCTTGAAAAGTTTTCAAGCTTTTACCTAAATGCCAATCAGATGTATGTAAAATCCTCATTTTATCACCCTTAATATTTCAGAATCTTTCCATTGAAAAACAAATAAATATATTTCTCTTTAACCTTTTTACCCGTAATCTTTTCTAAGGCTTTTCCATAAAGTTCTATTTGCACTTTATACTTTTCTTTTATCTTTTCCAAGGTTTCCTCTGTAACATAATCCGTCTTGTAATCAACAAGGACTATCTCTCCCTCTTCTTCAAAAAAGCAGTCGACAATGCCTTGGACAGCAATGAACTCATTTTCATAGTCCTCAGGCAAATCTTTGTAAACTTCTGTACTTTTAAGCTTTATGTGGAAAGGCACTTCCCTTCTCACATTTTGAGAATTCAACATCCTCATTCCAAGAGGAGTTTTAAAAAATACTTCAATCTTCTTTACGTCCACTTCCTTAGCCTGTGCCACTGTCAAAATCTCTCTATCCACCATATTTTTAATTTGCTTTTTTATACCCTCTGCAGTCAAATCCCCATTTAAATCTAATTTTTGCATAACAAGGTGCATAACTACCCCTTTTTCTACAGCAGTAAGCCCTTTTCTTTCCTCCAAAAAAGCAGGAGTTTTAAGAACTGTTTTTTCAAATATTGAAGTAGTATCTTCATCTATTACTTCTTCATTTAAAATTCTTTTAATTTCTGTGACAGAAAGTTTTGCAGGCAAATGACAGGCCTTTTCATAAGGATACACGTAATTTAAACGCCTTGCTACTTCATCATAAAATTCACTGCTGGGACTATTTAAATCTATATCTTTAAGCTTTTCTGAGAAACTTGTTTCTTCTTCAGCTTTTTCTTTATCAATAATTACATCTTTTTTATCCCAAATTCTTACTTGCCACTGAGAACGATCCTCTTCCAAAGCAGCACATTGTACATGTGCAAAATCTCTCAAAGGTTTTAAATCAGGATGCTTTATGACAGCAGGCCCTATCCAGTCTATATAACTTTTGCCTTTTAAAATTTCATACTCAGGCACTTTACTTCCCAACATAGCAATATTGCACCATTTTTTCACTTTTTCCTTTATGTCTTTGACACTTCCAACTAATATTAACTTTTCTTTTGCCCTTGTCAAAGCAACGTACAAAACCCTCATCTCTTCAGAAAGGCTTTCTAACTTTATTTTGTTTTTTATTGCCTCTTTCACAATGCTGGGATACGATATTCTTCTTTTGAAGTCCACAAACTCAGGGCCTAATCCTAATAAATGATGGTACAATACGCTTTGACTCAAATCCTTTAAATTAAACTGTTTACCTAACCCTGCCACTATAACTACTGGGAATTCAAGACCTTTACTTTTGTGTATACTCATTATCCTGACCACATTTTCATTTTCTCCTACTATTTTAGCACTTCCCATATCGCCACTGCTGCCTTTTAGCCGAGTTACAAAATTAATAAAATTAAACAATCCTTTGAAACTTGTTTCCTCGTACTGCTTTGCCCTTTCAAACAAAATCCTCAAGTTTGCCTGCCTCTGCACTCCTTGAGGCATTGCCCCTACATAGGCATAATAACCAGTGTCTTGATATAAATACCACAAAAACTCATCTACCGGCATATAAATGGCTTTTTCTTGCCATTTTTTTAAAGATTTCAAGAAGAACACAATTTTCTGTCCTAATTCATCCTGCCTTTGGGCTGCCTTTTTAAGAGCTTCATATATGGTCTTATTAGGCTCTTCTAACCTTATGTCAATTAGCTCTTCAGGAGTAAAGGAAAAAATAGGAGACCTCAAGACTGCCAACAAGGGAATATCTTGCATTGGATTGTCTATCACCTGAAGGAGGGATATTATAGTCTTTATCTCTGTTGTTTCAAAGTATCCCGTTCCTGTGTCCGCAAAAGCAGGAATACCGGCATTTATAAGTTCCTCTAAAAATACAGGTACCCATCTTTCTGTAGCCCTCAAGAGTATTACTATATCCCTATACTCAACAGGCCTGTAATTTTTGAGGTTTTTATCATAAACCATAAAGATGCCTCTTTCGCTTTGGTTGACTAATTCTTTTATCCTTTGAGATACAACCCTTGCTTCTCCTTGTATGTTATCAATAACCTCTTCCTCTTCTTCCTCATAAGCCTCTACTTCTTCCTCCTCAGGGATTTCATCATTTTTCTCTATTAAATGTATTTCTACAGGTCCACCTACAATGGCACCAAGAGGAGGTGTTCCAAAATCTGCTCCATAGTTTAACTTTTCTTCATCCGTATAATCTATCTCCCCTACATTCTTAGACATTATCTTTTTGAAAATGAAATTTACCGCATCTATGATTTGGGATCTGCTTCTGAAATTTTTATAAAGCAGTATCTTTTTATTTTTATCTTCCTCTTTTGAAGAATAAGTATTGTATTTTTCAAAAAATATATACGGATTTGCTTGCCTAAACCTGTATATGCTCTGTTTTACATCCCCTACCATAAACCTGTTAGGTGTATCTTCTCGGGCTATAGTGCTTAGTATAACTTCCTGTATTAAATTAGAGTCTTGATATTCATCTACAAAAATCTCTTGAAATTTTTCTCTATACATCAAAGCTACCTCTGAAGGCTTCATTTTACCCTTTTCATCGACTTCTGTCAAAATTTTTAGTGCGAAATGTTCAATGTCATTAAAGTCTATAATGCCTTTTTCCCTTTTTTTATCAGCATATTTTTTATCAAAAAGTAAAATCAAATCCACCAAAGCCTTCATGATAGGGTACAAAACTTTAATTTCTTCTTCAATCTTTTCTATGTCATCTGAAAAAAACTTATTTCTTATCTCTTTAATTTTAGCTTTAACCTCATTCCTTATTTTTGTCACTTCTTCTTTTACTTTAGGGTCTGCATCTTTACCTGCTCTGGGAAGTCTATCAAATTTTATGGCATTTATCTGTTTTCTAAATTCCTCCCAATTTTCACAGTCTAGAAGTTTTTCCAAGTTTCCCGCCTCTATTTCAAAATTATCAAGATAACTTTGGAGCCCAATTTCAGCATGAAGCTTATCAATTGCCACATACATTCCATTTAAAAGTCCCGATATTTCTACTTTTAAACTGTCTAAGATGACTTGTGCCCATTGAGACTTTTCAAAATTAAAATCTTCCTTCACTTCAAAATTTAATAGCATCTCCATAAGCCATTTTTCAGGCCATGGAAGTGACTTTACAAAATTATATAATCTTAAAAGAACATCCACAAGAGGTTTATCGTCTCTTGTACCTCCATAACTTTCAATCAACATCAAAAAATCCTGATTATCTTCTTTTTGATACAATTCCTCAAAAAGCTCTTCTGCCGCCTCTAATTTTAAAAGCAAAGTCTCTGTTTCATCCCCTATTCTAAAGTTAGGGTCTAAATCTACGAGAAAAAAGTTATTTCTCACAACCTCTAAGCAGAAGGAGTGAATTGTAGTGATTGTAGCTTTGTTAAGTAATGTTAGCTGATTACTAAGCCGCCTATCTTCCGGATTTTGGTCTAACTTAGAAATCAGCGCATCTGCTATTCTTTCTCTCATTTCAGAGGCAGCAGCATTTGTAAAAGTCACTACCAACAATCTATCAATATCTACAGGATTTTCTTTGTCTGTAATAAGTCTTATAATTCTTTCAACCAAAACGGCTGTTTTGCCAGAACCTGCACCAGCAGCAACTAATAGGTTATTTCCCCTTGTATTTATAGCTAACTGCTGTTCATGAGTCCACGTAGTCTCCATCTGTTTTCACTTCCTGTTCTAACATACTCCATATTTCTTCAACATCTTTAGTCTTTATAACCCTGTAATCATTATCTTTAAAATTCTTTTCAAATTGGCAGATAGAAGAGTAAGGGCAATATTTGCAAGGAGTTTCTTTATCTTTTTTATAAGGAGAAATTGAGATGTTCCCTTCCAGCATTTCTTCAGTCAATCGCTGTATAGTTTTTTTAACATGTTTTCTCAACAATTCAAACTGCTCTTTTGTAGCTCCTTTGGTGTTTTTGCCTATGCTCCCGTCTTTATTGATTGTTGCTGGAATTATATAAGAAGTGCCTTCAATTGATTTGTCCATCTCTTTTATAATTTGCTCATCTTTTAAAACAAGCCCTTCTAGTCTTAATCTTTTAAAAATCTCTTTTTGCAGATCTTCATCCGACATATCCTTATCTGCCTTTATAATCGGGTAATCTATTTTAAAGTAAAACACACCAGCCGGATTCAAAGTCGTACCCTCTTTTATTGCGCTTTCCAATATGGCATCCAAATATATCAAAAGTTGAAGCTCTAAACCATAGAAAACATCAGAAAGGTCTAAAGTTTTGTTGCCAGACTTGTAATCTATTATTCTTATATAAGCTTCATCCTCTTTTTTAAATATGTCAATTCTGTCTATCCGCCCTATGAGATTTATCTCTTCACCATTTGATAGTTCAATCTTTATAGGAGGATACTTTTGATTATCACCAAAAGCAACTTCATGGTCAACAGGTTTAAAAGAACTCCTCTTGATATGCTCAGATACAATCCAAACCGCATTAGAAAGTATTCTTTTTAATCTTTCAGCAAGAAACTTATACCTAGGACTGCTGTTTAAAATATAACCTGGTATTTTTTGTATCATATCATCAACAATTATTGATACGGCTTCATCACACCACTCTTTATCAACCTCTTGCCATGTAAGTTCTTCTTCCTCCAACGCTTTTGAAAATCTATCGAGGATATTGTGCATAAATATTCCTAAATCAGGTGGCTCAAAACTATATATTTTTCTTTCTCTTGCTTTAAGTCCGTATTGGACAAAATAGGCAAAAGGACAAGCTGCGTATTTTTCAAGTCTGGATACGCTAAAACGTAATTTATCCCCGTACAACTTTTTCATCTTATGAGCAGGTACTTTTTCCACCTGATTAGTGTAATAAATACCTTCTAAATCTCTTGTCAATCTCGGTTTCCAACGATCATTTTTAGCATACCATTTATACACATCCAACCACAGAGGATGTATTTTATCTGTCACATCCCATTTTTTAATCGCAGTTATCATTTCATTAAAAGTAGGTGAAGGTGTTGATACGCGATTTAAATTTTCCTCGGCTGTATCCATTTCTACCACGTTGCTAAATTGTTTTATTTTTGGAAAAATCTTTTTTAAACGGGAAATTATTATGGAAGGTCTCATGCTTTTGCCTTCATGGTCAGCAATAGGATAACTTATCCTTAAAAATTTGCTTGTGGAAGTTAAAGCAGTGTAGACTAAAAATTGCTCTTCAAAAACTTTAGTCTTTGTATCATTATCTAACTCCACATCGTGAGAAGTTAAAATTTCTCTATCTTCATCTGTGAGAATTCCCTCATCAAAATGGGAAGCCGGAAATATACCGTCATTTACACCGATTATGTAAAGTGCTTTTGCATTGTGGCTTTTCATCCTATCAACGCTAGTAACCAGCACTTCATCAAGGCAGGAGGAATAGTCCCAATCTGGTATTCGTCAAATCCTATGCTGAGTATCTTCGCAAACTGTTCTACTGTAACTTTCTCTCCCCCTATCACTTCTACCAATTGATCTAAAACATCTACAACAATATCCCAAACCTGTGCGTATTGATTTGCTGTATCATATTCCTTTTCTTCTTTGAATTTTTCAATCAATTTCTGAATCTTTTGAGGCAACCCCATCTCAACGAGAAAATCGTATAAAGTACCACAAGCTTCTCTAACATTTTTTGATTTGGAAAACTTTTTATAAAAACCCTGCAATGGAATTGTAATTTTCCCTTTTATCTCATTTACTTTTTCTATTATCTCTTTTTCCTCTTCCTCCATTGTCAATCTGTCGAATCTGTAATCTAGCCTATAATTCCAAGCCTCCTCTTTCCATTTATCTCCCTTTATGCCATTGGCAAGTACATAATTTTCAATAAGGCTTATGTCCTCTATTTCTAAATTTGCAAAACCTGTCTTTAAATACCTAAAAACAGATTCATAAGACCATCTTTTTAAATGAATGTCAAAAAGGGAGGTTATAAAAACGATGATGGGATTATTTTTATTTCTATCTTTAGGTCTATAAAGTAAGGAATTCCATATTGAGAAAATATAGCTTTAACAAGTTTATGATATCTATTTAAATCGCGAGCAGCTACCACAATGTCAGAGTACCTAAGTCCTTTATCTCTCACCAGTCTTATGATATCTCTCGCAGTTTCTTCAACTTCACTATATACGTTGACAGCTTTAAAAAGACTTATATCCTTTGTCTCACTTGGATATACTTTGTAAGGATAGGAAAAAAAGTGTTTTTCTAGAAAGCTTAGCTCTTCACTTTCTCTGAATCTTTTAGGTATTCCTCCATTTAAATCCACCGGTTTTTCATAAGATATATTATTTCTCTGACATATTTCCAAAAGCTTATCTTCTGTCTTTTTAGTAGTGTAAAAAAGGTCTGTAGTATCAATTTCAGAGAAATTGCAAGATGTGTCCATACAAAGAGTTACATTTACTCTTGAAGCTTTCTTTAAAAGCTTTTCTATCACCCTATACTGCTTTGGCGTAAAACCCGTAAAACCGTCTATCCAAAATTCAGCACCTTCAAATTGAGAAGAATATTCCAGTTTCTCTGCTAAAAGAGTCAACTCATCCTCTTGGTCTATATAATTTTGGTGTAAACTCTCTTCAAATTTAGAATATATTAAACTTATGTCCCTCAGTTTTTCTCTCAATCCCAAATAATCTATTGTTTCAGCTATCTCTAGCAACTTATCAGGGGACACTTCAAATCTTTTAAGCTCTGTTATAGTTTCTGAAATTTTTTTGATAAAACCCTGCTGCTTGGAGGCTTGAGAATAAACTTTTAAGTCTTTTTGCGCGTCTTCCATTATTTTGTAAATAAGCATTGACCTTCCGCAGGATTTCAGGTGTTGATGAGTGAGACCCCCTACCTCTGTAAATACCCTGTTTGCCAAAGTTTTAAAACTTAAAACTTGCGCCCTTATCTTCTCATCTTTTTCAATTGTATTTAAAAGATATTTTTCTGCCTCAAAAGTAAACTGCTCAGGAACAAAAAGTATGAGGGGATGGGATTTTCCATCACTTAATTTTCTTTTTATATCATTAAGGCAAAAGCTAGTCTTGCCTGTACCTGCTCTTCCATATATAAACCTTATGCTCATATCGTCCACCTCTATAAGTGAAAAGACATCTATATAAATGTTACCACATTATTGAGGTTTGGTGAAGAGATTCAGACTTTATTTGGCATCCAATACTTGACATCACAATATTGTCAGCAGCCGAAATAAGCCCTGTCGCAACCATCTTTATTTTACTCTGTTTGTCAGTTTGCCTATCCCCTCTATTTCAATAGTTACAATATCTCCAGATTTTAATGGCCCGACGCCAGAAGGTGTTCCCGTCAATATAACATCACCGGGGTTTAAAGTCATGATGTGGGATATAAAACTTATAAGTTTTGGAACGTTAAATATAAGGTGTTTGGTATTACTTTTTTGCTTTACTTCACCATTCACATATGTAGTTATGTCCAAAGAAGATGGGTCTAAGTCTGTCTCAATCCAAGGGCCTATGGGCAAAAAGGTGTCAAAAGACTTCGCTCTTGTCCATTGACCATCTTTTGCCTGCAAATCCCTTGCAGTAACATCGTTAGCTATTGTATATCCAAGGACATAATCTAATGCATCTTTTTCAGATACATTTTTTGCTTTCTTGCCAATGACAACAGCCAATTCCCCCTCATAGTCAACCCTTTCGGACATCTCTGGAAGGACTATAAAATCATCAGTGCCTATAACTGCCGTTGAAGGTTTTATGAATAATGTCGGCTCCGCCGGCTCTTTGTCACCCATTTCCTCTATATGGTCCCTATAATTTAGCCCTACACATATAGCTTTTGTAGGCAGGCAAGGAGGCAAAAGCTTTACTTCCTCCAAGTTGTAAGAATCAAAGCCTTCACTTTCAAATGTAATGACTTTATCCCCTTTAATTATTCCATATTTATTTGGCGCCTTGTCTATTCT
Organism: Thermoanaerobacter thermocopriae JCM 7501; assembly: GCF_001310975.1. Classification (GTDB taxonomy): domain Bacteria; phylum Bacillota; class Thermoanaerobacteria; order Thermoanaerobacterales; family Thermoanaerobacteraceae; genus Thermoanaerobacter; species Thermoanaerobacter thermocopriae. The sequence continues at coordinate 42,811 of NZ_BAZY01000009.1, forward strand.
CACAAGTCTCACAATAAAACCCCCTAAATCTTAGATTTAAAAATATTTTACCATATAATTTTATGATTAAAAAATAGCCTGCATTTACAGGCTCAATTACATTTGGCTTTTTATGTACTCTCCTAATTTTTTATCTACTTTGCTTATGTGATTTATAAGCCAATCCACCAACGTTTTATTAACAAGCATTATGATTGATAAGTTTATGCCTTCTTTCTTTATTTTTTCGTCCAATTCATCTACTTTTTTAATGAAATCTTCATGAATTTTTTTGTGTTCTTCATAAGAAGGGTATTGATATTTTTTCATGAGGTCTTCTTCAGCGCTAAAATGTTCTATAGTATAATCTTTTAAAAATTTTATCACTTCTTCAATTTTTTCTCTTCCTTTTTTCTGATTGCAAGCTTCCAGAACATCATTTACTTTTTTTATTAACTCTTTATGTTGACTGTCAATGAGTTCATTTCCAACTGATAAAGATTCAGTCCACTTCAATTACTCTCTCCTCCCGATTTTATCATTAACTACATTGTAAACTTTTATCGACAAAAAAGCAATATTAAAAAGGACAAACTCTTAAGTAAAACTAAGAAATTTGTCCTTTTTTGTATTTTACTCGTACCTTAGAGCTTCAATTGGATTCAAATTGGCAGCTTTATTTGCAGGATATACGCCAAAGAACAATCCCACAATTACTGAGAAGGAAAAGGATATTAATACTGTAGAGAGAGAAGGCTTAGCATTTATATTCATAGCTGAGCCTAGTACCATCGACAATACGTATCCTACTATAATTCCCACTATTCCTCCTAATCCGCTTAAAGTTAATGATTCAATTATAAACTGAAGTAATATATCTTTCTTTTTGGCTCCTAATGCTTTTCTTATCCCTATCTCTCTGGTCCTTTCAGTAACAGATACAAGCATTATGTTCATTATGCCTATTCCACCGACTAAAAGGGATATTCCTGCAATTCCTCCAAGGAGCAAGCTCAATGTAGCAGTAACACTATTTACTGTAGATAAAATTTGTGATTGATCAATTATTCTAAAGGCATTTGTATCGCCTTTAAATATAGTTAGCAGTTTGCTGTTTATTTCGTTTTTAGCGAGTTCAACGGTATCTGGGCTTGTAGCTTCTATATATATTTGTCTTATGTCTCTATTTTTCGCAAAGTAGAACATTGTTTTAAGGGGTATAAATATTGAATCATCATCAGAACCTGCAATTGAAGAACCTTTTTGTGACAAAATACCTACTACCGTGAAGTTTTGGCCATTTAATTTTATAGTCTTGCCAATAGGATCAGTAAAGCCAAAAAGCTCTCTCGCTACATTGCTGCCAAGAACTGCTACCCTGTTCCTTCCTTCATCATCCATTGGCAAAATGAATCTGCCAGCTGCTACTTGTATATCGCGTATTGATTGATAATCTCCATTTACTCCATTTACCGTTGTGTTGTCCACTGAATTATTTCCGTACATAGCCGTTACACTGGTAGATATGACCGGAGAGATAGCAGCTATAAAGTTTGAGTCTTTTAAAACAATGGCTTGGTCATAAGTTAAAGAGCTTTCTCCCCCTCTCCCCATTACGTTTACCATTATGAGGTTTGAACCCATACTCTGTATCTGAGAAGTAACACTTCTTGTAGAGCCCTGGCCTATACTTACTAAGGCTATAACAGCTGTGACACCTATTATAATCCCCAACATGGTGAGAAAAGACCTCATTTTATTGCTTAAAATACTGCGTATAGCTATTTTCAAAGCTTCTACATATCTCACGGTGTTACCACCTCGTTTTCTAAAATACGCCCATCTTTTATTTTTACTATTCTTTTGGCTTGTGCAGCTATATTAGGGTCATGAGTTATGAGTACTACTGTATTCCCTCTCTCGTTTAACTCTTTTATTATTTTCATTATCTCACTACCACTTTTTGAGTCTAAGTTTCCCGTCGCTCATCTGCCAATATGAGATGGGGATTGTTTGCTAGCGCCCTTGCTATTGCTACTCTTTGCTGCTGACCTCCTGATAATTCATTAGGTCTATGGTGCATCCTTTCCTTAAGTCCTACCATCTCTAAAAGCATCTCTGCTCTTTGCCGCCTTTCTTTCGTAGGTACACCTTTGTATATCATAGGCAATTCCACGTTTTCTAAAGCCGTCATTTTTTGAAGCAAATTGAAATTTTGAAAAACAAACCCTATTTCGCTACATCTTAAATCTGCTAATTGATTGTCAGAAAGTTTGCTTGTGTCTATGCCATTTAAAAAGTATTCTCCAGAAGTTTTTACATCTAAGCACCCTATTATATTCATTAAAGTAGTTTTACCTGAACCTGATTGACCGACAATTGATACAAATTCTCCTTTTTCAATGTCAAGGTTTATACCATCTAACGCTCTTACTTCATTTTCTCCCATTTTGTAAATCTTTGTTAAATTCCTTATTTTTATTAAAATGTTATCCATCATTTACCTCCCTGTGGAAGTGTTATTTTGCCCTGTCCCATTAAAGCTTCTGCCTTGGTAACTGCCACCTTGATTAGTCATATTCCTGTTGAAATTGCCTTCTGGCCTAAAGCCACCCATTATACCAAAAGCACTTGGATTACGGTTATTTGCGTTTGTTGAGGAATTAAGTGTTGGAATTAATACTTTGTCTCCCTCCTGTAAACCGCTCACAATTTCTATAAAGTTGTCGTTGTAAATACCTGTTTCCACAAATCTTATGTTGTTCCTGAAAAAGTTCCCGTTATTAGTGCTATTGTTAGTGCTATTGATATTTTGATTTTTTAAATCGTCTGTATAGAGTATTACGTATTTTCTATTTCCGTTTGTCTGAACGGCTTGTATTGGAAGTATTAAAGCATCTTGTTTTTCTGCAACAATTATTGAAACATTCATTGACATGCCTAACATTAATCCTTCGCTTGGATCGACTTCAATAATTACGTTGTAAGAAGAAACTCCATTTTGTATTGTTGGAAGTTGTGACACTTCTGAAACAGTACCTGTAAATGTTTTGCCTGGTAAGTCATCTGTTGTAATTTGTGCTTGTTGCCCTACTTTTATGTGCTTTATGTCTGTTTCGTCCACTGAAAGGTTAATGATGTATTTGTTGTTGTTTGCTATTACCGCAGTTTCTGGTTGACTCTCATAAGTAGATAATTGCGTTATATCTAAAACGGGCACAAAACTCGATTGCTGTGATTGGCTATTTGTATTGCTTATGTTAGTGCTCGCTAAAGAAGTACCTAATATATCTCCTTCGTTTATGTTCTGGCTAATGATCTTCCCATCTATAGGAGAATAAATTTTTAAGTCGTTGATTTGCTGTAAAATCTGATTGTAGTTGTTTTGTGCTTCCATAACTTTTAATTTGTCATTTTCTATCTGCATCTGCAGATTGCTTATGTTGTCTGATGAAAGTTTTATTAAAAGCTGTCCTTTCTTTACACTTTGCCCTTGAGAAATATATATTTTATCTACCGTACCTGATGTTTGCGCTGTGACATTGACTGTGTTTTTGGCAGTTAACGTGCCATCTTCTAATGCTGTTTCTATTCCGTTATCTGTGTGTATTGATACTTGTACCCTCATTCCATCGCTTAATGCCCCCGGATTGTCAAGCCCTACTGTCACATAGTAGTATTGCACTGTATTATTAGGAACCGGCTGCTCTGAAACGTATTCAACAGTACCTGTTACACTTGTAAATGAGTCGTATAAAAAAATATCCGCCTTTTGTCCAACTTTTATATTCTTTATTTGAACACCATTGAAAGGAACTTTTACAGTAACATGGGAATAATCTGCAATGGTTGCAACAGGTGTTCCCGGTGTAACATTCTGTCTTTCTTTTACAAGTATATTATCTATAATCCCGTTAGAAGGAGAAGTTATGTTTAAATTTGCAATGCTACTATTGTAGTTTTGTGTGTCTTGATTTAATTGCTGCTCAGCTAAGTCAAGATTTATTTTCGCTTGCTCCAGCTGATTGTTTAAACTGTCATCTTCAATTTCGTATAATAGGTCTCCTTTCTTTACAGTATCTCCTACCTTAAAGTACACTTTCTTTACTGTTCCACTGCCTTTTAACGTAATTGCTCTTATATCGCCACTTAAGTTTCCTGTCCCAGTGACTTTCATAGAAATATTACCGCGAGTAACTGTAACATATGAAAGCTGCTGGGGTTGTGATGATTTTGCTCTTGCTACAAAGTAAAAAGTGACAATGCCAATGATTAAAACAGCAACAATTGCATATAAATATTTTCTCTTCATAAAGCCACCTCTTTTAAAAATTGACTTTTGTCATTATAATAACAGAAAAATGTTATGTAAAAATTAAGAATATGTGATAAATTTGTGTACTCTAAACTTTAATATATTTCCATCTACCGGCTTTAAACCTATAGCTATACATTACTGACCTTACAACAAAGTCGATACATATACCAGTCCATATTCCATATACTCCCATACCAAACACTTTACCAAGAATATATCCAATTGTCACTCTAAAAAGCCATAAACCAATAAAAGTTGTGAGAACAATATAAGGAATGTCGCCTGCAGCCCTTAATACTCCTGCCATGACATTTAATATAGCAAGCAAAGGTTCTACCACCGCAAAAATCTTTATAATATCAGAAGATATCTTTATTACAACAGGGTCAGTAGTATAAAGCGCTGCAAGCTGTCTTGAAAATATAAACATAAAAAAGCCTATAATAGAAATCACAACAACAGCAATATTCCTTGAAACCTTTGCATATATTTCTGCTAACATCAAACGTTTTGCTCCAAGACTTCTACCCACTAAACTAGTTGCAGCTAAGGAAAAACCAAATATAGGCATAAAAGCAAGGCTATTCGCATTCATACCAATCTGATATACTGCCATCGAAACTGTTCCCATTGTAGAGACAATAATCTGAACTACAAGAAAACCACCTTGCATTATCACTTGTTCTAAAGAGGCTGGTATCCCTACCCGTATAATCCGCATCATCATGTCAAAGTTCAGCCGTATTTTTTCTTTTATGTCAAGATTAATCCTTCTTTTGCCAAAATACAAGATATATAATTGCAAAAAACCTCCTATCGTTCTTGCGATTGTAGCAGAAAGTGCAGAACCTTTTACGCCTAAAGGAGGTACTACATATCCACTATGAAAATGTACTCCAAAAACAAGTATACTGTTTAATAAAAGATTTATGACATTTACTATAGCTGTTATATACATTGGTGTTTTAGTATCCCCAGCTCCTCTTAATGCTCCTGCTATTACAATTTCAACTATCATAAAAGGTATACCTAAAATCACTATTTTATAATATATTAAAGCCAATTTAAAAACATCAGGAGATACACTACCAAAAAAATTTTAATAAGAGGTACCGCAAAAATATATCCAAGAACAGTAAAACCTATAGAAACAGCAATACTCATAATAAGGGATTGCATAACAGCAATGCGAGCACTTCCCTCATCTTCTTCGCCAATAAGCCTTGCTACAATTACTGTAGATCCAATAGCAAGACCTGCAAAAATAGCTTGAAAGAAAAAAATAAGAGAATTAATCATCCCAACAGCTGCAATTGCATTTGTTCCCACACGTCCTACAAATATAGTTGACACCATTCCAACTGTCATTATAAGCATTTGTTCTGTTATAGAAGCCATGCCAGTTCTATAATTTCTTTCGCAATATTGCGTTTATGCCTTTCTTTAGCTTCCATTTAATCCCTCCATTGTTTCGTTTTATTATTTAAAAGTTCACTGGCCTTTTTCACTATCTCCTGCCCTATTTTTTTATTTATTTCTCTGACTATGTTTTCTGCCTTAATAGACTTGACAACACTTTTATCCAAAAACGACAATTGCTCATACTTTACTGCGCTCAAATTAGAAACAGATAGTCCAATCAACCTTATATACTGGTCCAATTTTATATTTTCAATAATTTCGTAGGCTACATTGTATATGTCCTCACTTAATCGTATATATTTATTTAAAGTTTTGCTTTTGGTGTGAATAGCAAAATCTGATGTCTTTATCTTAACAGTAACTGTTCTGGCATAAAGCCCCGCTCTAAACAATTCTTCCGATATTATGTCGGAAAATAATTTCGCATAGTGAAGCAAAAGTTTTTTATCTTTTGTATCTTTTTCTAACGTTTTTTCCTTTCCTATAGATTTAATCTCCCTCATAGTCTCAACAGGCCTCTCATCAATGCCGCGGATCCTTAAATATATCTCCACACCTACTTTACCAAAAATTTCGACAAGATTCTCCTGTGACAGTTTTAAAAGGTCACCTATTGTATTTATTCCCATAGATTTAAGTCTTTCTTCGGATTTTTCCCCTATGCCATAAACTTTGGAAACAGGAAGTGGTTTTAAAATGTCGGGAATCATGTCCTCTGTTATGACCATAAATCCGTCTGGCTTATTCCAGTCAGAAGCAAGTTTTGCAAGAAATTTGTTATAGGAAACTCCTGCAGAAATGGTAAGTCCCGTCGTCTCTTTCACTTTCTTTTTTATTTCCTTGGCAATAACCTCAGGATTTTTGTCAATATCTGTAACATCAAGATAGGCTTCATCTATAGAAACAGGTTCCACCAGAGGAGTTATACTGTACAGGATATCAAAAATTTGTTTTGAGACCTCTTCATATCTTTTTCTCCTTACAGAAAGAAAAATACCGTGTGGACATAGTTTCCTCGCCATGTACATCGGCATTGCAGAATGTATTCCGTACTTTCTTGCCTCATAGGAGCAAGTTGAAACTACTCCTCTCCCCGACAGACCGCCTACAATAACAGGTTTTCCTTTATATTCTGGATTATCATGTTGTTCTACAGATGCAAAAAAAGCATCCATATCAACATGAATAATCTTTCGTTTCATAATCATCCCTCGATTTTTTATTTCATATTAGGAAAACCCAGTTGTCTCAAGGCTCATACAGTACTATAGCTACAGAGTTGGACAAATTTAAAGACCTTGTAGATATCACTTCATGCATTGGTATCCGTATACAGTCTTCGTAGTATTTTTCAATCAACCATTTAGGAAGTCCAGCAGTTTCTTTCCCAAAAAGTATATAAGAATTATCTTCATATTTTACTTCATGATAATACTTTTTAGCCTTTGTGGTAGCAAGATAAAACTTTTTCCCTTTGTTTTGTTCAAGAAATTGTTCGAGATTATCGTAAACAGTAAGGTCTAAAAGAGGCCAGTAGTCTAAGCCAGCTCTTTTTACGTATTTTTCGTTTATACTGAAACCTAAAGGTTTTACAAGATGAAGCCTGCTGCCTGTAAGTACACAAGTTCTTGCAATATTCCCTGTGTTTTGTGGTATTTCAGGTTCAACAAGTACTACATTAAGTGGCATGCTCTACCTCCTGTATTGTAACTAACTTTATTTTATTATATCACAAGAGCTTTATAATTAAAAAAAGAGTGAAAAATTTTCCCACTCATAGCGAAGCTTTTAGTTAATTTTTAAATTGACTCCTCATAATAGTGTTATTATTTTTAAGAAGATAACACTATTTTATGGGAGTGATAAGTCTGGAAGAAATAACACGTTTTGGAGTTTCAATGGAATCAAAACTTCTTTATCAATTTGACGAGCTTATAAAGAAAAAAAGCTATAACAACAGGTCTGAAGCCATAAGAGATTTGATAAGAGATTTTATAATAGAAAATCAGTTGGAAGCAGAAAATACGGAGACCATTGGTACAATTACTTATGTTTTTAACCATGAAGTAAGGGAAATAAATGACAAGCTGACAAACATACAACACAAACATTATCAAAACATAATCTCAACAATGCACGTGCACTTGGATAAGCATAACTGTCTCGAAATAATGGTACTAAAAGGTACCGCAAAGGAAATTACAAAAATTGCAGATGAAATTATAAGTACAAAAGGAGTAAAACATGGAAAACTAGTGATGACAACAACGGGTAAAAATTTGTAAGGGGGAATTTTTTATGCACATACCTGAAGGCTATATAAGTCCTCAAACCTGCGCTGTTATGGGTGCTGCTATGGTACCGGTCATTTCAGTTGCAGCAAAAAAAGTCAATGAAAGTTTTGACAAAAAAGACATATCTACTTTGGCTATAGGGTCTGCTTTTGCATTTACAATAATGATGTTTAACGTACCAATACCAGGTGGTACAACTTCCCATGCCATTGGTGCAACTCTCCTTGCAATAACTTTAGGGCCGTGGGCAGCAAGTATATCTCTTACTATAGCCTTATTTATTCAAGCATTGCTTTTTGGTGACGGAGGAATTTTAGCTTTAGGTGCAAATAGTTTTAATATAGCTTTTATAGCTCCTTTTGTTGGATATGGAATTTATAAACTTATGTTGGCACTTAAGTTAAATAAAGTCATATCATCTGCTATAGGGGGATATGTAGGAATAAATGCTGCAGCTCTTGCTACAGCAATAGAACTTGGACTTCAGCCATTGCTTTTTCATACAGCAAATGGAACACCCCTATATTTTCCTTATGGAGTAAACGTAGCAATACCTGCAATGATGTTTGCTCATCTTACTGTAGCTGGTATTGTAGAAGCTATTATAACAGGCCTTGTAGTATATTATCTACAAAAAGCGGATGAGGAAAATATACTGTATAAATTTTCATCCAAGCTTAGAGGTGATAATAGATGAAAAAATTCCACATTGCAGCTATAGTTATAATACTTCTCACCCCTCTCGGGCTTTTAGCTCCTGGTTCGGCATGGGGAGAATGGGGCCTTGATGAAATTAAGAACATGATAGGATATGTACCTGAGGGAATGAATAGATTCTCAGAAGTCATAAAAGCAATATTACCCGATTACAGTATACCAGGATTTGATGCTAATTTCTTCCAACAAGCTTTAGGTTATATTTTTTCAGCAATCGTAGGAATTGCAGCTATTGTATTGATATTTGCAATATTAGGGAGGATTATGGGAAAACCCCAGAAGAAAAATGGATAACTTTTTAGAAAAGACAATCTTAAGTATACAAAATGCATTTGAAGATATGTTTTATTCTGACACAATTTCTGCTAAAAAAGGTATTATGCAGTCTCTTGATACGAGAATAAAACTCGTCTCCGTTTTTATATTAATCATTATAGTCAATTTTGGAAAAACAATATCTTTTATGACCATATTTCTTATTTATACACTTTTGTTGGCTTATTTTTCTAAAATACCTATAAGAGCATATGTTATGAGGGTATCAGCAGTCTCAATATTTTTTACAGGTATTGTCCTGATACCTTCACTTTTTAATGTAGTAAAAGAAGGACATCCTTTAGTATATTTCACAAAAAATTTTTATATAACAAAAGAAGGTTTGTATAGTGCCATTATTTTTATGATGAGGTCATTTATATCTTTATCCTTTGTATATATACTAGCACTGTCCACAAAATGGGTAGAAATATTAAAAGGATTGAGGTCTTTTAAGCTCCCCCGCATTTTTACTGCTACACTTGAAATGGCCTTACGTTACATCTTTTTGCTTTTAGAAATTGCTACAAACATGTTTCTCGCAAGAAAAAGTAGAAATGTCGGGAAAAGTAATAGTAGTGAAGGACGGAAATTTGTCGCTTCTGCTATGGCAAATGTTTTGATAAGATCTCAACAACTGAGTGATGAAGTTATAACGCTATGATTTCACGAGGTTATAATGGAGATTACAAAACACTAACTCCTTTTAAAATAACTTTTTATGACTATATATGGACAGGTTTTAATATAACTTTTTTATTCATCTTATGGTATATCCACCCATAAGGAGGTTTAAATTGAGCACAGTATTTGAATTAAAAAATGTCTATTACTCTTATAATAAATCAGTTCCTGCTTTAACTGACATAACTTTTGAAGTAAAAAAAGGAGAAAAATTAATTCTTCTCGGTGCAAATGGCAGTGGAAAATCCACTCTTTTAAAATTGATGGACAATTTAATTTCTCCTGACAGCGGTGAAATATGGGCATTTGGCAAATTGCTTGGCGATAAAAAAACTTTTGATGAATATGAATTTAGAAAAAAAGTGGGTTTTGTGTTTCAAGATTCCGATGTGCAACTTTTCAGCACTACAGTCTTTGACGAAATATCATTTGCTCCTCTTCAAATGGGTTTAGAAAGAAATAAAGTTCAAAAAACCGTAGAAGAAACCCTTAACTCTTTTGGAATTGAAAAGTTAAAAGATAGGCCCCCTCACAGATTAAGCGGCGGAGAAAAGAAAAAAGTCGCATTAGCGTCAGTCATGGTGATAAATCCTGAAGTTTTGCTTCTTGACGAGCCTACAAATGGTCTTGACCCACGGTCAAAAAAGTGGCTTTTGGAAAAATTACAAGAATTGAATAAAAACGGTACTACCATAGTAATCGCAACCCATGACCTTGATATAGCAGCAATGCTTTCAGACAGGATAATAGTATTAAACGAAAACCACTCCATAGAAGCTATAGGCAAGCCTGATGAAATTCTTAAAGATAAGGAGTTATTGCTTAAAGTTAATCTTATTTAATAAAAATAAGAGTAGGTTTTATCCCCTACTCTATTTTCTCTTCTACAAATTTTATTATTTTTGACGCCTTATTAATGCCGAAATAGCATCCTCTTCATTGCTTCTTTTCATATAATACACGCCCTTCATCTAATACTTTTGCTATAAATTTATTTTTCCTGTATAATTCTTCGATTTCTTTTGGGGTATATACCAGTATATTTCATAGCTACATTGGGTTTTATAGCATCATAAAAAATCTCCAATCTTTTCATAAGTTTCCCAAACTACCAAGAGGTCTATATCGCTTCTTAAATGTACATCTTCTTTTTCCAATGAACCAAATAATACCACTTTTTTTGGGATTTAAAGATATAATAGAATCAATAGCTTTTTCCAACTCATCTCTCAACACTTTTAATCTTTTTTCTTTTTGAGGCATTATATATGGCATAATTTTATCACCTATTCATATTATACCATATTTATATAAAAGTAAGAATTTGATTTAATATTCCTCCTACCAATATTGCAACGAAAATGTCAACAAAAACTACCCACCATGTCTTTTTCCAGCCAATTGTCCTTTTTAATGCCGCAATTGTAGCAATGCATGGAATATAAAGCATTGTAACAACACCAAAGACAATCATCTGCTTTGGAGTCAAAATCTGTGAAATATGACTTGTCCCAGAAAGAGCTAAAAGCATTATAAGGGTAAGCTCTTTCCTTAAAACCCCAAAAATCAATACTATTCCTACTATTGATGGCAATCCCAACCATTTTACTACAATAGGGTCCGTTACATACGTCACATATTTAAATATACCTGTGTATTTCAATATTTCAAGCACAAGACTTCCTACAACAATTATAGGAAGTGCCACATACAAAAAGTCTTTAATCCTAATCCATATTTGCTTTAATGTTGGTTTTAACGCGGGTACTCTGTAACCGGGAAGTTCCATTATCAAATCATAGGGTTTTCCATGCGCTATTTTATCTGCAAAATACGCTGCTATATAAATTACCAAAACATCTAAGGCAAAAACAGCAAGTGCGTATTGCGGCCCCATGAATACCCCTATTGTACCTAAAATTATCACAATCCTTGCAGAACAAGGCACAAGAGTGGACATAAAAGACGCAACAAATATTTCTCTATCAGTTTCTAAAATTTTTGTGCCTAGTACTGCCGGGACATTGCACCCAAAGCCCATCAATATTGGAATGAGAGCTTTGCCGTGAAGTCCCACTTTGTGCATTATCTCATCCATTAAAAAGGCAATTCTTGCGAGGTAACCCGTGTTTTCAAGTATTGATAAAAATACATAAAATGGGAGTATATAAGGTAGTACGATGGTTATAGCAGAAATAAGTCCTTCAACAAGTCCATTCCATAAAACATCTTTATACATATTTGGAATATGCAAATTATACACCAAAGGTCTTAATACATCAAAAAATCCCTCCAACACGCCAGAGAAATACTCTCCAAATTTAAATATGCCGTAAAATGATATGAAGACAATAGCAAACATTGATATATAGCCAAATATTTTATGAAGAGCAACATTGTCAATCAAATCAGTCCATGTAATTCTATGGTGAATTTCTGATACTGTCTGCCTGGCTATAAAAGAGGCAATATCATACCTGGCTGCTGTAACTAAAGTCACAAGAGGGCCATCTGTCTTCGCCTTTAATCCCTCTAGTTCTTTTTGAATCTCTTCATAAGCTTTTTTACCATCAGGCTCTCTTTTTAGCTTTTCAATTATATCGCTATCTTCTTCTATAAGTTTTAGAGAAATCCACAGAGGATGAAACAAATTTATAATGTTTACTACATTGTGTTTTAAAAGAATATTGTAAATTCTCATTACATACTCGCTTATTTCATTTCCATATTTAAGAATTTTCTCTTGCTTTATGTCATAGTCATTTACAGTCGTTTCTTTATTTGAATCTACAACTTCTAAAACCTTATCTATCAATTTTTCAAGGCCTTTTCCCTTTGTAGCAATAGTTTTTACAACAGGAATCCCTAAAAGTTCTTCTAACTTTTTTACATTTATATCTATACCCTTTTTAATGGCATAATCTACTTGGTTTAAAGCCATAACCATAGGCACATGAAGCTCTAAAAGCTGAACTGTAAAGAACAGGTTTCTTTCAAGGTTAGAGGCATCCACCACATTTATTACAACATCTGGCTTTTCAAAAGCTATAAACTCACGAGAGACAATTTCCTCTTGAGAATAAGCAGAAAGTGAATAAATGCCGGGAAGGTCAACAATTTTTATAGTTCGTCCTTTAAATCTCAAAACCCCTTCTGCCCTTTCCACCGTTTTCCCCGGCCAATTACCAATTATCTGAGTTAAACCTGTCAATTGATTGAATATGACGCTTTTTCCCACATTAGCATTTCCCGCTAAAGCTATAACTATTTCTTTTTTCACCGCATATCCCCCTTCCCATCAAGTTTTTACATATATCTTTGAAGCAAGACCATATCCAATCACAAGGTGAGAATTTCTAACTTCAAGCTCAACAGGCCCCCTTAAAAGGCCTTTTCTAACTACCTTAACTTTTGTCCCTGGGACAAGTCCCATTTCATTCAATCTTTGCATAGCTGTCCTTCCAGCTTTTATTAGTATAATCTCTCCTTCATGATTTTCCCTTAATTGTATAAGATTTATAATAGTATTCTCTGCCATTTGTGATGCCTCCATAATTGAAAATAATTATCAATATCTATATAAAAATTGTAACATTCTTTATGCATACATGTCAACCCAGAATTCACACATTCGTTAAATTTCAAACGTTTTTATTTAAATTTTTATACTTCAATTTATTAAATTATTGAATTACGCCTATCTTTGTATTATAATGTGCATAAAATATATTTTTAGGAGGTGCAAAAATGGATAAAAGCATGGAGATCCTTGACCTTCTGTGCGAAAACAGCCGTCTTACAGAAAAGCAAATGGCAGCAATCACAGGCTTAGTGAAGAAGAAGTTAAAAACACAATAAAAAGTCTTGAGGACAAAAAAGTGTTGTTAAAATACACTGCTCTCGTAGATTGGGAAAAGGCTGGCCGGGAAGTCGTAACTGCCTCATAGATGTAAAAGTAGCACCCCAGCAAGGACTTGGATTTAATGCAATAGCTGAAAGAATATGCCAGTTTGAAGAAGTAAAATCTGTATCTTTAATTTCAGGGACTTATGACCTTTCCGTTGAAGTAGAAGGTAAAACAATGAAAGAAATAGCCCTCTTTGTTGCTGAAAGACTTGCCCCCATTGATGGCGTATTAAGCACTACCACACATTTTATTTTAAAAAGGTATAAAAAAGACGGAGTTTTTTATGAAGAAGGACAAGACGACACAAGATTGGTGATAACACCATGAATGTAGATAAATACATATCCAACGTAGTAAAAAGTATTCCACCATCCGGAATCAGGAAATTTTTTGACCTTGTGACTAATTCAAAAGACATAATATCACTGGGTGTTGGCGAACCAGATTTTGTAACTCCGTGGGAAATAAGAAAAGAAGGCATTAACGCACTAGATAGAGGTAGCACAACATACACCTCAAACTTAGGACTTCTTGAACTCAGAATCGCTATATCATATTTCTTAAAAACTCATTACAATTTAACCTATGACCCTGAAAAAGAAATAATGGTAACTATTGGTGCTAGTGAAGCCATTGACCTTGCTCTGCGAGCTCTTTTAAATGACGGCGACGAGGTTTTAGTACCTGAACCAAGTTACGTATCATACGCACCATGTGTAACTTTGACAAGAGGTATCCCTGTATTTGTTCCTACTGATGAAAAAAACAATTTCATACTAACCCCCGATGACTTAAAATCAAAAATAACCTCGAAAACAAAGGTATTAATTCTTCCTTACCCCAATAATCCTACAGGTGCCATCATGAAAAAAGAAGAATTAGAAGAAATTGTAGACATAATAATTGAGCATGATTTAATAGTCATTTCAGATGAAATTTACAGTGAATTGACATATGAAGGAAAACACGTGAGCATAGCTTCGCTTCCAGGCATGAGGGAAAGAACAATACTTATAAACGGTTTTTCAAAAGCTTTCGCCATGACAGGTTGGAGGCTGGGATACATCGCAGCAGAACATGGATTTATTGAAGCAATGAATAAAATTCACCAGTATACAACTATATGCGCCCCAATTACAGCACAGTACGCTGCAATAAGGGGTATATATGAATGTGAAGAAGATATAGTAAAAATGAGAGAAACATATGACAAGAGAAGGAAATTTATTGTAAACGGATTTCGCGAGATGGGCCTTGACTGTTTCGAGCCAAAGGGAGCTTTCTATATTTTCCCCTCAATAAAAAAGACGGGCATGACTTCACAGGAATTTTGTGAAAAGCTCTTAAAAGAAGAAAAAGTAGCTGTAGTACCAGGAGACGCATTTGGCCCAAGTGGTGAAGGATTTATCCGTGTCTCATACGCATATTCTCTAGATAAAATAGCAAGAGCGCTTGAAAGAATAGAAAATTTTGTAAAGAGAATATTGTAAAGGAATAACATCCGACATATCGCAAAATGCCTTTAATGTAAAAAGGAATCCTTATATCAAAAGGATTCCTTAAACTTTGGATGGCAATTAAGCTTCTTGGTATTTATTCCTCAATATGTATACATTTTTATTCCATAAAAACCTTTCCCTCTATTATTGTCATATAAACAGTCAAATCATTGTTTAGCACAACTATATCTGCATCTTTCCCAACTTCTATGCTCCCTTTTCTATCATCTACTCCAATTGCTTTTGCAGGATTTAAAGAGGCCATCTTGCAAGCTTCAAAAAGTGGTACTCCAAGAGAAGTAATATTCTTTACAGCTTTATCTAACGTTAAAGTACTTCCTGCTAATGAACCACTTTCTAATCTTGCTTCTCCATTTTTTACAAATACCTTTTGCCCTCCAAGTTTATATTCTCCGTCTCCCAATTCGCAAGCAGACATTGCATCTGATATAAGTATCACTTTGTTTGTTCCTTTTATCTTAATCAAAAGCTTTACTGAAGCAGGGTGTGTGTGTATAAAATCTACAATTACTTCACTGTATATTCTGTCGTCTAAAAATACTTCCCCTAATGCACCAGGTTCCCTATGATGTAGCCCTTTCATGCCATTATAAGTGTGAACTGCAATTGTAGCACCATGCTCTACTCCATTTTTCATCTCCTCATAAGTGGCATTTGTATGTCCCAAGGATACTTTTACACCCTTTTTAGTGACATGTTCTACAAAGCTTCCATCCGGGTCTTTTTCAGGTGCTAATGCAATTACTTTTATGTTACCTCCTGAAACTTCTAAAAATTTGTCAAATAACACTTTATCAGGTGGTATTATATATTTTTCATCCTGTGCTCCTTTGTGTTCTTTGCTTATAAAAGGTCCCTCAACATATGCCCCTAAAATTTGTGCTCCAGCTGTTTTCTTTTTCATTGTCTCATTTATGTTTTTAAGAGCATTTAGGATATAGGGTATATCCATTGTCATAGTAGTAGGACAAAAAGAAGTCACTCCATGTTTTGCAAGATGAATTGAAATAGCATTTAATGCTTCATAAGTAGCATCCATTGTATCATGTCCAACACCGCCGTGAATATGTATGTCTATAAAGCCAGGCACTATTTTTTTGCCTTTTAAATCAATTACTTCTGCATCAACATTATATAAATCCTTTCCAATCTCTACAATTTTATCTTCTAATATCAATACATCCCCATTGTATATTATTCCCTTTTCCGTATATATCTCACCATGCTTTAATAGAATACTTTTCATTTGAAAGCAACTCCTTTTAGTTATTTCATATAATCTTCTATATTTGATTATATCACAAAAACTATGATTTCTTAAATTTGTCACGTATGTTATCTCTATATAATTTTCCCTGGATTAAGTATTAGACTTGGGTCAATAAACTAATATTTCATACTAAATCGTTTATGAACTACTTATTCAACTTTATTTTTATCGAGGTAATTCTGCTTTCGTAGAACGAGACCACATTGGAGCCATTTGTAACATTACATTTAGGAGCCTCCATAGTCACAAGAGTGTTTCCTATTATAGCAGGTATTGATTGCAGGAAATTCCTTATTTTCTCTTCTTATGTCAAGAAGTATAAATTGGCAGTAAGACTTGGTTCTTTTTTATTGTTACATAAGGTATCAACCTTCATGTTAAAATAATATAAAAAAGGAGATAGAACGTCTCCTTATTTCATCATATCCAAAAAACTCTCTCCATTCTCTGTTTTTTCGACATCAAAATAATCTGCTATAGTAGCTCCTATATCTGATAAAGTCTTTCTTTCTCCTAAATTTACCGGTTTTAATTTTTTGCCATAAACCAGTAGAAGCGCTTTTTCTCTTGTGTGGTGGCTATGCCCTATCGTAGGGTCATTACCGTGATCACCTGTAATAAATAAAATATCATCTTCCTTCATATTATCAATAATTTTAGGTAGATAATCATCTACAAGTTCCAATTTTTCGGCGTATTTTTCTACGTCCTGTGAATGCCCTGCAAGGTCTGTTTCTTGTACATTTGCCATTATTAAACCATCAGATACAGTATTCAATTTATCCAATAATATCTTCAATACCATTTCTGTGTCAACACATGGATTGTAATTTGCACCGTCACAGTTTATAACATCTGCAGCCTTTCCAATAAGAGATACATCAAAACCTCTCTTTTTTAAAATAGTAGTTACTTGCGTATTCGGATCTATTCCATATCCTAGGTGTCTCACCATATAACCCTTATTATAAACACCTGCTTTTGTACAATTCACGCCAACTATTTCATCAGACTTTACCTCAATAGCATTTAATATATCTTCTATTGTGACTTCTCTACCCCCCAATACAATTACTCGCCCAACTTCTACATTATCTCTAACTATTTTGCCAATTTTTAATTCATCTTCAAAAGAAATATAATCCAAAGGGGCAGTAACATTATAGTTTAAACCCATATCCGCCTCAATGTTATCCGCTATTACAACTATTCCATCTACTAGCAAAAATGGATATTTTGGATTTGGTATAGTTACCCTATACCCTGCCTTTTCTAATTCAAATTTTACTCTGTCTATACGCTCTTTAAATGGTTGTCTTAAAGCCTTTTTAGGCTTTGAACCAACAATTTCTTGATGCCCCTGAAAAGTATCAGCTCCTTCATGTTCTAAATTTGAACACCCATAACTTGCAATAGGATTGCTTACTTTTTTTATATTTTTGCTATCAACTACAAGACCTGCTCCCATCACCTCCAAATTATTTAATCTGTAATTATCCTCATACTCAGAAACATGTTTTAAAGTATTTGCACCCCTATCTTGTGGACGAACTTTAGGAACATCAGTCATTTCACCGACTCCAAGACTATCTATAACAAGAATTATAGCTCTCATTTATTACCCTTCTTTCTTAAATCATTTTTAAATCCTTTAAAAGATTACCCATTGAATCAAATATATATGTCAATTTCGGTTTCCCCGAAGACAAGCCCTCAAGAAGAGCTACTTTTGCTCTTGTTACGAATATTTGCGTTCTAAATGAATATATTACAGTATCCCCCACGTTAACCTTTTTATTGTTTAAAAGTATAGTTCCATAGTAGTCTATCGATTCCGGTGGTAATTCTTCAACATCAAATATTCTATCTAAAATATCTTCAGGATTATTTGACACTAAAGTATATTTCACATTTGACCTGGGATAAAATCCACCACCATAGCAATAAGCTTTCCCATTATTTACATGAGATATTTCTGACACATATACTATGGCTGGCTTTTCAGGCTGTTTTGTATATGCATGTAAAGGAGTCGTCCCCAATAAAGCATGCCCCGGCTCTCCATGAGTAATACCATACTTATTTAAAAGCGGTATTGAACTACAGCATGTAGCACTGGCCCATTTACCTGCCAGATTTCAATACCCATCTTATGCAATATTTCTTTTGCTTTTAACAAGGTATATACATTATGTGTTGCCGTAATTTCTCTCTTCTCATAATCATAAAGAAAACATGGAAATGATGTAATGCCAGCAATTCTTATATTTTTTAATTTTAATATTTGATGAACCGTATTTTTCAAATCTTCTATATATATACCACCATTCTGCCTGGATATATGACATCTTCTTCATCTATTACTCTTAATAATATATCCTGAGTAATCCCAAGTTCTCTTGCTTTATCCGATATTTCTTTTGCTTTTTCATAGGAAAAACATGTTATAACTTCTGGTTTCATGAGTAAAGATAACTTAATGTAATTCTTGGGGACTTGCACTAGATGTCCTATATGTCCTATCTTTAGACCATTGCTGTGCAATACCTTTGCCTCATCAAAATCTACAGCTACAGCTTTATCAATTCCTGCCTTTTCAATGGTCTTTGAAATAATAGGATTTCTTCCAAATTGTTTTGTCATATAATATAAGCTAATATTATATTTATCAGCAGTTTCTTTAACTAATTTTGCATTCTCATAAATACCATCAACATCCAACACATAAGTATTGGGTTCAATAACACCGTCTCTGTGTAATTTGGCAGCTTCTATAATAAGTTGTGGATTTCTTTCAATAACCATATTAAGAAACATTGCCTCATCTCCTAAGTCAAACTTTTCTTTACAGCTTCTTTTAAAATTCTAATAACAGTATCAGCACCTGCCCTCATTGGATTAATGCGAATTACATAATTTTTTATTTCAGGATTATCTTTAATAAAAGTCCCTGAAACTCTATAAAACATAGCGCCAATTTCATATCTTGATTCAGAACCTACAGGATAAGGTACTGCTCCCATCTCTTCAGCGTATTTTAATACTTTTTCCGCAATTGGTTCTTCAAATTCTACTAATACAACTCTAGACTGCGCATTTGCTACATATGCCTTTTTTACTCCTTTTATTTCTCCAGTGTTAAGCCTCTTTACTATTTCTTCAACCTGCATTGCTTGTATTGCTAATGAAACCGGTGTGTATACAAGTGCCCTTAAAGTTTCCATTGCCTCAGGTCCTTGCACTTGGCTCCCACCTGAATAAGTTATTTTGCGAATTTCGTCTATAATATATTTTTTGCCTACTACACATCCAATTCCTTCCGGGCCCAACAATTTAAACATGGAAAATACTGAAACATCTGCTCCCAACTGAACACCTATATATGGAGCTTTCATAACTACATAATTTTCATCAGTAATAATAGGAACATTAGTTATAGATTTAATAACCTTTATTACCTCCTCAAAATCATAATTATCATCGGGTTTTTGCCTTGAATGTTGTATTAACACTGCATCAACTTTTGTATTTTTTAATATTTTAAAAGAGTGTAAATCGTTCATGTTTATTTTTAAAAGCTTAAGGCCCATCATATCGATAAGGTTTTGTGTTGTAGGATATACAGGTGCGTCATGCACAAGTAATGTATTAAGAGGTTTTAATAAGCTATTAAAAACGAGTCTCATAGCCCCCGTACCAGCACCTCTTACTAAAGCACAATCTTCTGCATCAAAAAATTTAGCAAGAACTTTCTCAACTTTTACGGTGGTTTTAGGTCGTCCAAACTCCAATGATACACCATAATCACCAGCTTCGAGCAATTCATGCCCTCGAAAAACTGATTGGATGATATCTACTAATTTAAACTGCAAATTAATTGCTTCCTCTAAGCTAATCTGTTTAATAGGATACGTAATCATTCTTTATCCTCCAATCAAGTTCAATGGATTTCTGTATAATATAGTCTTTATATCTTCTTCTGTTAACCCATTGTTTTTTAAAAGAGGAATAAATTTTTCTACTATATATGAATGGCCAAAACCACCATAATTTTTTAGATAAGATTTTCTTGAAATATCCAATGAAAGGAGAATTTTGTTAATAAATCCTTTGTCAATAAGTTTCTTTATAGATATTGCTCTTAACTCATCTGGTTGATAATTAGTTTTACCAATTGTGTCAAAAGCAAGATAACATCCATTATCAAGTAAAGTTAAATAATAATCCATATCAATGTTTAAATCAACATGCCCTATAACTACTTTTTCTAAATTTACTTTCATATTTTTAAAAATTTTAATCTGTTCTAATCCTAAAAGACCTAACGTTGTATGAGTTATTATCGGTACTCCGGTTTCATTATGTGCAATAGCAGCAGCTTCAAAAATTTTTCTTTCTACTTCTTTTATTTCTTCTTTACTTGTGCCTATCTCGCCTATCACAGATGCTTTATAATTTGTACCATCGATTCCATTAATAATTTCATCAATAAATATATCAGCCAATTCTTTAACAGAACTCTTATAAACTATTTCCGGCAAAAAAGGTTCTTTATAAAATCCAGTAGATAAAATCACATTCATATTTGAAATATCAGAAATATACTTGATTCTTTCAATATCTCGACCCATACCTATGTTTGTAACATCAACGATAGTATCTATGCCACTTTTTTTGAGTTCTTTTAAATCTTCAATTAAGCTATCTACATCATCAAGTTTGGCATCATCATCTTCTTTGAGTCTTGATAAATCAATAGTCAAATGTTCATGTATAAGAGTATAACCTATATCTTTAAAACCAGTATTATTATCTAAAATCATTTAATTCACCTCAAATAAAATATCATCATATTCTTTAGTGTTAAAATATTCATAAAATAGTTTTGGATGGCTAATATTGCTATCAATTATCTCTGCCAGCTTAATAGCACCTGTACCATATTTATTTCCCTCTTTCGCAATTATTAAAATCCCTACGCCTAAATTCTCTGATGGTACAGTAATAGCTGTAGTATTTACCATGTTAGCAACTTTTAGCAAATATTTTCCTGAACTATTTTGAATATAGCTTCCAACATATCCCATAGTACCTAAAACTGAATCCCCTAAACCAAAAATATCAATAGGCCCTTCTTTTGTTATCACTATGTCTACCTCTTCAAAAGCTTTATTAAGCTTATATATGGCATCTTCTCTTTTCAATACATCCTTTAAATCAATATCAATTACTGTAATGCCCTCTTTTGATAAAGCTCTTTCAATATTATATAAATCTTCCCGAACGTCACCAATAATCGGAAGATTTATATCGCCTTTTCGTGGACTTCCAACTTTCAAATTACGAAAATCTATTGTATCATCCAAATCTATTAGGTTACTCAATACATCTTTGCATACGAATAAATCTTTTGCAATTATTCCAATACCAGGTATGAAATTTATACCATCTGTTGATTTTTTTAATTTTTTACCTTCAAGACCTAATCCTTTTGCCATGATAGAATACAAATTACAGGACATCGCAGGCCCCAACACAGAACCACCACCATCAGTGCCAATAGCAAAATCATTTATTCCTAATAACACATTGATACAACCAGCACTTGTAGAGCCTGTCATCGGCCTGCCAGTAACAGGTTTATTCTCTCAATATCAATTGCTCTACCGCCTTTTGACATCTCATCAACTGTAAGCCATATATAATTTCCAATACTAGATAATTTTTGCAAATATTCGCGTTTAATTTGTGATGTATTTTTTACTCCATAAAAGTATAATTTATCATATACTTTTAACGCTCCTACAGCTCTTTTTATTGCCTTATAATTAATATATCTAACAGAATAACCTAAATTATCACGTGCTATATTTATCGCATATGCGAGTCTTGCCATCTCATTTATTTTTTGCATAACTATTTTATCATTCATATATAACATTCACCCTAATAAATTTATTATATGGAAGAGGGGAAATTCCCCTCTTTATTTAACCGTTGGAACATACAGTCCAAAAACCGCCAATATGTTAGCAAGAATACCAACTAATATTGCTGCAACGGGTCCAACTGCCATTCTCACAATAGGCCTTCCTGCAATTTCATTTAAAAGGTATAACCCAATTACAATAAATATCCCTAATCCAGGCAACGCATATTAGACGCATTCGCACCGCCAACTAACAATGCCACTTCCAATAATTGTCCCATCGCTGTCCTAATGTTATCTGAAGACTTTTTAATCCCTGGGAATTTATCCAAAAATGCTGCTATACCTCCCAGCAGGTAAACTTCCGCAAAAATTATTACAAATCCTAGTATTGCTGCAAGCAGTGGATTGTTCGCAAATAAAGCTGCTGCGAATATAAAAGTCATTCCAACAGGACCATATACACCGGTAGCAATAGCAGTAGTTGCAACTAAAGGTACAAAACCAATTGCTCTCGCTAATGCAACTAAAGCAGCATCTGTATAATTACCTTTAGAAACCAATGATAGAGAAATTGGATCGCCTGCCAAAATATGCAGAGACGTGGCTGCCGCTACAAGAGCACCCATTATAGCAAGTACCCAAACATTCTTTTTTATCCTGTCTACTCTCTCAGTAAATAAAGCAGCAATATTTGTTGAATTTTCTTCTTTCTTTTCTCTCATAGCATAGATAAGTAAAACTATCATTCCAGTAACTAATGCCATACCTTCTGGATTCAAAGCTATTTTGCTTGTTCCAATAACTATTGGAGAAAATCTTGCTACTATAGCTCTAACCAATGCCGATATTGTTAAAGTAATAAGCCCATTTTTAACACCATATTGGTATGCAACTGCTAATGCAGGAAATGCTGCAAAAGCAAATATTACAGGTGTACCTATTTGTCCCATTGAGTCGAAAACATTAACCGGTAATTTTTTGAATACATTTACAATCCATTGCAATCCTACCAATAGTCCTATTCCCCACAGAGCTCCTATTGTTCCAGCAACAACATATCCTATTTTACCTTTTGGTGACCATGTTCCTATAATATCTGTCCCTAGTAAAATACTATGAACAAGTAATATGGTAGCACCAATTGAAATTGGTATTCCAAAACCGATTACAAGTCCAAAAGATAAAGCAAAACTCGTTGCAGCCAATTCTGCTTTTTTCATTCTACCTTCTAGATATTCAGGCATTATAGGTCTTAGCCCATCATTAAATACAGCAATACCACCATTCGCAAGAATTGCTGCCAAAGCACCAATTAAAGCAATTAACACTATCTTCATTTTTTATCCTCCAATCCCTATTTTTCTAAAATTGCGTTTACAATGTAAGGTACAGCTTTTTCAATATGGTCATTAGTAAAACCAAACGCTACTTTCCCTTCAGCTACTGCTTTTTTTACGTCGGCTTCCTGTGGTGGCTTACCAGGCATAGAGATAGTTACACATTTTTGAGCTGTTAATATAGCCATTGCCATAGCTAAAGCACCACCACCTCCTGTTGCACAAGCACCAACATAGTAATCTGCCTTTCCATTTTTCACAGCCATTGCAGCTTCAATATCTGATTTTATTTCAACACTTACTTTATCACCTCCTATCTCCTTTATCATTTGAGCAACTTTTTGCTTATCAACAGCTCCACCTACAACAAATCTTATCATGTACTTTTACCCCTTTCTAAAAGATTACACAAATGTAATAACACAAATCTTTTTTCGGATTCGGGTAATTTTATTTTTATCTTATCTTCTATATTTTGTAAAATACCAAGTGCTCTATAGTAATTAGGAGAATTTTTAACTTCGTTAAAAGTTCGTCATCTATTGTAGACTCCAATTTTTCTTCTTCTTTTAATCTTTTTATAGACATTGCTAAATGAGTTATAAACATCTCATAGTGTTCATCCTCAGTACAAATTTCATAATTTACTCTTAATTCCTCATCAATTTTTTGATAGCTTCTCCAGTATCAAAATCGATCACACTACCTTGTACTAACAAATCTATTCTATTTATAATATTATTCTTCACTTAAGACCCTCCAAACATTATACAGTATTTTGTACCATAATATAAAGTTATTTTTTGACTCCTTCCAAAAATAATATATGAATAATTACAAATCAATATTCTGGAAATATTTTATTCAACAACACTTGTTCCTGAATCTTTATAACTTTTTCTTTATCAACAATTCTATTTATTATTTTATCAACACCCCAATTATCTCTTTTAACTACTAAAACAGCACGTGTATTATCTTCACTAATTTTTTTCGATTTTTCGCTTTTAAGCGGTTCATTTTTAATAGACAGTCCTCTGTCAACTATTTCATCATAGTTCCATACAGCTGCATCTATTTTTCCTTCAATTATATGGGGTATAATTTGATTATACGGTAATTCTATAAACTCTACATTCTTTCCCTCACATTCATAGTAAGTCAATATAAATTGGTCTAATGAAGTTGGATCTATAGCAATCTTCATCCCATCTTCAATCGCATTTTTCGCATTATTTGAAAATATTATACGATGAGTGCTTACGTTTGTATTTGGTCCAAAATCAACTACTATTTTTAAATTTTTACCAGATTCAATATACAATTTTGCTGCCAACATCGACATTATGGCAAAATCATATTTTCCATTCAACAATGCCTCTAACCTTCTTTCGCTTCCTCTCATGTATGCCATATTAAAAGGTATTTTCCCCTTTTCAAATACTTTATATAAACCTGTAGCTAACCCTTCGTATCTTTTTGAATACGGAAGAGGCATTACCCCTGAAACAATAGTAAGTCCCGCATATTCCCATAATTTTTTGTAGTCAATATTGTTTATATACGTACCTAAATGCCCTCGTGGCTCTAATTCAATTGCTTCATTATCTTCTAAATACTTTAAAGCAGTTTGTATTGTCCCACGCCCGAGGTCAAATTTTCTGGCATATTCTCCTATCGTTTCAATTCTATCTCCACATTTTAAAGAAAGCATTTCTCGTGCCAACATCGTAACGGCAATCCCATTTTTAGTTAATAGATCCTTAATCATTCAATCACCCGGACAATATACAATATTTTGTACATTTATAATATAGCATTTTTATTCATCGGTGTCAATATGATTTCGAAAAATTTTTTATAATATGAA
>NZ_BAZY01000010.1 GCF_001310975.1 Thermoanaerobacter thermocopriae JCM 7501
TTCATACAAAAATTTTATATTCATTAAAATATTGAAAAACTGCGAATATTAATGATATAATATTTAAGCACCCGACTGATACTTTTATTGAAAGGATGAAAATAAATGAAAACTATAATAAACACTGAAACTGCGCCAAAGGCTATTGGACCATATTCGCAAGCTATCATGATAAACGGCTTTTTGTACACATCAGGCAAATAGCAATTGATCCTGCTACAGGAGAACTTGTAGAAGGAGGTATTGAAGCGCAAACTGAAAGGGTTTTAGAGAACATAAAAGCGATTTTAAAAGCTGCGGGGATGGACTTTAACAATGTCATAAAGACTACTGTATTTGTCACTAACATTCGGGATTTTGCTAAAATTAACGAAATTTATGGGAGATATTTTAAAGACAAGCCACCTGCCCGTTCTTTAGTTGAAGTAAAAAATCTTCCTAAAGGCGCTCTTATAGAAATAGAAGTTGTAGCACATAAATAAAATGTTCTCTTTTTTAAAAGCTATTATAACAATTATAATCTGCTGAAATAGAAAATTTTGGGATACATATTTACTTATAACCATTACTGTTAAGACGTTTTGCTGCGAGATTAGAAGTGATAGAATTAATAAAGGGATGGTAATTCACCATCTCCTTTTTTCTCTATAAAAATATTAGAAACTGTGATAAAATGAATATATACGTAAAGTTTTAGAAGGAAAATCGGCATTTATATAGAATATATTGATAGGTGAGAGATGTGAAAAGATTAGCTAGAATTGTAGTTATATTATTGGTGATGGTTTACATAAGTAAAGTGGGGATAACGACTTTTGCAAACAAAAATAAAACTACAGTCGTGAGGTATGGGACTATTTTAATAGACTTTAATACAAAAGGATATGTTATAAAGAATGAAATGGTGATAAATGCTCCTTTTGACGGTAAAATAAAAAAACTTATACAAAGTGGAGAAAAAGTTCCTAAAGGCACTCCTATTGTAGAGGTTTATTCTACCGATTTTGATGAGGAAAAATTTCATCAATTAGAAGAGATAGACAGAGAATTAAAAAATCAGGATACTAGTATACCTTTTTATTTAGATATTCAAAAATTAGACAACATGATAAAAAAAGAAGAGCAAGATTATCAAAATGCGATACAGCAGAATAGCCCTAATGCAGATAAAATACAAAAAAGGATTGAAGACTTAAAAGCCAAAAAAGAACAAATTTTAAGTAAAGGACCAATAACACTTCAAAAAATTGAAAACTTAAAAGAACAAAAGGAGTATTTAGAAAGGTATATAGAGAAAAATGCGATTACTATAAACTCACCAGAGTCAGGAATAGTAAGTTACTATTTTGATGGCAGTGAAAGTATTCTAAATGAAAGAAATATGTTCAATTTAAATCCGACACAACTTGAAAATTTAAACTTTCAATCCAAAGAGATTAGTACAGAAGTAAAAGGAGATTACCCTTTTGTAAAAATAGTAGATAATTTGGAGTGGCATTTAGCGTTGGTTTTAAATGAAAAACAACAGGGCTTGTTAAAAGAAGATAGTAATGTAAAAATTTTGATTGATGATTATGATGGTGAATTGCGGGGAAAAGTTATAAAAACCTACAAAGGTGACGATAAATTGTATATAGGAATAATTGAGATGATAGATGAATATCCTAACTTTTATAAAACTTCTAAAATAAATATTGAAGTTAAAGTTAAAGAGTACAATGGACTTAAAATACCTCTTTCTTCTATTGTGAAAAAAGAAGGAAAAGAAGGAGTTTTTGTAATAAAAAATGGCAGAGTTCCTATTTTTAAAGAGGTAGTAATAAAAGCAACAGATGGCAAATATGCGATTGTAGAAAGCGCTGATAAAACGTCTGGATTAAAAGTGTATGACGAAGTAGCGGTAAATGGAGAAGATTACTTGAGCAAATAAAGGGGGGATAAATACGTCTATATGTGAAAATATAAGAAAAATAAAGGAAAACATAAAAGAGCATGCGTTAAAGGTAAACAGAAATCCAGAGGAAATATTAATTGTGGCAGCTACTAAAACTTTCGGTGTAGAAACTATAAAAGAGGCTATTGCTTGTGGTATAACTGACATAGGTGAGAATAAGGTCCAAGAGTTAAATGAAAAATATCCTTATTTAAAAGAGGAGGTAAACTTTCACTTTATAGGACATTTACAGAGAAACAAAGTGAAATACATTATTGACAAAGTAAAGTTGATACATTCTTTAGATAGTATTAAATTGGCAGAAGAAATAGACAAAAGGGCTAAACAAAAGAATCTAATAATAGATTGTTTAGTGGAAATCAATATTGGTGGAGAGGAAAGTAAATACGGGATTTCTCCTGAAGGAATGCATAATTTTGTTAAAGAAATAGAAAAATATGATAATATAAGAATTAGAGGGCTTATGACAATAGCTCCTTACCTTCCACCGGAAGAGGTAAGGCCCTATTTTAGAAAGATGAAAGAATTATTTGAAGAGCTAAAAGAAATTAAGCAGCATAATGTAGAAGTAGAATTTTTGTCAATGGGTATGTCCAATGACTATTGGGTAGCAGTTGAAGAAGGGGCGAATATTGTTAGAATTGGCACTTCTATTTTTGGGCAAAGACAATATAATGTGGAGGGGTAGTTTATGTCTTCAAAAGTGATTGATAAATTAATGAGTTTCTTTGGTATTGATGAGCCAGAAGAAGAGAAAGAAGAAGTAGAATCTTTACAACCTGTCATACCTTACGATAGGAAACCTAAAATTGTCAATATTCATACACAGCCCCAAGTAAAAGTTTTAATTTTAAAGCCTGAAAAGTTTGAACAAGTAATGAATATATGCAATGAATTAAAAAATAAAAAACCGGTGATTGTAGATTTACAAAAGATGGATAAAAATGAAGCTCAAAGAGTAGTGGATTTTTTAAGCGGTGCAGCTTATGCTCTTAATGGAGAGATAAAGAAGATATCTGCTATATATTTTTAGTTGCGCCTGAGAATTTTGATATTACAGGGGATATAAAAGATGAAGTAAATTCTTTATACAATTTAAATTGATGAGGAGGAAATGATTTTGCCTGTAAATTTTGCAGTTTTGACAACATTAGATTACTTTTTTGAAGTTATAAATTGGCTTATATTGATAAGGGTTATTTTATCTTTGCTACGAATGGAGAATATGTCAAATCCACTTTCTCGCTTTGTAATCACAACGACAGAACCAATACTTTCACCTTTTAGGGCATTACAATTTAGGTCTTCTATTGGAAGGAATTTAATGATAGATTTTTCGCCAGTTTTGGCAATTTTAGTGATTCAGTATTTAGTTCGCCCATTAGTTTTTAGATTAACATTATTTTTACTGAGGTATATATGATGGACAAGGAATTTACTGCATCCAGATTTGAAGACATAATTAAAAGTGTTCTAAAATCTAAAAGAGTAAAATATACAGACTTTTTAAGTCCATCTGAACAAAAAATTTTTGAAAAAACTATATTAAAATATCGACAGCAAGATATAAACTATAATCTTGAGGGAGGATATCCTTTTGCAGAAAGAAAGATAGCAATTATTTACTTCGATTTTTTACAGCCAGAAGATACCCCTATTTGCGCTGTAAGAATTGAAGGCAATTTTTCTAACCTATCTCATAGAGATGTGTTGGGTGCACTTTTAGGGTTGGGGATAAGAAGACAAAAAATAGGTGATATAATTGTAAAAGAGGATAAATGTGACATATTGTTGCACAAAGATGTGGAAAGTTATGTACTTATGAATTTTTTCAAAGTCGGAAAAGAAAAGGTGAGGGTTAGTTCAATTGACTTGAAAGATGTGATGGAACCTGAAATAAGGTACAAGGACATTTTTTCTACTGTAGCCTCACTAAGGGTTGACAGTGTAGCAGCTGCAGGTTTTGGTATATCAAGAACGAAAGCTTCACAACTTATAAAGTCCGGTCTTCTTCAAATAAATTGGGAGTATACAGATGACCCTTCTTCGGAAGTAAAAGAGGGAGATGTAATTTCTTTACGTGGTTTTGGAAGAATTAGATTGGAAGAAGTGAGAGGTAATACAAAAAAAGGTCGCGTTTCCGTACATATTCTGAGGTTTATATAGTGTTACAAAAGAAAAGGAGGTAGTAATTATGCTGACGCCTATGGACATACATAATAAAGAATTTAGGCGTTCTTTTAGGGGTTATAATGAAGAGGAAGTGGACGAGTTTTTGGATAAAATTATGGAAGACTATGAGATGTTGTACAAAGAAAATGCAGAGTTAAAAGATAGAATTAATATAATGAATGAAAAGCTTCAAAGCTACATAAATATGGAGAACACTTTGAACAATACTTTGATTGTTGCTCAAAATACTGCAGAGGAGTTGAAGAGAAATGCGGAAAAAGAAGCACAGCTTATAATACAAAATGCTCAGCAAAATGCAGAAAAAATATTGGAGAAGGCAAATCAAGAAGTTGTGAGAATAAGAACTGAGCTAGAAAGATATCGCAAGCAATTAAATGTTTTTAAAGCGAAATTTAAATCTCTTTTAGAAGCTCAATTGGAATCAATACTTTCAATAGATGAGAAGGAATTGATTCCAGATGAGGATGAGGAGAAGGATGCAGAGTAGATTAGGGGTAGTGGGGATATTAATTCAAGATAGAAAAAATGTAGCAGACAGGGTAAATCATATTTTAAGTGAGTATGGCTACATTATTGTAGGGAGAATGGGCATACCCTATAAAGATAGAGGAGTGTCTGTTATTGCTTTAATTGTCGATGGTACTACTGATGATATAGGAGCTATGACAGGCAAGCTTGGAAGCCTTCCTGGCGTAAAAGTTAAATCTGCTCTTACCGCTTGAGTCTATATACTCCTAGGTCGTGTAAAATTTTAGTAGGTAAGGCTAAGTAGTTGACATTTTGCTTGAGCTTTTCCGGGACATATGTACTATTGACGAAACACTTATGGTATTATATAATTGTGTAAAAAATATTGTTAAAAGCTGTGATGAGGACGAGTAAGTAGAAGCGACTTCCAGAGAGTTGGCGGTAGGTGCGAGCCAATAAGTCTGTTTCTACTGAAAATCACCTCGGAGCTGCAGGCTGAAATAGGAGTAAGCTGTGCCGGGTTTCCCGTTATCTTAAATGAGAGATTAAGGCAAAGTTTTTCTTTGTCTTAATAAGTAGGGTGGTACCGCGAACTTCTCGTCCTGACGAGAAGTTTTTTAGTTTGAAAGATAATATTTAAAAGGAGGTAATGTCGGTGGATTACAACAGGACACTTAATTTGCCGAGGACAGATTTTCCTATGAAGGCTAATTTGCCAACACGAGAGCCAGAGATATTAAAAAAATGGGAAGAAATGGATATTTATCATAAAACATTGGAAAAAAATAAAGGTAAGGAAAAATATATTTTACACGATGGGCCACCTTATGCTAATGGAGATATACACATTGGGACTGCATGAATAAAGTGTTAAAAGACATTATAGTGAAATACAAAACGATGAGAGGCTATTACGCTCCTTATGTACCAGGATGGGACACACACGGTCTTCCTATTGAACAACAAGCTATAAAGACTTTGGGTATTAAAAGGCATGAAGTAAGTCCTACAGAATTTAGAAAAGTGTGTAGGGATTTTGCCTTTTCACAGATTGAAAAACAAAAAGCTCAATTCAAAAGATTGGGAGTAAGGGGAGATTGGGATAATCCTTATCTTACTTTGAACCCTGAATATGAAGCTAATCAGATAGAAGTATTTGGGGAAATGGCTAAGAAAGGTTATATCTATAAAGGGCTAAAGCCTGTGTATTGGTGTCCCAGCTGTGAGACTGCTTTGGCAGAAGCGGAAATTGAATATTTTGATGAGACGTCTGATTCTATATATGTAAAATTTAGAGTTAAAGATGATTTAGGAAAATTTAAAGGAATTGTTGATGACTTAAATAATGTTTATTTTGTAATATGGACTACAACTACTTGGACTATTCCTGCCAATCTTGCTATTGCTTTAAATCCAGAGTTTGATTATGCGCTTGCAAAGTTTGGAGACGAAGTATATATAATGGCAAAAGATATGTTAGATACTGTTAAAAAGGAAGCTCACTTGGGAGATTATGAGATAGTTGCTTTATTTAAAGGAAAAGATTTAGAGGGCATGAAGGCTATCCATCCTTTATATGACAGAGATTCTTTAATAATCTTGGGTGAGCATGTGACTTTAGAAGCGGGTACTGGCTGTGTTCACACTGCTCCCGGCCATGGGGAAGAAGACTTTTTAGTTGGGCAAGAGTATGGTCTTGAGGTTTTAAATCCAATAGATGACAAAGGATATTTTACAGATAAAGCGCCAGGATATGCTGGTCTGTATTATGAAGAGGCTAACAAGGTTATAAAAGAAGACTTGAAAAAAGCTAATGCATTGGTAGCAGAAAGCCATATTACTCACTCATATCCTCATTGCTGGAGATGTAAAGTCCAATAATATTTAGAGCAACAGAACAATGGTTTGCTTCTGTAGAAGGATTCAGAAAAGAAGCACTAAAATCTATTAAAGAAGTGAATTGGTATCCTTCTTGGGGCGAAGAGCGCATAACTAACATGGTAAAGGATAGACGAGACTGGTGTATTTCAAGGCAAAGGGTGTGGGGGGTGCCAATTCCTATATTCTACTGTGAAAACTGTGGAAAACCTCTTATAAATGATGATACAATAAATGCAGTTAAAGAGATCTTCAGGCAAAAGGGTTCAGATGCATGGTTTGAAATGTCAGCTGAGGAGATATTACCAAAAGGGATTACTTGTGAATGCGGTTCTATAAGGTTTAGAAAAGAGACAGATATAATGGATGTGTGGTTTGATTCAGGTTCCAGCCATGCAGCTGTGCTGCAAACTCATCCTGACCTAAAGTGGCCTGCAGAGCTTTATTTAGAAGGTTCAGACCAACACAGAGGATGGTTCCAGTCTTCCCTCTTGACATCTGTGGCAACGCGTGGAAAAGCACCCTACAAAAACGTATTGACCCATGGGTTTGTCGTAGATGGTGAAGGAAGAAAAATGTCAAAGTCTTTAGGAAATGGTATTGACCCGGCTGATGTTATAAAAGAATATGGAGCAGATATTTTAAGGCTTTGGACTGTTTCTGCTGATTTTACTTCAGATATGAGGATTTCAAAAGAAATTTTAAAACAGATGACAGAAGCTTACAGAAAAATACGTAATACCAGCAAGTTTTTGTTAAGCAATCTTTATGACTTTGACCCTGATAAGGATATGCTCCCTTACGAAGAACTCTTAGAAATAGATAAATGGGCTTTATACAGGCTTAACAGAGTAGTTGAAGAGCTTACGGAGGCTTTTGATAAATATGAATATTACGATTTTCTCCATCTGGTTCATACATTCTGTGTAGTAGATATGAGTAGCCTCTACTTGGACATTTTAAAAGACAGATTGTACACTTATCCTGCTGCTTCTAAAGAGAGAAGAGCGGCTCAAACGACACTTTACATTATTTTAGACACTCTTGTAAGGTTGATAGCACCAGTGCTTACATTTACTTCAGAAGAAATATGGTCATATATGAAGCACGACAGTCAAAATAATTTTGAAAGTGTTCAGTTAGCTGATTGGCCAGAGGTCCAAGAAAAATACAATAATCCTTATATAATAGAAAAGTGGGAAAAGCTTTTTGACATAAGAAAAGATATTTCTAAAGCTCTTGAAATAGCGAGAAGTGACAAAAAGATAGGTCATTCTTTAGAAGCACAAGTGGATATATATCCATCTCAAGAACTTTATGAATTCTTTAAAAGATTTAATGACCTCGAATATGTGTTCATAGTTTCAAAAGTGGTACTTCATCAACCAGAAGAAACTGTTCCTCAAGATGCTTATAAAAGCGAGGATTATGATTTAAAAATTACAGTAACCCATGCACCAGGTGAAAAATGCGAACGCTGCTGGATGTACAGTGATACAGTAGGAACTATAAAAGAACACCCAACCATTTGCGCAAGATGTGCTTCACATATTGAACACCAACCACAAGTTTAAAAAGGGGATTTTTCCCCTTTTTAAATATATTGTTAG
The DNA here is from genome assembly GCF_001310975.1 of Thermoanaerobacter thermocopriae JCM 7501. GTDB lineage: Bacteria > Bacillota > Thermoanaerobacteria > Thermoanaerobacterales > Thermoanaerobacteraceae > Thermoanaerobacter > Thermoanaerobacter thermocopriae. Next base: position 8,104 of record NZ_BAZY01000010.1, read on the forward strand.
GAGGTGTATTATGAATTTACTTATTAAAAACATAGCTTTGCTACCTATGGAAGGAGAACAAACTATTATAGAAAGTACTAACATTTATATTAAAGGAGACACAATAACTTACATAGGAGAAATCAATCCGGATATGAAAGTTGACAGGGTTATAGATGGTACAAAAAAAATCGCAATGCCAGGTCTTATAAATGCTCATACTCATTTGGGAATGTCTTTGCTTAGAAATTATGCTGATGATGTACCCTTATTTGATTGGCTAAATAAACATATCTGGCCCGTTGAATCTAGGCTTTCAGCAGAAGATATTTATTGGGGATCTTTGTTGAGTATGATAGAGATGATTTATTCTGGCTCTACTACTTTTTGTGATATGTATTTTTTTATGGAAGAAGTAGCTAAGGCAACAGAAGAAGTAGGAATAAGAGGAGTGTTGACAAGGGGTATTATAGAAGAGAGTGATGCTAAAGCAAATAAAGAAAAGTTAAGAGATACGAGAGAACTTTATAATACCTGGCATAACAAAGCAAAAGGAAGAATCAAAGTAATGGTGGGCCCACATGCACCTTATACTTGTAGCCCATCCTATTTGAAAGAAATAGTAGAATTAGCTAAGGAGTTAAATACAGGAGTTAATATTCATGTGGCAGAAACAAGTCAAGAAGTAAAAGAGAGTTTCCAAAGGTATGGAAAATCTCCTGTGAAGCATTTAAAAGATATAGGAGTATTTGACGTTCCAACTGTAGCGGCTCATTGCGTTCATGTAAGCGATGAAGACATTGAAATATTAAAGGAAATGAAGGTATCACCAGTTTACAATCCTACCAGTAATGCCAAGTTAGCCAGCGGTTTTGCTCCTGTGAATCAAATGCTAAAAAAGGGAATAAACGTAGCTTTGGGAACAGATGGTCCAGCCAGTAACAATAACCTAAACATGTTTGAAGAGATTCATTTTGCTGCGACCATCAATAAAGCTTTAAATTGCGACGCACTTGCTGTACCGGCTTTAGAAGCTTTAAAAATGGCGACTATAAATGGAGCTAAGGCTTTATTGTGGGATAAAGAGATAGGTTCCATCAAAGTAGGAAAAAAAGCGGATATAGTGATTATTGACATTGACAAACCCCATTTTTATCCACACAACAGTTTAATTTCTGCTTTAGCTTATACTGCTCAAGCATCAGATGTGGATACAGTAATAATAAATGGTAAAATAATAATGGAAAATAGGGAAATAAAAACCGTAGATGTGGAAAGAGTAATTTATAATGTAGAGAAAAGGGCAAAAGATTTGATACGAAGATAATTGATGCTTTTATCTACTGCGTAATCTTACAGACTAAAAATTTACGAGAATTTTTTGTAAGCTTAGGACAGTCCGCTTTTTGAACGCTGCGACAGGGATCATTTCTTTTTTAGAAAATTTTGGGTGAGGAAGATGACTGGAATTGATAATAATTTTATAGTGTTTTACCAAAAACAAAATCCTGTAACAGAGATACTTGATTTAACAAATAGTACAGAGGATGTCATTTGTGAAATTGTAAAAATAGATGGGAAGAATTTGATGCTTAAAATGGGTTCTAAAATAATTTTTGCAACAAACAATTCTTCTTTTTCTTTTAAACAGGGCGACAAGGTTTTGCTAACTCAACCTAAATATCAAGATGGTAAAATAATTTTTAAAGTTGCCCATTTTTTTCTAAATAAAAATGCTGTTATAACAAACTTCAATACAAGAGATATTCTCCTTGACAAAAATCCCGTTAAATTATTATTATCGAAAACTAGAAGCAACAATCTAAACCTATCAACTAATATAGTTGAAGCAGAAAAGGAACAGTATGTGACTTTTATAGAAGCAAAAAAAATTCCGCAACCTCTTTTGAAATTTGTAAAAGGAGTAGGAGCTTTTATAGGGACATTAGAAACAGACTGGGAAACTTTTCTTATAAAGGTTGGAGATACCTTTTTTGAAATAGATGGTGAGCTACTAGATTTGCCGCAAAAAGGAGAATTTGCAAGTAAGGACATCATGAGTCTCAAAAGCAATGATTTTTTGTTTATTTTCAACCAAGAAAAAGGACTTTTCATAATTCCCAAAGAGAGGATATTAAAGGAGGATTTCAACAGTTTCATATTAAATATCCTTTCGAACACCTCAATCCGACCAAAGGATGAAGAAGACGTTTTAGCAATTTTGAGCTTAATTCTTGCCAAAAAGCCTCTTACAAAAGAAGAGTTCTTCAAAGAAAAGGTACAGATTCATAAATTTATAGAAAAGCTGGCTGATTTTTATAAAGAAGAATTACAACCAACCAAAGAAGATGTATTTCTTTTATTTAAGGTTTTGCAGCAGAATAGAGTAACTAAGTCCAAAATTGCTCAGATATTAGATACTGTGAGGTTTAATGATAAGAGTCATATAAAATTTGACTTTGGTAGCTTTTATTTGAATATATTTAATCTCAAATTAGATGTAAATAATAACTCTTTTGAAATTCAATTTTTTGTGAATAGAAAAAAAGAATTAGATTTTAAAGCAAATTCAGTCATGATTAGACTTAACACTCAAAACTTAGGATGTATAGGTGTTTATGTAAAAAGAGTTTATTCAAACAAGTTCGAAGCTATTTTTATTTCAGATAGACTCTCTACACTGAAATTGGTAAACGACAAAGAAAAAATTTTAGTTGAGTCTTTAAAGGCTAAAGGGTATAGTTTAGAGCTTGATTACAGAATGGAAAAAACTTCGACGCGCAGTGCAATCATGAATTTTTTAATTCTTGAAACGGGACTTCAAAAGATTGATATAAGGGTGTGAAATAATGGGTGGTAAGAGACGAAAAAAAGCAGTAGCTCTCAAATATGACGTTCAAGATATTGCACCAAAGGTAATTGCAAAAGGACAAGGGTTTATAGCTGATAAAATTCTTGAAAAAGCGCAGCAACAAAAGCTTCCCATTTATAAAGATGAAGAAGTTGTAGAAAAATTGTATAATTTAGAAATACAACAATATATTCCAGAGGATTTATATAACATTGTAGCAGAAATTTTGATTTTTATTGGTTACTTAGATAAAATAGCCAAAAATGAAACGAATGGGTAATGAAGAATCAAAAGCGATCGATTTGAGAAATTGTCTAAAATAACAAACTTGACAGTTTATTTGCAATATTATATGATTTTCTCAGAACAACTTGTCAAACAACTTATCTTACAAAATGCTTAAAAATCGAGGGTGATAACGTTGCTAATGCAATCAGAAAGGGAACAAATAGTAGAGTATGGGAAAAAACTCATAACTTCTAATCTCACTAGAGGTACAGGAGGAAACTTAAGTATTTATAATCGAGAAAAAGGTTTGATGGCTATAACACCTTCTGGAATGGATTATTTTAAAATTCGGTCAGAGGATGTCGTAGTAATGGATTTAAATGGGAAAATAGTAGAGGGCGATAAACAACCCTCTTCAGAATATGAGATGCACAAAATTTTTTATGCTAACAGGCAAGATATAAATGCAATTATACACACCCATCCAGTATATACTACTACTCTTGCATGTTTAAATTGGGAGCTTCCACCAGTTCACTATTTAGTAGCTTTAGCTGGACCAAATGTGAGATGTGCAAAATATGCGACTTTTGGTACTAAAGAATTAGCGGAAAACGCTTTTGAAGCAATGAAGGACAGAAAAGCTGTTTTATTAGCTAATCATGGATTACTAGTGGGAGCCGAAGACCTGCCAAATGCCTTTAATATAAGTGAGCAGATTGAATATGTTGCGGAGTTGTACTATAAAGCAAAGTCCATAGGAGAACCGGTAATTCTTTCTGAAGATGAGATGAAAGTGATGTTAGAAAAATTTAAAACTTATGGACAAGTTAAAAAATAATTTTAGGAAGGATAAATATAACGGAGTTAGAAAAAGTAAAAAAGTCTGTTTCTTTAAGCCAAGAAGTAAAGAAAAAAATATTAGAGTACCTACAAAAAGAAAATTTTTACCGGATAATAAATCACCTTCAGAGAGTCAACTGACAAAAATGTTTAAGATTAGTAGATATACTAGCGAAAGTAATGAGGATGATGAGGTGGAAAAATGAAAGACATTAAATCAATAGAGTTTAAAGATGAAATTTTATATTTAATTGACCAAAGGAAATTACCTAATAGTTATGAGATTTTTGAATGCAAAACTTATAGTGATGTAAATTTTTCTATAAAAGAAATGGTAGTAAGAGGAGCTCCTGCTATTGGTGCTGCAGCAGCCTATGGTGTTGTGCTGGCAGCTAAAGAATTTCTCAAAGAAGATAGAGAAATATTTTTAAAAAATGGAGGGAGCCTTAGAAGTTCTTATAAATTCAAGACCTACAGCTGTAAATCTTATGTGGGCAGTAAAAAGGATGAAGAAAGTTATAGAGAAAAACAAGGAGTTAGAACTAATAGATATATATCAAGCTTTAAAAAAGGAAGCAGATAGTATTTATTTAGAAGATATAGAGACTAATAAAAAAATGGCTAAGTTTGGCAACGAAGTAATTAAAGAAAATGCTGTTATTTTAACACACTGCAATACAGGAGCGCTTGCCACTGTAGGATATGGTACAGCCTTAGGAGTCATTAGAGAGGCTCACTATAGTGGTAAGAATATATTTGTGTACGTTGATGAGACAAGGCCTCGATTGCAGGGGAGCAAACTAACGGCTTGGGAATTGGTGCAGGAAGGGATTCCTGCAAAATTAATTGCTGATAGTGTTGCTGCTACTTTAATAAGGGATGGGAAAATAGATGTGATATTAGTAGGAGCTGATAGAATTGCTTTAAATGGAGATACTGCTAACAAGATTGGGACTTTTATGTTATCTGTAATTGCAAAAGTATATAATGTTCCCTTTTATGTAGTAGCTCCCACCAGTACAATTGATTTTGAAATTGAGAGCGGAAAAGAAATAGTAATAGAAGAAAGAAGTCCTGAGGAAATTACTCATATAAACGGTGTTAGAATTGCTCCAGAGGGGATAGAAGTATACAATCCCGCTTTTGATGTGACTCCTCATGAAAACATCACAGGCATAATAACAGAAAAAGGAATAATAAGGCCTCCTTTTAAAGAAAACATACTAAACTAAGAAGTTAAAGTGTCAATTTTTAAAATACCTGGTTGATTGTTATTTATATATGTAAAGGAGGTCCATTTTAAATGGAAAAGGCGATTATTGGTGGTACTGGAGTTTACGAAATAGGACAAAAGGTGTCAAAAAAATTGATAGAGACAAAATATGGAGAAGTGGAAATTGATGTTGTGACTATTGAGGGGGAGGAAATTGTTTTTTTGCCCCGACACGGGAAAAGTCATGCAGTGCCACCTCATCTCGTAAATTATAGGGCAAATATTATGGCATTAAAACAAATGGGAGTAAAATATGTATATGCAACAGCTGCAGTTGGTTCTTTTAATGAAAATTATGAGCCAGGGGATGTTGTAGTACTTAAAGATTTTTTAGATTTCACTAAATCGAGGCCATTGACCTTTTTTGAAGGGGAAGATGGAGTGGTAAGACATGTAGATATGAGTGACCCTTATTGTAGCAATTTAAGAGCAAAATTTTACAATGCTGCTAAAAAAGAAGGCTTACTAATAAAAGGAGATGCAGTTTATGTATGCACTGAAGGTCCACGATTTGAAACTGCACAGGAGATAAGAATGTATAAAAATTTAGGTGCCGATGTAGTAGGGATGACTAATGTTCCAGAAGTAATTTTAGCGAAAGAATTAGGAATGTGCTATGCTGCGGTGGGAATAGTTTCAAATTGGGCTACAGGAATGAAGGGCAGTATAACATTACATGAAATAAAGGATACTTTAGAATTAAGCAAAGAAAAGGTGATAAAAACATTTATAAGAGTTTTTTTAGAAGAAAAATTAGATCAAAGTCATTGTAGTTGTAATAGGGCAGTGATTGAATTATAGGAGGAGCGATTATGGAAGCGGATAAAAACTATCGGTTTGATACAAAGGCAATTCATGGGACTAGGTTTAATAGAAATCCTGAAAATGCTTTGAATCCTCCAATTTTCCAAACGACTACTTTTGTTTTTGATGACCTTGAACATGTTGAAAAGGTGATGTCTTTTGAGTCTCAAGACTATGTTTATACAAGAGGTAATAATCCTACTTTAAGATTATTTGAAAACAGATTAGCGGAGTTAGAATATGGCAAAGGGGCAGTAGCTTTTTCTTCAGGTATGGCTGCAATTTCCTCGGTTTTATTTTCTCTTTTAAAACCCAAAGATACTGTAATAGTTCATAAGACTCTGTATGGTTCAAGTTATAACGTGGTGACAAATATATTGATTAAATATGGAATAAATTATAAAATAGTGGACCTTACAGATATAAGCGAATTAGAAAAAAGTATAGATGACTCCACAAAAGTTGTGTATTTTGAGACTCCTTCTAATCCGAACCTGTCAATTATAGATATTGAAGAGGTTGCAAGGGTGTGCCATAAAAAAGGTATTAAAATTGTTGTTGATAATACTTTTGCTACCCCCTATTTTCAAAATCCTCTTCTTTTAGGAGCCGATGTAGTTGTTCATAGTGCTACTAAATATATAGGGGGTCACGGTGATGCACTTGGAGGAGTTGCAGTTTCCCAAGATGAAAAGTATATACATTACTTAAAATTTGATTATATGTGTGAATTTGGTGGGGTAATGAGCCCTTTCAATGCTTGGCTGATGTTGAGAGGTATAAAGACTTTAGGCATAAGAATGAGACAACATGAAAAAAATGCAATAGAAGTAGCAAATTTTTTACATTCGCATCCTAAAGTAAAAAACGTTATGTATCCTGGTCTTAAAAGTTTTAAAGGTTATGAAATAGCGAAAAAGCAAATGAGAGGATTCGGTGCGATGATAAGTTTTGAAATAGAAGGTGGTCTTAAAGAAATAGATAAATTTGTAAATAATTTAAGACTTTGTCAGTTGGCGGTGAGTTTAGGTGATACAGAAACTTTGATTGAGGTGCCTGCTTTGATGACACACAGGGGATATCCAAAAGAAAAGCTTGAGGAATTTGGATTCTCCCAAAATCTTGTGAGAATTTCAGTGGGCCTTGAAAATTATGAAGATATAATAGAAGATTTGGAAGAAGCTTTGAAAAAAGTTTAAAGAGGTGAGAAAATGCCTATTGTAAATGTTAGTTTACAGGTACTTCCTTTAGTGCCTGAAGAAAAGGTGTATCAAGTTGTAGATAAAGTCATAAAATATATAAAAAGCACGGGTGTTAATTTTATGGTGGGACCAATGGAGACTACAATGGAGGGAGAGTTTGAGCACCTTTTAGAGATAGTAAAAGAAGCTCAAGAAATCTGTGTAAAAGAAGGAGCCAATAGGGTTATCTCTATTGTGAAAATTGATTACAGGTCACAAGGAGTGACGATGGAAGAAAAAATTAAAAAGTATATTGACAAATAATTTAACGCGTTATATTATTAAAATAAAAGTAAGTGCTGATTGAAAACCAATGAGCGGGAAGAGTAGATATCAGCGTTTAGTTAAAGCGAGCTCGGGATGGTGGAAGCCGAGTACTGTAGCTGATATTGAATGGGCCCGGGAGGTGAGCTGCGAACTTTTAAGTAGCAGTCTCCGGTAGTCTACCGTTAAAAAGACAGGGTATCGAGGAATCTCCGTACCCGAAAGAGTGGTCCTGTGTGAAAAAGGTGGCACGAGCGAGCATTTCGCCCTTTTGGTGAAATGCTTTTTTAGTAATACAGGACAAATTGGGTGGCACCGCGAGTCACTTCGCCCCAATGGGCGGAGTGACTTTTTTAATTTTCAGGAGGTGATAAAGTGGTAAACATTTCTAAAGAAGATTTTTGCGAACACAAGAAAAGAGGATATGTCTTTCCGGTCTATGTAGAAATAAACGGAGATGAATTGACCCCAATAAACATTTTTTATAGTCTTGAAGGCAAAAACAAATTTTTACTGGAAAGTGCAAATGGAGGCACTAACTGGGGCAGGTACTCTTTTATAGGAAAGGACCCTTATTTATTAATTTTAAGTTACAACAGAGATATAAAAATTATCACAGACAGAGAAGAGCATAAAAAAGGTATGGTGCTTGAAGAGATAAAAAATGTTTTACAGCTTGATTATAATCCTTTAGAACTTGATATTCCTTTTGTAGGGGGGGCTGTGGGTTATGTATCTTACGATACGATAAGGCTTTATGAAAGACTGCCGGATAAAAACCCTGATGAAATAAATATACCGGACGTATACTTTATGTTTTATAAAAGTTTTATTTGTTATGACCACTTTAAACACAGAATTTATATTGTTTATAACGTATATCCTGATGAAGATGTAGAGTATGAGGAAGTTTTACAAGAGATTAACGGTCTTTTGCAAGAGATAAAATCAACTAACATAGAATTTCATGACCTTTCACCTCAAGAGGGAAAAGAAGTCAATTACAACTTCACCAAAGAAGAGTTTTGCCAAATTGTTGAAAAGGCAAAAGAATACATCGAAAAAGGAGACATATTTCAAGTAGTACTGTCACAAAGATTAAAAGCACGAGTTAATTCGCACCCTTTTGAGGTTTACAGAAGATTGAGGTCAAAAAATCCATCTCCATATCTATTTTATATCGACTTTGGCGATTTTCAGCTTCTTGGTTCTTCACCTGAAAGTCTTGTAAGTGTTTTTGGAGACAAAGTGACTACAAATCCAATAGCGGGCACAAGGCGAAGAGGAAAAGATGTAGAAGAAGATTTAAGACTTAAAGATGAACTTTTAAAGGATGAAAAGGAAAGGGCAGAGCATGTGATGTTAGTTGACCTTGGAAGAAACGATATAGGAAAAGTCAGTGAATTTGGAAGTGTAAAAATAGAGCGTTTTATGGAAGTAGATTTTTACTCTCATGTAATGCACATTGTATCAACTGTTTCAGGTAAGTTAAGAGAAGGACTTACGGCTTTTGATGCTCTTATAGCTTGTCTTCCTGCAGGTACAGTTTCTGGGGCACCAAAAATAAGGGCGATGGAAATAATAGACGAACTTGAAAATGTGAGAAGGTCTTTTTACGCAGGAGCTGTTGGATATTTTTCCTACAATGGCAATATGGATATGTGCATAGCAATAAGGACTATTCTCTTCAAGGAAGGTTATGCTTACCTTCAAGCGGGAGCAGGTATTGTATATGATTCAATTCCTGAGATGGAATATTACGAAACTTTAAATAAGGCAATGGCTCTTAAGGAGGTTCTTTGATGATTCTGATTATAGATAATTACGATTCCTTTACTTATAATCTTTATCAATATGTGGGAGAAATGAACAACAAAATATTTGTAATAAGAAATGATGAAGTGTCTGTTAAAGACATTGAAAAATTGAATCCCGAAAAAATTATATTATCCCTGGACCGGGAAGGCCTGAAAATGCAGGCATATGCGTTGATGTCATTAAAAGTTTAGGGGACAAAATTCCGATATTAGGAATATGCCTTGGTCACCAAGCGATTGGATATGCATATGGTGCAAAAATTGTAAAAGCAGATAAGATAATGCATGGCAAAACTTCTCTCGTGTTTCACAAAGGAGAAGAGATATTTAAAGATATTAAAAATCCTATAGAGGCAATGAGATATCACTCTCTTGTTATAGATAGACAAACTCTTCCAAGAGATTTAGAAGTTACAGCCTATACAGAGGAAGGAGTGATTATGGGAGTAAGGCATAAAATGTACCTGTATATGGCTTACAGTTTCATCCAGAGTCTATTTTGACAGAGCAGGGGAAAGAAATTTTGAGAAATTTTTTGGAGGTGGGATACCATGTTACAAGAAGCTATTAAAAAAATTGTTTCAAAAGAAAGTCTTGAAGAAAAAGAAGCTTATGCTGTTATGAATGAAATTATGAGTGGTAACGCAACTCCTTCTTTAATAGGGGGTATATTAATAGGACTCCGATTAAAGGGGGAAAGTGTAGAAGAAATAACAGGCTTTGCAAAGGCGATGAGAGACAACGCCATAAAAGTAGAACTTGCTTCGGACTACGTGATAGATACTTGTGGTACAGGTGGCGATGGTGGGAAGACATTCAATATTTCAACGGCGGTTGCTATAATTGCTTCAGCTGCAGGAGTAAAAGTTGCAAAGCACGGCAATAGAGCTGTTTCCAGTAAAAGTGGAAGTGCAGATGTTTTGATGGAATTGGGATTTGACATTGAAATGGTGCCAGAAAAAACAAAAAGATTAATTGAAGAAAAAGGAATGGGATTTTTGTTCGCACCTAAATACCACGTTGCAATGAAAAACGTAGCAGGCATTAGAAAAGAGTTAGGCACAAGAACGGTATTTAATGTTTTAGGACCATTGACAAATCCCGCATTTGTAAAAGGACAGGTAGTAGGAGTTTACGATAAAGAATTAACTCATCCAATCGCTGAAGTACTTTTAAGATTGGGAATTGAAAAGGCTATGGTGGTCCACGGCTTTGATGGCTTGATGAAATAACTACTACTTCTCCTACTTTTGTCAGTGAAGTAAAAGAAGGCAAAGTCATTGATTATGTGATAGACCCAGAGGATTACGGTATTCCTTATGCAAATCTTGAAGATTTAGAAGGCAAAGATGCAAAAGAGAATGCTCAAATAATTTTGAACATTTTAAAAGGTGGTAAGGGCCCAAAAAGAGATATAGTCGTTTTAAATGCAGCAGCAGCCTTATATATAGGAAAAGTTGTGGAAGATTTAAAAGAAGGAATAAAAGTGGCAAATTATCTAATAGATACGGGTTTAGCTCTTGATAAGCTTACAGAGATTTTGGAGTACCAAAGGAGGCTTAGTTGATGGTATTAGATGAGATTGTGAGACATAAAAAAAAGGAGGTGGAAGAGAAAAAAAGAATAAAGCCAGTGGAGGAACTAATTAACGAAATTAAAGGAGGCTATTCTGGCAATTTCAAGAAAGCACTTCAAAAAGAGGGTATATCAATTATTGGAGAGATAAAAAAAGCCTCTCCCTCTAAAGGAATTATAAAAGATGAGTTTGATCCAGTAAAAATTGCAAAAGTGTATGAGAAAGTTGATATTGACGCTATTTCCGTTTTGACAGAGAAGGAATTTTTTAAAGGGGATGACAACTATATCAGGGAAGTAAAAAAAGTGAGTTCAAAACCTATTTTGAGAAAAGATTTTATCGTGGATGAATACCAAATATATGAATCAAAAATTTTAGGAGCCGACGCAGTACTTCTCATTGTTTCCGTATTAGGTGACAAATTAAGAGATTTTTATAATTTATCTAAAAGTGTAGGTTTAGATGCGCTTGCCGAAGTTCACGATAGACAGCAGCTTGCAATAGCATTAGAAGCTGAATGTGACATAATAGGTATAAATAACAGAGACCTCAAAACTTTTAATGTAGATATAAACACAACAAAAAGTTTGATTAAATATATACCTCAAAGTACAATAATTGTTTCCGAAAGTGGAATAAAATTACCTGAAGATGTAAGGTATTTAGCTTCATTGGGAGTAGATGCCGTATTAATTGGCGAGACTTTTATGAAAATTATAGATGATATTGACAAAATCACTGATTTTGTGAGGGAGGCAAAAGGAGGAGGATAAATTGGTAAAAGTAAAAATTTGCGGACTGAGAAGAAAAGAGGATATTGAATATGCCAATGAGCTAAAACCTGATTATGTAGGATTTGTTTTTGCAAAAAGCAAAAGACAAGTAGAGGTAGAACAGGCTTTATACCTCATAAGCTTTCTTGATAAAGAGATAAAAACAGTGGGAGTTTTTGTAAATGAACCAGTGGAAAATGTATTAAAGATAGCTCAAACACTAAATCTCGATGTTTTACAGTTTCACGGCGATGAAACACAGGATTATGTAGATAATTTTAAAAATTTCACAGTGTGGAAGGCAATACGCATAAAAGACAAAGAAGATTTGGAAAAAACAAAAGAATTTAGAGTAAATAGTTTTGTATTTGATACTTTGACAAAAAACGAATACGGTGGTACAGGAAAACCATTTAATTGGGAAGTTTTAAAAGGATTTGAATTGAATGTTCCAATAATTTTGGCAGGAGGGCTAAATGAAAACAATGTAGAGGAAGCTATAAGAATAGTAAGTCCCTATGGTGTTGACGTCTCCAGTGGCGTTGAGACAGAAGGTTATAAAGATTTTAAAAAAATGAAATCATTTATTGAAAAAGTGAGGGGTATTCGATGAGTGGAAGATTTGGACGTTTTGGAGGCCAGTATGTGCCAGAGACAGTTATGAATGCGCTTATAGAATTAGAGAGGGAATTTGAAAAAGCTAAACAGGATAAAGATTTCATGGAAGAATATAGGTATTATTTGAGGGAATATTCAGGAAGGCCTACACCTTTGTATTATGCTGAGAATCTTACTAAAAAGCTGGGTGGGGCAAAGATTTATCTAAAGAGGGAAGACCTAAACCACACAGGAGCCCATAAAATTAACAACGTATTGGGACAGATTTTATTGGCAAAACGGATGAAAAAAAGGAGAGTTATAGCTGAGACAGGGGCAGGACAGCATGGAGTGGCAACTGCTACAGCTGCTGCAATGTTTGGAATGGAATGCGAAATATTCATGGGAGAAGAGGATATAAAGAGGCAATCTTTAAATGTCTTTAGAATGAAACTTTTAGGTGCAAAAGTAACACCGGTAAAATCAGGGACGGGTACCTTAAAAGATGCAGTAAATGAAGCGATAAGAGATTGGGTGACAAATGTAGATAGTACTTTTTACGTGATAGGTTCTGTTGTTGGTCCTCATCCTTATCCTACTATGGTGAGAGATTTTCAAAGAGTAATAGGGGATGAGGCAAGAGAACAAATACTTCAAAAAGAAGGAAGACTTCCTGATTATGTGATTGCTTGTGTTGGCGGAGGCAGTAATGCCATGGGAATTTTCTATCCCTTTATTGAAGATAAAGAGGTAAAATTGATAGGCGTAGAAGCAGCAGGAGAAGGGATTGAGACAGGGAAACACGCAGCTACAATGGCGAAAGGTTCTGTAGGAGTATTACACGGCATGATGACTTATCTTTTACAGGATGAAGAGGGGAGAATAATGCCGGTATATTCTATATCTGCAGGACTGGATTACCCAGGTGTAGGTCCAGAACATGCCTTTTTAAAAGAAAGTAATAGAGCTCAATATGTGTATGCGACAGACGAAGAAGCATTGACGGCTTTTATGGATTTATCTCAAACAGAAGGGATAATACCAGCTTTGGAAAGTGCTCACGCTTTGGCATATGCTATGAAACTAGCTCCAAATTTAAGGAAAGACAATATTATCATTGTAAATTTGTCAGGCAGAGGAGATAAAGACGTAAATACAGTTGCGAAAGTATTGGGGGTGGAGTTATGAATAGGATTGACAAAAAATTTGAAGATTTAAAAAAAGAAGGACGTAAAGCCTTAATAACCTTTATAACAGCGGGAGACCCAGATATTGAGACCACTTATGATATAGTTTTGGCTTTAGAAGAAGGAGGAGCAGATATAATAGAACTGGGAATACCTTATTCTGACCCCTTAGCTGATGGTCCTACAATACAGGCATCCTCTCAAAGAGCTTTAAATAAAGGTGTAAAAATACCTGATATAATGAGAATAGTAGAAAAAATAAGGTTAAAAAGTGATATCCCGCTGGTTTACCTTGTATACTATAACTCTATATTCAAATATGGGATGCAAAAGTTTTTGGAAGAGTCGAAAAAAGCAGGAGTAGATGGACTTATCATTCCAGATTTGCCTCTTGAAGAAAGAAAAGATATTTTAAAAGAAGCAGATAAGTACAGTATTTATTTGATACCTTTAGTTGCGCCCACATCAAAAGAAAGAATAAAGTTAATTACTGAAAATGGCAAAGGATTTGTATATTGCGTTTCAATTACAGGTGTGACAGGTGCGAGGGAAAACATTGAAACTGATATTGAAGAATATATGAAGACTGTCTCTCAGTACACTGATATGCCAAAGGCGATAGGGTTTGGCATATCTACTCCGGAGATGGCGAAAAAATTAAAAGATTTCAGTGATGGGATTATTGTAGGAAGCGCCATTGTAGAAGAATTGCTAAAGGGTATAATAAATCTGAAATGCTTAAAGAAGTTAAGAGTTTTGTATCCAGCTTAAAAGAAGTTTTATGAAGGTGATGAAAATGGACCTTAAAATAATTGGCAACAAAAATAATAAAACATTGATAAGAATAGGAGATATAATTGTTGGAAAAGATAAACTAATAATAGCAGGACCCTGCGCTATTGAGAATGAAGAAATGCTAGTAAAAACAGCAGAAAAAGTTAAAAGCTGTGGCGCAAATGCTTTAAGAGGAGGAGCTTATAAACCCCGCACCTCTCCTTATTCTTTTCAAGGTTTAGGGATAGATGGACTTAAAATGCTCAAGAATGTAGCAATATGTTTAATTTGCCTGTTGTAACTGAAGTTTTGGATGTGAGGGATGTTGAAATTGTTGAAAGATATGCGGATGTTATTCAAATAGGTTCAAGAAATATGCAGAATTTTTCGCTTCTCAAAGAAGTAGGAAAAACCAAAAAGCCTGTTTTGTTAAAAAGGGGATTTTCAGCCACATATGAGGAGTGGCTTTATGCAGCGGAATATATTGCAATTGAAGGAAACACCAACATCATCATGTGTGAAAGAGGTATAAGGACTTTTGAAACTTATACGCGAAATACTTTAGATATAGCCGCTATTCCAGTAATTCATGAGCTTTCAAATTTGCCTATTATTGCAGATGTAAGCCATGGTACAGGAAAGAGAAACTTAATTATACCAATGACGAAGGCTGCAATAGCTGCTGGCGCAGACGGAATAATGGTAGAAATCCACCCTGAGCCCGATAAAGCTTTATCTGATGGAGAACAGTCCCTTGATTTTTCCCAATTTGAAGAATTGATGAGAGGGATAAAGAGCTATTGAAATTTTTTAAGAGAATAGATATAATTTGGATAAAGAATAATGATTATCTAAAGAAAATAATTTTAGAAAGGTCAACTTTTATCATTGACTCTGAAGGAATTGCGAGGAAAATATTTAGAGGGGTAAAAGTAGATGGACACGTTAAAGAGGGATTAAAGGTGCTAGATGAAATAGAAAAAAGTTTAGGGAAAGCCCTAAACTTTTTTTCTTATATCTTGTCAAGAGCTTGTTTAAAGTCTTTTATAATATCCTCTATCTCCTCTATTCCAACAGAAACTCTTATAAGCCCTTCTGAAATTCCTAACGCGTTTAATTCTTCCTTGCTGAGAGACCTATGGGACGTGGATTTTGGATGAGTTATCATGGTTTGTACTCCTGCCAGTGAAGGAGCAAATTTAACAAGTTTAAGTCTTTGCATAAACTTATCTACTTCAGGTTCTCCACCTTCTATTTCAAAACTTAACATACCTCCAAACTCATCTTTAAACAGCTTCTTTGAAACACTGTAGTCGGGATGAGAAGGAAGTCCAGGATAATATACTTTTTTGACTTTGGAATGACTTTCTAAAAATTTAGCTAGTTCCATTGCATTTTTACAGTGTTCTCTCATTCTTAAGAATAGAGTTTTTGCTCCTCTTAAGGTCAGCCATGCATCAAAGGGCTCATTGAACCGCCAAAGTTTTGCGTAATTCTTTTTGTACGTGAGATAAATTCTTTATTGCCTGCTATAAGTCCGGCAATGACATCGCTGTGGCCGTTAATGTATTTTGTTGCACTGTGTATTACAGCATAGGCTCCTAATTCAATTGGTTTTATCAAATAAGGGGTTGTAAAAGTATTGTCAACAAACAATTTTATATTGTGCTTTTTTGCGATATTTGCAACTTCTGTTACGTCAAAAACTCTTATTAGAGGATTTGTCATGATTTCCATGTATATCACTTTAGTGTTTGGTTTTATAGCTTTTTCAACAGCTTCTAAATCGGAGAAATCCACTAAAGTTACATCAATATTAAGTCTTTTAAATTCTGCATTAAAAAGACTGTTTGTACCACCGTAAATATCTTTTGCGGCGATTATGTGGTCTCCTGAATTTACTTCTGCCAACAAAGCTGAAGAAATTGCCGCCATTCCGGATGAACAAGACTGTCCTGCTTCTGCACCTTCTAAACTGGCAATTAATTCTTCTACTGCTGTTTGATTAGGGTTTCCAAGTCTTGTGTACATATACCTTGAAGGATTACCACCAAGATAATCGTAAACTTCTTCCAGCGTATCAAAAGTGAAAACAGAAGTTTGATAGATAGGAAGAGTTTTTGGCATTGGAGGAATTTCTTTATTTATGTAGTTTCCAGTATGTACTACTTTTGTTTTAAAACTTAAATCCATTTTATCAACTCCCACAATTTGTACTTTAAATTAATGATAATATGTACAAAATTAAAAGTCAACGACACTTCACTTGAAGTACATTTTGAGGTAAACTATTATTATACAAAATTGCTTGCATATTTTTTCTAATGAATAAATAAACGTTTATAAAGGCTTTATTTTACAGTAATAAAGAAAACAATACTGGAAAAATTAAATGTGGGGAGGAAAAGGTCTTGAATAAAGACGAATATAAAAACAATAATGATATTATGTTAACTGCAATAAAAAAGCAGTTGGACCAAATGTCACAGATGATTGAGAAGATGAAAATTGCTGATTACGTCGAGCTTATGCAAAGTCCTTATAGGCTTTTGTGGCTAAACTTTATAGGCGGGGTAGCAAGAGGTTTTGGAATAGCAGTAGGCTTTACAATACTTGGTGCGATAGTTCTTTATATACTTCAAAAATTGGTGGTATTAAATTTACCTCTAATTGGCAGTATCATAGCTGACATAGTTAAGATTGTAAATCAAAAGTTATATTAGATAGGAGTTGGTCTAATGGATAGCGAAAAGCTGGAACACTTTAGACAATTACTACTAAAAGAAAAGGAAAAGGCCTTAAGCACTATAAATCAAATGAATTACAATGATGGCATTGGCGGAATTGCACAGAGAGAGTATTATCAAGAACTTTCTCTTTTGGATAATCATCCGGCAGATTTTGCTTCTGAAGTTTATGAAGTAGAGAAAAACTATGCTCTTAAAGACAACGAAAAACATATTTTAGGCCAAATAGAAGAGGCTTTTAAGAGGATGGAAATGGGTACTTACGGGATATGTACTCACTGCCATAAGCCAATTGAAGAAGAACGATTAGAAGCCCTTCCTTATACTGCTCTTTGTGTAGAGTGTGCTAAAAATAATGATTTAGAACTTAAAGATTTAAAAAATTCAAGGCCTAATGAAGAAAGAATGATAAAATACCCCTTTGGATGGGGGTATAAGGATTTAAAAGGTGAAATTCAATTTGATGCAGAGGATTCTTACCAAGAAGTTGCACGGTTTAATAAGACAAAAAGTGGTTTGGACAATTATGACGATGTCTATGACGATGAAAATGCTGGCTATGTAGAGGAAACTGACAAGATAAGCAATGAAGATTATAAAAGGACTTTGTAAATCTCCGGGAAACTGGAGATTTTTTATTCACCTATAATTTTGACCAACACTCTTTTTTTCCTTTTTCCGTCAAATTCACCGTAAAAGATTTGTTCCCATGGGCCAAAATCTAATTTTCCATCTGTTATAGCTACTACAACTTCTCGACCCATTATTGTACGCTTTAAATGAGCGTCTGCATTGTCTTCATAAGTATTATGATAATATTGGTCATAGGGTTTTTCGGGAGCTAATTTTTCTAAGAAATTTTCAAAGTCTTTATGTAAGCCTGGTTCATCGTCATTAATAAAAACACTTGAGGTAATGTGCATTGCATTACATAAAAGAAGCCCTTCCTTGATTCCGCTTTCCCTAACGCATTCCTCTATAAGAGGTGTAATATTTATAAATTCTCTTCTCTTTTTTGTTTCAAACCACAACTCTTTTCTATAGCTTTTCACGATGATACCTCCCACATTGATTATTTTTAATTATATTTTACCACAAATAAATTGTTTGCAAGAGTAATTATACTCTGGTATATTAATTTTAAGAGGAAGAGGTGTTGTAAAAAGGCTACAAAAAATTGGCATTTGAGGGTCATATTAAGGTCGTATTAGAGAAGAAAATAAAAAATTAGGGAGTGTGTATATAATGTCAAAAAAACTTTATCGTTCAAGAACACAAAGAATGATAGGAGGCGTATGTGGAGGAATAGCAGAGTATTTTAATATAGACCCAACAATTATAAGACTCATTTGGGCATTTCTAATAATATTTTGTGGAACTGGACTTTTAGCTTATTTAATTGCATGGATAATTATACCAGAAGAACCGTAAAATTAACGTTAAGATAAGTTTATTAGTTTTAAATTTCTGAATGGTAGCAATTTAGGAATAATAAAATCCCTCCCAACAACTTCGAATTTTTTGAGAGGGTTAGTTTGCCTGCCAACATTGATTTTTCAATAATGGCAGGGGAGACAGGAATCGAACCCGCAGCCCACGGTTTTGGAGACCGTTGCTCTACCAATTGAGCTACTCCCCTGCGCGCTTTTTATTATAACATAGGAAACAAACCCTCGTCAATAATTTATGTCCTTTTTTTGTTGAATTATTCATAAGAAAGTTTTCTGATTTTCTGAGATTTAGTATAATTATTAAAGAGAAATATTGTTGTATAGTTTAATATTAGTCTTTAGAAAGTTCAGAGGTGATATATATAATGCTTAAAAAGTTATCTTTAATACTATTAGTTTTTGTAGCCTTTTCTATATTGATTCCTATTTCAGCACAAGCGGCAAATATAACAATTGCAATTAATGGACAAAATGTAGTTTTTGAACAAAAGCCTGTTATAAAAAACGGCACAACTTTAGTTCCTATGCGGGCATTTTTTGAAACATTAGGTGCTAAGGTAAACTGGGAAGAGAAGACTAAAACGGTTACAGCCTTTCGCGGCGAAACGACTGTACAATTTATAATTGGCCACAAAATTGCAAAAGTTAATGGAAAAAGTTATGAATTAGTAGTGGCGCCGCAAATTATAAATGGCTATACCTATGTGCCTTTAAGATTTGTTGGTGAGGTCCTTGGATATGAAGTAATATACGAAAATGGGCACATAATAATTGCTTCCAATCTAAAAGCGGCTGTAAGTTTAATAACTGCACCAAAAAATGCAATTGACGAAGCTAAGACCTTTTCATCTTCTCATATAACCAGTAAAAAAGATTTGTATCTTTTAATTAAAAATGCTCTTGAAAACAATGAAGATGAGATAACTTTTACACTTAGCAATTCTTTCTACAATTCTGTAAGAAGTAGTGGTACAGTTAATGATATATTAAACAGTATATCGGATATTGTAGATCTGGTATTGGCACATCATCCTGAAATTGGCTATGCCAATAAGTGGACTATTTCTGCAAATAGTTTTAACAATGTCATAAGTAAAGTAAGTATAAAATTTGAATATATATATCCTAAAGATAAATTGGAAAAAATGAAAGATGAAGTATATATTAAAGCTAAAGAAATTATTAGCCAAATAATAAAACCGGATATGTCTGATATAGATAAAGTCAAAGCAATTCACGACTACATTGTAAAGAATACTAAATATGATTATGAAAATTTGATAAATAACACTATACCACCAGAATCTTATACTGCTTATGGAGTTTTGATAAAAGGAGTAGGGGTGTGCCAAGGATATGCTGCAGCTTTTAATTTACTTGCTCAATTAGCTGGGATTGATAGCCTTGGAGTAGCTGGTACAGGTTTTAATTATAGTGGGTCTATGCCTCATGCTTGGAATATGATAAGAATTGACGGCAAAATCAGTTACGTAGATGTTACATGGGATGACCCTGTTCCAGATCAAGGGGATAATGTAAGATATGATTATTTCAATGTAACAGAGGAGCAGTTAGCAAAAGACCATAGCTGGGATAAAGAAAAATTTTTGGAAAAATATTTTGATTATAAGTAGTATATTACCTCTTTATGTAGGTGAAAAAATGTTAGTAAGAAATTTAATATGGTTCTGTTACTATTCCTAAAACTGCTCCTGTGATAATTGAATTAGAAGATAGTTTTTGCAAAGATTCGGGGGGGCCCACTACGACGACGCCGTAGTATTTTATCCCGTTTTCCTTTAAGAAATTCACTGTCCTTTTTAGATTAGTTGAAAAATAACTTTGTACATTGCTAAGTCGTTCCAGTTCTTTTAAAAATTCTTTTTTGCCATTAGGGCTATTAACATATGGGTTTCCAACCAATCTTTCTGCAAGATAGCTTCTTTGCTTATAATCTTTTTCTTCATAAACTAAAACGGCACCCCACATTAGCTTTAAATCCTCAGGTATAATAGTTTTAATTTCGCTGTGGGTTAAAGGTCTGTCAAAAGATAAAGCCATTTCAACGAGATTATCGTTAGGTATATTTTTTAGTACATCAAACTCTCTTATAACTTTATCGTATTTTACTGCGGGATTGTAAAATTTTAATTTTGGCACGGCATAAGGAGCAAGGTATTCTTTTGTACCTTCTGGTATGACAGTGGAGATTTCGGAATAGGGGATTATGTGGTCAGTTTCGATAACACAAAAAGATTTGTCTCCTTTAAATTGCTCTCCTCCCCAGATATCAAAATCAACTGTGACTATTCCGGCAGGATAAGGCTTATTTCCTATTAACCTTAAAAGATAATATTCTTTTTGCCGCCCGAATAGCCTGACATTATAACTTTCTCCTGAAATTGCGAAGGTATTAGGTTCTGTAAATTTAACAATATCCGGATAAAAGCTGTCTATGCGGTTTTCTTGATTCTGCAGCATCATTTCGGGAATTATGGTGGTTAATACAAAAACACCTATGGCGATAATTAAAGAAATTATTATTATGCGAAGTATGCTTTTAAAACGAGCTTTGCGCAAAAAAGCTTTTTCGTCAAAAGGTATATCGCTTATTGGCTTATTTAAATCTGATCCCATTTAACTTTTCTCCTCCTCTTTTAAATATTCTTTTAATTTTTTTCTTAGTCTCCATACCATTGTCTTTACTGTATTGGAATTGGTTTTTAAGTAAGAGGAAATTTCTTCATTTGACATTTCTAATATGAATTTAAGGTAAAAGAGCTTTTGCTCATTGAGAGTAAGCCTATTAACTGCTTTTTTTATTACTTCTTTATTTTCAATCTGTTGAAACTCTGAAAAGGTACTTTGAGGAAAGACATCTATAATAGAAACTGTCATATCTTTTTTGGTTTTGCGCAGATAATCAGTGTATTTGTTTCGCGCCGCAGTCAAAACATAAGCTTTTAATTTTCCCTCTTGAATGCCGTCTAAATTTAAGTATGTGGAAAGCAGAGCTTCTTGGGCTATGTCTTCAGCATCAGCCTGTGGTACACCCAAGTTAAGTAAATAATAGAATGCAGCTTTGTACAAATCCTGCCACATTAACCCCTCCTCCTTATAGCTTTTCATTAATAAAGACGGTTTGGGGATGAAAAAGTAAACAAATTAAAAATATGCAAAAGTTCATTGTTATTTCGATTATAACTCAAAAGAGTTTGTTCTAAAGCTTTTTTTAAAAAGGCAGGAAGGATTTCATACTTTTATAGAGAATATAAATCTATTATCGGCATTTTTTAAACTGGCATACCAATTTTAGGTTAGCTTTGTAATTCTGGATTAAAAAAAGGAGAGTGTATAAGCATGAAAGAATGCCAGAAACTTATAACAGAGAGAAGGTCTATTATATTTTTTGACCCTACAAAAGAAATATCTGATGACTTTATAAAAGAAGTCCTTGAGGTAGCTGCTACAGCGCCTATGGATGGTTTTAGTGAAGAAAAGATGAAAGAGTTTTTAGGTATAGATGTAGAAAAAATGGTGCCGATGATAGTAGCGATAGGTTACAAAGCCCCGGAGAAAAATTTGCTTCCAAGAGCTTATAGATTTAAATTTGACGAATTTGGAGAGATAATCTAATGAGTAATTACGTAATAATTTTAGTGGCTTCTATTTTAGCAGGAGCCACTAATGCTATAGCAGGAGGTGGCACTTTAATAACCTTTCCTGCCTTGTATGGGTTGGTGTAAATCCTCTATCTGCCAATATAACAAATACAGTTGCTCTGTGGACTGGTTCTGTCACAGGTGCATGGGGCTTTAAAGAAAGACTCGTTAAGACAAAGCATCTTTTGAAGATTTTAATATTTCCCTCGTTATTTGGAGGTATCTTAGGAGCATATCTTCTTATGATAACTCCTTACAAGGTTTTTAATTTTGTCGTACCTTTTTTGGTTTTATTTGCGACCATAATTTTAGCATTAAATGACAGAAGAAATAAATTTAATCTAAAGGAAGGAGAAGATATAAAGAAAAAATCACTAGTATTTGTTTTTATACTTCAATTTCTTACTTCTCTTTATGGAGGATATTTTGCAGCAGGAATTGGCATTTTAATGCTGGCAACGTTGGGAATAGCAGGTATTACTGACATACACACGGCAAATGGTATAAAAAATGTTCTTTCACTTTTTATAAATATCACCTCCGGTTTAGTTTTACTTTTTAGTGGAAAAGTAGAATGGCCTTTTGCTATTATTCTCATGATAGGATTTGCTTTAGGAGGATATTTGGGAGCTAAGATATCGCAAAAGTTTGATAGCAAAAAAGTAAAAAGCTTTGTAATTTTATGGGGAATTATATTGGCAATAGTGTTTTGGATTAGAGGAGTATAGGATTATGGAGGAGCAAGGTAATTTCTTCTTGCAAAAAACATTTTGATTTGCTACTTCTTTCTAATAAAAGTTTTGTGATAGGGATATATAGGGTGGACAATTAATTACTTGTTGAAAGGAGGAAAATATGTTAAAAGGGTTTAAAGAATTCATTATGCGTGGAAATGTTTTGGATTTAGCAGTAGCTGTAATAATAGGTGCAGCTTTTAACAAAGTAGTAAATTCATTAGTTGTGGATGTTTTAACTCCACTGATTGGAGCAATATTTGGAGCTCCTGATTTTTCTGCCCTTAAATTAGGACCAATAGCCATAGGCAATTTCCTTAATGCTGTTGTTAACTTTATTATCGTATCTGCAGCCATATATTTTTTCATAGTAGCTCCTATGAATGCTATTAGACAGCGAAAAGCAAAAGAAAAAGAACAAACACCACCTGAACCATCAGAGGAAGTAAAACTTTTAAGAGAAATATTAGAGGTATTAAAGGAAAAGTAAGGTAATATTGATTAATATAAATTTGTCGTCGACCTAAGATAATGCAAAAAATGTTGAGGATCGACGACAAATTATTTTTTCAATTTTAGAAAATAGTACTTCGTCTAATTTTGCTATTTCTTCATCAAGGTAATCAATATGTCTAAGCTGTATTTCCAGAAGCATTCTTTGGTGATGATTGATCAAGCCTTTTAAAGCGCGTTTTAGTTCATCCATTTTATTTTTTAGCTTGCCTTGAGAAAGCTCAGCCAGGGTTTCGGGATTTTCTTCACCATTTATAATAGCCTCAAGTATAGAACGACTGGATGCCCCGTTGATATCAGAGACTACCGAAGACAGTTTGATATTAGCTCCTTCTAAAACCTTTTGTATGCGATTAAGTTCTCTTGATTTTTCTTCAATGAGGCTTTTTCTATAGCGGACAAGTTCGCGAAGCTCTCTTTGTTCTCTGTCTGGGACAAAGCTGCCTTGCAAGAGGCCATGTTGCAAAAGACTTGCTATCCACTCAGCATCTTTTACATCAGTTTTTCTGCCGGGAACATTTTTAATATGCTTAGCATTGACGAGTAGAATTTTAATATCCTCAAGCTCCAGCAGGTTGTAGATAGGTTTCCAGTAAGAACCGGTACTTTCCATAGCAACAACATTACAACCTTTGCTTTTAAAAAATTCTTTTAATGCAATAAGGTCATCGGTCATAGTTGAAAAAGTGCGGATTTTGAGAAAAATGTCGCTGATTAATCCAGAGATGTACCTCTGACAATCAGCGACATTTTTGTTTTTTAAGATACAAATTTTTAGCAGGATTTTGAAAAGTTATGTAGAATATTGTTATATGAGAAAAATTTGGCCAGTGTTTTTTATGGAGGTTAGGACTATCATGTTTTAATGATTTTTTTCTTGACTTATTATATAATTAAAATCTATTACAAAGGGGTTTTCCATATGAATAAGAAGGAAGTTACTGTTCATTTAGAAACAATAACTCCATTATGGACAGGAGATGCTTGGCAGGAAAATAGTAATGTTAGACCTTCTTCTTTAATGGGAAGTTTAAGGTTTTGGTTTTCAGTATATTGGAAAGCTGTTAAAAATGGAAATAATGAGAAATTAAATAACAATAATGTAGTTGCAGATAATTTAGGAGAACTTGAAAATCCTAAAGAAGAACGTACATTGAAGCAAATTTTCTTAAAACGTTTGTTGAGAGAAGGAGATAATAAAAGTTTTGATAATATATTAGATGAATCACTTGAAGATTTAGGGTTATCTGTACCCTCTCGTCTATTTGGATGTACAGGATGGAAAAGCAGGGTAGATATAGAAATAAGCTCTTTTATAAAACAAGAATTAAATTTTAGAGAAATAGATTTTAATTTTCCATTTAAAGAGAATGGCATTAACACCGAACATTGGATTAAAAGTGTACTTTTTCAAAGAAAAGATTCCAAAATTGTTTTACATAAAGATGTAAAATTATTGCTTAAGACAACAGAATATTGGTGGGATAATTATTTATCAGGTTTTTTTAATTTTTATAAAGATAAAATAATTTTTGTTGGAGGGAAACTTTCTTTTGGATTTGGATTGGTAAATATTAGAGTTGAAGGAGAACAAAACGATAAAGAAGCTAATATAAAGGGCATTAAATACAATGATATAATGCGAATACATAAAATTGAAAAAATCAAATATGACAATCGAAAAAAAGTGTTAGGATATAATTTTAAATATTTTTTGAGAAGAGAAGAAGAAATGCGTTACAGAAAAAGAAACTTTGGGGAGCAAGGCGCTGCTTCAAGTATTTATGTTTCAAATTTGATAGAGAATGATGATTATCATGTATATTTAATAAATTTCAATAATCCATTTGATAACAAAAAAGTACCGGATAAAATATTCAGCAAGTATCAAAAATTATTATTTAATCATCTAAAAAGTAGAGGTGATAGGAATGGCTAAGTATGATGCTTTGATAGAAATAAATATTGATGAAGTGAAAAGTTTAAGTCATTATGTATCATATTGTAAGTTTTATTTTAAGCCCAAAAGTGAAGAAAAAATAGAAAATTACCTGTTTGAAAATAAAGAAAACAATGAGTTGAAAGAGACGGATAAAGTTAATATCGATAAATTAAAAAAAGATTTCCCATTTATTTCATCTAATAAAGCCTATAAAAAGGATGATTTTTTTAAATTTTTAAAGAAAAATAAATCTAATGAGACAACAAAAGATTTTCTGGTAACTTGGTTAAAAGAAGAAATTATGAAAGAAAATAAAGATTTTGTTTTTGAAAATGACCAACAATTGAAAAATGTCAATTTTATATCAGGGATTTTAACTTTGAATACAATTAATGAGTATATAAAAAAACTTCCGCCTTATTCATTTATCATTCAGGCAAGATTCAAGCTAAAACAGCCATACTTCTCAAAAGATGATGATGAATTTTATATTATTTCAAATCCAATATTAAAGGAAAAAGTTTTTAAAGTTCCTATGGTACGTGGAAGCGGATGGAAGGGGGCTTTAGCAGGGGCATTTAAAGAATTAATTAATGAAAAAGACAACTTTAATGAAAAAAATAACCTTAATGAAAAGAAAGAAGTTATTGACAGTTACTTACGAATATTTGGTGCAGGATCTGAAAGTATAAAAACAATAGAAAATTATTTAAAGGAGAAAACCAATAATTTAAATGACTTTAAAGAAAAACTCTTAGAATTTATATTATTTGAACTTGGAATGAAAGTTGACAAAAATCTCATAGATGAAGTTAATAACCAAGATTCATATGAAACACTTAAAGAAATTCTTTACGAGAAAATTTCTGAGAAATTTCAAAAAGATAATAAAAATTTACCAATAGCATTTCAAACACATAAAGGAAGAGCCATATTTCATCCTACATATTTTGACAGACTTTCTTTAGAAGTAATAAATCCCCATGACAGAAGAAAAAGAGCAGGGATTCAACCGATTTATTATGAAGTGGTTCCAGAAGGTACAGAAGGGATTTTGCAGATTATATATATTCCTTTTGATGGGATATTAAAAGAAAATAAAGAATTAAAAAAGGAAGCTGAAAAAGATTTAGAAAATCTTTTATCGGCAATTGAAAAAGTATCACAGAATGGAATAGGAGCGAAAACAAAACTTGGATGGGGAACTTTTGAATTATGCGAAGTTAAGTATTATTTTACTAACAAAGATTTAAATATAAGTGATGGACTGAAAGAAAAAGGGTGGTTAAAATGGGAGAATTGAATTTAGAAAATTTAAAGAAATATAAGGATGAGATTTTAAAAGCTGAAATAGGTGCATTGCTATTTAATTTAGGTAAAACACATATTGGATTTTGGCACGAGAAAAATGGTCAAAATTATTGGAATATAAATTTTGGCATAAATGATGAAGAAAAATTTAAAATTGATTTCAAATCCAATTTTGGTTATTTACCATTTAGTAGTTATAAAGATTATCATAAGATAGCAAATGAAATCAATAAAACTCCTTTTGAATATGAGACTGAAAAAAGTAATTTAAAAGATTTTATATTTAATCACAAAGTAAGCTTTCCTTTTGAAAAAGAATTTGATTGGATAATCTTTTTTAAAGGGGATGCATTAAAGGAAAATGAAGATGGTGAAGATTTTATTAAGAAAATTTTCTTTCGCGGTTGTGAAAATATAAATTCTGGTATAGATAAAGGCTCTCCAAAAGAACAGTTAAAGGGTAATTTATGGATTTCAAATGCTTTTGGTTCTTTTAAGAAAAATGTAGAATTGCAGGATTTTGATGATGCAAGGATTTGCTTTTACAATAAATTTCATAACTTCTTATCCAGTAATAATTATTATGTAAATCCTAATTGGCAAGAAATAAGAAGATTTGTTTTTACTGAGGTTAAGAATTGGTATTCAAAGCTTTTAAGTGATTCGCGTTTTCCGGTAAATGATGTTACTCTCTGGGATCAGGCATATATGACAGCTACTATGTTTAAGGCAGTATTAGCTCAATTGTGTATGAATTCATCTAATCTAGAAAAATATATGGATAATCCATCTTCTATTAAGTGGTGTATTCTTGGTATACAATATGATAAGCTTGCTCTTGCAGAAAAAGGTTATAAGCCTCAACAAATACAATGGTATAGAGAAGTATCGAATGAGGTTGATGATGAAATTAAAAAGCTTTTAGAGTATGATTACCCTATTGGTAATGAAATATATCGTGATGAGACAGGAATTTATTTTTGGTGGGTGAAGACTTAGGGGAAGACCTAAAGGATGATAGTAATTTAGCCAAGTTAAAGAGTGATTTAGAAGAGATAAATGATAAAATTACAGATATTTTTAAAGAAAAAACTTTTGATGAACTTTACCCTGCAATCTTTTTGACTAAACCATCAAGGGGGCTTATGAATTTACCTTACCTTCTTGAAGAGGCTAAAGAAAATTTTTTAAAAGCAGACTGGAGTAAGAAACAAACTGATATATGCATAGAAAAATCCGAAAGTGGAAAGGCAATTGGTATATGTCACGTTTGTGGGCAAAGATTGGTTTTCAAATCAGATAGAAGAAATGATGATAAAAATATTTGTGATGTTTGTTTTGAAGAGAAAACAAGAGGTAGAATTGATAAATGGCTTGAAGATACGAGTAAAGAAACTATTTGGATGGATGAATTGAAGGATACAAAGGATAGAGTTGCATTGGTGACAATGAAGTTTGAGCTTCATGACTGGTTAAATGGGGATATGTTAAATAGTATGCTGTTGAGAGAAGAAAATTACATTGATAAACTTGAATTAACAGTAAACACATTAAATGTAATAAAGACATTATATATTGAAAATGCTTTTCTATTAGATAGATATAAAGATGAAAAAGGTAATTTAAATGAGCAATTTTTATTAAAAATTGAAGATATCATTTCTCCTGTTAGCGATTCAACTTTACTTAGAAAATACGGAAAGTTAGAATTAAAAATTGAAAATTCTGGTTTGAAATTGGTTGACAGAAAAAATAACGAACAATCATTAAAAACTTTATTAAATAATGAGCCTTTCAAAAATTTTATAAAAATTTTTGATTTTAAACTTTTTAATCTTTTAGCAAAAGATGCATATGATGGTTGTAAAAAAAACAATGAAGACATCAATGATTTTTTCAGGCAGATTTTCTTCGGCTCTGTAGTTGGAACAAAGTGGGAACTTCTTATTGAATCAAATTGTTTAAATGGCAAGATAAAATGGAAAGAACAAATTATTGATTGGGTGAACCTTAAGGATACTGAATTAAAATTCCTATCATTCATCCTACTTCAATTTCTCCTTCGGGAAAATCCTTCTCCAGCGAGGTTGAGAAGAATATGGGAAAGTACTCAGGAGTTTTTTGAAGATATAAAGAAGAATATATGTGCTTATGCGGATATTCCAGATAAGAGGAGGAAAAGGTATTTTTGGGAAGATATAAAAATTAACGGCAAAGATGAATATATCCCAGATGGTGAGTATTATGATGGAGAAGCAGTTTTTTGGGCTAACAAAGGCAAAGTTTATTTGATATCTTATATTAAGGATTTGACAAGTGATCCAAAATTTAATTTAAAAAGATATGAGGATAAGAAAGATATAGGTGTGTCACTTAATTTAAGCGTAGCAAAAACAGAAGATTACCAGCCATATATCTCAATTATAGATCCTACCCCAATTAGCTGGCAGTTTATTATACCTGCTGAGTACGTGCCAAATTTGATTGATAATGTTATGAAAAAATATAATGAAAACTTTAAATTTGTTTATGGAAAACTACCACTCCATATAGGAGTAGTGGTACAAGATTATAAAAAGCCATTGTATGTAGGCATAAAAGCTTTAAGAAAAATTAGGAGGGATGTTGAGGCAATAGAAAAACTATCAATAGAAGAAAAACCATCTAAAGTCAGAGAGATATTAAAATGCCAAAAGATTGAGGAATCGCTAAATAATACTCATAAATACTATTCTTTATATTGGGGTAATCCTGCTAGGGTTATAAATTTTATATTAAACCCGAAGATGGGAAAATGCACTGGATAATAAGTATTGATGAAATTGGTGAAGATGAAGAAATCAATATAATACCTAATACTTTTGATTTTGAATTTTTAGACACAAATACAAGAAGAAATGATATTTATTATGACGAAAACAATAAATGGAAAAGAGCAATAAAACTTAAAAGCTCACGACCTTATAACTTAGACAATTGGGAAAAGTTTAAAAAATTTAAGGAACTATTTAGTAAAGAAAATAACAATGCAAGAAGTACAAAACTTCAAAAATTAATTTCTGTAATTTATTATAATTGGGAAGCCATAGCCAATGAAGAATCTAAAATAGATGGTAATGTAGAAGGGATAAAAGCTTTTCTTGCTTCAAGCTTTATAAATATTCTTGACCTAAAAAAAGATATAAGGCTTGCAGATGGAATAAAAGATCTATTTGACATAGATAAATCTAGAGAAAATGATAAGCTCCATGCGGTACTAAAAGAAAAGATGACCTTGGATAATGTACAGCTTTTCTTGGATATGTTTGAATTCTGGCATAAAACTTTGAAGGAGGTATAAAGAATGAGTGGAAATACAAATGATTTAGTTAAAGACTTTAAAATTTATAGTATGGCAACAGACCCAATTTATATTGGGACAGGTGGTTATACTATAGGAAGAGTTGATAACACAATAGTAAGAGACCCAATAACAAAGCTTCCCAAAATCCCTGGTTCAAGTTTAGCAGGGACTTGGAGATATTATGCGATGCTTGAGTTAATATCAAAAATTAAAAATAAACAGCCTGCCATGAATGATATTAAAAGTATTGATAAAAATACTTTGGATGAAAAAATTAAAACGTGGATTGAGAAAAATCCAAGCAAGTGGAATAATAATGACTGGCATTTCTATTATGGTAATGTGACTGCTAAAATTACCTGTGCAGGGCAGGATAATACTCCTCAAGCGGAGATATCAAATGCTCCGTATGCTACAGATGATAAAGGCAAAACAGGACACTGTGGACATTGTATTATCTGTAAAGGATTTGGATTTTCAAAGAAAGATTTAAGCTGGCAAGGTATGATTTTTTTTAGTGATTTAAATATTTTGTTTTTCCCCGTTTTTACACGCTTTGGTACCAAGTGGATAACAACAAAAGAGATATTAAAAGATGCAAAATTATATGGCGAAAAGGCAGAAAATAAACAAAATGAGAGTAAAGATTTGGTTTGTATAGCTTTAGAAAAAATAGAGGATGAAAAAGTGGATGGGCATATAAATTTAGGATGGATATATTTGCCTTATAAAGTGGGAAATATTTCAATAGATTTAAAGAAAATCAAAATAGATGAATTCGAATTATCTACCGAAAAAATTGTTATTGTACCTGAAAGCCTATTCTCTCAAATTGTTAATTCTAATCTCGAAGCAAGAACATCTGTCTCAATAGACCCAATAACAGGTGCAGCAAAAGAAGGTGCTTTGTTTACCTCTGAAGCAATACCAAGAGGAACGATATTCTATGGAGATTTAAGAATATTTGATAAATCATCTTTTGATGGATTAGATAAAATAAAGGATTTGCCTAATTATAGCATGCTAAAAGATGCTTTATGTGATTCCAAACACTTCTTTGAAACATTAGGTATTGGCGGTATGACAACAAGAGGGTTTGGAAGAATTGTATTAGAAATTTATGATAATGATAAAAATACGAATAATTGCGATGAAACTACTCAAGGCAAATTAGAAGAAAGTAACAATAACCCTAATGGGGGTGAACAAAAATGAATGAAAATAATCTTGAGTATACATTAAATAAATTGGGTTTCGATATAGTAAACAGTTCTCAAAAAGATAAAGAAATTTTAAGGTTCATAGATAAAGCGTTAGGAGTTTTATCTAATGATGGTGTGTATGCTTATTATGTTTTTTGTTTAAGTAAGGATAAAAAAGGTGATAAGAAATACAGTGAGATATTTGTTGAAAAACCAATAGAAACTTTAAAACCTTTTTTACAATCTAAATATAATGTAATTAATAAGGCTGAAGATTTTTTTCAGGAATTGTCTAAAGATATTTATGAATTGCTATTTTACAAAGAATCATTAGAAAAAGCTCTGATCTATGCCAGATACCATGCAAAGGCAATGGGGGAATAAAAATGATATGGTTTAAACTAATTTTTAAACAAAATCAGCCAATACATATAGGCTCTGTTGAGTGGGGAGTAATTAATGAAACTGAAATTTTTATTCCTGGCTGGACAATGTGGGGAGCTTTAACAAATCAATTTTTAAAAACAATCGGGGTTAGAGAAGTTGAAAGTGCTAAAAAATTATTTGAAAGAATTACTAATTTTTATCCTGCAATACAGCAAAAAATAGAAAATTCTTTAGAAGATAAATCTCCCGTTTTTCAGGAATTATTTCCTCAATATAAAAAAGGAAATTTTGCATTTGGAAAATCTTTTGGTAATGATAAGCCTGAACAAAATAAAGAGGATAATGAAAAAGAAAAATTTATTAGTAAGGATAAATTTAAATTTGAATTTGTTGATACTATTGTATCAACTGCCATAGAACCTGTATTAAGAAGTGCGAAAGATGAAAGCTTACATGAATTTGAGTATATACTGCCAAAATCAAAATTAGATTTGGAAGAAAAAAGTATAGAAAATAATTTAAACCAACTTTACTGGGTGGGTTTGATTGGATTTGAAGATGAAGCGATTAAAGAGAATAAACTCTTTAATAAAAAATAGCAATAATAACGAAAACGCAGAAGAAAATGTTAGTAAAAACGATGAAAGCGAAAAGAAAGAGTTATCAGATTTATTGAAAAAGATTTTTTCAAAAATATATATTGGTGGAGATACTAAATATGGTTTTGGTGAGATGGAATTGTTAGACCCAATTATTGAAGTAACAGAAGAAAAACTTAGTGAATGGAACATTACTGGAAATGGTACAGCGAGTATAAAACCTAATTTTCCATTAAGACAATTTTTCAAATTTTCTGATGAAATAAAATTTGAAGGGGAACTCAAACTTCTTTCAGAATTTGATTTTACACAGAATATACCAAGAGTTCAAGAAGCAGGCTATTTTATAAATGTAGGTAGTAAAGTTTCAGACTTTAATGGAATTGATTTAAGTAAATATCATTTGACTAAAGGTAAATTTGAAAAAATAAAATAATAAAAAACAGGCACTGTACATAAATTCATGCCTGTTTTTATTTAACAAATGAGTATTTAAAACCGGTATATCATTGAACTCTCTTATATATTTTTATCCACATGCAGGAATTTGTAAATTTTTATCGAAGTAAATGTATAGGTCTAAAGGGGGAGAGGGTGATATGTCAATTTATAAAGATATACAGGATGCTTTTATTTTGCTACCATA
Organism: Thermoanaerobacter thermocopriae JCM 7501; assembly: GCF_001310975.1. GTDB lineage: Bacteria > Bacillota > Thermoanaerobacteria > Thermoanaerobacterales > Thermoanaerobacteraceae > Thermoanaerobacter > Thermoanaerobacter thermocopriae. The sequence continues at coordinate 40,848 of NZ_BAZY01000010.1, forward strand.
TAAATATTACAAGTTAATTTTATTAGTAGGGCCAATTGGCAGTGGAAAAACTAAGCTGCTTAAAAAAATTTCTGCAGATTATAACTATGATTATATAAATGTAAATTTACAGTTGTCAGAAAAATTAATTAATATACCTTTTGAAGAACGTTGCTACTATGTAGATGACTTTATGGAAGAAATTTTGTCTCAAAGTAAAACAGATGTTACAATATTAGATAATATAGAAATTTTATTTGCTCCTCATTTAAAAATAGACCCTTTAAAAATGCTTAAAAACATGAGTAGATATAAAAAAATAATTGCATCTTGGGGGGGCTCTTATATAAATGGTATATTGACATACGCTGAACCTGGTTATCCAGAATATAGGAGATACAAAAAAGATGACTTGGATATAATTGTAATAAATGTTGAGGGAGGAAGATAGGATGAAATATGGAGATCTTATTCAGTATGAACCGATTGAAACTGTTATAAAACTTAAGGATGCAGACAAGATCGATGAGGCAAAAAGGCTTGTAAAGTCCTATGTAGTATCAGAGGGGATGGCAGATAGTATTATTAATATTTGTATACCCCAATTACAGTTTGATGAAACACTTGACAATAAGGGTATATTTATAGTTGGCAATTATGGTACTGGTAAATCCCATTTAATGTCTGTAATTTCAGCAGTAGCAGAAAATAAGGAAATGTTAGATTATGTTTCTCATGAAGAGTTAAAAAAAGAGATGGGAAAGATCGCAGGAAAATTTAAAGTTTTAAGATTTGACATTGGGGCTGTAAATACACCCTTAAGAAATATAATTACGAAAGAGATAGAAAAGGACCTTGCCAGATACGGGATAGAGTTTTATTTTCCACCAATTGATGAAGTTACAAATAACAAAGATGCTTTTATGGAAATGATGAGTAAATTTGAAGACAAATTTCCGGACAAAGGCTATCTCATAGTGGTTGATGAATTATTAGATTTTCTAAAAGCAAGGAAAGAACAGGAATTGATTCGCGATTTAACTTTTTTAAGAGAAATAGGAGAAATAACAAAGTCTACAAGATTGAGATTTATGACGGGAGTACAGGAGACCCTGTTTGATAATCCGGCATTTAATGCTGTTGCACAAACTGTATTAAAGATGAAGGACAGATTTGAACAGTTAATAATTAAAAGAGAAGATATTTCCTACGTAGTATCTCAAAGATTGTTAAAAAAGAATGACAGACAAAAAGCATGGATAAGGAGCCATTTAGAGAAATTCAGCCCGTTGTATAAAAGTATTTCCAGCAGAATCGAAGAATTTGTGGAATTATATCCTATACATCCTATGTTTATAGAAGTATTTGAAAAAATGTTTATTGTAGAGAAAAGAGAAGTTTTAAAAACAATATCACATCTTATGAGAGAACTGTTAGACAAAGATGTACCTGAAGATGAGCCTGGAATTATTTCCTATGATTCTTATTGGAAGTTTTTAAGAGACAATCCTTCATTAAGGCAGAGCCAGATATAAAGAGAGTAGTTGATAAAAGCATTGTTGTAGAAGATTTAATTGAACATTCCTTTACAAGACCTCAATATAAACACGCTGCATTAAGAATTGTACATGCATTAAGTGTTCATAGGTTTACTACAGGAGATATACATACATCTGTTGGTATAACAGTTGAAAATATTAAAGATGATTTGTGTTTATATATAAAAATGCCAGAGATAGAAGAGGACTTTTTAATAACGACTATAGAAACAATAATGAAGGAAATAATGAAAACATTGAGCTGGCAATATATTTCATACAATCCAGACAATCAGCAGTATTATCTTGACATGGTAAGAGAAGGCATAAATTATGATGCAAAAATTCAGGAGAAAGCAGAAATATTGTCAGAAGATATTTTTAACAGGCATTATTTTGAATTGCTTATAAAAGTTCTTGATTGGAATGCTCCTGAAAAAGTACCAAACATGAGAATATGGGAGTATAGTCTTACTTGGAATGAGAAAAATGTTAAAAGATATGGCTATCTTTTATGGGATATCCTGATGAAAGGAGTACAGCTCAGCCTCCAAGAGATTTTTATGTTTACTTTTTGCCTCCTTTTGTTGAAGCTAATTATAATAAAAAATATATTTTAAATGGAAAAGAAGATGAAGTGTTTTTTGAATTTATTAATGCAGATGAAGAAATAATAGAGAAAATTAAAAAATACGCTGCCGCTATGGAATTAAGTGAATTATCCTCCAGTGATCAGAAAAAAATTTATGAAGATAAAGCTAAGGGTTTTCAAAGGGATATTACTAAATGGATAAGAGATAATGTGTCAAAATGTTTTAATGTTTCTTATAAAGGAGAAACACAAAGTATAATTTATTGGCTTAAAGGAAAAACAGCTAATTATGATACTATTAAAAGCTATATTGATGAGGCGGCTTCTTCTTGCTTATCATTGTATTTCAGTGAAAAATACAGTGAATATCCTACATTTTACACAAAAATCACAGAGGCAAATTTAAGCGAAGTTTTTAAAAGTGCAATGAATTATTTAGCTGGCAAGAAGACAGAAACAGGCAAGAAAGTATTGCAGTCTTTTGATTTAATTTTAGGGGATGATATTGTACCCGGAAATTCAAAATATGCTAATTATTTTTTAAATGAATTATATAAACTTCCACCAGGAAAAGTTTTAAATAGAGAAGATATTATAGAGAATGTAAACGGTGAGGATATTGACAAAAGATTCAAATTAGAAGTGCAGTGGGTGGTCCTTTTGCTCAGTGCACTTGTGTACAGCGGAGATATAATTTTGAGAATAAAAAATAAAGTTTATGATGCTACTACCATAGAGGCACTTGCTAATATGAACGTTGGAGAGCTTATAGATTTTGACAGTTTTGAAAAGCCAAGAGATATACCTGTTAAAGAGTTAAAAACCCTGTTTACTTTATTAGGTTTACCATCAGGGTTAGTAACAGCAAGTCTTAGCAAACCAGAAGAAGCTATAAGACAAATGGTTGCAAAGAGTGAAGAACTGGCTAAAAAAGTTGTAACTGTTAATCAATTTGTTGTTTCAAATAAAACTATATGGGGGAAGCCTATATTTGATGAGTTTGAAATAAAAAATTATAAAGATTTTCTCAATAATTTTAGAGATTTTCTTGACAGTTTAAAAGCCTTTAATACCCCTGGGAAATTAAGAAACTTTAAGTATACTGAAGAGGAGTTAAAGGAAAAATTCAAGACATTGGAGACAGTAAAGAAAATAGAAAAAATAATTGATTTTAAAAATGAAGTAGAAGAGCTTGTCAAATATTTGGCTTCTGCTGAACAGCAATTACCCGAAAAAATTGAATTAAAGCAAAATATAAATGAAATGAAAAATGAAGTAGAAAGATTTATAAAGGAAATTGATACTAAAGAAAGTGAAGATATAAAAGGCTGACGAGAGAATTAGAAGAATTGAAAATAGAGTATATTGATTTGTACCTTGAGTATCATAAGAAACACAGGCTTGATTATAATGGAGATGAGCGTAAAAAGAAAATAATGGCAAGTGATCCGCTTAATAATCTTAAGAAGCTTAAAGATGTAGGAATATTTCCTGTTAACAAATTTGATGAGATTGAAAAGGTATTGGCTTCATTAAAAACCTGTTATAATTTTAGGAAAGAAAATATAAAAACAGAAGTGCTATGTCCTAATTGTGGATACAGTATAAAAAGTGGCGAAGTTCCTGTGTTTGGAAAATTGGATGAAATTGAAGACAAGATAGAAAATTTGTATAAGGAATGGACTAAAATTTTATTAGATAATATTGAAGATCCAATGATTCAAGAAAGAATGGAAATTTTGAATAAAGACCAACAAAAAGTTATACGTGACTTTTTGAATAAAAAAGAATTGCCTGACAAAGTGGATAATCTGTTTGTATCAGCAGTAAAAGACTTAATTGCTGGTCTTGAAAAAGTAGAGATTGAAATAAATAAGTTTATTTCTGCGATAACCTATGATGGACCTGTAACAGTAGATGAGTTTAAAAAGAGATTTTTAGAAAATGTCGATTTTCTTATAAAAGGCAAAGATAAGGACAAAGTAAGAATTATTATAAAATAAACGGGGGAATGACTGGTGAAATTAACAAAAGAAATGCTTGATAAAGTAAGAGATATAGAGGGATTTCCTATTGGTAAAGATGAAGATATAATAGAACTTTCTGATCCGCCTTATTATACTGCATGTCCAAATCCTTTTATAAATGAATTCATTGAAAAATACGGGAAACCTTATGTTGAAGAAAAGGATGATTACAATTGTGAACCCTATACGGCAGATGTATCTGAAGGGAAAAATGATCCTATATACAATGCCCATTCGTATCACACAAAGGTGCCTCACAAAGCGATTATGAGATATATACTACATTATACAAAGCCGGGAGATATAGTATTTGATGGGTTTTGTGGAACTGGCATGACGGGGGTTGCGGCACAGATGTGCGGCACCCCTGACCCGGAGTTTAAACTTAAAGTGGAAAAGGAGTTTGAAAAAGAGGGTAAAAAAGTAGAGTGGGGAGCAAGAAGAGCAATTCTTGGAGATTTATCTCCTGCTGCTACTTTTATAGCTTACAATTACAATACCCCTGTTGATGTGGAGGAGTTTAAAAAAGAGCAGAGAGGATACTTAAGGAAGTAGAAAAAGAATGTGGGTGGATGTATGAAACCATACATACTATAGAAGGTGTACCGCAACATGATGTGGAAGGGAATGTTATAAAAGGAAAAATAAATTATACTGTGTGGTCAGATGTGTTTATATGTCCCAACTGCAGCAATGAAATAGTTTTTTGGGATGCTGCAGTAGACAAAGAGGATGGAAAAGTTCTGGATGAATTTAAATGTCCTCACTGTGGTGCGAAATTAACCAAAGCAAATCTTGAGAGAGCGTGGAGGACTGTTTATGATAAGGCGCTTGGTGAAACAATAAAACAGGCAAAACAAGTACCTGTTTTTATTAACTATACAGTGGGTAAAAAAAGATATGAAAAGAAACCTGACAAATTTGATTTGGAACTTATACAGAAGATTGAAGAAATGGATATACCTATTGGTATCCAACAGATAGAATGCCTGAAGGGGAGGAATCGAGAAGGAACGATAAAATTGGCATAACACATGTGCATCATTTTTATACAAAGAGGAATTTGTATGTATTGAGTGCGTTATATAAGAGGATTAAAAAAAAGGAATATCCACTTTATTATATTTCTAAATTTATGTTTACGGCAATTGTTACTATGTCAACAAAAATGTCAAGATACGGTGAAAGAACAGGGAATGTATCTGGCACTTTATATATTCCGTCTTTAATCAAAGACCTTAATATAATTGAATATTTAAGAAGAAAATTATGGGGAGCAAAAGGGCTTTTAAAACCATTAGAAGGTTTTAAAAGCTATAAAAAAGATAATTGTTATATTTATTCAGGCTCAACGACTCAAGTATTGATTAATTCAAACTCCATTGACTATATTTTTACAGACCCTCCTTTTGGAGATAACCTCATGTACAGTGAGCTTAATTTTTTATGGGAGGCATGGCTTAAGGTATTTACAAACAATAAAACAGAAGCTATTATAAATAAAGTTCAGAAAAAAGGGCTTCATGAATATCAAGAGCTTATGGAGAAAGCTTTTTCAGAGATGTACAGGATATTAAAGCCGGGAAGATGGATGACTGTGGAATTTCACAATTCCAAAAATGCTGTATGGAATGCAATACAGGAGTCAATTTTAAAAGCTGGATTTGTCATAGCAAATGTTAGAACTTTAGACAAAAAGCAAGGAAGTTTTAAGCAAGTTACTACGACAACTGCTGTAAAACAAGACCTTATAATATCAGCTTACAAGCCTAAAGAAGGGTTTATAAAAAGGTTTTTGAAAGAAGCTGGAACGGAAGAGGGAGTATGGGATTTTATAAGACAGCATTTAGAAAAACTGCCTGTTGTTATAGAGACAAATGGAAAACTTGATATAATACCAGAAAGACAGGAATATTCACTTTATGATAGTATGATTGCATTTCACATACAAAAGGGTGCTACTATTCCAATGAGTGCTGCTGAGTTTTATGAGGGATTGAAGAAGAGGTTTATAGAGAGGGATGGAATGTACTTTTTACCGGATCAGGCTGCTATTTATGATACAAAAAGGCTCAAATTAGAACTTAATGAGCAGCTTGCTTTTGTAATACAAGATGAAAAGACAGCAATACAGTGGCTGAAATTTAAGCTTTTAAATAAACCTATGACATATCAGGAAATACAGCCTATGTTTTTGGAGGAGTTAAAGCAGCTAAGATATGAAAAATTGCCAGAGCTTTTGGATTTACTACAGGAAAACTTTTTGCAAGATGAGGCAGGCAGATGGTATGTGCCGGATGCAAATAAGCAGGCAGACCTTGAAAAATTGCGGGAAAAAAGATTACTTAAAGAATTTGAGGAATATAAAAATGTTACGGGGCGTCTTAAAGTTTTTAGGACAGAAGCTATAAGAGCTGGTTTCAAAAATTGCTGGAAAAACAAAGATTATGAAACGATTGTAAAAATAGGCGAAAAACTGCCTGAAAATGTGCTACAAGAAGACCAAACTTTGCTCATGTATTATGATAATGCAGTGACAAGGTTAGGTGGTTGATTTGTTCAAAGTTGGAGATTGGGTTTTTAATATTGACAAAAAAAGAACAGTGAAAATAATCGATTTATTTAAGTTGTGGGGCTATGTGTCTTACAGCATATATGACCCGATTGAAAAGGTGACCTATACTGTGTCAGATAAAAGGCTTGTAAGTACAGAGTGAAATTAGAAAATGAGAGAAGAAGATGGAAAGAAGAAATTGAAAAGTCTATGGATATATTGCCTATGTTAAAGCCTTTGTACATTGTGTATTTGGAGTGAGTCTCTATGATTAAGGATTATATCAGAGATAAATTATCTTTAGAAGGTTCTAATCTTATATTGTTAGAGGATAAAGATGACATTTTAAATGAAGAAGTATTATAGAGATGCTACATAAGGATGAATATGAGGTATATAATTATCAGGAACCGGATAGTTTTAGGTTTTATTATGAATTGAACTATAGAAAATTTTATGATTCTTTTGTAGAACCCAATAAGAAATTTATACTTAAGTGTAGAGAAATAAATGAAATTCCTTATGATATACAGACAGTTTTTCATCATGTGTCCATATCATTGAAAGAAATTTTCCCAAAACTTGATTATGCTGTTTTAAAAGAATTGGGTACGGACTTTTTGGGGAAAATTTATGAGGCATATCAGTTATACGATGGAAATGTGTTGGGGGAAAATGGGACAAAAGATTATGTGATGAAGGCTGTTTTTGGAATTATTCCAGAGCACATAAATAATTTAAATGAGGTTGTAAAAGCATTTTTACGACTGTATTACAAAAATATTGAGCTACCTAAGGTGCTTTCTGATTATTTGGAGTATAAATTAAGGCAGAAAGAGAATTTAAAAGATGTACCTTTAAATGAAATTTTATCAGGAAAGGATAGATTTTTTAGATTTGTAAGGGTACAATGGAAGAATTATATCAATGATTTAATAGAAGGGACGCATAATGCCAAAGTTGATTTTAGTGACTATGATATTAGAGCATATCTTGATAATATTTTTTATGAAAAATATATTGAACCTATAGAAGTGGAAAATATTGAAAGCCTTCCCAAATGGACGTATGTTGGAATTTTGTATGATGAGAATGAAAGGTATTTGAAAGAATATAGAAAAATGATAGAAAAAATAAAGGAGTTGTTAAGTTTTAGTAAGTCGTATAGGGATTGGATGAATTTGTCTTCTTTATGGGCAGAGGTTTTGAACATTTTTTTATAGTAAAAAACTTGCTTTAAATGAGAATGAATTTAATGAGATAAGTAAGTTGATTGAAAACAGTTTTATGGAATGGGTTGTTTTGAATTATGGCAATCTTACTTCAATTTCTTATGTAAATGGACCTGTAATGGTTCATCAAATTCCATGGTATTTGAATTATATTATGAAAAAACAAAAATATGATAGGGTAGCACTTTTAGTTTTCGATGGTATGTCGGTAGATAATTGGTATTTGATAAAAAGATATTTGAATAAAAATGCTCTGTGGAATATTGAAGAGAAAAAGTCTTTTGCATGGATCCCAACTTTGACATCCATTTCAAGGCAGGCAATTTTCTCTGGTGATATACCTTTATATTTTAAAGATACGATTTTTCTACAAATTACGAAGAAAAACGATGGAAAAAGTTTTGGATGAATCAAGGATATAAAGGTGATGATGTTTTTTACATAAGAAATGTTATGGAGTTCAATAAAAGAGAAATAAATGATATAATAAATAACCGTAATGCGAAGATAGTAGGTATTGTTGTCAATATTATAGATGAACTAATACATAGTGCGATTTTATCAGTTGAAGGATTATATCAAACATACAGTTATGGCTTGAAAAGAGTAGGGTGGAGGATTTTTTAAAAAAATTGATTTCTAAAGGATATGAGATTTTTATAACTTCAGATCACGGAAATATTGCATCAATAGGCAAAGGGAAATTAAATGAAGGGCTTATTGTTGAAAAAGCTGGAGAAAGGGTAAGGATATATGAGAGTGGAATAGATTATGGGAGAAGTTTATATGATGATAAATCTTTTAAATGGATTGGTTTTGGTCTTCCTAAGGAATACAATTTTATAATATGTAAAGAAAATAATGCTTTTGGTGCTCAAGGAGAACAGATGATAAGTCACGGTGGTATTTCAATTGAAGAAGTTATAGTTCCATTTGTGCACATAAGTCATATTTAAGGAGAGGGAGAAAATAGGATGAAAAAAGTAGGTTTTGCTAGAAGAATAAAACTTGAATGGCTTGATAAAGTTGTAGAATTTTATAAAAATGAGCAGGAGGTTTCTAAGATAAAAAAAGGGTTAGATGATTTTCTAATTAGTGAAGTTAAAAGTAAGGAAAATAGAAGAAAAAGTATAGATATTTTAATAAGCAGTTGGGTAGATGTTCCTGAGGAATTTAAATATGTGAGAGACAAAGCAGTGGTATTATTTGATAAGGTGTCTGAAGGAGAAAAAAAGTTTATTCATTGGTTTATGCTTATATCAGCTTTTCCTTTATTTAGTGATATTAGCACTGTTATAGGTAAGTTATTGAGTATTCAAGAGGAGTTTAAGTTAGATACTGTAAGGCAGAGAATATTTGAAATATGGGGAGAGAGAAGTACAGTTAAATTTAGTACGGATAAAATAATCTCTTCAATGGTAGAATGGGGAGTTTTATCAAAAGCACAAAAACCAGGTATATATAAGAAAGCTAACACGATTGAAATAAAGAATAAAGAATTAAAACTTTTATTTTTGGAAGTATATCTTAAGTCAAATAAGAAGTCATTCATAAGTTACGCTGAAATTGATAAATTGTATGTAATATTTCCATTTGAATTGGCTTTTGAGTTAGTGGATTTTTATGATTCACCGGTTTTAAATGTGAATAAAATGGGAGATAATATTGTGATTATTAGATAAATTGAAAGGTGTTTTATAAGGGAATATATAAAAATTACAGTAATTTGAAAGAAGGTGATTTCCATTGGGCTGGAGATTTAGAAAAAGTATTAGTCTGGGTAAAGGAGTTAGAATAAATGTCAGTAAAAGCGGTATAGGTTTTAGTGTAGGGAAAAGAGGTGCGAGAATAGGGGTAGGTCCCGGGGAATTTATACTTCTTTTGGGATTCCGGGGACAGGTCTTTATACTATCAATTATTTAAATAAAAAGAAAAAACAAGTCAGTTCTTCACTTAACACTCAAATAAATAATGTTAGTATAACTTATCCACCAGAAATATTGAAGAAAATGCCTTCAAAAGGTCCTAAGTATTTGCTATTTATTGCTTCTTTTATATTGCTATTTGCATATACTCTCTTGGGAATATTAGGCTTTATAATTTTTGTGTTTTATTCATATACATTAAGCAAGAAGCCTATTTCAAAAGCTATTTCCTTTTTTAATAAAGGCAAGTTAGCCTACAATAAAGGCACTTGAACTTATGAACTCATTGTCAGAGGAATATAAGAATAGTTTATCTGTAATCAATGCCATGGCTGCTTGTTATATAGAACTTAATAAACCCGATATGGCTTTGGCGGTTTTAGAAAAAGGACCTATGAGAAAGAGAAAAACTGATACGGAGGAGATGAAGATATACAGATATTTATTGGGGACAGTTTATATGAAATTGGGGCAGAAAGAAAAGGCATTAAAGCAATTTCAAAAGATTTATGTAGAGGATAGTAATTTTTTGGATGTGGCTGAAATTTTAAATGAGATGGAAGGTTAAGAATACCGTAAAAACTTTATGTATACTTCTCAAGTTCTAAAGGAAAAACCTTTCAAAGCTATTTAATAAGTTTTGCGATATTTATCTCTAATTCTTTAAAAATATTAACTTTTATAGTATCTTCTATTGTATATTTTTCGGGTTCTGAATATTGACCCTTTTCATCCAATTTGTAGACAAATATATTTTTTGAAACAGGATTTACTATCCAGTATTCTTTCACTTTAAATTTTTCATATAAATAGAGTTTTTTAACGTAATCAATAGAAGCATTTGGTGGTGAAACGACTTAGATCTTCTGTAATTATTTTTTGATGAATTCTTGAGGGTGAAGGTGACATAGCGACAAAGTTACCCTCAATTAATTCTACTCTTTCACCATCTTTCAATTTGAGATAATCGGAATATGTGTAAATATTATGTTTTATTGGGAATTCCATAATTATCATTCCTGAATTTATATTAAATTTTTGCGGAGGAATTATTGCAATTTAGTATATATTCCTCCATAATTTCATTATATCTTATGATCATTATATTTTAAGCCTATAGCTTTAAAATGTTTTATTTTGTATAATATATTCGTACAACAATATGGTTACAAAAACAAATGAATACATAGGAGGAATTGACGTTGGAGATAATTATTGTAGCGTTTGTAGTTTTGCTTGACCAAGTGACAAAATATCTTGCAGTAAAATATCTTATGCCTATAGGAAGTTATCCTGTTATAAAGAATTTTTTTCATCTTACTTATGTAGAAAATAAAGGTGCGGCATTTGGTATGCTTCAGAATAAGACTCTTTTTTTATAGTTATAACAGTAATTGTAGGGGCTGTGCTAATTTATTCTATGATTAAACTGCCAGAAAATAGTGTGTATAATTATACACTTGCTATGATCCTGGGGGGCGCTATTGGAAACCTTATAGACAGAGTTAGACTCGGATATGTTGTAGACTTTATTGATTTTAAATTTTTCCCTGCGGTTTTTAATGTTGCAGATTCTTTTATAGTTATAGGAGCTATTATATTAGGATATCTTATGATTTTTAGGGAGAAGGCGTGATGGGATGAACATAGTTGACAAGGTAGTTTTGCAGGGAGAAAAAGAGGATGAAGGAAAGAGAATAGACGTTTTTCTTGCGGCGGAGTTAGATTACACAAGGTCTTATATTAAAAAATTGATTGTGGATGAGCTTGTTTTTGTAAATGGTAAAACGGTAAAGCCCAGTTATAAGGTAAAAGAGAATGATGAGGTTGTTGTAAATATCCCAGAGGCAGAGAAAATTGATGTACTGCCAGAAAATATACCTTTGGATATTCTTTATGAAGACGATGATATAATTGTGATAAATAAGCCACAGGGAATGGTAGTGCATCCGGCGCCGGGTAATTACAGCGGTACACTTGTTAATGCACTTCTTTACCACTGCAAAAATTTATCGGGAATTAACGGCATTTTAAGGCCGGGTATAGTTCACAGGCTTGATAAGGATACTTCTGGTTTGATGGTTGTTGCTAAAAATGATAAGGCCCACATAAGCCTTTCTAATCAAATAAAAGAGAGAAGTGTTTTTAAAAAATATGTTGCTATTGTAGAGGGAGTTATAAAAGATGAAGAGGGGAAAATTGAGGCACCTATAGGAAGGCACCCTGTTGACAGAAAAAAGATGGCTGTAATAGAGGATGGAAGATATGCTCTTACATTGTACAAAGTTTTGGAGCGTTTTAAGGAGAATACGTTGATAGAGGCGGTTATAAAGACCGGTAGGACTCATCAGATAAGAGTGCACATGGCTTTTATTGGTCATCCTGTTGTAGGAGACCCAGTATATGGATTTAAAAAGCAAAAGTTTAAATTGAAGGGGCAGGCATTACATTCACGTGTTTTAGGTTTTATTCATCCTACAAAAGGAGTGTATATGGAATTTGAAGCTCCGCTTCCTGAGTATTTTAAAAAATTGATAGAGATTTTAAGAAATAAATGAAGATAGGATTAAGTGGGAATCCTATCTCAGTTTGTTGACAAAGTAAAAAATTTTTTAAATAGGATATTTTGCATCGTCACTCCGGTGTTCCAAAGCGACAAAACTAAACTCGACCCTCGGGTTCCGGCAGGTTCCGCACATTCGACCTCCTTGTCTTAGTGCCCGCCTCCGCCATCCTTGGCTTCGGCCCTGCCTCCACCCTCGGTCTCATTAAGTTTTGTTATCGCTTTGTCACAAGTCGTTCCTTATGCAAAATATCCTATTTCCGAAAGTTTGTCTACAGTCTGAGATAGGATTAAGTGGGAATCCTATCTTTATTTACAAGGTATATCTCATCTCTTTCAGGAGGAGTTATCTCTTTTTTTCCATGGGCTGTTACCAAGTATTTTCCTTCTTTTGTTATTTTACCTACAATTGTAGCTGTTATGCCAATTTTATTTAAAGCATCGATTATTTTACTGCTGTCACTGGCAGTAATTATTATTGAACCGCTGGATATAAGTTTCAAAGGGTTTATGTCAAAAAAACGGCAAATTTCTTTTGTCTCAGGCGTATTGGCAATTTTTCCTCATATATTTCAATGCCAAGGCTGATGCTTCTGCGATTTCATAGGCTGCTCCTAGTATTCCGCTTTCTGTTATATCGTGTATTGCATTTGCACCATTTTGTGCTGCAATAAGTCCTTCTTCTATGACACTTATTTCGTTTATAAAACTTTGGGCTTTTAAAACAAAATCTTTATCGTAGCGCTTTAGCAGCAAATCTTCATAGTCAGTTGCTAAAATTGCTGTGCCTTCAAGGCCTAAAGCTTTTGTAACTATGACATCATCGCCTATTTTTGCGCCTTTTGTGGTTATGTACTCACCTTTTTTAGCCATGCCAATTGCTGTTGTGCTTATAATAGGCTTGTTTACTGTAGTGGTTATTTCTGTGTGGCCTCCTAAAACTTCAATGCCTAATTTTTTTGCTGCTCTATCTATTTCTTTCATGATGCCATGTAAAGTAGATTCTTCAGTACCTTCAGGAAGCAGTATAGTTGATAATATTCCAATTGGCTTTGCGCCACAAGAAGCCAAGTCATTACAGGATATTATGACAGATAAAAAGCCGCTTAATTTGTCTGCTGCTGTTATGGGGTCTGTTGAAAGGACTGCCACGTATTCGCCGAAATCGATTATGCTACTGTCTTCTCCTAATTGGGAGTGGACTAAAACTTCTTTTCTTTTAACGCCAAGATATGGGAAAACACTTCTTTTTAGTATTTCTACAGGTACTTTTCCTACTTCCATTTTGTCACATCCTTCTTTTAATATTGGTGTCAATACTAAAATCATAACACAATTTTTATTTTTTTTAAATATTCCTATAGACAAGTTGAAAAGAATGTGATAATATATAGAAAACGAAGTCCTTTAAGCAGTCCTGTGAGGCTGGCAAGGTTGGCATAATTATATGTAGCATAAAAAGCTTCTTGCCAGTGCAAGAAGCTTTTTTGTGGAGGTTAGGAAGTTGAAGATAAAAGCAGAGATAATGGATGAAAAAGCTATAGACAGGGCACTTATACGAATAGCCCATGAGATTGTGGAAAGGAATAAAGGCATTGAAGATGTGGTTTTGGTAGGCATTAAGACAAGAGGAGTGCCTTTAGCAGAAAGAATAGCAAGGTATATATCGCGAATTGAAGGAAAAAAGCCTCCAGTAGGGTCATTGGATATCACCCTATACCGTGATGACCTTACAACGGACCTTGAACAGCCAGTAGTCAAGAAAAAAGATATAGGTGTGGATGTGGTAGGTAAAATAGTGGTGTTAGTGGACGACGTGATATACACAGGAAGGACTATAAGGGCTGCTATGGATGCGATTATCGATTTAGGAAGGCCTAAGGCGATACAGCTGGCAGAATTAATAGACAGAGGCACAGAGAATTGCCTATAAAGTCAGATTATGTAGGTAAAAATGTTCCAACATCAAAAAATGAAATAGTAAATGTGATGTTGGAGGAAGTAGACAAAGTCAACAGAGTGGTAATAACTGAAAAGTAGTACCTTTAATTTAGCCCAGCGAGGCTAAAAAGGGAGAATTAATAGATATTCTCCCGGAGTATTAAATTTTGCGAAGGGAGGATTTTTTATGCCAAAATTCAAAACCCTAATTTTAACAGAAAAGAATATTTTATACAAAAAGAGTAGTGCCATTTCACATTATTGTGATGTGGTGACTACTCTTTTTTTAAAAGGAGGAAGGTAATGTGAAGAGAAAAGACCTGTTAGGCATTAAGGATTTATCGAAAGAAGAAATACTGGAAGTTTTAGACACCGCAAAGGAGATGAAAAAAATTCTAAATGGAGAAAAATATTCGCAGATACTAAAGGGAAAGACAGTTGTAACGATTTTTTTCGAACCTAGCACGAGGACAAGACTATCTTTTGAGATGGCAGCAAAGTATTTAGGCGCTCATTACGGCAATATAGAAGTGGCAACCAGCAGTGTTGCCAAAGGGGAGTCTTTAATAGACACCATAAGGACTGTTGAGATGATGAGGGCGGATGTGATAATAACAAGGCACAACATGAGTGGAGCGCCGCATCTTATGGCAAAATACACTGATGCCTCTATCATAAACGCAGGAGATGGTATAAATGAACATCCTACTCAAGCCTTGTTGGACATGATGACAATCAGAGAAAAGAAAGAAAGCTTTGAAGGATTGAAAGTAGCAATAATAGGAGATATTATGCACAGCAGAGTTGCACGGTCAAACATATGGGGACTTAAAAAGATGGGGGCGGAGGTGAGAGTTGCAGGCCCTTCAACCTTAATACCTCCTGCAATAGAAAAAATGGGAGTTAAAGCTTACTACAATGTAGAGGAAGCTATAAAAGATGTGGATGTAGTGATGGGACTAAGAATTCAATTGGAAAGGCAAAAAAGTGGCCTATTTCCGTCAATTGACGAATACAGAGAGTATTTTGGGATAAATAAAGAGAGAATGAAACTTGCAAAACCTGATGCGATATTGATGCATCCAGGGCCTATAAACAGAAATGTTGAACTTACGTCAGAAGCAGCAAATGACAAGTATTCTGTCATAGAAGAACAGGTGACAAACGGTGTTGCTGTCAGGATGGCACTTTTAAAAATACTTTGTGAAAGGAGAAATTAAAATGAAGATGATTATAAAAATGGTACTGTAATAGATGGGTTTGGGAGTGAAGTTAAAGCGGATATATTAATAGACTATGGTATCATAAAAGCGATTGACAAAAATATACAAGTCTCAGACGGGATAGTGATTGATGCAACAGGCAAATATGTACTTCCCGGTTTTGTAGACATGCACACTCATTTAAGGCAACCGGGATTTGAAGAGAAAGAAACTATTAAAACAGGTACAGAGGCTGCAGCAGCAGGAGGTTACACTACTGTTACCTGCATGCCAAATACAAATCCTCCTATAGACAATGAAATAGTAGTAGAATATGTAAAAACATTGCGCAAAGAGAAGGAGTTGTAAAAGTACTACCTATAGGAGCTATGACAAAGGGAATGAAAGGCGAAGAAATAACCGAAATGGCAAAACTTAAAAAAGCAGGGGTTGTTGCCTTGTCTGATGACGGTTTTCCAATAATGAGTGCAGGGCTTATGAAGAGGATAATGACATATGGAAAAATGTATGACTTACTCATGATAACCCACTGTGAAGACAAAACATTAAGTGGCGAAGGTGTAATGAATAGCGGGGTAATTTCCACAATGATAGGATTAAAAGGCATACCAAGAGAAGCAGAAGAAGTCATGCTTGCAAGAAATATTATACTTGCAAAGGCTACTGGTGTAAGGCTTCACATCGCACATGTCTCAACAAAAGGAAGTGTCGAACTTATAAGAGAAGCGAAAGAAAAGGGAGTGAAAATAACTGCTGAAGTGACTCCTCACAATCTTACCTTGACAGATGAAGCAGTCTATAATTACGATACAAACACAAAAGCTTATCCACCCTTAAGGACAAGAGAGGATATAGAAGCATTAATAGAAGGATTGAAAGATGGCACAATAGATGCAATCGCGACAGACCATGCCCCTCACACTAAGGATGACAAAAAAGTACCTTACGACATAGCTGCTTTTGGAATATCAGGTTTAGAAACAGCATTTTCTGTGATAAATACTTTCCTTGTACAGACAGGAAAAATAACCATAAAAGAGTTAGTCAATTACATGAGTATAAATCCTGCAAATATATTGGGTATATCCAGTGGAATAAAGGTTGGCAAGACGGCGGATATTGTGATTGTAGACCCTTATGAAGAGTATGTAGTTGACAAAGATAAATTTAAATCAAAAGGAAAAAACACACCTTTCCATGGTATGAGATTAAAAGGAGTCGTGGAATATACGATAGTAGAAGGAGAAATAAAATACAAAAAGGATAGAAAAAAAGAAAAAATTGAGGTATAATTAGTAATAAATATTTATACAATAAAATGAATAAACTTTCAGTAAAGGATGAGGAATATGTTTATTGATAGGTTAATTGAAAATATAAAATCTAAAAAAAGTCCTGTAGTGGTAGGACTTGACCCCAGAATTGAAATGACGCCTAAGTTTATAAAGGATACTGCCTTTAAAAAAAGAGGCGAAAACATTGAAGGTGTGGGCGAAGCTTTATATCTCTTTAACAAAGGGATAATAGATGCAGTCTACGATATTGTACCTGCAGTCAAAATCCAAGTTGCTTTTTATGAAGCTTATGGGATAGAAGGATTTAAAGCTTTTTTCAAAACTGCTGAATACGCTAAAAATTTAGGGCTTATGGTAATAGCGGATGTTAAAAGAGGAGATATACAAGAGGTTGCAAAAATGTATTCAAAAGCTTATTTGCAAAACCAGTTGTTTGATGCTATTACTGTAAATCCCTATATGGGTGAAGACACTATAATGCCTTATGTAGAAGATGCGATTAAATACGATAAGGGTATATTTGCACTTGTCAAGACTTCAAATAAAGGTTCTAAAGATATACAGGATATAAAAACTGCAACAGGAGAATACGTCTATCAACGAGTTGCTAAAATAATAAATAGAATTTCAAAGTCAGCAGTTGGGAAATATGGCTATAGTTCTATAGGTGCAGTAGTAGGTGCAACTTATCCAGAGGAAGCAAAAGTGCTAAGAAAGGAAATGCCAAATTGTTTCTTTCTAGTGCCAGGCTATGGGGCACAAGGGGGGACTGTTGAAGATATAATGGATTGTTTTGATGAGAATGGACTTGGCGCGATAATAAATTCTTCCCGGAGCGTTATCTATGCGTATCAAAGTCCTTACTGGAAAGATGTATATTCTGAATATGAGTATGCACAAGCGGCGAGAGCAGAGGTAATTCTTATGACAGGCATGATTAACAATGGGCTTGTTAAAAGAAAATACATCGCTTGTTGAGGTGAAAGATGAAGAGCAGGATATTGTCTAATGAAAAGATAGCCAGTGGCATTTATAAATTGGTATATGAGTGGAAGGGGGGAATACCTTCTCCAGGCCAATTTGTAATGGTGGACTGCAAAGACAAGACTTTTCTAAAGAGGCCTATAAGTGTATGCTCTGCTGATGACAAATCCATGACAATTGTATATCAGGTTAAAGGGGAAGGTACTAAAAATTTATCCGAAATGAAAAAAGGAGATACAATTGAAGTCACAGGTCCTCATGGACATGGCTTCAAACTATATGAGGACAAAAATGTGTTAATAGTAGGTGGGGGAATAGGCACTCCTCCCCTTCTATACCTTGCTAAAAAAATCAAAGCAAAAAATTTGTATATTGCGTTGGGATTTAAAAGTGAAATTTTTCTTGTGGAGGAGTTTAAAAATTTAGGAGAAGTTATTGTCACGACAGAGGACGGAAGTTTTGGGAAAAGAGGAATGGTGACACAAGCAATTGAAGATATAATTGATAAGATTGACATAATATATGGCTGTGGACCAAAGCCTATGCTAAAAGCTCTTAAAGAGATTTCTTTGAAAAATAATATTCCTTGTCAAATATCTGTAGAAGAAAGGATGGCTTGTGGCATAGGAGCTTGTCTTGTATGTGCTTGTAGAGTGAAAAAAGATGGTGGTTTTGAGTACAAAAGAGTGTGTAAAGATGGTCCCGTCTTTTGGGCTGAGGAGGTGGAATTTTGAATTTACAAGTTGTAATTGGAAAACTTAAATTAAAGAATCCAGTAATGGCAGCTTCAGGTACTTTTGGATTTGGAAGAGAGTACGGAGAATATATTGATTTAAATCAATTAGGAGCGATAGTTGTAAAAGGACTTACAGTAAAACCTAAAGAAGGTAATCCACCTCCACGAGTTTATGAAACTCCTTGTGGAATGCTAAACAGTGTAGGGCTTCAAAATCCGGGTGTAGATGCTTTCATTGAGAAAGAGCTGCCTTTTTTAAGAGATTATGATGTTGCTGTAATAGTGAATATTGCAGGAGAAACCATTGAGGAATTTGCTTATATGGCAAAGAAGCTTGATATAGATGGTGTTGATGGAATTGAAATAAATGTCTCCTGTCCAAATGTGAAAAAAGGTGGTATGGCTTTTGGAATAAATCCTGAGGATATATTTAATATAACAAAAGAAGTAAAAAAAGTTACACAAAAAACCGTTATTGTAAAATTAACACCAAATGTGACGGATATTGGGGTTTGTGCTAAAGCAGCAGAAGATGGAGGAGCAGATGCTGTATCTTTAATTAATACAATTGCAGGGATGGCTATAGATATTGATACAAGAAAACCTGTTTTTAAGAATGTCATTGCAGGATTATCAGGCCTGCTATAAAGCCTATTGCCCTTAGGATGGTGTATGAGGCAGTGAGAGCCGTGAAAATTCCTGTTATAGGTATGGGCGGTATAAGTTCATTTAAAGATGCATTAGAATTTATGATTGCGGGGGCGAAGGCAGTGGCAATTGGCACTTGTAATTTTGTGAATCCCAATTGCACAATTGAGGTTATTGAGGGGATAAGACAATATATGGTTTTAAACAATATAGAGGACATAAATGAGATTATAGGTTCTTTAAAGGTTGATTAAAGGGGATGAGAAAATGGAAAGAGAAGAAGTCTTAGAGATTTTTAGCAAGTTAGGAGTAATTAACGAAGGACATTTTTTATTGACATCAGGAAAACACAGCGATACCTATTTGCAGTGTGCGAAAATATTCCAATATCCTAAATACAGCGAAATTTTTAGTAACGAGTTGGCGCTAAAATTTAAGGATTACAAAATAGATGTTGTAATAGGACCTGCAATTGGAGGAATTATATTAGCCTATGAAGTTGCTCGTCAGGTTGGAGCAAAAGCTTTTTTTGCAGAAAGAGAAGAAGGAATGATGAAGCTAAGAAGAGGGTTTGAAATCAAAGAAGGAGAAAATGTGCTTGTAGTAGAAGATGTAGTGACAACAGGGGGCTCCGTAAAAGAAGTTATAGAGTTAGTCAATTCCTTAAAAGGTAATGTAATAGGAGTTGGAAGTATAGTTGATAGAAGCGACGGAAAGGTAAATTTTGAAGTTCTTTTTAAGTCTGTGGTAAGCTTGTACGTTGAAGCATTTGAAAGAGAGGAATGCCCCCTTTGCAAAGAAGGCATTCCTCTTGTAAAGCCGGGAAGCAGGAAATTTTAAGGTATAAGCATATTTATAACTCTCATTGTCTCAGGTCCTACAATTCCATCAACTTTAAGGCCATTGTCCCTTTGAAATCTCATAACAGCGTTTTTGGTTCTTGGTCCAAAAATGCCGTCTATTGGACCAGGGTCATAGCCTAAACTTTGAAGAATCATCTGAAGTTGAAGAACATCGTATCCGACGGTACCCTCATATAGAAGCCTGGAGCCTAATTGTTGCCTCTCCATTTTTTTCACCTCATTTATACACTTTCCCTATTACACAATATGATAAAACAGGGAAAGTGTTCTTTTTATAAGACTTGTAGAATTAGGCACTTTAAGTATTGAGTTTCTTCAGAGGCTAATAATATTGGATGGTCTTTTGATTGAGTACGTTGTTCTACAAGTCTTACATTTCTTTTAGCATCATTGGCTGCCTCTTTAATGACACTTAAAAACATATCTGGTTTTATATGCTGTGAACAAGAACAAGAGATGAGAAAGCCTCCTTCTCTTAGAATTTTTAATGCTCTTAAATTTATTTCTTTGTATCCCCTTAATGCGTCTTTTACAGTTTCTTTACTTTTTGTAAAGGCAGGGGGATCTAGTATTATAGTATCAAACTTTCTGCCTTCTTTATCATATCTTCTTAATATGTCAAAGGCGTTGTCACATACGAAATTACATCTTCCTTGATAACCATTTAGTTCTACATTCTTTTTGGCCATTTCAATGGCTTCCTCAGAGATGTCGACTGTCTCGACTCTTTTTGCTCCATAGTGTAGGGCATGTACTGTAAATGAACCAGTGTGGCTGAAACAATCAAGAACTTCTGCATCTTTGACATAATTTTGAATTGCTCTTCTGTTTTCTTTTTGATCTAAAAAATATCCAGTCTTTTGGCCATTTTCAATGTCTACCCAAAATTTTATTCCATTTTCTTCAAATTGTTGCATTGTGTCAAACTTGCCGTACAAATAACCTTTTTGCTGTGGAAGGCCCTCTAATTCTCTTACATTTACATCATTTCTTTCATAAATTCCTTTGGGATTTAATATTTCGATAAGAAGCTTTACTATTGTTTCTTTATATCGATCTATACCTAATGAAAGTGTTTGAAGAACGAGATAGTCACCAAATTTGTCCACGATTAAAGCAGGTAAAAAATCTGCTTCTGCAAATACGACTCTACAGGAGTTTAAATTGTCCATAACCTTTTTTTCTGTATTCCCAGGCTCTTTTAATTCTTTTTCTAAAAAATTCTTCATCTATTTCTTCATGAATATCCCGGGTCAATAGTCTTACTGTTATCATGGATTTTAAATTTATATAGCCTTTTCCTATGAATTCTTTTTTATGATTTAAAACATTTACAATTCCACCTGGAGTGTAATCTCCTTCAATTCTATCTATTTCGGTTTTGTAAATCCAAGGGTGTCCGCTTAAAATCCTTTTAATATTTGTGTTTCTTAATATAACGTCTGTCATAATATCTCTCCTTGCAACTTTTGATAACTTCTTTATATCATAACCGACCAAAATATTCAATTGTATTGACATATTCCTACAAATAGTATTAATATTGAAGGGGTGATAATATGCAAAAAGTACTTGGAAGAATAAGAAGAGCAGTTCAAGATTTTAATATGATAGAAGAGGGAGACATAATAGCTGTTGGTGTTTCAGGAGGAAAAGACAGTGTAACCCTTTTGTATGGATTACATCTTCTTAAAAATTTTTATCCAAAGAAATTTGAGGTAATGGGATTGATGTTGACGTTAGGTTATGACAATTTTGATCCAAAGCCTGTAGAAAATTTTTGCCGAGAAAAAGAGATACCTTTTTTTATTAAAGAAACAGAGATAAAAAAAATAGTTTTTGATTACAGGAAAGAAGAAAATCCATGTTCTTTGTGTGCGAATTTAAGAAGAGGAGCTTTAAACAATTTTGCAAAAGAAAAAGGATGCAATAAAGTGGCTTTAGCACATCATTATGATGACTTGATAGATACTTTTATCATGAATTTGTTTTACAATGGAAGGCTTCATACCTTTGAGCCGGTTTCTTTTTTAGACAGGTCAAAAATTACTGTAATAAGACCTATGATATATGTTAAGGAAAAAGACATTAGAAATGAGGTGAAAAAGAATAATTTGCCTGTTGTAAAGAACCCTTGCCCTGTTGAAGGACATACGACAAGGCATTATATAAGGAATTTGATAATAGATTTAAAGAAAGAAATACCTGAGATAGACAAAAGAATTTTTACAGCGATAAAAAAAGATATTTTTCACTTTGAAGAATAACTGCAAAGAAGAATAAAAGTTAGCAAAAAAGAGCATTAAGAAAAAAACAAGAACATTTTCCGTTATTTTTCGACTTAATGGGGTTTTATAGGGATTGAACAATTCTTTTAAAAATGATATATTAATAGACGTCGCTGCTGAGGCGGACAGCAAAGAAGGGA
>NZ_BAZY01000011.1 GCF_001310975.1 Thermoanaerobacter thermocopriae JCM 7501
TTCATATTTTTTTTATTTTTTTATAAAAATTTAGCAGGATTTTTTAAATTTATATAGAATAACATATTAAGTGGTGTAATGTGGTGGTAAGTGGGAGAATGTGAAATGAAAGTTTGGTGTTTTATATGTTGATGGGCCAATACGAACATACAATTGATGCAAAAGGAAGGGTAATAATCCCCGCTAAATTTAGAGAAGAATTGGGGGAAAAGTTTGTATTGACTAAAGGTTTGGACAATTGTTTGTTCGTGTATTCTTTGGAGGAGTGGAAGAATATTGAGGCAAAACTTAAAACTTTGCCACTTACCAAAAAAGACGCAAGAGCATTTACGAGATTTTTCTTAGCTGGAGCTGTGGAATGTGAAATTGATAAACAGGGAAGAATACTTATACCTGCTAATTTAAGAGAGTATGCCAAAATAGAAAAAGATGTGATATTTATTGGAGTTTCTACAAGGGTTGAGATTTGGAGTAAAGAGGTTTGGGAAGAATACTCTAACAATACAGATGTTTCTTTTGAAGAGATTGCTGAGCATCTTGATGACTTAAACATATAGGTGTGATAAAGAATGGAATATAGCCATAAAAGTGTTTTGCTTAAGGAGACAATTGAATATTTAAATATAAAACCAGAGGGAATATATGTAGATGGTACTTTAGGTGGTGGAGGCCATTCTGAAGAAATATTAAAAAGGCTCACAAAGGGAAAATTAATTGCGATAGATAGAGATTTGGATGCGATAAAAGCTGGCAAAGAAAGGCTTAAAAATTACAAAAATGTAAAGTACATAAATAATAATTTTAAAAATATAAAAGAGATACTTAAAAGTTTGGGTGTTGACAAAGTTGATGGCATCATTTTGGATTTGGGGGTATCTTCTTTTCAATTAGAAGAAGTTGAACGGGGTTTTTCTTATATGAAAGATGCTCCACTAGATATGAGAATGGACAAAAATTCAACTTTTTCTGCTTATGATGTGGTGAACAAGTATTCACAGCAAGAATTAGAAAAAGTTATAAGAGAATATGGAGAAGAAAAATGGGCATCACGTATTGCTAAATTTATTGTAAAAGAAAGAGAAAAAGGAGAAATAAAAACTACTTTCCAGTTGGTAGAGATTATAAAAAATGCTATTCCTGCCTCTGCCAGAAGGAAAGGGCCACATCCAGCCAAAAGGACATTTCAAGCCATACGAATAGAAGTAAATGAAGAACTTAAAGGCTT
This sequence comes from Thermoanaerobacter thermocopriae JCM 7501, assembly GCF_001310975.1. Classification (GTDB taxonomy): domain Bacteria; phylum Bacillota; class Thermoanaerobacteria; order Thermoanaerobacterales; family Thermoanaerobacteraceae; genus Thermoanaerobacter; species Thermoanaerobacter thermocopriae. The sequence continues at coordinate 1,226 of NZ_BAZY01000011.1, forward strand.
AGGTAAAGCGATTGAGGACATGGTAGAGGTATTACGGGGGAAAGGGCGCATTGCGATAATCACATTTCACTCTTTGGAAGATAGAATTGTGAAGAACACTTTTAAAAAATTAGAAAATCCCTGTACTTGTCCACCAAATATGCCATGCATTTGTGGGAAAAAACCGGTGGTAAAGATTATAACAAAAAAACCGGTAGTACCTTCCAAAGAGGAAATAGAAACAAATTCCAGGTCTCGCAGTGCAAAACTTAGGGTTGCAGAAAAACTGTAAGTTCTAAAAGAAATGGAGGTAGAATAAATTGATAGTAGCACAAAGAGAATATAATTACGAGTATCCCCCATATACCTCAGAAGAGAAAGAACAAAAGCAAGTAAGAAAAACTAAAAAAAAGAGGAAATTAAAAAATTTGCTTTTGGTAGTTTTTGTAAGTTTTTTGAGCGTTTTAATACTTTATAGGTATACGATAATTTATCAAAAATCAATTGCTTTAGACAAAATGGAAAAGCAAATACAGTATACTGAAAATTTAAATCAGCAATTGAAAGCCCAAATTGCTTCTTTAACCAATCCTGCTCGAATTGAAGAAATTGCAAAAGAAAAATTAGGAATGCAAATGCCAGAAGAAAATCAGATAGTCTACATAAGTGTAGGAGAAAAACCTAAAGTAGCTGAGGAGAAAAAAAGCGAAGAAAAATCACAAGATAAAAGTAACTTTTTTATGAGGTTATTGGGGGTGTTGAATAGATAGGGGGGATAATAGATACATCCAGCCGTATCTGTAAAGAGAAGAATCCTCTTTTTACTTTTTTTATCTACGATAGTTGTTTTTGGTCTTATAGTTAGGCTTTTTTGGATACAAGTGGTAAGAAGTGAAGATTATCAAAAGATGGCACTCCCTCAATGGACTTTAGACGTGTCTGTGAGTGGTAAAAGGGGAAATATATTTGATAGAAATGGAAAAGTATTAGCAGAAAATATAAGTGTGAACAAAATAAGTGTTATCCCCAAGGAAATACTTGATTCTCACAGAGAAAAAGTGGCTGAAGCTTTAGCTCAAATATTAAATTTAGATAAAGAAAAAGTTTTTCAAAAGATTTCCAACAAAAACTTACAAGAAGTGCTAATTGCAAAACAAGTTGATGACAAAAAAGCATCAGAAATAAGAAAACTCAATATAGATGGAATAATAGTTTCTGAGGATATGAAAAGATTTTATCCCAATAATACTCTTGCATGTCATGTGTTGGGATTTACTGGAATCGACAACCAAGGTTTGGATGGAATTGAATTAGCATTTGACAACTTTTTAAGAGGCATTCCCGGGAAAATTACTACTCCAATGGATGCTATAGGTAGGAAGATGAAGATGGGGGAGGAAGAATATTTTGAGCCTCTTCCGGGATATAATGTAGTACTTACAATAGATGAGACTATTCAGCATTTTGCAGAAAAGGCTCTTAACCAAGCGATGGTTCATTCTAAGCCTTCAAAAGGAGCAGCAGCTATTGTTATGGACTAAGACAGGGGAAATATTGGCTTTGGCTAATAGGCCAAATTTCAATCCTAATAATCCTTTTGAAGGACCTCAGGAGGAATGGTTTAAGTCTTGGCGAAATAAAGCTATTTCTGATTCTTATGAGCCTGGTTCTGTTTTTAAGACAGTTACTGCTTCTGCAGCTTTGGAAGAAAAACTTGTAGGTGTTAATGAACAGTTTTATTGTCCGGGCTATATTACAGTTGCTGGGCATAGAATAAATTGCTGGGCTACTCATGGGAGTGAAAATTTTGTTAAAGGTGTTCAAAATTCCTGCAACGTAGTTTTTGTGACGTTAGGGCAAAGATTAGGAGTTGAAACATTTTATAAATACATCCATGAATTTGGATTTGGACAAATGACTGGAATCTTTCTTCCTGGTGAAGCTCCAGGTCTTGTGTTGTCACAAAATAATGTTGGACCTGTAGAACTAGGCACTAATTCTTTTGGGCAAGGTATCGCGGTGACACCTCTTCAGATGATTACTGCTGTCTCTGCAATAGCCAATGGAGGAAAACTGATGCAACCCCTAATTGTTAAGTCAATTGTAGATTCAAATGGAAAAGTAGTAAAGGAATTTAAACCAAAAGTAGTAAGGCAAGTCATTTCTGAAGAGACATCTTCTATAATGAGGGAAATACTAAAAAGTGTAGTTACGGAGGGAACAGGCAAAGCAGGATATATTGAAGGATTTGATGTAGCTGGCAAAACTGGTACTACAGAAAAATATATGCCAGGCAAATATGTGGCATCTTTTATAGGTTTTGCACCAGCAGATGACCCAAAAGTTATTGCGCTGGTGGTAATAGATGAGCCTAACAGTCCTGAAGGACATTTTGGAAGCCAGTTGGCTGCTCCTGTAGTAAAAAGTATTTTAGAAGACACATTAAAATATTTGGAAGTACAGCCGAAAGGTATAGAAAAACCTAAAACTGTTATAGTGCCGGATGTAAGGAATATGAAACTTTATGAAGCAGAGAACGCTATTTTATCGAATAATCTTAGCTTTATTATAGAAGGAAGTGGAGATACTGTATTTGACCAAATGCCTAAACCGGGAGCAATTGTAGAAGAAAATACACAGGTTATTTTGTACTTAAATGCTGAAAAAATACAAGAAGTAGTAGTGCCTGATTTAACTGGTAAAAGTGTAAAAGAAGCTACAGAAATTCTAAATTCTTTAGGACTTAAGATAAAAATAAAAGGCAGCGGTTTTGCTGTAAATCAAAACCCAAAAGAAGGTGCGATTTTGAAAAAAGGTGAAACTGTGGAAGTGGAGTTTAGGCCTAAGGAAAATTAAACTTCTATCTATGCAAAATCTATAATTGTGCTATACTATTTAGTGGTGGTATGCTTTTTAGATATTTTTGTGAGGAGGCCTAACATGAAACTTATAGATATTTTAAAAGGAGTCAACTGCGAGATAAAAGGAGATCCTAATATAGACATCGGTGGGGTGTGCTACGATTCTCGCAAAGCCAAAAAGAAATATTTATTTATTGCTATAAAAGGGTTTAAAACCGATGGTATTTTATATGTGGAAGAGGCTATTAAAAATGGAGCAATTGCAATAGTTGTAGATAGGGAAATAAAAGAGTATCCCGGGGTTACAACAGTATTAGTGGAGGATGCTCAAGCTGCCATGGCGAAAATAGCTTCTAATTTTTACAATAACCCCACTACCAAACTTACTTTAATTGGTGTGACTGGAACAAATGGCAAAACCTCTGTTACTTATATGCTAAAAGCGATTTTAGAAAGGCAAAATAATAAAGTGGGCCTGGTGGGGACTATACAAAATATGATAGGAGATGAAGTGATACCTTCTGAACATACTACACCTGAATCATTGGATTTGCAGGAGCTTTTTAGCATTATGGTGAACAAAGGTGTTAAGTATGTGGTTATGGAGGTATCATCTCATTCTTTGGCATTAAAGAGAGTCAATGAGTGTGAATTTGATATAGCAGTTTTTACCAATTTATCCCAAGATCATCTGGATTTTCACCACGACATGGAAGAGTATGCTAAAACAAAGAGCAAGTTATTCAAAATGGCAAAGAGGGCATCAGTGATCAATATAGATGATAAATACTCTTCTATGATGATCGAGAGTTCTAAAGCACGGGTTTTGACTTATGGCATAAAAGACTTTGCTTATGTTATGGCAAAGGATATTAGGAATAGTTTAGATGGTGTAAAGTTTAAAGTTCAGATTGAAGATAAAAAAGAAGAGATGTCATTGAAAATTCCTGGTTTGTTTAGCGTCTACAATGCTTTAGCTGCCATTACAGTGGCTGATTTTCTTGGGATTTCTTTGCGAAGTGTGAGAGAGGCATTAAGTCAGGTTACAGTAAAAGGCCGATTTGAACCAGTGGAGACTGGAAAGGACTTTTATGTTTTTATAGATTACGCCCATACACCTGATGGAATACAGAACATGATGGAGGCATTGAAAGAGTATAAAGCTGGAAGGAAAATACTTCTTTTTGGTGCTGGAGGAGATAGGGATAAAACTAAAAGGCCTTTAATGGGAGAAGTTGCAGGAAAATATGCGGATTTTTGCATTTTGACCTCGGATAATCCACGTTCAGAAGAGCCAAGAGAAATAATTTCACAAATTGAAGAGGGTATAAAAAAGACTGATTGCCCCTATGTTGTAATAGAAAATAGAAAAGAAGCGATAAGATATGCCTTATTAAACGCTCAAAAAGACGATGTAATAATATTGGCAGGTAAAGGCCATGAAACTTATCAAATTATAGGAAATAAGGTTATTCCTTTTGATGAGAGAGAAATAGTTAAAGAAATTTTGTCTGAAGGCGGTAATAAATGATGGAACTTTTAATAGCTGAAATTGTAAGGGCACAGAGGGAAAATTGATAAAAGGAAGTTTAAAGGATAAAGTAATAGGAATTTCGACTGATTCAAGAAAAGTCAAAAAAGATGAATTATTTATTCCTTTGAAAGGAGAAAAATATGATGGAGAAGATTTTGTAAAAGATGCGATGACAAAAGGTGCTAAAGCAGTCCTCACTGCCAGGTTAGATAATATAGAGTATTTAAGAGATTTTCCATTTAACGTTATTTACGTAAATGATACTTTAGAGGCTTTACATAAGATCGCTTCTTACTATAGAAAAAAATTCAATATCCCATTTGTTGCTGTGACAGGTAGCACTGGGAAAACTACTACAAAAGATATGATTGCGCAAATATTGTCTAAAAAGTATAAAGTGTTGAAAACAGAAGGTAATTTTAATAATGAAATAGGTTTGCCATTGACGATTTTTAATTTGGAGAATACTCATCAAATTGCGGTAGTGGAAATGGGAATGAGTGGTTTTGGAGAAATTAGGAGGTTAAAGAATATTGTAAAGCCGCAAGTGGCAGTTTTTACAAATATAGGAGTTGCCCATATTGAAAAATTAGGTTCAAGGGAAAATATATTAAAAGCAAAAACGGAGCTGATTGAAGATTTTAAAGAGGAAAATGTGATTGTATTAAATGCAGATGATGATATGCTATCAAAAATTCCTCTGCAATATTCAAGTAAGTATTACAGATATGGTATAAAAAGTGGAGAAATTAAGGCTTGCAATATAGAAAAAGGAGAAAAAGGTATAAAATATACTTTGAAATATAAAAATTTAGAGAAAGAAATAAAACTCTCAATACCTGGTATTCATAATGTGTACAATTCTCTTGCTGCTATTTGTGTTGGATTAGAGTTCGGGGTTGATGTAGATGACATGGCGGAGGCTTTAAAAGATTTTCAACCAGGTAAAATGAGACTTAATATAATAGAAAAAGGTGACATAAAAATTATTGATGACGCATATAATGCCAATCCAGATTCTATGAAAGCAGCTTTAAATGTCTTGAGGGATTTTCCTGGCAAAAGAAAAATAGCGGTTTTAGGAGACATGCTAGAATTAGGGGAGTATTCTGTAGAAGCCCACAGAGAAATAGGAAAATTGGTGGCAGATAGCCATATAGATATTTTGATAACTTCTGGTAATACGTCGAAATATATTGCAGAAGAATCCAAGGTTTGTGGAATGAAAGAGAATAATATTTTTGTTTGTAATACTAACGAAGAAGTTAAGGAAATATTGAAAGATATTATCAAAGAAGGAGATTTAATTTTAGTGAAAGGTTCAAGAGGTATGAAAATGGAGCAAATAGTACAATTTTTGCAGGAGAGGGTAAACTAAAATGTTACAAAGGATAATTTTAGCTACATCTGTTGCTTTTGTGCTAAGCTTGGTGTCTGGTCCTCTTTTTATACCTTATCTAAGGAAACTAAAATTTGGTCAAAAAGTAAGAGAAGATGGACCAAAAAGCCATTTAAAAAAATCTGGGACTCCTACAATGGGTGGAATAATGTTTATTGTAGCCACAGTTATTTCTGCGTTAGTTTTTTCTCATTGGAATATATATTTGGCTATTTTGTTGTTGGGCTTTGTAGGATATGGTTTAATAGGTTTTGCAGATGATTTTCTAAAGGTTTATTTTAAAAGACCTTTAGGTTTAAAAGCCAGAGAAAAAATTGTCGGACAGTTTTTACTTGCGACTATTATTTCCTATTTTGCTCAAAAAAATCTAGGAACAGAAGTGATTTTTCCTTTTTTAAAAACTAATATTGACCTTGGCAATTTCTATATTCCTTTTATGGTTTTTGTAATTGTAGGAACAGTAAACAGCGTGAATTTGACAGACGGGCTGGATGGATTGGCAGCAGGTGTTTCATCTATTGTTATGGCTTTTTTTACTATGACGGCTTTATTTTTAAACAATATAACTTATGGAGCGTTCAGTGCTGCTTTGACAGGAGGGTTGTTGGGGTTTTTGAGATACAACCGTCATCCTGCGGAAATATTTATGGGAGATACTGGTTCCTTAGCTATTGGAGGAGCTATAGCTACTGTTGCAGTATTGACTAAATTGCCATTGATTTTGCCCTTGATAGGTATTGTTTATGTGGCTGAAGCTTTGTCAGTAATTATTCAGGTTTTGTCTTTTAGAATGTTTGGTAAAAGAATTTTTAAAATGAGTCCTCTTCATCATCATTTTGAATTGTCAGGATGGCAAGAACAAAATGTAGTATATGCCTTTTGGCTCGTCACTTTAATTGCTATGTTTGTATCTTTTTATAGTTTAAGTTAAGGAGTGCAAATTATGGAACTAAAGGGTAAAAAAATTTTTGTGGCAGGTTTAGGAGTTAGCGGAATAGCTTTGTGTAAAGTATTGGACAGCTTGAAAGCAAAGGTAATAGTTTATGATGAAAAAGAATATGATGTGTTAAAAGAAAATTTAGAAGAAATTGAAAATTTGCCCATAGATTTTAGATTTGGCAAATTCAAAAAGGATTTTTTAGAAGGGGTAGATTTGGTAGTTTTAAGTCCGGGTGTTCCTGTTGATTCGGAGATTGTAAAAGCAGCACAACAAAAGAAAATTGAAGTATTTGGGGAAGTGGAGTTTGCATATAGGTTTTCTAAAGCTCCTATTTATGCAATTACTGGTACAAATGGAAAAACCACTACTACTTCTTTATTAGGAGAAATGTTTAAAAATGCGGGGAGAAAAGTATATGTTGCTGGGAATATAGGTTATCCACTTATTTACGCTGTCATGGAAGCGTCAGAAGATGCTTTTATCGTAGCAGAGATAAGTAGCTTTCAATTAGAGACTATAAAAGAGTTTAAACCTAAAATAAGCTGTATAATAAATATTACCCCTGATCATTTAAACAGACATAAAACTTTTGAAAATTATAGGGATATAAAAGGAAGAATTTTTGAAAATCAACGAGAAAATGAATATACTGTTCTAAATTTCGATGACCCTGTTACTTGGAGTCTAAAAAATAAGGCTAAATGCAGAGTTTTTCCTTTTAGTAGAAAAAATTCATTAGAAAATGGAGCATATGTAAAAAATGGCAGTATTTATATAAGTGTTGATAAAAATGCTAAAAAAATTATTGACATAGAGGAAATTTATATTCCTGGAGAACACAATTTAGAGAATGCATTGGCTGCTTCTTCTGTGGCATATCTTTCAGGGATTAGTGCAGATGTTATTGCAAATACTCTAAAGACTTTTAAAGGTGTGGAACATAGGATTGAGTTTGTTGATGAAATAAATGGTGTAAAATTTTATAACGATTCTAAAGGGACTAACCCAGACGCCTCAATTAAAGCGATACAAGCTCTAAAACCTCCTATAGTTTTAATTGCTGGTGGTTACGATAAAGGCAGTGAATTTGATGAGTTTGTAAAAGCCTTTAATGGGAAAGTAAAGAAATTGATTTTGATAGGGCAAACTGCCAAAAAAATCAAAGATACTGCAAAGAAGTATTATTATCCTGAAGATGACATACTTTTTGCTGATACTCTGGAAGAAGCTGTTAAAAAAGCTTATGAAAGTGCGAAAGAGGGGGATAGTGTACTTTTGTCACCAGCTTGTGCCAGTTGGGATATGTTTAGGAATTTTGAGGAGAGGGGAAGAATCTTTAAAAAGGCAGTGGCAGAGTTAAGGAGGTAAAATAATGAGAAAAAAGTATCCTGTGGATTATGGCATTTTACTTACAGTTTTAATACTAGTCTCCATTGGTGTAGATATGGTCTTTAGTGCTAGTTCTGCCAGTGCTGAATACATGTACAACGACCCTTATTATTTTTTGAAAAGGCAATTGTTGTGGGTAATATTAGGTTTTTTTGCTATGGTGTTTATGATGAATTTTGATTACATTATTTTAAAAAAGTTGGCTGGTCCATTGCTTATTTTTTCCATTGGACTGCTTGTTGCAGTCTTAATTCCTGGAATAGGAGTTGAAAGATATAATGCTACTAGATGGATAGGAGTTGGAAGCTTTACAATACAGCCTTCTGAAGTGGCAAAATATGCGCTTATTATATACTTTGCAAAATATTTTGACAAACATCCTGATTATGCAAAAAGTTTCAAAAAAGGAGTTATGCCTGTTTTGGGATTGGCAGGATTGTTTTTTGGTCTTATAATGTTACAGCCTAATTTTAGTACAGCTGGTATTATATTTATTATTGCTGTAATAATTCTCTTTGTAGCAGGCGCAAAATTATCTTTTATGGGAGCTTTATTTGGAGCAGGAATGGGGGCAGCTGTTGTCGTTTTTTCATCGTTTAAATATATAAGGGAAAGAGTGCTTACTTTTTTAAATCCGTGGCAGGACATACAAAAATCCGGATATCAAATTGTGCAATCCCTTTATGCCTTAGGCTCTGGAGGATTATTCGGAGTTGGACTTGGTGGAAGCAGACAAAAGCTTATGTATCTGCCTATGCCTCACAATGATTTTATATTTGCCATAATTGGAGAAGAATTAGGACTTGTTGGTACAGTTACTATACTTTTGATGTTTTTATACCTTATTTTGCGAGGCTTGAGAGTTGCGGCAAAAGCTCCCGATATGTTTGGATGTCTTTTAGCTACAGGAATTACAGCACTTATAGGAATACAGACACTTATAAATGTGGCGGTTGTAACTTCTTCTATGCCACCTACGGGAGTTTCTCTTCCTTTTATAAGTTATGGAGGTACTTCTACAGTTATTATGATGGCAGGAGTAGGAATATTATTAAATATTTCAAGATACGCAAATTTAGATAGGAGTTGATGGACAATTGAAATATTTGTTTGCTGGTGGAGGTACAGGTGGACATATTTATCCTCCCATAGCCATTGCTAAGGAAATATTAAATAATGAAAAAGATGCTCAAATTTTATTTGTAGGCACAAAAAAAGGTTTGGAGAATGAGTTAGTACCAAGAGAAGGCTTTGAATTAAAGACAATTACTGTGCAGGGATTTAAAAGGAAATTATCGTTGGATACGTTAAAAACTATTTATAAAGCAGTGGTAGGACTTAAAGAAGCAAACAATATTTTAAAAAAATTTAAACCGGATGTGGTAATTGGAACAGGGGGATATGTTTGCGGCCCCGTTTTAATGGTGGCGGCTTTAAAAGGGATACCTACTTTGATTCATGAACAAAATGCTTTTCCAGGTCTTACAAATAGAGTACTATCGCGGTTTGTCAAAGTAGTAGCGGTAAGCTTTGAAGAATCGGTTGAATATTTTAAGAATAAAGATAAAGTTGTAGTAACAGGAAATCCAATTAGAAAAGAATTATTAGAGGCTAATAGAGAAGAAGGATTAAAAAATTTAGGTTTTTCTCTTGATAAACCCTTAATAGTATCAGTTGGAGGAAGCAGAGGAGCAGAAAAAATTAATTTTACAATGGTAGAATTATTAAAATTAAAAGATAAAAACCTACAAGTTTTGATAATTACAGGGACTAATCAATATGAAAAAGTGTTAGAAAAGGTTAAAACTGAAAATATATATATAGATAAAACAGTTAAAATAATTCCTTATTGTCATAATATGCAGGATGTATATGCTGCCACAGATATAATAATCTGTAGGGCTGGGGCTATTACTTTGGCAGAAATTACTGCAAAAGGGGTTGCTTCAATCTTGATTCCTTCTCCCTATGTTGCTAATAATCACCAGGAGTATAATGCTCGAGTGTTAGAAAAATCTGGAGCTTCTTATGTTATTTTAGAGAAGGATTTGACAGCAGAAAAATTATATAAAAAACTTAAATATCTTTTGGATAATCCTCATCTACTTTCAAAAATGAGAGAGAATGCTAAGAAAATTTCTAAAATTGAAGCTGCTGAGAAGATATACAAGCTTATAAAAAGCATAACTTAATACTTTATGTAACACCCCATCTTATTTATGCATAGTATATGGTGTAAGCTGTTATTAAATTTAGGGGTGATAAGATGGGGAAATTTAAAATCAATGGAGGGAACAGGCTGTATGGTGAATTAAAAGTAAATGGCGCTAAAAATTCTGTTTTACCCATTCTTGCAGCATCAATTTTAAATGAAGGGATTTCTGTAGTACATGGTTGTCCTAAATTAAAAGATGTTTATTCAATGATAGAAATTTTAGAACATTTAGGGGCTAATGTAACTTTTAAGGGGAGAGACATTATTGTAGATGCAAGAAATGTAAAAGATAGTGAAATACCTGATAATTTAATGAGAACTATGAGGTCATCTATATTTTTAATGGGTGCTCTTATATCAAGAAATAAAAAAGCTTTAATGAGTTTCCCTGGAGGTTGTGATATAGGACACAGACCTATAGATCTACACCTTAAAGGCTTGAGAAGATTAGGAATTAAAATTGAAGAGTCTTATGGATATATTAAATGCGAAGGTTGGAAGATGAGAGGAAATGAAATTCACTTGGATTTTCCCAGTGTAGGAGCAACAGAAAATATAATGTTGGCTGCGGTTAAGGCGGAAGGAGTCACTATCATTAGAAATGCGGCAAAAGAGCCTGAAATAGAAGACTTGCAGAACTTTTTAAACTCTATGGGGGCTAAAATATCAGGAGCTGGTACTAACACGATTATCATAGAAGGAGTAAAAAGATTGCATGATACGGAATATGCTATAATTCCAGATAGAATTGTTGCAGGTACTTATCTTTGCGCTACGGTGATAACAAAAGGAGAATTAACAGTAGTAAATGCTTTAAAAGAACACTTAGAGCCATTGTTATCAAAATTGAGAGAGACGGGGTGTAGTATACAAACGGGGAATGATTATATAAAAATTAGATGCGATAAACGTCCCAAATCAGTAGATATGATCATTACCTTGCCATACCCTGGCTTTCCCACAGATTTACAGCCCCAAATGGTTTCTGTTTTGTCTGTAGCAGATGGGACAACAATTGTCACAGAGACAATATTTGATAATAGGTTTAAATACACAGAAGAACTTATACGAATGGGAGCAGACATAAAAGTAGAAGGAAGAGTAGCAGTAATACGCGGTGTTGAGAAGTTAATGGGGGCAAAAGTAGTAGCAAGAGATTTAAGAGGAGGAGCTGCTTTGATTATTGCAGGCTTGGGGGCGGAAGGTACTACAATAGTAGAAGAAGCAGAACATATTGATAGAGGATATGAATCCATCGAAAAGGCTTTAAAAAGCGTGGGAGGGGATATTGTAAGAATAATGTAAAACAGCGTCATGCTGTTTTACATATGCAAAACAAAAGTACAAGCAGGGGATGGTTTAATGGTTAGCATTGGTAATAAACGATTTTTAACATTTATGTTTTTGACGTTGATATTTGTAGTTTTGATTTACCTTATTATGTTTCATTCAAAATATTTTGAGATTAAAACCATAAAAGTTATAGGCAATAGAATTTTATCTTATAATGATATTAAAGAGTTAGCTAAGATAGATTATGGGATGAATATTTTTAAAGTTAATTCTAAGAAAATAGAAAGTAGTTTACTTGCTAACCCCTATATAAAGGAGAGTAAAATAAAAGTTCAATATCCTGATACTGTAGAAATATTTATAAAAGAAAGGAAAATAGTTGCACAAATTAAATATCAAAAAGATTATTTAATGATAGATAAAGAAGGAATGGTAATAAAAAAGGGGAATTATAATCCTGAAATTCCTGTTGTAGAAGGAATGAAAGTTGAGAAATATCAAATTGGTAAAAAGTTGAATGATATTTTTGAAAAAAGCTATTTGGGAACACTTTTGGGACTCATAGAAGGTTCGAAATCTTATTCTGCTATAAAATATATGAATGAAAAACAAATTATATTAGTTACAAAAAATGGCATGGAGATATTTTTTGACAATCCTTCGGATGTTAATTATTCTTTCAAATTTGCCGAATTAATATTAGAAGATTTAGCTAAAAAAGGGCATCATAAAGGCACAATTAAATTTATTGGAGACGGCAATCCGGTTTTTATACCATAGAGGATGGGGGTACTTATGAAAAAAAGTGTATATATTTCTGTAGTTTTAGTTTCAATAGTATTAGGAATAATGCTTTCTACTCAATTTAAAATAGTAAAAAAAAGCGGTATAGTTACGGTACAGAGGGCTGAAGAATTGGCAGCTCAATTAAAAGAACTGCAGTCAGAAAAAAATGCTCTGTTAAAGCAAATTACTGATTTAGAAGAAAAAATAAATGCTTATGAAGACTCTGCTTCAAAAAATAGTGTGATTACCCAAACTTTGAAAAATGAAGTAGAAAAATATAAAGAATTAGCAGGATTGACTGACCTTCAAGGTCCGGGATTAATTGTAACCATAAGCGATAGCAAACAAGCTGTTCCTCCAGGGCAAGACCCTAATTTATTTTTGGTTCACGATGAGGATTTATTGCGAGTTGTAAATGAGTTAAGGGCAGCAGGAGCGGAGGCTATTTCCTTAAATGATCAACGATTAATTGCGACTTCAGAAATTAGGTGTGTTGGCCCTACAGTAAATGTAAATTCGGTGCGTTTTTCTGCGCCGTATGTTATAAAAGCTATTGGCGACCCTGATACGTTAGAGGCTGCTCTTAAACTAAAAGGTGGAGTGTAGATACTTTATCTACTTGGGGAATAGAGGTAGATATCAAAAAGTCGGACAACATAGTGGTTAAAAAATATGATGGTGTAATAAAGTTTAAATATGCAAAACCTTTAATTGAAGGAGAGAAAAAGTAATGGCTTATATCATAATAATTAGTTTATTAATAGGAATAGTAATAGGTTTTATTTTGCCAATTAATATACCCAGCACTTATGTTTCTTATTTATCTGTTGCCCTTCTTGCAGCACTGGACTCAGTTTTTGGTGGTATTAGAGCAAGTATTGAAGAGAAGTTTGACAATCTTATTTTTATAACTGGCTTTTTTGGCAATGCGATATTGGCAGGAAGCCTTGCTTATATGGGAGATGTGTTAGGAGTTCCCATTTATCTTGCGGCGATTTTTGTATTTGGAAGCAGGCTATTTGTCAATTTTGCATATATAAGGAGATATCTGATAGACAAGATGCGGAGAAGATAGCAGTCTCCTGAAGGAGGATTTGGTAATGGGTGATTTAATAGTTGGGTTAGACATTGGCACATCTAAAGTATGTACAATTATTGGAGAAGGGGATAAAAACGGAGAACTGCATATTGTTGGGATTGGCTATTATCCTTGCAGTGGAGTAAAAAAAGGCGTTATTGTAGATATAGATGAGACTGCCTATTCTATAAAAAAATCTGTAGAGCAAGCGGAAAGAATGGCCAATCAAAAAATATCCTCTGTCTATTTGAAAATATATGGGGGATTGACGACAATATATAAAAACAATGGAGTTGTAGCAGTATCCCGAGAAGATAGAGAAATAACAAGACAAGACGTGGATAGAGTTTTACAAGCTTCTAAAATTATTGCAATTCCTTCTGATAAAGAAATTATTGATGTTATACCATTAGAATATATTGTAGATGGGTATGGGGAAATAAAGGATCCTGTCGGAATGGCAGGCATAAGGTTAGAGGTAAATGCCGCTATAGTAACAGGTAGCGTTACTGCCATTCAAAACATGGAAAAATGTGTTAAAAAAGCAGGATTAGAGGTAGAGGGAATAATTGTGGGCCTTTAGCTACGGGAGAAGCAGTGCTTTTAAAAGATGAAAAAGAGTTGGGAGTTGCATTAATTGATGTGGGTGCAGGAGTGACAGATATTTCTGTTTTTAAAGATGGCAACATTATTTATTCTTCTATGATAGCAGTTGGAGGATGGCATATCACAAACGATTTGTCTGTAGGGTTAAAGATTTCTTTTGAGGAAGCCGAAAATATTAAGAAGAAATATGGAACTTTAGAAAAATTACCTCTTGAAAAATTAGAACCAATTAAAATTGCAAGTCTAGCAGGTAAAAACAAATCAACTACAGATGTAAATGAAATATCTGATATAATAGAAGCAAGGGTTTCTGAACTTTTAATGCTTGTATACGAGAGATTAGAAGAAGCGAAGGTTTTAGAAGATATTGTTACAAATGTTGTCATAACAGGTGGAGGTATTTCTTTCTTAAAAGGTAACATAGAGTTGGCGCAAAAAATTTTTAACAGAAACATTCGCATTGGTTCACCGCAAAATATTGGAGTAGCAACTCCTATTTACTCGGCAGGAGTAGGAGTGGTAAAATATGTATATAATAATAAAAGGTTTATGCATAGCGTCCAACAGACTGATAAAAAAGAGAAAAAAGCTTTAAGTTAGTTGACAAGCTTAAAGAAATATTTAGTGATTTTTGGGCATAAAGAGGAGGGTTTTTTGTGATAGGTATAGAAACCGATATGGAACAATTTGCTGCTATTAAAGTAATAGGAGTTGGTGGTGGAGGCGGAAATGCTGTAAACCGAATGATCGATGCTGGCCTTCGCGGTGTTGAGTTTATTGCAATTAACACAGACAAGCAAGCTCTTTATTTATCAAAAGCTGAGACAAAAATACAAATTGGTGAAAAATTAACAAAAGGGTTAGGAGCAGGAGCAAACCCGGAAATTGGGAAAAAAGCCGCTGAAGAATCTAGAGAAGAAATAGAGAGAATTATAAAAGGCGCTGATATGATATTTATCACTTCTGGCATGGGAGGAGGTACAGGTACAGGAGCCGCTCCGGTTGTGGCGGAAATTGCAAAAGAGCTAGGAATTTTGACGGTTGGTGTTGTCACAAAGCCCTTTACCTTTGAAGGAAGAAAAAGGATGGCTCATGCAGAAATGGGAATTGAAGAACTTAAAAAACATGTAGATGCTCTTATTACTATTCCTAATGATAGGTTATTGCAAGTGGTAGAGAAAAAGACTTCAATGATTGATGCTTTTAAATTAGCGGATGACGTTTTAAGACAAGGGGTTCAAGCATATCCGACCTTATCGCAGTCCCTGGACTTGTCAATGTCGACTTTGCCGATGTTAAAACTATTATGACAAATACAGGTCTTGCACATATGGGAATAGGCATAGCTTCTGGGGAGAATAAGGCTACTGAGGCAGCGAAACAGGCAATTCATAGTCCCCTATTGGAGACTTCAATTGAAGGCTCAAGAGGAATTCTTTTAAATATTGCAGGAGGGCCTAATTTAACCATATTTGAAGTCAATGAGGCGGCTAATTTTATCTATGAGGCTGCTGACCCTGATGCAAATATTATATTTGGTGCAGTAATAGACGAATCATTAGAGGACCAAATAAGGATTACTGTTATAGCTACAGGATTTGAAGGAAATGAAAAATCTAAGGATACAGCAAAGAAAAAAGACACTAGGGAGCCTGAGGTAAAATTAGAAAATATTATAGAAAGTGATGATTTGGATATACCTACTTTTTTAAGAAGAGGAAGACGATAAATCTGCAAAGGTTTCTTTGCAGAATTTTTTTTATACAAAAATTCTACAAAAACAGCCTAATT
Source organism: Thermoanaerobacter thermocopriae JCM 7501 (assembly GCF_001310975.1). Taxonomy (GTDB): domain Bacteria; phylum Bacillota; class Thermoanaerobacteria; order Thermoanaerobacterales; family Thermoanaerobacteraceae; genus Thermoanaerobacter; species Thermoanaerobacter thermocopriae. Next base: position 17,097 of record NZ_BAZY01000011.1, read on the forward strand.
TTTATTCCAAATATTACAATAAATTTGCGATTTTTATTTTATAATATGAATAAAATAAGCAAATGGGAATATACATTGTATAAGAATTAAAAGTGTCTCCGGGGATGGTATGAATGTATTTAGACGTGATTTTTTTGAAAATTTGATTGTTAACTATTTTATTTTATCTCTTACACAAAAATTTTCTAAAAAAGATAGCAAACCTATTAAACTTTTTTCCGGTGCATTATTGGGAGCTTGCTATGTCCTAATATTTTTTTTGTTACCCTATAAAATGATTCACGAAGTTTTTACAAAAATTATTTTATCTCTCTTAATAATATATATGGCATTTACTCCAAAAACATTAAAAGAATTTTTGAGAATTTTATCAGTTTTTTACCTAATTTCTTTTGCAATAGGTGGGACAATTTTTGCGGTTTTGTATACGACAAAGCTTAATTTACATAGTTTATGGATTGGAATATTAATAGCTATTTTACTTTTATACACCAATTGGGATTATATAATAAGAAAATCAAATGAGAAAAAAATGTTATACAGCATAAAAATAGAAATTTTTCAAAAACAAATAGAGATAAAAGGGTTATTAGATACTGGAAATAGATTATATGACCCTTTATCTAAATTGCCTGTAATAGTAGTAGAGTTTTCGGCTATGAAAAACATACTTCCAGATAATATGGAAATTTTACTAAATGAAAGAGACATAGATTTTAACAAAATTTTTGAAGTTTTGAAAGAAGAAAGATGGTTATCGAGGATAAGATTAATACCATTTATGTCAGTAGGGCAGTCTAAAGGAGTAATGCTAGGATTTAAACCAGATAAATTGGTTGTAAGTGAAAAAGAGATAAGCAATGTAATAGTAGGAATATACAAAAGCAAGATAGATAAATATGGTAATTATGCGGCGCTGTTAGCACCAGAAATTTTGATATAGTGGGGGTGATTAAAGTGCGACTAAAAACAAAAGTAAAAATAGAAATGCTGTTGCTGTGGAAAAAATTCCTTGATTTTTTAGGTTTGTCTGAGGGCGTATTTTATATTGGAGGAAGTGAAGCATTGCCTCCTCCTCTTTCTATGGAAGAAGAAACGTATTTAGTTTCAAAAATGGAAAAAGGAGATAATGAAGCAAAAACGGTACTTATTGAAAGAAATTTAAGGTTGGTAGTATATATAGCCAAAAAATTTGAAAACACAGGAGTAGGAATCGAAGATTTAATATCTATTGGCACGATTGGACTTATAAAAGCGATTAATACTTTCAATCCCAAGAAAAAGATAAAATTGGCAACTTATGCTTCTCGCTGTATTGAGAATGAGATATTAATGTATTTAAGAAGAAATAGCAAGACCAAATTAGAGGTTTCTTTTGAGGAGCCTTTAAATGTAGATTGGGACGGAAATGAACTTTTGCTTTCAGATATTTTAGGTACTGATAATGAAACAGTTTATAAATATATCGAAGATGAGGTAGAAAGAGAATTATTGACTTCTGCATTAAAGAAATTACCAGATAGAGAAAAAAAGATAATAGGACTTAGATTTGGATTAGATGGTGGAGTAGAAAAGACTCAAAAAGAAGTGGCAGATATGTTGGGAATTTCACAGTCTTATATTTCACGGTTAGAAAAAAAGATTTTAAAAAGATTAAAAAAAGAAATGAATAGACTAATCTGAGCTTTTCTGTATATTTTTCTATCCTGCCGGCAATACTGTTAATAAGCTAAACATGTGGGGGCAGGATTTATGAATAACAAAGTTGAAATTTGTGGGGTCAATACTTCTAAATTACCTGTTTTAAAACCTTCCAAGCAGAAAGAGCTATTAATACGGATGAAAAATGGAGACAAAAAGGCGAGAGAAGAATTTATAAATGGCAATTTGCGATTGGTACTAAGTGTTATTCAAAGATTTAATAATCGCGGGGAGTACGTAGATGATTTGTTTCAAGTAGGATGTATAGGGCTTATAAAAGCTATTGACAATTTTGACTTAGATCAAAATGTAAAATTTTCTACTTATGCTGTTCCAATGATAATTGGAGAAATAAGAAGATATTTAAGAGATAACACTCCTATAAGGGTGAGCCGTTCTTTAAGAGATATAGCCTATAAAGCATTACAGGTAAGGGACAAATTAGTATCGGAAAATTCCAAAGAGCCGACAGTAGGCGAAATAGCTAAAGAGCTGGATCTTCCACGTGAAGAAGTAGTAATGGCTCTTGATGCTATTCAAGAACCGGTTTCTTTGTTTGAACCTATATATCATGATGGTGGAGATGCGATTTATGTGATGGACCAGGTCAGCGATGATAAGAATATTGACGAAGTTTGGCTTGAAAAAATTGCTTTAAAGGAGGCAATACAAAAACTTAATGAAAGAGAGAAATTGATATTGACACTCCGATTTTTTGAGGGTAAAACTCAGATGGAGGTAGCAAAAGAAATAGGAATATCTCAAGCACAAGTTTCAAGATTGGAAAAAGCAGCTTTAAATCACATGAGGAAATACATCTAGCTTATCAGGAATGATAAGCTAGATTTTTCATATAATTTTATGAAAAGGAAAAGGACCAAAGGGGGAAATTAAGATGATTAAAGCTTCAGAATTAAGAGATAAAGATGTTATAGATATAAATACAGGAGAAAAATTGGGGAATATAATTGACATTGAAATAAATCTTGAAGAAGGGAAAGTGGAGGGGATAGTTATACCAAAAGAAACAAGTTTTTTTAGGTTCTTTAATAAAGATATAGAAATTTATTTACCATGGGAATCTGTAAAAAAGATTGGAACAGATGTGATATTGGTAGATTTCAAAGACAAAGAAGCTCAAGTTTGACTAATGAAAACAAGTTTATTATAATTTTATTAAATAATTAAGAATTGTTGGAGGTAATAAGATGAAATGCCCTTATTGTGGGTATCCGGACTCAAAAGTTATTGACTCTCGACCTACAGATGATAACACTTCTATAAGGAGAAGAAGGGAATGTTTAAAATGTGGAAAGAGATTTACTACTTATGAGAAAGTAGAACAATTGCCTATACTGGTAATAAAAAAGGACAATCGCCGAGAGGTCTATGACAGAGATAAAATATTGAAAGGCATGATAAAAGCTTGTGAAAAAAGGCCAGTGCCTATAAAAGTTTTAGAAGAAATTACAGATGAAATTGACAAGAGAATAATAAATTCAATGGAAAGAGAAATAACCTCCACTGAAATCGGAGAAATGGTAATGGAAAAGTTAAAAAATGTAGATGAAGTAGCTTATGTTAGGTTTGCCTCTGTTTATAGGCAGTTTAAAGATATAAATACTTTTATGGACGAACTTAAGAAACTTCTTAAAGAGAGTGAGACAAAAAAAGAAAATGCATAACTTTTTGCTTCAAAGGTGTACAAGCCATATTACCTGGAGGTGTCAAAATGGCCCATAGGGTGTTGGTCATAGAAGATGAAGTTCATATATTGGAACTTTTAAGGTATAACTTGGAAGCAGCAGGGTACAAAGTCATTACTTCGGAAAATGGAAAAGAAGGATTGGACAAAGCACTTGAAGAAAAACCTGATTTGGTTATCCTAGATTTGATGTTACCAGATGTTGATGGATTGGAAATATGTAAAATTTTAAAAAAGAATGATGAAACCAAAAATATTCCTATAATAATGTTAACGGCAAAAAGCGAAGAATTTGACAAAGTATTGGGATTGGAGTTGGGAGCAGACGATTATATTACAAAACCCTTCAGCGTAAGAGAATTGTTGGCTCGAATTAAAGCTGTTCTTCGGCGAACCCAGCAGCCAGAGGAAGAAAAAGAAGAAATAATAAGATTTGGTGATATAGTTATTGATACTGGAAAGCATTTGGTTTATAAAAAAGGAAAAGTATTAGACTTGACTTTAAAAGAGTTTGAGCTTTTGAAACTTTTGTCTCAAAATATGGGTAAAGTATTAACTAGAGACTATCTCTTGGATAAAGTGTGGGGGTATGAATATGCTGGAGAGACTCGAACCGTTGATGTCCATATCAGGCATTTAAGAAAAAAGATAGAAGACGATGATAAATCTCCTGTGTATATTGAGACTGTCAGAGGAATTGGATATAAGTTGAAGGATAAAGGTGAAGTCTAATGCTAAAGAAATCCTATTGTAAATTGCTTTTAATAGACCTACTTGGGATTTTAATAGTTGCTCTATTTTTTTTAGGCTATGCTCCAATGACCAGATTTATTTTTGCTATTTTTTTGGGAATTTTAGTAACATTTTTTTTAAGTTATAGATTTATAAAAAATATAGTAGAGCCTATAAAAGAGATAACTGAGATTACGAAGGATATTTCAAATGGGATATACAGTCATGGACTTGAAAGCGATTCTATTGATGAAATAAAAGAGCTTTCTCATGCAATTGACTCTATGTCCTATAAATTAAAAGTGACTATAGAAGAATTAAATGATAGAAATGCAAAATTAGAAGCTATTTTAAAAAGCATAGTAAATGGAGTTATTGCATTTGATAATAATGAAAGAATATTGCTCATAAATGACGCTGCGAGGAAAATTCTAAATATAAAAGGAAAAGATTTAATCGGTAAACACATCCTGGAGATTGTAAGAAACAGCAAGTTATATGACCTTTTTGAAGATGTTAAGAAAAATAAAAATTCCCCTTCTAAAAGTTTAGAGCTAAATGTTTTTAATAAACACCTCAAAGTGTATACCAGTCCAATTCTTCATCCAATTTCCCATCAAAATTTGGGCTTTGTGTTAATAATAGATGATATTACAGAAATGAGAAGATTAGAAAAAATAAGAAATGAATTTGTGGCAAATGTATCCCATGAGCTTAGAACGCCTTTAACGTCTATTAGGGGTTTTATTGAAACTTTAAGAAATGGTGCTATTGAAAACCCTGAAGCAAGAGATAAATTTTTAGATATAATTGATTTTGAGTCTGAAAGACTTACAAGACTTATAAACGATATACTCACTCTTTCTGAAATAGAAAATGTTAAAGAAGGTTATCCGACAGAAGAAACAGAATTGGATAATGAGATAGAGGATATATTATATATAATGGACAAGATGGCGAGAAATAAAAATATTACGTTGATAAAAGATTTAAATTGTCCTGGCTTGGTGATAAATACTAATAAAGATAGATTTCATCAGATGATGATCAATTTAATAGATAACGGTATAAAATACACTCCAGAAGGAGGGTTTGTAAAAGTTTCTACCAGAGAAGAGGGGGATAAAATAATTATTGAAGTTAAAGACAACGGTATAGGAATTTCGAAAGAAAATATTCCAAGGCTTTTTGAGAGATTTTATCGAGTGGATAAAAGTCGCTCAAGGAAATTAGGTGGTACGGGACTAGGCCTTGCTATAGTTAAACATATTGTTGAATCTATGAAAGGGGAAATCTCTGTAGAAAGTGAAATAGGAAAAGGTACAAAGTTTATCATGAAATTCAGCAAAGCTGATTTAACAAAGACTTAACAATATTTTAATATTGAATTTACAATGAATTGCTACAATGTACTTGTACAAAAATTTAAATAATTTTGGAGGTGCTTTAATGTTAAATAGTCGATTTCCGAAAGTTGCTATTGCAGTACTGTTAATTGCGAGCTTTTTTACTTTTGCTGCCTGTGGTTCAAAACAACCTCAAAGCGATGATTCTACTACAACCACTGACAATCTTTCAGGTAACATAACAATTGCTGGTTCTACAGCGTTACAGCCATTGGCTGAACAAGCTGCCAAAATGTTTATGGAAAAATATCCTAATGTAGCAATAACAGTACAAGGTGGCGGTAGTGGTACAGGGTTGACGCAGGTAGTTCAAGGCGCAATTGATATCGGAAATTCTGATATTTCTGCTGAGGAAAAATTAGATGCTGAGGCTGCAAAATCTTTAGTAGATCATAAAGTTACAGTTGTAGGTTTTGCTGTAGTTGTGAATAAAGATGTTACAGTTGATAATTTAACTCAGCAGCAACTGGTAGACATTTTACCGGAAAAATAACAAATTGGAGAGAAGTTGGCGGGCAAGATGAAAAGATAACAGTTATTTTAAGACCTGCAAGTTCGGGCACAAGAGCAACTTTTAAGAAGATCGTGTTAAAAGGTCAGGAAGAAGCAGTAGGCCTTGCTTTGACAGAAGATTCTAATGGAGCAGTTAAAAGAGCTGTAGCAGATACAAAAGGTGCAATTAGCTATATCAGTTTGGCATATATTGATGATACTGTAAAAGTGTTAAAGTATAATGGTGTAGAGCCAACTGCCCAGAACATAATAGATGGTAAATATCCTATTTGGTCATACGAGCATATGTACACAAAAGGAGAGCCTACTGGTGCAGTCAAAGTTTTCTTAGATTTCATGATGTCTGATGAAGTGCAAAAAGGTCCTCTTACTAAGTTGGGATTTATACCTGTTACTGAAATGAAAACAAAATAAAAAATAATGAAAGAGGGGAGCTGGCAAGAACCAGTTCCTCTTTATATAACTATGGAATTAACATAGATTTAACATATATTTAACATATATTTAACGTAAATTTAATGAAGTTTTTTTTAAGAGTTGCTACTATAAAAGAAGTGCTATATTGTCATTATATTTTCTTAAATGGGGGAAAGCACATGACAGCTGATAAAAATTATGAAAGAAAGCGAAAAGTGGTTGATTTATTTGGAAAGGCTATCGTTTTCATTTCTGCTTTACTATTAATAATTATCACTGTTTCTCTATTTTTATTTGTAGCATCTAAAGGTCTTTCTACTTTTATAAAAGATGGCATCTCTATAAAAGAATTTTTATTTTCTACTACCTGGAAGCCTGATAGAGATGTTCCCGCAGTAGGTTCATTACAATTTATATTAGGTTCCGTTCTCGTTTCTATTTTTGCTATTCTGATAAGTGCACCTCTTGGAGTTTCCTCTGCAATTTTTATGGTAGAAATTGCTAAAAAATTAGGGCAAAAGATTTTACAACCAGCTATTGAAATATTTGTAGGCATTCCTTCTGTAGTGTACGGTTGGGTTGGTCTTACAGTGTTAGTTCCTTTTATAAGTAAACATTTTGGAGGATTAGGATTTAGCTTGCTGGCAGGTATATTAGTTCTTACTGTCATGACGCTGCCAACAATTACTAGTGTTAGCACTGATGCTATAAAGTCGTTACCTGTGGAGATAAGAGAAGCGAGTTATGCTCTCGGAGCGACACGATGGCAAACAATAAGACATGTAATTCTTCCTGCAGCGAAGCCGGGAATTTTGACTGCTATTGTATTAGGATTGGCAAGGGCTTTTGGAGAAGCTTTGGCCGTGCAGATGGTTATAGGAAATCGTCCAGTTATTCCCAAATCTTTTTTAGAGCCTATAAGTACTATAACTTCTATCATTACAATGGACATGGGAAATACAGTAATGGGTACCGTATGGAATGATGCTCTTTGGTCTTTAGCATTACTCCTTCTTATGATATCTTTTACTTTCATCATTGTAATTAAATTGGTAGGCAGGAGGGGCATGTATAAATGAAATCTAAATTGTATGACAAAATAGCGACTATATATTTTTACGCTGTTGCTGTGTTTTTAATATTGTTTTTGGTTTTTTTTGTAAGTTATATATTGTATCAAGGCAGAACTAGACTTAATGTAGATTTTTTAACTTCCCCTCCAAAATTTATGGAAGCAGGAGGAGGCATAGGGCCACAGCTTTTTAATTCGTTAGAATTATTAATAATAACTTTGATAATTTCTGTTCCTATAGGTTTAGGTGCAGGAATTTATATGGCAGAGTATGCAAAGCCAGGCTTATTAACGGAAATTATAAGGTTATCAATAGAGACACTATCTTCAATGCCTTCTATTGTAATAGGACTTTTTGGACTTTTAGTGTTTGTAACTATGACCGGATGGGGGTATTCTCTCATAGCAGGAGCGCTTGCCCTTACGGTGTTAAATCTTCCTGTAATGACAAGAGTAAGTGAAGATTCAATAAGAAGTGTGCCCAATAGTTTAAGAGAAGCAAGTTACGCTTTAGGTGCTACTAAATGGCAAACAATTGTAAAAGTTGTGGTACCTGCTGCAATGCCTGGAATTATAACAGGAATAATTTTGACAGCTGGAAGAATTTTCGGAGAAGCTGCTGCTTTGTTGTATACTGCAGGTATGAGTAGCCCTGCCTTGAATTTTTCAAACTTAAATCCCTCGAGTCCTACCTCGCCTTTAAATATCTTTAGACCTGCAGAAACTTTGGCTGTTTATATTTGGAAGATAAATAGTGAGGGGTTAGCACCTGATGCAAGACAGATTGCAGACGGTGCCGCAGCGGTTTTATTGCTAATGGTGTTGATTTTTAACATCCTTGCTAGATGGTTAGGAAATGTATTATACAAGAGAATGACAGGCGAAAAATAAAATGGTATAATATTTTTATAAGGAAGGGGAATGCTGGTAAATGAAAAAAATCCAGGTTAAAGATTTAGACTTGTTTTATGGAGATGTTCAAGCCCTCAAAAAAATAAATTTAGATGTAGAGAGAAATAGCGTTTTGGCACTTATCGGTCCTTCTGGTTGTGGGAAATCCACCTTTATTCGTACTTTAAATAGGATGAACGATCTTATCGAAGGAGTTAAAATAAATGGGACTGTTTTACTTGATGGACAAGATGTATACAAAGAAGTGGATGTTATTGAACTTAGAAAGAGAGTAGGAATGGTTTTTCAAAAACCTAATCCTTTTCCTATGACTGTTTACGACAATGTAGCCTATGGTCCAAGAATTCATGGCATAAAAGACAAAAAAAAGCTTAATGAAATTGTTGAAAAAAGTTTGAAAGCTGCGGCTTTATGGGATGAAGTAAAAGATAGACTCTACAAGTCAGCTCTCAGTTTGTCTGGTGGTCAGCAGCAAAGACTTTGTATTGCTAGGACATTGGCAGTAGAACCAGAGGTAATTTTGATGGACGAGCCTACTTCAGCGTTAGACCCTATTTCTACGATGAAAATTGAGGAATTAATTAATGAGTTGAAAAATAAATATACAATAATAATAGTAACTCATAATATGCAACAAGCAGGAAGAGTTTCAGATTATACTGCCTTTTTCTTAAATGGTGAATTGGTTGAATGCGGACCGACGGATAGAGTTTTTTATAAGCCAAAGATAAGAGGACGGAAGACTATATCACTGGAAGATTCGGTTAAAAGGAGGTGACACAATGAATCGTACTCATTTTGAAAAAGAATTAGAAGAACTTCATTATGATGTCTTAAAAATGGGTAGCCTTGTAGAAGAAGCCATTGCAAGTGCCATTGCTTCTTTAGTAAATCATGACAAAGAATTAGCTCAGAAAATTATAGATGACGATGATAGAATAGATAAAATAGAAGTAGAAATCGATAATAAGTGTGCCAAGATTATTGTAACGCAGCAGCCAATTGCGAGGGATTTGAGGATAGTTTTAACGGGTCTTAAGATTGTTACAGATTTAGAAAGAATGGCAGACCACGCAGTAGATATAGCCAAGACTACTTTGAGGATTGCGCATCAAAAGTATATAAAACCTTTAATCGATATCCCGAGAATGGCTGAAATTGTAAGAGAAATGGTCAAAATATCTTTGGATTCCTATGTACGACAAGATTTAGAATTGGCAAAAGCTATTGGAGAAAAAGACGATATAGTAGATGCTCTTTACAAACAGATTTTTAGAGAACTTTTGACATATATGATGGAGGACCCTAGAAACATTGATCAGGCAACACAATTTTTGTTTGTTGCCCGTTATCTTGAAAGAATAGCTGACCATGCAACTAATATATGCGAATGGGTAATTTATCTGGATACTGGTGAACATATAGATTTAAATTGAAATAAAAAGCGCTCACTCGAAAAAGTGAGCGCTTTTTGTATATTTTTATTGCATTGTGCAAAACATATTTTTGAGAAAAAAGTTGGGGAGTGATTTTGATGCCATTAAGCTATGTTTTGCTTTCGATTGTAGGATTGGTTGTTTTGTTCGGATTTGCCCATAGAGTATTAGATAGAATGAAAATGACAGATACGTGGGCTTTTTTGATAATAATTGGGATGATAATAGGGACATTAATACCTAGTATTCCAATCACAAAAACTGTGTCTATAAACATAGGTGGAGCTGTTATCCCTATAGCAGTATGTGTGTATCTTTTTTTGAAAGCAGAAAATACGAAAGAAAGAGTAAATGCAGTTGTGGTGTCAATTGTTGCAGGAATAGCTGTTTTTATTACAGGAAGAATACTTCCTGCAGAACCTGAAGCCATGATTATTGAGCCTAATTACGTTTATGGCATTGTCGGTGGGCTAATCGCGTATCTTTTTTCGCGTTCGAGAAGAAGTGCTTTTATTGGAGGGGTGATGGGGATAATTTTGGCGAATGTGATGCAGGCTATTTTCAACTACATAACAGCTACAAGAGGAACAATAGCCATAGGAGGAGCTGGATTTTTCGATTCTGTAGTTATATCCATGATAATTGCCGTATTTTTATCTGAAATAATTGGGGAAACAAGGGAAAAAATACAAGGAGGTACTTCTAAAAAAGACCTTGAACCCAAAGAAGGTATGGCTAGTAGTTTGATAGATACTCACAAAGAAGAAGAAGGTGAAAAAAATGAACAAAAACAAGATGAATAAGTTTGCAATATTAATCTTATTGGTTATCGGGCTTTTATCTTTAAATTTTAGCGGTTATGCAGAGACGCAGCCTGATTATTACACAATCTATGATGAAAAGACAAACAAAGTACTTTTCAGAACTGCCATGGAGGTTTTTAAAGGGGATAGATATTTATCAGGGGATAATAAGTTGTATGAAGTTTTCAAAGTTGATAAAAATGAAGGTAAAGCTTATGCAAAATATTTGCAAACAGAAAAACTTCCAGATGTAGAGATAGAAGAAATCTCACAAGCAATGGCAGTAACACAAAATACAAGTGGAAAGAGAGTGGCGATATATTCTACCCACAGTGATGAATCATATCTTCCTTCGGATGGGGCTGCAAGTATCAATGGACACGGGGGTATATACAAAGTAGATGCTGCTTTGCAAAAGGCTTTAGAAGCAAAGGGAATTTCAGTCAAGGTTGACAGGACTTTGTATTTACCTCATGATGCTATGGCATATAGCCGATCAAGGCAGGGGCGGTCAAACTTTTAAAGGATTTTAAACCGGACTTACTTTTGGATGTCCATAGAGATGCAGTACCGTTCAAAGAATATATACGAAAAATTGCAGGAAAAAATGCCACAGGTGTAAGAATTGTCTTAGGACGAACCAATCCTAATTTAAAAGCAAATCAGCAATTAGCCTATAGGATAAAGGCTATAGCGGATAAGATATATCCAAATATGGTCAAGGATATATTTTTTGGAAAAGGAGATTTTAATCAAGATTTGACTCCCAACTCTTTGCTGATAGAATTTGGTACTTACTCTCATACTAGAGAAAGAGCAGAAGTTTCTGCCTCTTTAATAGCAGATGTATTGGCTAAAGCACTTTACGGTTCAGATGAGCAGAAACAAGTGGGTGCTGTTACAAAAGCTCAAAGACCGCTTCCTGGACAGAACAAAGCTGCAGGTACAGGAATATGGGTTTTGCTTGGTGTTGTTGTAGTGTCAGTAGTAGCTTTTATGTTTTTGAGTACTGGCAGGCGAGAGATGTATCACAAATTTTCTAAAGCAACATGGAAAGAATTTGCAAGTTATTTGGGAAAGTTTAGGCGCAAAAAAGGAGATGGGTCATGAAAATAAATCAAGAATTGTATATTAGCATTGTAGTCTGTGGGATTGTTTTGGGAACACTTACTCGCTTCATATATTTAAGAGTGGATTATAGGCAGTATCCTACTTATCCTCAAGGTTATATGACTCATTTAACCTTGGGAATAATTTCAGCGGCTTTAGGAGCCTTTTCAGTTCCTGCATTAATTGAAAAACAGTATACTGCTGTTACCTTTTTAGCTTTAGCGGCACAACAATTTAAAGAAGTAAGAGAAATTGAAAGAACTAGTTTAGAAAAAATGGAAGCGACAGAATTAGTTCCAAGAGGAGCAGCTTATATAGAAAATATAGCTAAAATTTTTGAAGCAAGAAACTATATTGCTATGGCAGTTGCTGCTCTTACTTCTTTGGCAGTTTATCTTTTTAAAAGTGCTATGATAGGAACAATTGTGGGAGGATTAGTGCTTTATTTGTCTCGTTATGTAATGAAAATTACTTATATTAGAGATATTGCCGAGGTTTTTCCTTCAAAGATTGTTTTTAAAGGACCTTTATTATGTGTTGAGGACGTGGTTTTGGCAGACATTGGTTTGAAAGAAGGGAGAGAAATAATAGAGAAATTTGGAATGGCTGTTGTAATACGACCAAAAGGGCTGGATAGTTTAATTTCCATAAATAACTTAGGAATAAGACAGGCTATTCTCCATGAAGCTGCTAATCAATTGGGGTTAAGAATGAATGTTGATACTCCTGAATTAGCTCCTCTTACTATGAACAACAATAAAAATGGAGACATTATTGTAGTTATGGTAGCGATGAAACCTGATATCGATGCTTTTGTGGAAATTATAAAGAATGTACCGGCAATTGAAACTGTAAGAAAGTATCCTTCAAAGTCAAGAGGGGCGAGAAAAGCTTTCAATTGAGGTGATAGAATGGAAGTACATGTAACAGGATATATAATAGCGATAGTAGCTTTAAGAAGAGCAAAAGACAATGTCTCAAGTGGTACTGCACCCATCATTTATGTAGAGAATGAAGAAGAGCAGCAAAAACTTTCTATGTATTTGAGCAGAATTTTTAAGGCAGCTGTTCACGACCTTGAAAATGGAGTATTTATTTTAGTTAAACAATATTAGGTGATATCTATGAAAGTAGTGTATTATAGCTATTATGGGTGCTATTCTTCTCCTATATGTGCATATCTTCATTTAAATGACAAATCCAAAATTGAAAAAGAGGAATTTTTTAAAATTCCTTTTTTGTTTGAAATTGATTATGGACAAATGAGATATATTGGTAAAGATAGTAATAAAAATGAGGTCTTTATCATAGGGATGAAAAATTTCAGTGAAAATATCAAAAAAACTTTGTATGGCTTGATAGAGATTTTTAAAATAAAAGAAGATATAATTTTTATAGACACTTCGCAATATGATGTAATTTTTTTTAAAGTGCTGATAAGTTTAAGAAGAAAGAAAATACTAACAAAAATTATTGACAATTTTTTGTATAATTACTATTTAATAAAATGTAATCATATTAAAAGATTTGTAGAGAGTTATAAAAAAATGTTATGAGGTGAGAGGTTTGTGGTTATTGTATATATGTGCTATGGAAGTGCACACTCTTCTGTTGTAGCAGCTTCTATACATATAGGACTTTTGCCTATTGACAGAGTGCCTACTTATGAAGAAATTCTTTCTCTTCCTCATTATGATAAAACTTCCGATGGTGAAATTGGCACTCTTTTTTATATGGGCAAAGATGAATATGGCAATGAAGTGTATATTGTAGGAGCAAAAAATGGAAGACAAATAGTCACAAAGGCAATTTATAGTTTTTTAGCTTTATATGGGATTTCTAGAGAGGAAATACTGGTGGTAGATGCACTTCCTACCATAGGACTTACTACAAAGATTGGAGGTATTACGTCAAGGCGCTTAGGAATTATCTCTTTGGGTAGACCTATAACGGTATATGGCATATTGAAAAAATATAACAATTTCGTAAAATTAGTAACAGATATTAAAACAAACTTGCAAATAAGGTCTTGACGTATTGATAGTATTAATTCATAATTGAAAGGAGAGGAGACAATTTAGGAGGAGAAATATGCATAAAATAAATATAAAAGATGTCATAAAAGGAAGTATAGGTTGGGATTTAGGTATACAAAAGGGCGATAAACTTATTACATTAAACGGAAAAAAAATAATTGATATAATAGATTACCGATATGAAATGTCAAATGAATTTATACAATTGGAAATTGAAAAGGCTACAGGAGAAAGATACATTTTTGAAGTAGAAAAAGACTATGATGAGGATTTAGGGTTAGTCTTTGAAGAAGAACTAATTGACAGGCCAAAACATTGTAGAAATAAGTGCATTTTTTGTTTTATTGACCAGTTACCTAAAGGAGTTCGCAAATCTCTTTTATTTAAGGATGACGATTATAGGCTTTCCTTTTTACAAGGGAATTTTATTACTATGACTAATATGAATGAAGAGGAAATTGACAGGATAATAAAATATAAGCTTTCTCCCTTATATGTTTCAATTCATGCAACTGATGAGGATGTAAGAGTAAAAATGATAAATAACCCGAATGCAAAAGGTATAATGGATAAGTTAAAAAAGCTTTGTAAAAACGGAATTGAAATACATGGTCAAATTGTTTTGTGTCCAGAAATAAATGATGGTAAAGTTCTTGATAAAACTATCAAGGATTTGTCAAGCCTATATCCTGGTGTAAAATCAATAGCTATTGTTCCAGTAGGACTTACAGACCACAGAGAAAGACTTTATGAACTGAGAACTTTCACTAAAGAAGAAGCGAAAAATGTTGTACAGCAAGTATCCTTATGGCAGGAAAAGCTAAAAAAGGAACTTGGTTCTGCTTTTGTTTTTTTGTCAGATGAGTTTTATGTGATGGCAAATGCTCCTATACCTTCTTATTATCATTACGAGGGATTTCCTCAAATAGAAAATGGCGTAGGGCTCATGGCGTTGTTTAAACATCAATTTCAAAGGAGTCTAAAAGGATTAAAAAAGAATAAAAGTAAAGATATAAATACCACTCCTTACGTTATTGTTACAGGAGTAGCTGCCTATAGGTTTATGGAAGAAATAGCGGAAAAATTAAGAGAAATAGGATTTAATGTAAAAGTGGAGAAGATACACAATGAGTTTTTTGGTCACAATATCACAGTAGCTGGGCTTGTGGTGGGGAAAGATATAATAAACCAATTAAAAGATAAAATAAATGAGGGAGTTTTAGTTATTCCTGATGTTATGTTAAAGGAAAGTTCAAATGTTTTTCTTGATGATACTACTGTTGAAGAAATAGAAAAAGAACTAGGAACAAAAGTTATAGTTTCTGAAGTCGATGGGAAAAAATTTTTACAAAAGATACAGAGTGGAAGGTGATAGTATGGCAAGAGCAATGGTGAGTATTGTAGGCAGGCCAAATGTAGGTAAATCTACTCTTTTTAATAAAATTATGGGGAAGAGAATTTCTATTGTTGAAGACAAGCCAGGAGTTACAAGGGATAGAATATGCGGCAATGCAGAATGGCTGAACAAAAAATTTATATTAGTAGACACGGGAGGATTAGACCCAGATGCTGAAGATATTATATTTTCAAAAGTTCGTTTACAAGTGGAGGCAGCGATTGAGGCTTCCGAAGTAATATTATTTTTAGTTGATGCAAAAGAAGGTTTAATGCCAGAAGATGAAGAAATAGCGGATATTTTGAGAAGAGCCAAAAAAGAAATTATTTTGGTTTGCAACAAGGTGGACAATTTTAAAGAACTTCCTCCAACTTATTATGATTTTTTTAGTCTTGGATTAGGGAATCCCATTCCTATTTCAGCCTCGAATGGCTTGGGCATTGGAGAACTTCTAGACGAAATAGTGAAAAAATTGCCTCAGGAAGGGCTAGAATACAGTGAAGAGACAATTAAAATTGCTGTTATTGGTAGACCCAATGTAGGGAAATCTTCGTTGGTTAACAAAATATTAGGGGAAGAAAGAGTTATAGTAAGTGACATTCCAGGTACTACAAGGGATGCCATAGATACCCCTTTTTCAAAAGATGGGAAGAACTATGTTCTTATTGATACAGCAGGAATACGTAGGAAAAGTAGAATAAGCGAATCTATTGAAAGGTATAGTGTGCTAAGAGCTTTAACTGCTATTGAAAGGTCTGATATATGTCTTTTAATGATAGATGCTATAGAAGGTCCAGCCGAGCAGGACACTAAAATAGCAGGATACGCCTTTGAAAATGGAAAAGGTATTATAATAGTTGTTAACAAATGGGATGCTATAAAAAAAATAATAATACTGTCAATGAATATACCAAGATGATAAGAGAAAAGCTATCTTTTATATCTTTTGCTCCTATCCTATTTATTTCAGCTAAAACAGGTCAGAGAGTGCACAGAGTTTTACAAACTGTAGATAAAGTATGGGGGGAATACAATAAAAGGATTACGACTGGCCTTTTAAATAATGTGCTAAATGAAGCTATGCTTATGTTTCCGCCACCAGCTGATAAGGGCAAACAATTAAAAGTATATTATACTTCACAGGTAGGAATTAAACCACCTTCTTTTGTAGTGTTTGTCAATGACCCGGAACTCATGCATTTTTCCTATTTAAGATTTATAGAAAATACATTAAGACAAAATTTTGGCTTTGAAGGAGTTCCTCTTAAGATTTCCACGAGGAAAAGAGGAGAAAATTAAAAGAAAGGGGGGGAAATATGTACGCTCTTTTAACAGCCGGCATTGCTTATTTGATTGGTTGCATAAACAATGCATATATTTTAACAAAATATACGCGAAAGATAGACATTCGTAATTATGGAAGTGGAAATGCAGGGGCTACGAATGTCTTAAGAGTGTTAGGATATAAAGCTGCGGCTCCTGTTTTTGCGCTAGATGTGTTAAAAGGAGTAATTGCAGTTTTAATTGGGAAATATTTAATGGGTACTACTGGTGCTATGATTGCAGGAATAGCAGTGGTATGTGGTCATAACTGGCCTGTGTTTTTAAAATTTAGAGGGGGAAAAGGAATTGCTACAAGCATTGGAGTTGTAATGACTGTAAGTCCTTTTCTGGGGATTATAGCTTTAGCAATTGGAGTTATAATAATTGCTTTGACAAAATACGTATCATTGGGGTCTATGGCAGGAAGCGTTACATTTGTCCTTTTAAATGCATTTTTTTGGAATTCAACACAACTTTTTGTATTTTCACTCATTCTGGCATCTTTAGCAATCTTTCAGCATCGTTCCAATATAAAACGTTTGCTGGCCGGAACGGAATCCAAGCTTGGACAAAAAACAGAAATAAAATGAGAAAGGAAAGTGGCCATGAAAATATCAATATTAGGTGCAGGAAGTTGGGGAACTGCTATAGCGATACATTTAAACCGACTTGGACACCAAATTACTCTTTGGATGAGAAATAAAAACCAGTTTAAGGAAATTGTGTCTACTCGTCATAATAGGAAATATTTGGACGCAGATATTCCTCAAGAAATCTTTATTACTACTGATTTGGAAGAGGCTGCGGAAAATTCATCAATTGTTGTGATTGCTGTTCCGTCCCATGCTGTAAGAGAAATATCGAAAAAATTAAAAGATGTAATTGATAAAAAGGCAATTGTTGTAAATCTTGCAAAAGGAATAGAAACTTCTACTTTAAAAAGAATGTCTGAAGTCATAAAAGAATATTTGTCAAATGATGTGGTTGTTCTATCAGGTCCCAGCCATGCTGAGGAAGTAGTAAAGCAAATCCCTACAGCCTGTGTTTTGGCTTCCGATGATATAAAACCTGTGAGGCAGTACAAGATGCCTTTATGGATGAAACTTTAGGTTATATATAAACAAAGACGTGGTGGGAGTAGAATTAGGTGGAGCTTTAAAGAATATTATAGCCTTGGGAGCGGGTATTTCCGATGGTCTTGGGTTTGGTGATAATACTAAAGCTGCTCTTATGACAAGAGGTCTTGCAGAAATTACTCGTTTAGGTGTTGCGCTAGGTTCTGACCCTTTGACCTTTTTAGGTTTGGCAGGTGTAGGAGACCTTATTGTAACTTGTACCAGCATGCTTTCGCGAAATAGAAAAGCAGGAATACTTATAGGTAAAGGCAAAAGTTTAGAAGAAGCATTAAAAGAGATAGGAATGGTAGTAGAAGGAGTTAATACTACAAAATCCGCCTACAAACTTTCTCAAATTCATAAGATAGAAATGCCAATAACTAAAGAAATTTATTCCATTCTTTTTGAGGGTAAAAATCCCTATGAGGCTGTTTATAGCCTTATGACGAGAGATAAAAAACATGAATTGCACGGTATTTGATCTCCGGTATTTCCGGAGATTTTATCATATTTCAATATTTTTTACATATAAATATACTGTTAAAGCATATATATATGAGTGAGAAGAAAAGGATATGGATATATAAAAAGGAGGGAAATGGGTTGGAAAACTACGATATCTATAAAAATATTGCAGAAAGAACGCAAGGGGATATCTACATAGGAGTAGTAGGCCCAGTGAGAACAGGTAAATCGACTTTTATTAAGCGATTTATGGACATATTGGTACTGCCATACATAGAAAATCTTCCCCAAAAAGAGAGAATAAAAGATGAATTGCCACAAAGTGCAGCAGGCAAAACCATAATGACTACTGAGCCTAAATTTGTTCCTGAAAAAGCGGTAGAGATAACAATTAATGAAAACACGAGGTTTAAAGTGAGATTAGTAGATTGTGTAGGATATATGGTTAAAGGTGCACTGGGATACATGGAAGGGGATAAGCCCCGCATGGTATCTACTCCCTGGTATGATTATGAAATACCTTTTGAAGAAGCAGCAGAAATAGGAACAAAAAAAGTGATAAATGACCATTCTACAATAGGATTAGTGATTACCACTGATGGAAGCATAACCGACATACCGCGAGAAAATTATGTAGAAGCAGAGGAAAGGGTAGTGAAAGAATTAAAAGCACTGAATAAACCTTTTATAATAGTGCTAAATACAACCAATTCTCAAAGTCCCGAAACAATTAATTTAGCAAAAGAATTAGAGAAAAAATACGATGTACCTGTAGTTGTTTTAAATGTACTTAAAATGGAAATACCAGACATTCATGCAATCTTGGAAAAAGTCTTATTTGAATTTCCTATACGGGAGATTGCAATTGATTTGCCTAAATGGGTAGATGCTCTTGATAAAAGTCATTGGCTTAAGCAAAACATAATGGAAACAGTAAAAGAAAACATAAAAGAACTGTTTAGATTAAGAGACATACCTAAGTTGGTTGGTGGCCTTAAAGAGAATGGAAACTTTTCTGAAGTGTTTATAAAGAAAATAGCCCCGGGAGAAGGTAGTGCAAATGTTGAAATAAAGACTCAGGAAGGCTTATTCTTTAAAATATTAAGTGATGAAAGCGGGCTTGAGGTTCATGATGATAAAGAACTGATGACAATGATGAGAGAATTGGCTTATGCAAAGAGGCAGTACGATAGAGTTAAAGATGCTTTTTTACAAGCTGAAAAAACAGGTGTAGGAGTGGTACCTGCAAGCCTTGATGATATGAAGTTTGAAAAACCTGAAATAGTAAGGCAAGGTGGAAGATTTGCGGTAAGGCTTAGAGCTTCTGCTCCTTCATATCACATTTTTAGAACTGATATTACAACAGAAGTATCGCCAGTTGTGGGAACAGAAAAGCAAAGTGAAGATTTTGTAAAATATTTGACAGAACAGTTTGAGAGTGATCCAGAAAAAATTTGGGAATCCAACATTTTTGGCAAGACTTTGAGCGACCTTGTAAAAGAGGGAATGCAAAACAAGATTGGTTCCATTCCTGAAAACTTAAGTTATAAACTACGAGATACGTTAGAAAGAGTTGTAAATGACAGCGGAGGCGGAATAATCTTTATAATCATTTAGCTATTGATTTTTTCTTTTATCTCGTTTATAATAAATTCTGAGCAAAGTTTCTTTCTGGGTGTGGCGCAGCTGGTAGCGCGCCAGAATGGGGTTCTGGAGGCCGGGGGTTCAAGTCCCCCCACTCAGACCAGTGAAATGCAGTAACCGCAAGCCTTTGCGGTTTTACTTTTTTTGAAAAATAAACTGAGAAATCGAAATTTGTAAGCGGCTTACAAACATGTTTTTTTTATCTTTCCACACAGTAGAGGTATCAATTAAAAATATCACTAAACCGTATGTTATTTATTTCTTCTAATGCTTTAACGGCTTCTGTTTGAATGTCAGGTAATACACTTGAGTAGGTATCTGGTGTGATGCCAATGATTGTATGTCCTAACCTTTCTGGGAAATAGCATCAAACCCCAAACTCATTCAATAGCTACACACTAATTCAAACAGTGAGAAATAAGAACATTAGGGTGTTTCATAATCTTAAGATAGAGGTAGTCAAGAATTGCAGCCAACTCGGTAGAAGGAGGCAATACCACTCTCACTAATGACTAGTTCAAGAAAATAAGCCTTGTAAGTCTTAGGAGAAAGATATTCTATTGTACATAATTCCTGATGAACCGTTGTATACCGCACGGTACGTACGGTGGTGTGAGAAGACTCTAAATAAATAATTATTTAACTCCTACTCAATTAAATTTTTAGGGGGTTTTGGTGTGAAAAAAATTGGACTAATAGGGGCAATGGAAGAAGAAATAAACATTTTAAAAGATGAGATGACTTTAAAAGAAATTGTAAAGAAAGCTAAATTGGATTTTTACGTAGGCAGTTTAAAAAGTGCGGATATTGTTATAGTCCGTTCAGGAATTGGAAAAGTAAATGCTGCTATGGCAACCCAAATTTTGGTTTCTGATTTTAATGTAGATGTACTCATAAATACGGGTGTGGCAGGTGGCATAAAGCCTGACATAAAAGTAGGGGATATAGTCATATCATCAGATACTATGGAATATGACATTGATGTAACAGCTTTTGGATACGAACCGGGAATAATTCCCAGAATGGAAGAAAGCATTTTTAAAGCAGACGAAAAACTTGTTGAATTAGCTAAAAAAGTAGCAAAAAATATTGTTGAAGGTAGGGCATATGTAGGGAGAATTATTTCGGGAGATAAGTTTGTGTCTTCTAAGGAAGAGGCTAAAAGATTAGGAAAAATGTTTAATGCCTATGCAGTAGAAATGGAAGGAGCAGCTATTGCTCATGTTGCATTTTTAAATAGTATACCTTTTGTCATAATAAGGAGTATTTCTGACAATGCTAATGAAGAAGCTTCTATTGATTTTAATACTTTTATAGAACAAGCAGCCAAATCTTCTACCAAAATTGTAAGCGAAATGGTTAAACTGCTGTGAGGTGGTAAAATGCCTTTATCAAACGTAAGGGCACGTGAGAATGTGTAGCTTTTAGAGGAATAGAAGAAGGAACTACCCCAAAATGAGAGAGCATTTTGTCCTATTCTTCAAGTTTCTTTTCTAGTTGCCTCCACAAATTTTTGACCATTACCCATAAAGGCTGCATCAGTGATGAAAGCGAGTCCGTAATAGGAAGGGGACTCTACTATAGTGCCTACTCTCCTTTAGGATTTCCGCTGGTTTTTGCCTAGTGGAAAAGCCAAAAAGATGCTTGAATACATTATGATGTCATACTTGAATTGCCTCTCCTGGCATATAGCTTCGCTTTCAGACATTATTGTAACTTTTCTTTTGAGCATAAATTTTTCCCAGATGGGCATACTTCTTAGGCATTAAGCTTGCTTTTCTCTATGCTAGTGGCCAATAGAATTAACTTTCGCAGGAAGTTTTTAAAGTGGTTAAATTGTCCCTTGATATTTTATATTATTCAGGTGTTTGTATATTTTGGAATTTTCATTGAAAAATAAATGCACCAATTTTGCGCCATCTGCCTTACAGTTTTTCTATGGATAAATCAGCTATCGTTTAGGAGGAATATAATGGTGGAAAGGGAAAAAGGCAGAGGACGAAATTTGTGGTAATAAAATTCTCCAAAAACGATTTGCTTTCATCTGAAAAAGATTAATGTACCACGAAACTATTTTATAGGCTTTGCTTTTATAAGTTTAAAAATGTCAAAAAATAGATTATCTTCATAAATTATTTGAAAACCGGCTTTTTTTATATTATCGATAGTATTTCTGTTGATATTGGCTCCGTATATTCTGACAACTAATGGGTTTATAATATCCATAAATGTACCTAAGGGTTCTATATTACTTCTTACATGCTCCAGCATGATTAATTCACCGTCTTTTCGTAGGACCCTTTTTATCTCATTTAACCCTTTAATGGGGTCCGGTACAGAACAAAAGACACAAGCTGTTATAACCACATCAAAGGAGTTCTCAGGGAAACCTAGCTGTTGAACATCCATTAATTTAAGCGTTATATTTAAACCAAGTTTGTTTGCCCTTGCTATTGCTTTTTCAAGCATCTTTGGACTAAAATCTATTGCTGTGATATTAATATCCTTGGGATAATAAGGCATGTTTTTGCCCGTCCCCACGCCGATTTCCAGAACATCGTGACCCTTTACATGATTAAATAATTCTTTTCTCCATTTAGACATCCACCTTTTTTCCATCATATTCTCAATTCTATCATAGTATTTTGCTGCCCTATCATATCTCTTTCTTATGATTTCTGTTGCGTCTTTCACATACAGTCCTCCTCTGTTTTTTACTTATTATAATAATAATTCTAGCATATATTTTTCTTAAATTATATGATAGTACAATTTTATGTAGAAAAGATGAAGTTTATGTAGAAAAGATGAAGGTTTATTCTTATTCTACACAACTACAAAGGGTAAGCAGGGCGTTGGTACAGTTTGAGTAAATAGTAACAATGTGGGGCGATATGTTGAAGTTTGCGACTATAGCCATATGAATCTAGACGCTTTTTGAAGGAAACAGGGAGGAGTGAGGAAAAAATCTAAAGGTTTTAGAATCCTAAACTTCTTCATATTTTCTTCACAATTAAATTGTATGATACATATGTAAGGAATAATATGGATGTGCAAAATTAAGTAAAATTATCAATAATTAAGAGGATATTAAGCTAATTTTGCATAATAGTGGTCAAATACTCGTGAGAGACGGTATTAATAAAGTGTAGGGGTAAACAAGGTTAATTGACTATTTTAAAAACATCGTCCATAATACCAGTAAAAAGTAGAGGTAGATTTAGGAAAGGAGCGATCAATATGAGCGAAATATTGTATATAATAGTATTAGCAGGTGTTATGTTTTTAATTCATTTCTTAATGTATAAAGCAGGTATAGGTGGTTGCTGTGGAAGCCATAATAATCATAACAGCCATCACATTAAGGAAAAAAGACTTACCCACAAAGTTCATGAAAATTATGGTCTTGAAAGCAATGAAGTAAGAGAGGATAATAAATTCTAAATTAAATAGCAATATAATTTTACATTTTATATTTTTCAGGTGCTGTATATTTTAAGATTTTCCTTGAAAAGCAAATGCACCAATTTTGCATCATCTGCCTTACAGTTTTTTATGGTAAATCAGCTGGTGTTTAGGGGTATATAACGGTGGAAAATGAGGAAGGAAAAGGGAAATTTAAGGTCAAACTTCCACAAAATTTACCTACATCATTAATATTGTGTTGCTGTAATGCAATCTAGTGCAATTTATAATATATTATGGACAAAAATAATAATAAGTAGTAATTATAATAAGTAGTAATTATAAAATGTATTGAGAGGAGGTGATATATATGGCTAAAGATCCAGTTTGCGGAATGACGGTAGATGAAGGTAAAGCGCAAGCAAAATCAGAGTACAATGGGAAAACATACTATTTCTGCTCCAACTACTGCAAAGCAGAGTTTGACAAAGATCCTACAAAGTTTGTAAAGGAAGATACGGGCCATACGAGCCATAGCAACCACTGCTGTTAATTCGAAAGGGAAACTTTTTTAAGTTTCCCTTTTCTATAACTTTGATTTAAAACCCTCTAGGGGTGTAAATATAAAAATAAAATCAAGTAAACAGATATGATTACTATAAATAAAAGATTAAACTTATAAGGCATAGAAACGGAATATGAGTACAAAATATAAAAATAAGGAGGTTTCAATATGGAAGCTATGAATAAAGAAACAGCAAAAGTAAGTTTAAAGCTTAAAGGCATGACGTGCGCATCATGCGCCTCAAGGATAGAAAAGGCGCTAAAAATGATACCTGGTGTAAGTGATGCCAATGTAAATTTCGCGGCTGAAAAGGTCACTATAACATATAATCCGCAAGATGCAGGTGTAGATGACTTTGTGAAAAAGATCAGAGATGTTGGATATGATGTTATAGAAGACAGAACGACTTTAAAACTAAAAGGCATGACATGTGCTTCTTGTGCCATGAGAATTCAAAAAGCATTAAGTAAAACACCTGGCGTGAGAAGCGCCAATGTAAATTTTGCAACAGAGACAGCGGTTATAGATTACAATGCAGAGCAGGTAAGTGTAAATGATCTTATAAAAGTCGTAAGGAAAGTAGGTTATGATGCTATTGAAAAGACCGAAGGTGTTGATGTAGATAAACAAGAGAAGGACAGGGAAATAAGACATCTTAGATATCTGTTCATAATATCGGCAATACTATCAATACCATTGGTTTTAAATATGATTTTAGAATCCGGATTTGGCATAATGACTGTCTTGGGCAATCCATATTTACAATTAATCATAGCTACTCCAATACAGTTTATCATTGGTTATAGATTTTATAAAGGTGCTTATCACGCTCTATTAGGTGGATCTGCAAATATGGACGTGTTAATTGCCATGGGTACGACAATAGCTTATTTTTACAGCGTATATAATGTATTTGCCGGTGTTCATGGACAGCTCTATTTTGAAGCAGCGGCTGTTATAATAACACTGGTCGTTTTAGGCAAATACCTGGAGACAGTAGCAAAAGGTAAGACTTCTGAGGCTATTAAAAAACTCATGGGACTTCAGGCTAAGACTGCCAGAGTAATAAAGGACGGAAAAGAGGTTGACATCCCTGTTGAAGAAGTTCAGATAGGAGATATAGTAGTAGTAAGGCCAGGTGAAAAAATACCGGTAGACGGCAAGATCATAGAAGGTTATTCGGCTGTAGACGAATCGATGCTCACAGGTGAATCTATACCTGTTGAAAAAAGAGTTGGTGATGAAGTTATTGGTGCGACGATAAACAAGACAGGATCCTTTAAGTTTGAAGCTACAAAAGTAGGAAAAGATACAGCACTGGCACAGATAATAAAATTAGTAGAAGATGCTCAAGGTTCTAAGGCACCGATCCAGCGTTTGGCAGACCAGATTTCGGGTATATTTGTGCCTATAGTGATAGGAATAGCGGCGATAACATTTTTAGTATGGTATTTTGGGTTTGGCAATCTATTCATGGGTATAACAAGCGCCATATCCGTTCTTGTTATTGCATGCCCATGCGCACTGGGACTTGCTACTCCTACATCAATAATGGTGGGTACAGGTAAAGGTGCAGAAAACGGCATACTCATAAAAGGTGGAGAACATCTGGAGAGGGCTCATAAGATAAATGCTATCGTCCTTGATAAGACAGGTACAATTACAAAAGGCAAACCGGAGGTTACTGACGTAATTAAAGTAAATGGCTATAATGAGAGTGACATATTGAGGTTTGCAGCTATAGCTGAAAAGAATTCAGAACATCCTTTAGGTGAAGCAATAGTGAATAGGGCAAAAAGTGACAATATAAGCCTGGATGATCCCCAGGATTTTAAGGCGATACCTGGGCATGGAGTATATGCCAGAATTGACGGCAAAAACATTTACATTGGGAATAGAAGGCTTATGCAAAAAGAAGGAATTGCTATAGATTCCATAGAAGAAAAATTGGATAAGTTAGAAGAAGAGGGCAAGACTGCGATGATAATGGCGGTTGATGGCAAACTGGCAGGAATTGTGGCGGTAGCAGATACGGTGAAAGAAAATTCAAAGCAGGCCATAGATCAGCTAAAGAAAATGGGGATAGAGGTCTGGATGATAACAGGTGACAATAGGCGAACAGCCAGTGCCATAGCAAAGCAGGTAGGTATAGAGCATGTTTTAGCAGAGGTATTGCCTGAGAACAAAGCGGAAGAAGTTGAGAAGCTCAAAAGACAGGGCAAGATAACCGCTATGGTGGGAGATGGGATAAATGACGCTCCGGCATTGGCTGCATCAGATGTAGGTATTGCTATAGGAACAGGTACAGATGTGGCCATTGAAGCTGCTGATATAACACTTATGAGCGGCGATCTGATGGGAATACCTACCGCTATCAGATTAAGCCGCGCTACCATGAGGAATATAAAGCAAAACCTCTTCTGGGCATTTATTTATAATATAATAGGTATACCAATAGCCGCCCTTGGTCTTTTAAATCCTGCCATTGCTGGTGCAGCTATGGCGTTTAGCTCGGTTTCTGTGGTTACCAATGCCTTGAGGCTTAAAAGGTTCAAGCCAAAGATGGCCAGGTGAGTTTTAAAATGGTCCTTAGAATGGACCATTTTTCTTCATATTTTCTCCACAATTAAATTGTATGATGTATATGTGAGAAAAAAATCAAAGGGGGTAATAAAAAAATGGGATTTGTCGATAGGGTAAAGTCGATTTTTAAGGCAAAGGCAAATTCAATATTGAATGAATTAGAAAATCCTGAAGAAGCTTTAGGGCTGTCTCTTGAGGAGCTGAGAGAACAATTAAATAAGATAAATAAATCGCTTATTGAGGTTACTACGGTTAAGAAAAGACTTGAAAGCAACTTGTCGGATATAAGGGTTAAAATAAGATTGGCTCAAGAACAGGCTGATCTGTCAATTGCTTCCAACCGAGAAGATTTAGCACAAGCGTCATTAGCTAAAAAGATGGATCTTACAGAACAAGAAGAACGGATTTCTAAAGAATTGAAGCAATTAGAAGAAAAGATAAAGATGATCACGGCTAATAAAGAGAAATTGGAGAGGTATATTTACGATCTGCAGAACAAAAAAGAGGAATTAATTGCCATGAATCGTGCAGCTGATGCTCAAATAATGGTTAAAGAAGCTATTGCAGGTGTTTCCAGTGATATTTTAAATATAAATCAGAGAATAGCCAGGGCGCAAGAGAAGATAAAAGAAAAAAATAACAGGGTAGCCGCTATGGATGAGCTTATTGAAATAAATGCACTGGGCGTATTGGATGAAACAGATCCTATTCAGGAAGAGCTGAATAAAATACAAAGGGAAGAGAGGATAAAGCAAGAGTTAGAACAACTGAAAAAGAAAAAAGGAGTGTCATAATAATGGGATGCGGTGGTGGATTGTTTAGGATATTTGATTATTACGGATTTCCGAGGGGGCGTGGAAGTTATAGAGAGGATTCCTATGACAGTTATGTTCCAAATGATTTTGAGGAAAAGATGATGTTGCTAAAAAGGATGTACGCGGAAAGGATTATTGATGACAGGCAATTCGGAAGGTATAAACAGATGATATACGATAACACAATAAGCTTTGAAGAATTAATGGATATTAGAAGGCGCGGCTTAAATAAGACAAAACAACAGGAGCAAGATAGAGGTATTGACAGCGCTGATAGCGACATTGATGTGAAAATGCAAAAATTACAGCAAACCAGGCTTAAAGTACTACAAGTTAAGGATAAATTGCAACAGAGGATTGATGAGCTTAAGGCGGAAAGAGACAAGATGGAAAGCATGGCAGAAAGTGTAATAAAAATCAGCGAAGAAAAAACTGAGGAGTTTATTAGTAAGAAGATCGAGATAGAAGAGAGCATACAGAGGCTGGTAAAGCAAAATAACGAGTTAGAGAAGCAGATAGAGGAAATAGATGAGATGATTAAAGAACTTCAGACAAAAGAGCTGGAGTACGAGGCTGTAAAGCTTAAAGAGGAGATAGAAAATTTAAAATAATTAAAAATAGGAGGTAATGAAAGATGAGAGGAAAGTTGTTAATAACAGTGGTTTTATCTGTTGTGTTAATAGGATTAATTGAAGGGATAGCTCTGGCAAAAGGTACTAACAGTGCAGCTCTTTCTAAAAATTTGGTTAAAACTGTAAATCAAACAAAAGATGTAAAGCAAAATAATTATGGGTATGAAAATATGATTGATATTATGAAAAAAAATGGACTAACAGATATGGCGAATCTCATGGAAGAAGGAGATTTCAAGGGCATGGATAAACTCATGGAAAATTTATCAGATGCAGATTATCAAAAGATGATAAAGATAATGAGAGATAACGGATATGGTGACATGGCTGCTATGATGGAGTCTATAGGGAAAAACGGAATGATAGAAATGCACAAAACTATGGAGGGCATGCATAGCTTGAACAGCGGCATGATGAGTGGCTTTTAATGGCTACCATTTAAATATGAAAACAATACTTGGGAAGGGGTGTTTTCTTGGTTGAGTTATTTAAAATAGGGCATATATCTGTGTACTTATTTGGCCTGATGATAGCTATTGCAATCGGGGTAGGATTGTTACTTGCGTATAAAGAGGCTATCCGTAAAGGGGTAGATGCTAACGAATATTTAGATTTCCTTTTGTATTTGGTATTATTCGGGATTATAGGTGGAAGACTGGGTTATGTAATATTTTTTAACCCTAAATATTTTATAAGCCATCCACTGGATATAATAAAGATAAATAACGGCGGCATGTCTATACAGGGCGCCATAATATTTGCGACCTTGTTTGCTATATGGTACACCAAAAAGCACAACAAGAATTTTTGGGTTTTTGCCGACATAGTTGCGCCTTCGTTGGCATTGGGCCAGGCTATAGGCAGGATTGGGTGTGACGTGTTTGGCGTTCCTATGTCAAGAAAATGGTTTTGGGGTGTCCCATACAATGAACAATGGGTTCATCCAGCACAGGTTTATGAATTTACGCTGGATTACATCCTGTTTTTTGTGCTGTGGAGAAAGCGCAAAATGTCGATTATAATGGGCAGTTAATTTTGTGGTATTTGATATTTTTTAGCGCAAACAGAGGCATTGTTGAGTTTTTCAGGACAAACCCCATAGTATTTGGGCCTTTCTCCATTGCCCATGTTTTAAGCGCGGCAATAATTGTTGCTAGTTTGTGTGCTATGTATGTCCTCAAAAAACGCAGTAGGGAGGAAGTGAAAGGGAATGGAGTAGTATCCAGGGGGGAAGCTATTGAGGACGGGCTTATTGTGACATTATTATACATTATATCATTGATGATATATTATGGCATAAGGAGAGGTTTTGTTTTATGAGCAAATTAGTAAAAAGGATAACAATTGCTATTGTTGTAATAGCATTAATATCTTCTGCATTTTATTTTGAATCAAAATTGTCTAAACCTAAAACCGCAGCAGGCAATTCTAAAACAGTAAAAGCATCTACTACAAAGATAAATCCTCAGGACCTTCTGATTACCAACGATGAAGGCGATATAGCATTGGCATAAGCTATATGAATCCCATACAAGATGATAAAGACAATCTGGTTTTTCAGGTATTTTTAGATAACCACCAGGTAGATCTATCTAAACTCGACCTAAGTGGAAAGGTATTGTTTACTAATAGTGAGGGTCTCAAGGTTGACAATGTAAAATGGTCGATAGAGGGCTCAGGGCATCACGTTGTCGCCTTTATAAAAATACCGAAAAAGATAAACGGCAAGAATTTAATAACACCCAATACCAAATATATTCAGTTAGAATTGCGGGACATAGGCGGGGTTAAGTCCAGAGTATATAAATGGGACGAAAGGTTTTTAAAATAAGGGGGAGCTATAGGTGTCTTATGTATTACCTTTTATAGCAGGCGTTGCTTCGTTTTTATCCCCATGTATAATACCCATGATAAGCGTATATTTCTCGCTGATAACCGGCATGTCCATAAAGGATCTAAAGGACGTAGAGTTTCACAGGGCGATGAGAAAGTTTATTCTCATTAATACCTTTGTGTTCGTACTCGCCTTTACAATCGTCTTTACTTTAGTAGGTGGGTTATCGGGTACTATAGGCAAGTGGTTGAGCAGTTATATCTCGATAATGAACGTAATCGGCGGGATACTGATTATAGCAATGGGTTTAAATTTAATGGGTTTAATCAATTTAAACTTTTCATTTTTAAGCAAATACAGCGCACATGACATTAAAACATCTTCCAGGTATCTTACTACTTTTTTAATAGGCCTATTTTTTGCTATAGTATGTTCCCATTGCATAGGCCGGTGTTATATTCCATGCTAATATATACCGCCACGACGGGAAGTACGCTAATCGGTATGAAGACCATGTTCCTGTTTTCTATAGGCCTTGCGGTACCATACTTGCTGGTAGGTTACTATATGCCAGAGGCGATTAATGTTATAAAGAAAACAAAGAAATATCAAAATATTATATCAATAATCTTGGGAACTTTTCTAATTTTCCTGGGGTTCCTGACGACTTTGGGCAAAATTCAGGATTTAACGACATTTTTAAGCAGATTATTGCCGTTTAAACTGCCATTAGGAATGTAGCAGGGGTGTAAAAAAGGAGGATAAAGAAAGCGTGATTCTGCTCAGCGTAAGCCTGGCATCAATTTTTCTGTTTATTTTTCATCTGTATTTGGAAAATTGGCCGGAATAAGGAATAAGTTGTAACGTTTTTAATTCATTTCTTAATGTATAAAGCAGGTATGGGTGGCTAGTTTAGGGCGATGTTACGGTGTAGGCTTTGTTTTTATAAGTTTAACAATGTCAAGTCAAGAAACAAGTTATCTTCATAAATTTTTGAAAACCGGCTTTTTTTATATTATTGGTAGCATTTCCTGTTGATATTGGCTCCATATATTCTGACAATTAAGGGGGTTATAATATCAATAAATGTACCTATGGATTCTATGTTACTTCTTATAGGAGCAGGAAGCTTCGCTATCATATCTGTAAGAAATTTTTTTGATGCTGAAGTTTTGGGATTTGAAATAAGCTCGATGACGCTTCCTTCTTCAACAATAGTCCCATCTTCAATAACGGCAACTCTGTCACAAAAATTCTTTATCACATCTATCTCATGGGTAATGATGACAATTGTTATTCCAAATTTTTTGTTAATATCTTTTAAAAGAGAAAGAATAGACTCTGTTGTTGTTGAATCAAGGGCAGAAGTTGTTTCATCAGAGAGTATTATGTCAGGATTGTTTGCAAGTGCCCTTGCAATACCAACTTTTTGCTTTTGCCTTCCAGATAGCTGAAAAGGATAAGAGTCCTTTTTGTCAGTTAAATTAACTAATTCTAGGAGTTCCATAACTCTTTTTTTATTTCAGCTTTAGGAACTTTATTTATCCTCAAAGGGAATGCGACATTGTCAAATACAGTTGAATTCATTAAGAGATTAAAATTTTGAAATATCGTCCCAATTTTTTTGCGCATTTCCCTTAATGCTTTACCCCTAAGTTTGGTTATGTCAACGCCATTTATGAGTATTTCTCCCGATGTTAGTGTTTCTAGAAGGTTTATACATCTTAAAAAGAGAGGATTTGCCTGTAACTACTTAAACCAATTATTCTAAATATTTCCATTTTGTTTATTGTAAGGTTGATATTTTTAAGAGCTTCAATTTTTTTATTTTGTGATTCATAAACTTTATATGGTGGCGTAACTTTCCAATATTCCAAAATAAATATATTATGTAATCCTCTCATACATCTGTTCTTACTGTTCCTTTGCTGCTATTCATAATTTTCTTTCTTATATATTCTTGTGAGGCTATTTGTTCATCGAGAAAAAAATACGGTTATATTTTTAATGTGTTTAGCTCTACCACCATTGGATTGAGTTCTTCGATCTCAAGAATGTTATAAATAGGCTTCAAATAAGAACCTGTACTTTCCATCGCTGCATGTGTGCACCTTCATTTTTTATTTAGTTCACCATCGATAGTATATTTTCCGTCTTGGAGGAGAACGTACGTATTTATTTTTCTTAAAGAGCTCACTACCGTATTGAGCGACTATATTGAGTGCTTTCTTTCAGCACCTCATTCATACTGCCTGTTCTATATCCTTCTAGGTCTAATGTCACATAAGTAAAACCTATATCTTTTAATTTTGCTGCTATTTTTTTCATCAAATCTCTATTTAAGATTTTCTCGTAATCTTTTTCGCCCAGTTCAATCCTAGCGATATTACCATGATGCCTTACTCTTAGCTGCCTAAAGCCAAGCTCTATAAGGAAATTTTCAGCCTTATCTATCATCGATAGCTTTTCACGGGTAATCAACTGGCCATAAGGAATGCGGGAAGCTAGACATGCAAATGACGGTTTATTCCACGTTGGAAGGCCCATCTCTTTTGACAATGCCCTTATGTCTTTTTTGGTAAGCTTTGCGAATTTGAGTGGACTGACTACTTTAAGTTCCTGCGCTGCTTTCATGCCAGGTCTATAATCATTTAAGTCATCATAATTGGAGCCATCTGCTATATGATCTATTCCGTTTTCTTTTGCGACTTTCCATACCTTTTGGAAAAGTTCTTTTTTACAATAATAGCACCTATCTATAGGGTTGCTGGAAAAACCGTCAACATCAAGTTCTTCAGATGTAATGGCTATATGTCTCGCCCCAATTTCTTGAATATACTTTATTGCCTCATTAAATTCTCTCTCAGGGTATGTGGAAGAACGAGCTGTAACAGCCAATGCTTTGTTTCCTAATACATCATAGGCTACTTTTATCAGAAATGTGCTGTCTACACCGCCGGAATAGGCTACAGCAAGACTACCCAATTCTTTAATGTATGATTTTAAAACGTTCAACTTTTGTTGCAAAATCTCGTCCAATTTGCTACCCTCCATTTTTTCGGAATTTAATAGGTTCTTGAGGAACCTCAAAATTCTCATATTCTTAATTTAACAAGGTATCTTTTGCTTTAACTTGTTTGACACTTTTTACATCAAACAGGTTTGTTAAGTTTTGCATTTTTTAATGTTATACCTTTTTACCATTTAACATGTTGTGTGTTTAAATCTACATAAATCCAAGATTTTGTTATTTGATTCCTAATAATCGCGATTTTTTACTTTGATATTTGCCATATTTTGCAATTAGCTAGGAATTTAAACTATTCCTATAGACTTAGTGTAAATTATATAATCTATATTGTCAACATGCAATTTGAATATTCTTAGATTCGTAATTTACAACATATACAAATGAGTTATTTCTGAAAAAGTCTAATAACATCGGCAAATGACTTTGAGAAGATAAGTAAACGTCAGTTTTCCACAAAGTCACTTGCCTCAGAGGTATTCCTTTATAGCCAATGAATTTTTCTCAATGGTAAGGCGGACTGTGAAAATTGTGTACAGGAAAGTGAGCTCTGGAACTTGCGAAAGTCTCACATAGCGTAATTGCTATTGATGTATGCTTTTTAATTATGGTGATGAAATATTGATTACAAAAAATGTTTACGGCGGCACCTTCAGGGTTTTTGACAAAATTTTTAAGAAATTCGGAATAATAGCCAAATTTATTGATACCACCGATTTGGATGTGGTAGAAAATGCGATAAATAATAACACCAGGGCTATTTTTATAGAGACTCCAACAAACCCCATTTTGGAGGTGACAGATATTAGAAAAATAGCGAAACTTTCTAAGAAATATGAAATCATAACCGTTGTTGATAACACTTGGATGAAGTAGAAAAATTCATTTCACGTTTAAGAGTTATTTATCTTGCGGAAAATTTGGGAGCGGTTGAAAGTCTTATATCAATTCCGGCACAAATGACTCATGCATCCATACTACAAGAAGAAAGATTGAAGTTGGGAATTAAAGATACATTGATAAGACTTTCTGTGGGTATAGAAGATGTGGAGGATTTAAAAGAAGATATTTTTAATGCTCTAAGGAGGTAACAACATGGAATACGTAAAGGACATAAGGGAGCTTATAGGAAATACGCCTATTTTAAAAATAAGCAATTTTGAGATACCCGAAGGTATTAACATATTTGCAAAGTTGGAGTTTTTAAGTCCAGGCGGAAGTGTTAAGGATAGAGCGTGTCTATATATGATAAAAGATGCTGAAAAAAGAACTGTTAAAAAGGAGGTACACTTATTAAGGCCACTGCAGGTAATACAGGCATAGGTCTTGCTCTAGCAGCATTAAATAGGGAATATAAGGTAATTTTTGTGGTGCCAGATAAATTTCCGTAGAAAAGCAGCTTCTTATGAAAGCGTTGGGTGCCGAGATAGTAAATACACCAAAAGAAGAGGGAATGAAGGAGCTATATAAAAAGCCGAAGAACTTGCGAGAGAAATAGAGGATACTTTTATTCCAAATCAGTTTATTAATATGGCAAATGTGATGGCTCATTATGAGATTACCGGTCCCGAATATACAGCCAGCTGGACGGGAATATTGATGTATTTGTTGCCGGCGCTGGGACTGGCGGAACTTTACAGGTGTAGTAAAATAATTTAAAAGAAAAAAATAATAGGGTGAAGGCGGTTTTGGCAGATCCCATAGGGTCTATAATTGGTGGGGGAGTGAAGTAGGATGTTTTAATATCGAAGGAATAGGTAATAGCTTTGTACCAGATACCATGGATACTTCTTTAATAGACGAAATAGAAAAAATATCGGATGTAGAAGCTTTAAACACTGTAAAAGAACTTCACAGAAGGGAAGGACTGATAGTTGGCTCATCTTCCGGAGCTGCTTTTACCGCAGCCATGAGGCAGGCGACGAAGGCGAAGGCACCGTGCAACATTGTTGTAATTTTTCCTGACAGAGGAGATAGGTATTTTAGCAAAAACTTATATGAAATAAGAGAAAACAAGGAAGGTGGTTTTTATGATAAAAGTGGAGAGTTTTGAACTGGACCATACAAAAGTAAAAGCACCTTATGTTAGAAAAGCGGCCATATTAAAGGGAAATAAGGGAGATATAGTCGAAAAATACGATATAAGATTATTACAGCCTAATGAGTCAGAACTTCCTACGTCAGCTCTTCATACTTTGGAACATCTTTTTGCGGTTTATTTCAGAGAGGAATTGGATGGAATAATTGACGTTTCTCCTATGGGCTGCAGGACAGGCTTTTACCTTGTAAAGTTTGGAGAAAGCACCGAAGAGGAAGTTAAAAGTAAACTTATAAATGTTCTCAAAAAGGTTTTAATTACAGAGGAAGTTCCGGCAGCAAATCCTGTTCAATGCGGAAATTTCCGAGACCATTCTTTATTTTCTGCTAAAGAATATGCAAAAATGATTTTAGAAAAATTTTAATATAGTCAGAATTAATGTCAATTATTATTATTTGTCAATTATTATTATTTTATCTTGTGAATTTGACCATATAGCTATATAATAAATGCATTAGAGAGCTATTTGACGATTGTCATTACTGAAAAATACAGCAAGGAATGGGAGTAATAGGAATGTACCTTAATTTCGGAGAGTCGGCGGTAGGTGTAAATAGAAAAGGAGTTTTCAGAATCCGGTCCGGGGTTTTGTAATATATTTGTAATATAATTGTTATGCACTTATTCGGATGCCTCATTTTAATATTTTTTGGTTGTTGACCAATTTTATCATAGCAGGTATTCAGAAAAAGTGCGTTATTTTTTTCTAGGATGGTTCTTAGTCACCCCTACCAAACTACCTTATACTTTATAATATTTTTCCGCTGGTTTTTGATTATATTAATATATCCTTCATCAATGCAGGCCTTACACACATCCATTGGAATGAACCACGTACCGTGAAGAAAGAGTTTTTCCGTCATGATGAAAGAATATATAGAGAATGCTATGAAATCGTACAAATAAAGAAAATAAGCGATATACAAGGGATATAAAAAATAAAAAAGGTAAAGAGAATTACCTTGCAGACTGTAGACAAACTTTCGGAAATAGGATATTTTGCAATCGGTGCGACTTGTGACAAAGCGATAACAAAACTTAATGAAACCGAGGGTGGAGGCGGGGCCGAAGCCAAGGATGGTGGAGGCGAGCACTAAGACAAGGATGTCGAATTGCCCAGAACCCTGCCGGAACCCGAGGGTCGAGTTTAGTTTTGTCGCTTTGGAACACCGGAGTGACGATGTAAAATATCCTATTTAAAAAATTTTTACTTTGTCAACAAACTGAAAAATAAGAGAATTACCTTGCTATTACTTTTTAAAGCATCATATAGTTTAAATCTCAATTTTCTTGTATAATATATTCGTACGGCAAATATGGAAACTCAAACAAATGAATACATAAGAGGAATTGGTATTGGAGATAATTATTGTAGTGTTTATGGCTTTGCTTGACCAATTGACAAAGTATCTTGCAGTGAAGTACTTTTAGGTAATACTGTTGAAAACCTCATTGACAGAGTGAGGCTAAGGTGTGGAAAGGGAGTTTACGGGGTAGTGATAAAATGGATACAATAAAGATTTATACCAATATTATAAAAGAGAATATGAATAGACCTGAAAAAGTAAATAAGCTAATAAACTTTGGCCTTGCCGCTGCTTATTATTATGTGAGCTTTTTCAAAGACAAGAGGATTCCCAAATCTCTTCATTACCTAAATAAATATTCTATAAAGAGCATAAAAGATTCTTTAGCAAATCCTCAAAATTCTGCTTGGGTAAACATCTTTGCACCATCTGAATTTTTGATTGCTATGGACATAAAGCCCTTATTTATTGAAGCATATTCTTCTTTCATGTCAGGCTTCTTCATCGAAGATTATCTTATTGATACTGCCGAATCGAGAGGCATGTCAAATACTTTATGCAGTTACCATAAAACTTTTATAGGAGCCAGTGAACTTGATATTCTCAAAAAACCTAAATTTATGATGACCACTTCTATGATCTGTGATGCAAATATACCTACTTTCAAGTATCTTTCAAAAAAACACGGGGTTCCACTGTACATTATTGATATTCCCTACAAATATTCTAAAGATGCCGTAGTGTATGTAAAAAAACAGCTTTTAGAAGTGGCGGGAAAGATTGAGGAAGTTTTTAATAGAAAGCTTGATATTGATAAATTGAGGGAAGTTGTAAGAACAGAAAATAAAACAAGAGCACTTATGAGAGAGTATTTAAATTATGCGGGAGAAAAAAGGTTTTTACCTACTATGACCTTTGAAATGTACATGCTCTTTGCATCCCATGTATTCATTGGAAGTAAGGAAGTATTACATTTTTATGAGATGTTAGTGGAGGATATAAAAAGAGCTCCTGAAAGAAGTGGAAAAAGCATATTTTTTATACACCTTCTTCCTATGTTTGAGAAAAATTTTAAAGATTACTTTAATTTCAACGATAAATTTCACATTGCTGGTAGTGATTTGAATTATGATTTTCTTGAGGAAATTGATGAAAACGACCCATTCAAAGGAATTGCTGAAAAGCTTATCTTAAACTCTTTTAATGGTGAAATAAATAGAAAAGTTGCAAAAATCAAAGAACTGATAGAAAAAATAAAACCAGACGGCATTATACAGTTTTGTCATTTGGGCTGTAAGCAGTCCATGGGTGGAACGTTTATAATTAAAAATCTTGCCTCAGAATTGGGTATTCCATTTCTTTATTTAGATGGGGATTGTGTAGACAAGAGAAATAATCAAGAGGGACAGAATAGGACGAGGCTCGAAGCCTTTTTTGAAATGCTTTAGTAATCCTTCTGGAGGTGAAAAATTGATAGGGTACATTTGCAAATACACGCCTGTAGAAATAATCGAAGCTTTTGGAGAAAAAGCGGTAAGACTTGATCCAGGATATAAGTCTCATGAGCGTGCTGAAGCACTGATTCATTCAAATATGTGCAGCTTTGCAAAAGGGGTTTTGGAAAATATAATTGAAAATAATATTGAAGAGGTTGTATTAACTGCCTGTTGTGATAGTATAAAAAGACTTTATGATGTGTTAAAAGATAAAGTGAAATTTATCCATCTTCTAGACCTCCCTAGAAAAAAGATCCTCTCGCAATAGATCTTTTTTACAATGAAATAATTGAATTTATAGAAGCGTATCAGGCCTTTAAAAACAAGAATTTTGCTGAAGAAAGTTTGCTAAAAATTCTAGAAAGCAAGTCTTTTAATAAAGAAAAGAAATCCACTGAAAGCATTGCTATATTAGGTGCGAGGCTTAAAGATGATGTTATAGAAAAAATCACAAATTCTTGTACAGCAAACGTAATAAATTTTACCTGCACAGGTGAAGAAAGAGTATTCAATATCGAAGCAAAAGATAATTTATTAAAAAGCTACGCGGAATCGCTTCTTAATTTAACACCCTGTATGAGAATGGCAGAAGATCGAAGCAAGTTAATCAATAAAGAATTGAAGGGGATAATATACAACACCATAAAGTTCTGTGATTTTTATTCCTATGAATATGCTGAACTCAAAAGCAGAGCAGATATTCCACTTTTAAAAATTGAAACTGACTATAACGATTCAAATAGCGGACAGATTTTAACAAGAATAGATGCTTTTTTGGAATCAACCGGTATAAAAAAGATGGAAAAACAAAAAGCCAAGAAAGGATATTTTGTAGGAGTGGATAGTGGCTCTACTTCTACAAATGTAGTCATAATCGACGAAAACAAAAATATAATATCATATTCTATTATTCCAACAGGTCCTAAAGCTTTGGAAAGTGCTTTTAAAGCTTTTGAAATTGCTTTAAACAGTGCGGGCCTTCAAAAAAAGGATATTACATCAATAGTAGCAACAGGGTATGGAAGAGTAAGCATTCCCTTTGCAGATAGAATTGTAACCGAAATTACCTGTCACGGCAAAGGCGCATTTTTTATAGACAATGCTATTAGAACTGTTATAGATATAGGCGGACAGGATAGCAAAGTGATAAGATTAGATGACAGCGGCAATGTTATTGATTTTGTGATGAATGACAAATGTTCAGCAGGGACAGGCCGGTTTCTTGAAGTAATGGCAAGAACGTTAGGCATTTCAATAGAAGAAATGGCAAATGTGCATAAGGAAGTAAAAGAAAATATCACGATTACCAGTATGTGCACTGTATTTGCAGAATCAGAAGTAATATCTCTTATTGCGCAAAATAAGGATCAAAGGGATATAATACATGCCCTCAATAAAGCCGTTGCTTCAAAAGCAGTTTCCCTGGTCGACAGAATAGGGAGAGAAGGGAAATACATGATGACAGGTGGCGTTGCCAAAAATCAGGGAGTAGTTTATGCCATCGAAAGCAGGCTCGGTGAAAAACTTATAATCCCATTTGAACCACAGATTATTGGGGCACTTGGAGCAGCACTAATTTCACTTGAAGGTAAATGAGGGTATCACTATAGTCAATTAATTTTTAAGAGGGATGGTTATGCTCAGTCATGAGGATTATCAAAAGATTGTAAATAGGCTTATGAATATTCTTGGCAAAAATATAAACATTATGGATACAAAAGGGGTAATTATAGCATCAGGAGATTCTACAAGGATAGGCTTTTTCCATGAAGGAGCAAAAATTGCAGCCTCGAGAAAGATGGATGTTATTATAGATGATACCAATATAGAATATTACAAAGGAGCTAAAAAAGGGATAAACGTTCCTTTGTTTTATAATGGGGAAGTAATAGGTGTTGTTGGAATTACAGGTGAACCAAAAGAAATAATTGGCTTTGGTAGAATAATTAAGGAATTAGTTGAACTTATGGTCCAAGAATATGAAAATAAAAAGTATGAAGAATTACATTCGAAAGCAATGGTAAGTTTCATTAAAGAAATTCTCAATCATCCTAATATAGGGCATGAGGAAGAAAAAATTTTAGAAAGCAGAGCTAAACTTATAGGTTTTGATACAAAAAAACAAAGAAGCTTAATTGTTGCTGACATTAGAGGTTTTAATGATTTCATTTTATCCAAAAACTTAAAAGAGATAGATATTCAAGAATTAAAGGAAAACATTGTAGAATTTATAAAAAGCAAATTAAATGACGATGAAATAGTCTTTAACTTTAACGAAGATAGATTTGTTATAATACTATATTCTAAAAACCCAATGCCCTTCTGTAAGGAACTTCAAGAAGGTATCAAAAAAAGATTTAATCTTTCCTCCATCATAGGAATAGGTCCAGATTGTAAAAATATGAAAGACTATCATACTTCTTTTACAATTGCAAATAACTTAATAGATATTGGAAGAAAAATTGATAAAGATATTTTAGATTTTAAAGATTATAAAATAGAACTATTAATTCATAGCTTATCCATCAATGATAGCATAGTATTCTTTGAAGAGTATAAAGATATTCTAAATTCAAAAAACAAAGATATAATAAACACTATTAAAGTTTATTTTGAAAGCGGGATGAATATAAGTCTTGCTTCTAAAAAACTTTTCATTCACAGAAATACTCTTACCTATAGATTAAATAAGATAAAAGAAAAATTTAATGTAGATATAACAAACCCTTATGTTTGTATGAAAGTTTATATATCAATATTGGTTAATCAATTATCCATTAGTGAGGGGGGTTTTGTTATTTATGCACAAAAATTATATAGAAATTATAACAAACTATTGTTCTTTTTGAATATTTTAAATAAACAAGTTTTATGATAAAGTTAAAATCGTAGTGATGATATTTGGTGGTGATGTTGTGAAAATTCTCATAGCTCCTGATAAATTCAAAGAAGTTTATCTGCTTTAAAGGTTGCAGATAGCATAGAAAAAGGAATTTTAAAGGTTTTTCCAAAAGTCGTTATCGAGAAAGTCCCTATGGCAGATGGTGGCGAAGGGACTGTTGAATCATTAGTTAATGCAACTGGAGGAAAAATAATAAAGACAAATGTAAAAGATCCTCTATTTAGAGATATTGAAAGTTTTTATGGAATATTAGGTGATGGCGAAACAGCAGTTATAGAAATGGCTGCTGCCTCAGGACTTTATCTTTTGAAGGATTATGAGAGAAATCCCATGATCACAACAACATACGGAACCGGTCAGCTTATAAAAGATGCTTTAGATAAAGGCTGCAGAAATTTCATTATAGCAGTAGGTGGAAGCGCAACCAACGATGGTGGTGCTGGCATGGCAACAGCGTTAGGAGTTAAATTTTATGATAAAGATGGTAGAGAAATAGGTCTTGGAGGAGGCGCACTTTCAAAAATTTATTCAATAGATACTTCAAATCTTGATTATAGATTAAAGGAATGTAGGTTTATTGTAGCCTGCGATGTAGCAAATCCTTTAATTGGAGAAAATGGTGCATCAAGAGTTTACGGTCCCCAAAAGGGTGCTACAAAGGAGATGGTAAAAGTTTTAGATAAAAACCTTG
The DNA here is from genome assembly GCF_001310975.1 of Thermoanaerobacter thermocopriae JCM 7501. GTDB lineage: Bacteria > Bacillota > Thermoanaerobacteria > Thermoanaerobacterales > Thermoanaerobacteraceae > Thermoanaerobacter > Thermoanaerobacter thermocopriae. The sequence goes on from NZ_BAZY01000011.1 coordinate 58,239, forward strand.
AACATTATGGTAAACTTTTAGAAAAGTATTTTAATAAAAGAATAATAGATGTCCCAGGTTCAGGTGCTGCAGGTGGTTTAGGTGCAGGACTCATGGCATTTTTAAATGCACAGTTAAAAAGTGGTATAGAAATAATAATTGAGGCATTAAAGCTTGAAGAGAAAATAAAAGAAGCTGATATTGTAATTTCCGGTGAAGGAAAAGTAGATTTTCAAACAGCGTTTGGGAAAACAATTTCAGGAATAGCTAAATTGTGCAAGAAGCATAATAAACCGCTTATTGTAATAGCAGGAACGGTTGAAGATATAGAAAAACTTTATGAGATTGGAGTTAGCAGCGTTTTTTCGATTATGGAAAAGCCAATGTCTCTTGAAGATGCTATAAAAAACGCACCAACATTGTTAGAAAAATCTGCTGAGAGAATTTTTAGGTTAATCAAAGTCATAAAGGCTTAAAAAAAGGGGGGTTTTTAATGTCAGGTCCATATTTAATCTTTATTTTATTCTTAGCTATTCTTTTTATCGTAATTACAACAGCAAAGTTTAAACTTCATCCATTCTTAGCCCTTATTCTCGCATCATACTTTTTAGCTTTTGCAGCATTTATGCCATCCGATAAAATTGCAGGCATAATTGCTCAAGGCTTTGGTAACACACTTACAAGCATAGGAATAGTAATAATAGCTGGCGTTATCATAGGAACTATTCTTGAAAAATCAGGTGCTGCAATCAAAATGGCTGAGACAATTATTAAGTTTGTAGGGGAAAAGCGACCTACAATAGCAATGAGTATTATAGGTTACATTGTTTCTATCCCTGTTTACTGTGATAGTGGATTCATAATTCTTTCTTCATTGAACAAAGCTTTAGCAAAGAAAACGAAAACATCTCTTGTTGCAATGTCTATAGCACTTTCAACAGGACTTTATGCAACACATGTTTTAGTTCCACCGACTCCAGGTCCAATTGCGGCTGCTTCAAATCTTCAACTTAATAATCTTTTATTGGTTATCTTAATAGGACTTCTGGTAGTAATACCAGCAATGATAGCAGGTAATATATTTGCTAATAAAGTTGCTTCAAAATATCAAGCTAGTATTGATGAAAGCATAAGCTATGAGGAAGTTTTAAAGAAGTATGGAAAACTTCCAAGTGCTTGGAAATCATTTGCCCCAATTGTTGTTCCCATAATTTTAATGGCACTTGGCTCAATTGCAAAGTTTCCAGGAGAACCAGTTGGAGAGGGTTTTTTTTATAAACTATTTGTATTTTTAGGAACACCTGTAAATGCACTTTTAATAGGTATGTTCTTTGCATTTTTGCTTTTACCAAATTTAAGTTCTGAAACATTAAATTCCTGGATCGGTGAAGCAATGAAGGATTCAGCTACAATATTGATTATAACTGCATCAGGTGGTTCATTAGGTAATGTCATTAAAGAAATAGGAGTGGGTGATTATCTCGGACAAACTTTGTCAGGATTACATCTTGGCATGTTATTACCATTCATTATTGCAGCAGCAATTAAAACTGCACAAGGTTCTTCGACCGTTTCCATTATAACAACATCAGCATTAATGCTTCCGCTACTACCATCTTTAGGATTTACTTCAGATATTGCAAAGGCCCTTGTGGTTGCGGCAATAGGTGCAGGTGCTATGACCGTTAGCCATGCAAACGACAGTTATTTTTGGGTTGTTTCTCAATTTGGTGGAATAGATGTTAAAACTGCATACAAGACTCAGACTATTGTAACCCTAATAATGGGAATTGTAACAATTATCACAGTTCTCGCTTTGTCGTTGTTCCTACTTTAATTTAAAAAGATAAAAAAGGAGAGGCGGACTTTTCACCTCTCCTTTTTCAATGTATTTTTTGGCAAGTGCAGAGATGGGAAGTATGTTTTGTCAAGAATTTAAGCGTTTTTTATCCACATAAACAATACAAAAATTTTATAT